>JAZRMM010000013.1:0-35267 GCA_045647535.1 Alistipes sp.
GCCTTCGACCTCGCAACACACCGTGGCTACGATGCTGACCACCCACGTGTTGTTGGTGACGTAGGTAAGGCAGGTGTATCTATCTGCTCTGTTGAGGATATGAAGGTGTTGTTCAATGGTATTCCACTCGACCAGATGTCAGTATCTATGACAATGAACGGTGCCGTGCTTCCAGTCCTCGCGTTCTACATCGTAGCAGGTTTGGAGCAGGGTTGCACCCTCGACCAGCTCGCTGGTACCATCCAGAACGATATCTTGAAGGAGTTTATGGTGCGCAACACCTATATCTATCCTCCAAAGTTCTCTATGAAGATTATCGCTGATATCTTCGAGTACACATCTAAGAATATGCCTAAGTTCAACTCTATCTCTATCTCTGGCTACCATATGCAGGAGGCTGGTGCTACAGCAGATATCGAGTTGGCTTACACCTTGGCTGACGGTCTCGAGTACTTGCGTGCAGGTATCAACGCAGGTATGTCTATCGACGCCTTCGCACCACGCTTGTCATTCTTCTGGGCTATCGGTATGAACCACTTTATGGAGATTGCTAAGATGCGTGCAGCACGACTTCTCTGGGCAAAGATTGTTAAGCAGTTCGAGCCTAAGAATCCTAAGTCTTTGGCATTGCGTACTCACTCACAGACATCAGGTTGGTCACTTACCGAGCAGGATCCATTCAACAACGTAGCACGTACAGCTATCGAGGCTATGGGTGCCGCTTTGGGTCACACTCAGTCATTGCACACCAACGCTTTGGATGAGGCTATCGCACTTCCTACCGACTTCTCAGCACGTATCGCACGTAACACTCAGATCTACATCCAGGAGGAGACTAACGTATGCCGCTCGGCTGATCCTTGGGCAGGCTCATACTATGTTGAGTCGCTCACCAATGAGATCGCTCACAAGGCTTGGGCTCACATCCAGGAGATCGAGGAGCTCGGCGGTATGGCTAAGGCTATCGAGACAGGTATTACAAAGCCCCGTATCGAGGAGGCTGCAGCACGTAAGCAGGCTCGCATCGACTCTGGCGTAGAGACCATCATCGGTGTTAACGAGTACCGCCTTGAGAAGGAGGCTCCAATCGATATCTTGGCAGTAGACAACACCGCTGTTCGCGAGAGCCAGGTTAAGCGTTTGCAGGAGCTTCGTGCTAACCGCGACAACGAGGCTGTTAAGCGTGCATTGGCTGCTATCACCGAGTGCGTACGCACAGGTGAGGGCAACTTGCTTGCATTGGCAGTTGAGGCTGCTAAGGTACGTGCATCACTCGGCGAGATCTCAGATGCTTGCGAGGAGGTTGTAGGTCGCTACAAGGCAGTTATTCGTCTAAACTCAGGTGTATATTCAGCAGAGGTGAAATCAGATTCAGCATTCGAGAAGGCAAAGCAGTTGGTTGCTGACTTTGCTAAGAAGGAGGGTCGTCAGCCACGTATCATGATCGCTAAGTTGGGTCAGGATGGTCACGACCGTGGTGCTAAGGTTGTAGCTACCGGCTACGCAGATATCGGCTTCGATGTCGATATGGGCCCATTGTTCCAGACTCCAGAGGAGGCCGCTAAGCAGGCTGTTGAGAACGACGTACACGTTGTTGGTGTATCATCACTCGCAGCGGGTCACCTCACCCTCGTGCCACAGATCATCGCTGAGCTCAAGAAGCTTGGCCGTGAGGATATCGTAGTTGTTGTGGGTGGTGTTATCCCAGCTCAGGACTACGACCAGCTCTATAAGGATGGTGCAGCAGCAATCTTCGGTCCTGGTACCCCAGTTGCAACTGCAGCTATCAAGATTATGGAGATCTTGGCTGAGTAGTCCTAAGGGCTACTTATAGTGTCAAGGGCTGTTCTTCGGGACGGCCCTTTTTGTTTGTAGGGGGGGGCTTGCGAGGATTTGTGGGTTCTTGTGGGTTCTTGTGAGTTCTTGTGAGTTCTTGTGAGTTCTTGTGAGTTCTTGCGGGTTCTTGCGGGTTTTGGTGAGGCGGTTGTTCACATCAATGCTCTTCGCTCGCCCGTAGCCTTCCTGAGCATACAATTAAAGCAAAAAGTTGGGCTGCCCTGAGGGACAGCCCAACTCATATCGATGGTCGAGTTTATTACAACTCGATGCCGTAGTAAGCCTCAACAGCCGCCTTAGCACGCTTGTGGTATGCCTCGGCGCCAGCCTCGATCTTACGCTCAGGGATGATGCGTGTGCGAGGAGTGATGTTCTCGAATGAGGTCATTGAGAACTCGCTACGCTCCATAGGTACTGGAGCCTCGCCCATAGATGCAACACGCTGAGATACACCCTTAGCAGTTGCTGCGTTAGACTTAACTGAAGCAGTTGCACCAGCCTTACGTGTGAGGACAACCTCGCTACGTACGCGTGGGTTAAGAGGTGTAGCGTAGCCATTCTGGAGCTGAGCTACACTTGGGTAGTATGTCTCAGTAGCACCTGTAGAATCCTTGTAGACGATAGGCTTGATGGTGATTGTGTTGTAGTCGTCAGATACCTCAACAGGGAAACGAGCCTCGATGATAGTCTGACCGTTAGTGCCGATTACATCACCGCCAAGGTATGAACGCTCGCCAATAGCCAACATATAGAATGTGTAGTCGATACCATAGTAGAATGCAGACAATGGGTACTCGCGCTCGATGTCGATAGGCAACCATACGCTACCATCTGCATCAATCTCAAAGTTCCACTTTGGACCGAAGTCGTAGAACATATCCGCAACAGTTGCTACAGAGAACTCATCAGAGATGAACAAGTCCCAAGGAGTCTGTACCACGCCGAGGTTGTAATCAGGATGTGCGAAGTTGTAACCGAGGCACAAGAGGCGGTTGAAGCCGCGTGTGCGTGCGTTGTACTGCTCAGCCATTGCCAAGAACTCCTCGAAGAGCTCATCGGTCTTCTCGCGGCTGATGCCCCACTCTGCGTAGAGGTCGTATACCTCCTCAGAGAGAGTCTCAGGGTACTCGATGCCACCAACGATAGTCACTGGTGACTTGTAAGTACCAGCGCTCTCGAACTTGTACTCGCCAGTAGCGTTACCCTCAGAGTCGGTAACAGCAACATAGTTCTTCATGTCAGCTGAAGCCTCCCACTCGCCCTGGAGCTTTGTGAAGAGCTCAGAGTTTACGCGTACAGGGAAGTTAGCGTTAGGAGTGGTGTACTCAGCTACTGCCTTTGTGTTAGGATCATCTGGGTTGTTGCTTGAACCCTCCCAGTTGTATGCAAGCACTGCAAGGCGTGTAGTAGCATTCTCGCGTGAAGAGATTGTGAAGTTGAAGCCCTCAGCTGTGTTGATAAGACCAACAGCAGTAGCGTCGAGAGCGTTACCCATACCCTTGAGGAGTGATGTGTAGCTGTACTGTGTGAGGATAGCATCGAACTCACGCTCGTAGTTACATGCGAAGTATGCCTCAGTGATGGCGTTATCGGGGTTAGGATTCTTGATGTTGAATGTAACAGTGTAAGGATCCTCGCTTGGAACAGGAGTTACAACAACCTCAGGCTTTGGAAGAGTTACCTCAGGAAGTGTGAAAGTTGTTGTTGCGAAGCTCTGCTTCTTACCCTCACTGTCACCAATACCAGAAACAAGAACACGAATCTCCTGACCTGCCATACCCTTAGTATCTACGAACCAGTCAGAGAGCCATACATCAGTAGAACCCTGACCCATCTGGATACCGAAGCTCATCATAGCGAAGTATGAGCCAGTGAACCAGCGGAGGTGCTCCTCGTTGTTCTCGATAAGAGGCATGATCTGTGTCTCGAACTCAGACTCTGTACATACGAGGATGCAGTACTGCAATACGTCCTCTGATGGAGTGAATGACAAGCAAGCGTCGATAGGAGTTACATCAGTAACCTTAATCTCAACATTACCCTCGAGAGTCTCAGCGGGAAGTGTCTCAACATAGAGACGCTCGTAGTAACCTGTCCAGTACTTCTCTGAGTCGAACTCGTCGGGGTTGTTCTGCTGGTCTGTGTACCAACCTACCCAGTCGTACAATGGGTTGTAGTAGCCAGGCTGCCAGCCTGCAGGGTACCACCATACGGTGCTCTCCCAGTATGAGTCGTCGTTAACGCGCTTAGACTTGATCTCGCCACTCTCCTCGTCGATGTAGAGAACTGTACGCTCCTCGGTGTCGGTCATGTACTCGAACTCACCTACGAGGAAGTAGCCAGGCTCGCCAGGAACTTTAGGGTCGTAGAAACTTGCACCAGCGACATTACCCTCCTCATCGTAGATGATGTCGCCATCCTCGTCACGCTCTGTGCTGTGGTAGTCGTCGCAGATAACGGTCTTGTCTGTTGTAGTCCACTGCGCAGCGTTGTAGAGCAAGTTGTCGTAGGTGCCAGTGCCCATAGACTTCATGTAGTTGAACATAGCCATAGAGGTTGTAGAGTAGCGCAAAGCGTTGCCACGCTCCTTAACCTCCTCAGGAATCTGGATGTGTACTGAGAAGCCGTCGTACATGCGATCAACAACTGTCAAAACGTTGTCGCCATAGCTTGTAGTGGTGAACTCAACACGCTTAACCTCCTCGTAGATAGAATCGTCAGCAAGGCGGAATGCGAAGAATACGGTGTAAGTCTCGCCGGCGCTGCAACCATCGATTGTGATAGTTGTGTTAGTAACCTCCTCGGTGTTTGCAATCTTTGTTTTGAACTCATCGCTCTGAAGGATTGCTGAAGCGGGAATCTCAGAGTCGCGCTGAATATATGCGAACTCCTTTACGTTCTGTGTTGTAACAACGATGGTGGCACCGCTCGCTGATGTCTCGGTTACCGCCACCTCTACCTTGGTCTCTACCTCGCCACCTGGTGTTGGGGTAGGATCCTCGGTACATGCGCTTACTGCAAACGCCGCTACAAGAGCGATGGTTGCAAATAAGTAGTGTAAAAGTTTTTTCATAGTTTAATTATTTGGTTATATTGTGTTTATCTGTATCTATTTAAATTTTTGTGCGCACACTGCGTACGATTGCAAATATAAGCATAATTCTTGAATATACATAACATATTGATATATTTTGTAGATATATAGCTCTGTATGCCCTTCAGAGCGGGGGTGACCTATCGCTATTATGCCTACGTATGGGATATTTATGTGCGAATATAATAATTGTTATTTAGTCTTTTTATGGGCTAATTTATGCGTAGAGTTGTGTGGTGTCAAATATCTAGGATATCCCTAACGAGGATGAAGACATGGATGTCAATATCTATGTGTGCCGACTCCACACTCTTTGTTCGTCGTATGCCTATATATATTGCTTGTCCTCGTTGTCTAAATTTTGCATTTAAACTACTACAAATCCAAAATATTTTCGTATATTTGCTACATTGAAGTAGGTGTGTCGCTGGGCAACCTATCAATGCGAAAAACTAAAAACCAAAACATAGAGTAAAATGAAAAGACTAATTGCATTATTGGCACTTGTGAGCATCAGCTTCACAGCTATTGCCGACGAGGGTATGTGGCTCTTGCCATATATCAAGAAGATGAACGAGAAGGATATGAAGGCTCATGGCTGCAAGCTTAAGGCCGAGGATATCTACTCAGCAGAGAAGTCATCGTTGAAGGATGCTATCGTAATCTTTGGCGGTGGTTGCACCGGTGAGATTGTATCAGAAAACGGTCTTCTCTTCACCAACCACCACTGTGGCTACGACGCTATTCAGAAGCTATCATCCGTGGAGCACGACTACCTCAAGGATGGTTTCTGGGCTATGAACTACGAGGAGGAGCTCCCAGCAGAGGGTCTCTCTGTACGCTTTGTGCGTCATATCTTCGATGTAACCCCCGACATGGTGGGTAACATTCCATCTACCGCTTCGCAGCAGGAGTTTGAGGAGATGGTGCTTGCCAACAAGACCGCTAAGGTTCTTGAGCTAGAGGAGCAGTATCCTGGCATGGATATCGTCATCCCTTCGTTCTTTGGTGACAACCAGTTCTTCGCCTTCGTATATGAGACCTACACTGATATCCGCCTTGTAGGTACACCTCCATCATCTATCGGTAAGTTTGGTGGTGACACTGACAACTGGATGTGGCCACGTCATACTGGCGACTTCTCGGTATTCCGTGTATATGCTGGTCCTGACAACCGCCCCGCTGAGTACTCAGAGAACAACCGCCCATACAAGGCTGAGAAGTGGCTTAAGGTGTCGCTCAAGGGTATTGAGGAGGGTGACTTCGGTATGATCATGGGCTTCCCAGGCTCTACCGAGCGTTACATGACCTCATACGAGATCGACTATATGTTGGCCGTGGATAACCCACAGCGTATCTACATCCGTGGTGAGCGCCAGAAGATATTGCGTGAGTTTATGGATGCCGACCAGGCTATCCGCATCCAGTACGACGCTAAGTATGCACGTTCGTCGAACTACTGGAAGAACTCTATCGGTATGTCTCGTGGTATCGTGAAGCTCAACGTGAAGGCTAAGAAGCAGGCTCAGGAGGAGGCATTCCAGGCGTGGGCCGACAAGAACACACTCCCTGAGGAGCGTTACATGGATGCTTTGGCTCTCATTGAGCAGTCACAGACCGAGGCCCTCAAGGAGAACGCTACCATGCAGTATCTCATGGAGAGCCTTATCCAGTCAGTGGAGGTCGTAGGCTTAACTCTGGGCCTTAGCGACGATCCTCAGAGCTTCTATAAGGACTACAATGCAGATGTAGACCGTGCTGTGGCTAAGCGTATGTTCACCATCTATCGCGAGAACAATACCATCCTCCCATCTATCTACGAGAAGATTGACTCGGAGTTTGGTGGCAATAGCGATGCCTATGTTGACTGGCTCTACAATAACACTGCCTTCACAAGCTTCGAGGGCTACGCATCTCTCGACGAGGAGGCTTTGAAGAACGATCCTATCTACGAGTTGTCAATGTCGGTATTGACACTCTACCGTGAGCTTATCCCTGCGGTTGTTGCTGCTGGTGAGAAGTATAGCGAGGGTCACCGCCTCTATATCGCAGGTCTTATGAAGATGCAGCCTAACAAGGCGTGGGCATCGGATGCTAACTTCACCATCCGTCTTACTTACGGTAACGTGTTGCCATATAGCCCTGCAGATGGTATCGTATATAAGCACTACACAACACTTGAGGGTGTTATGGCTAAGGAGGATCCATCAAACCCTGTTGAGTTCACCGTGCCTGAGCGCCTCAAGGAGCTCTACGCAGCTAAGGACTATGGTCGCTATGCCGATAAGAATGGCGAGCTTCCTGTAGCCTTCCTTGTGAACTGCGATATTACTGGTGGTAACTCAGGCTCTCCTGTTATGAACAAGAAGGGTCAGCTTATCGGCTTGGCCTTCGATGGTAACTGGGAGGCTATGTCGGGTGATGTTGCCTTCGAGCCAGAGTTGCAGCGCACCATCGCCGTAGATATCCGCTATGTATTGTTCGTAATCGAGAAGTACGGCAAGGCAGAGTGGCTTATCAAGGAGCTCGGCTTGTAATATATTGTTATCGTGGGCGTAGATGCCCATCCTATATGGACCATCCAGGAGTATATTTGTGTACTATCCTGGATGGTCTGTTTTTGTAATATGTCATCTTTGTTTTATCGCGGCTCTTGCCATATGCTGCCTCTTTGCTGCCCCATTAGCCACCCTCATGTCGTGACCACGCCCTGAGCAATAGGCTATGCTTATACCTATATAAGAAAATAATCTCGCTATGATTGTGGTGTATTGCATTTTTTTACTACCTTTGCCCCCGAAATTAATGTGGAGGGATTTGGACTGATTGCAACCACAATAAAAAACTGCTAAAACAGCACTTCTGCAATATCCCACACCCTCCATGCGTTTTACTAACAATAATAAATTATTAGATATAGCGTATGGCTTTTTTATTTACATCAGAGTCGGTGTCTGAGGGTCACCCAGACAAGGTTGCCGACCAGATTTCGGATGCTATTCTCGACGAGTTTTTGCGTCGCGACCTCAACTCAAAGGTCGCTTGCGAGACTCTCTGTACCACAGGTCTTACTGTCGTTTCGGGCGAGGTGCGCTCGGAGGGCTATGTCGACATCCAGGGTGTCGCACGTCGTGTCATCGACCGCATAGGCTACAACCGTAGCGAGTATCAGTTCGACGCCGCATCGTGCGGTGTGCTATCGGCTATCCACGAGCAGTCGTCGGATATCAACCAGGGTGTTGAGCGTGGCTCTGTCGAGGAGCAGGGCGCTGGCGACCAGGGCATCATGTTCGGCTATGCCGTAGATGAGACTCGAGAGTTCATGCCTGCAACACTCATCCTCTCACATGTCATCCTCAAGGAGCTTGCCGTAATCCGCCGTGAGGGCGAGGTTATGCGCTACTTGCGCCCCGACTCTAAGAGTCAGGTGACTATAGAGTATGGCGACGACCGCCGCCCATTGCGTGTGCACACTATCGTAGTCTCTACACAGCACGACGAGTTTATCCTCCCAACACACACCCGTAGTGATAAGGAGGCCGAGCAGGAGATGCAGCGTATCATCGCCGACGATGTGCGCAACATCCTCATCCCACGTGTTAAGGCTCGCTTGGAGCGTGCTAACGACCGCCTTGCGGAGCTTATTGGCGATGACTATATCCTCCATGTTAACCCAACGGGTAAGTTCGTTATCGGTGGTCCTCACGGTGACACGGGCCTCACAGGTCGTAAGATTATCGTTGATACCTACGGTGGTCGTGGCGCTCATGGTGGTGGCGCCTTCTCGGGTAAGGACTCATCTAAGGTGGACCGCTCGGCAGCATATGCTGCACGCCATATCGCTAAGAATATGGTCGCTGCGGGCATCGCTCGTGAGGACCTCGTGCAGGTGAGCTACGCTATCGGTATCGCACAGCCACTATCTATATATGTAGATACCTACGGCACAGCTAATGTTAAGCTCTCGGATGGCGAGATCGCCGAGAAGATTGGCAAGATGTTCGACCTTCGCCCAGCAGCTATCGTGGAGCGCTTCGGCTTGAAGTACCCTATCTTCGAGGCTACAGCATCGTATGGCCACTTCGGTCGCCGCCCATATACCGAGATTGTCCGCTTCGTGGGCGATAAGGGTAAGGAGTTCGCTAAGGAGGTTGAGTTCTTCTCGTGGGAGAAGCTCGACGAGGTGGACCGCCTAAAGAGCGAGTTTGGCTTGTAAGAGCGAAAAACGGGATGAAAAATCTCTTAAATGTAAACGACTCGATAGCAATAAGTTAGCTATCGAGTCGTTAATTTTTGTGAAATTTTTTACTAAAAAAGTTTGCAGATTGCAAAAATGTTACTACATTTGCACACCCTAATGAAAAAGCCCAGGTGGTGAAATTGGTAGACACGCTACTTTGAGGGGGTAGTGAGCGCAAGCTCGTGCAAGTTCGAGTCTTGTCCTGGGCACCAAACGGAAGATGAAAGTCTTCCGTTTTTTTTATGCCTTTTTCTTAAGGCTGGTGAAGGCCCGTGGTAAAAAAATATAGTCTGCCAACAGGCAGACTATATTTTTTATAGTGACGTTAGAGCCTCCTAATCGTTGAGGGTCTTCCATACTACGGCGCTCAGTGCAGCACCAATAAATGGACCTACGATGAATACCCACAACTGCTCCAATGCTAAGCCACCCTCGAATATTGCGGGAGCGATACTACGTGCAGGGTTTACGGATGTTCCTGTGTAGTGGATGCCTACCAAGTGGATAAGGATGAGTGTTAGACCGATAGCCAATCCCGCAAAGTTGCCTGCACCTCTCTTCTCATCTGTTGCGCCCAGCACTACGAGTACGAAGATGAATGTCAGTATAATCTCTGCTATTAGGCCATTAGTCACGCCGCCAGCACATACGTTAGCGCCTGTCTCGGTGCCAAGAGGTGTGAGGTCGGCTACCAATAGAGCCAACAATGCAGAGCCAATAAATGCGCCGATAACCTGTGCTCCCATGTATCGGAGCGCCTCATCCTTGCTTATGCGGCCGCTAATGAGACAAGCGAGGGTGATTGCGGGATTTATGTGACACCCGCTGATGCCGCCAATGGTGTATGCCATGGCTATAACTGATAAACCGAATGCTGCTGCTGTTCCCACTACAGATGCTGTGTCGGCGCCACAGTTAAGACTTACAGCTGCACCGCAACCCATCAGTACCAAAACCATGGTACCGATCATTTCTGCTAAATACTTCTTCATAGGCATTAAGTTTTAGAGTGAATTATTGACTCAAAGTTATAGATTTTTGTGCAGATATCCAAATCCATAACTAAAAAAAGACGGGCAACATTCGTTGTTCGTCTTCAAAACCTTGTGCCAAGATGTGCTCGACCATCGAACATTTATCGAGGACTCTTTAAAGATTTTAGACTTCATCGAGTGGTTGAAAGAATACTATCCTGAAAAGGCTTAATATCATACAACAATTAGGGCTGCACGCCCAGGACTCGAACTGCGTTCAGCAGAGCGAGAGCAATAGCGATAAGGGGGCGCAACGACCAGAGGTCGTGAAAGTAGATGGTGGATAGTAGGGAGCTTGCTCACTAAACTATCCACCATTTGCTTTTCGTGGGTTGCGTAGCAACTGCGCACCCGAAACTATTGCCGAGCCGCCACAGCGAGTGCGAGTCCCTTTATCCGCACAAAACCCAAGGGACTCGAACGACTTTAGTCGTAGCGGAGATACCGATTAACGCAGACTGAAAGTCGAGTAATAAACATAATATTATCCCCGCAACGGATAAAAAGTCGTAGAGCCGATACCATAGAAAATAGGCGCAGGGCGTAGCCCGAGCAATAAATCACTATCATATCGGCTCAACCCCGACTAAAGTTCGAGCCCCTTGGGGTGGTTTTAAGACGAATAGCCGTAGGCTACGTCTTTTTTTGTACCTATGTGAGCTCGCTCAAACATATGGGCACAAAAAAAGACGAGCAACTTTCGTTGTTCGTCTTCAAAACCTTGTGCGGACAAAGGGACTCGAACCCCCACGCCTCTCGGCATCAGATCCTAAGTCTGACGTGGCTACCAATTACACCATGTCCGCAGGATCTTGCTTCTCGAAATACCTGGCCTGGTATCTTAAAGCGGTGCAAAGATAGTAAAGTTTTGTAATATACACAACATATCGTGAAAAATATTTGCAAAATATTACTAACTTGCACCCATAAACTAATATAATATGGAGAAACAGGCTATTATCATAGGTGCAACATCGGGCATCGGTCAGGCTGTTGCCCAACGACTCCTCGACCAAGGGTGGCGCATAGCCATCGCTGGACGTCGTGAGGAGCGTCTTGTGGCGTTGCAAGAGCGTTATGGTGCCGATAGGGTGGCCTATCGTGTTATGGATGTCACCGACCAATCTGCTGTGGGCATCCTCGATGAGCTCCTTCGTGAGGTCGCAACCCCCGAGGTGTTGCTCTATGCTGCGGGCATAGGTCGTCAGAACCCCGACCTCGAGGAGGGCATGGAGCTACGCACCGTGAGGACCAACTGCGAGGGCATGGTGCGCATCGTCGACCACTTCATAAACTATGTAAAGCGCACACCCCACTACAACCCTAAGCGTAAGGCTCATGTCGCCGTTATAACATCTGTGGCTGGCACCAAGGGCATGGGTCAGGCTCCTGCCTACTCGGCAACCAAGAGCATGCAGAGTGCCTATCTCGTGGCCCTCGCGCAGCTCAGCCGCATGCAGCATCTGCCCATCACCGTGGGCGACATACGTCCAGGCTTCGTGGCCACCGAGATTCTAAACCCTGAGAAGAGCTATCCAATGCTTATGACCGCAGATACCGCAGCACGTTATATCGTGCGCTCGTTCAAACGTCGCCAGCGCATACTCATCTTCGACTGGCGCTACAAGCTCCTTGTTGGCTTCTGGCGTCTTATACCACGCTGCGTGTGGGAGCGTATGACAATGGTCAAGAACTAATTGTATAGGTCTATCACACATAAGTAGTTGGGCTATCCTATCGCGGAGAGCCCAACTTTTTTTTGCGCTGTATTATCCTTATATATTGCTGTTATACAGTTCTTTGTCCTTACAATGCGCGGTGCTGTTAATAGCCTCTTTGCGAGATATTATCGCAAAAAAAGTAGGATGAATGCATAAGATAAGTTATTTTTTACTATCTTTGCCTAAGAACTCGAATGGTGGTGTTAGGGAATGCCGCATAATTCCCTGGCTGAGATTATACACATTGCACCAGTACAGATAATGCTGACGCTGGAAGTTTGGAGTCATCTTTAATGGTACTTGCCGTACCACTATTTTGAGCATATTTAGTAACCTTAAAATAGTGGTATGGATCGACAAAAACGTTATCCCGTAGTATTATCAATTGCTGGTTCCGACTCCTCTGGCGGGGCTGGTATTCAAGCCGACATCAAGACATGTGCGGCTCTCGGTGTATATGGTGCAACAGCCATCACGGCCATCACTGCGCAGAATACCCAAGGTGTTCACTCTCAGCAGGCAATAACCCCCGAATTGGTATATGACCAGATTATTGCGGTGGTCGAGGACCTGCGCCCATCCTATGTCAAGATAGGTATGCTCTCGAACTGCGATGTTGTCGTGGCTGTGGCCGAGGCGCTGAGCAGATATAGACTACCAATAATTCTCGATCCCGTAATCGTCTCAACCTCAGGTCATCGCCTCCTATCTGTCGAGGCTCAAGAGGTTGTCAAGCGACGACTTCTGCCCATGGCCATGCTCGCAACACCCAATATCCCTGAGATGATTGCCCTCACAGGCTGTCCTGTCTCCACACCTCACGATAAGGAGCATGCTGCCAATCTCCTCTTCGACTATGGCGTTCAGGCCATACTCCTCAAGGGTGGTCACGGGGAGGGCGCAACGAAGAGTGACATCCTCTACACTAAATCTCACACTGGAATAGAGACCGCAATCTTCACATCCGAGACAATCACCACGCGTAACACTCACGGCACGGGCTGTACCCTCTCCTCTGCCATAGCTGCATATATGGCCAGGGGTTGTAGTATGGTGGAGGCTATTGCTAAGGCCAAGAGATTTATCACCGAGGCGATAGTTAGTGGTGCTGATGTGACGATAGGACTGGGTAATGGTCCTGTTAATCATGGTTTTAATCCCCTAAAAATGTTAATCAATGACTACGAATAACTTTAGACTACAATTCATCACCCACTACAACGCCCGCTACTCTTACGTCGACTCGGCGAGAGTAGCTCTGGAGGGTGGTTGTCGATGGATTCAGCTTCGCATGAAGGGTGCAGAGGAAGGGTTGTTGGAGGAGGTGGCGCTCACGGTGCAAGAGATGTGCAAGGCGCACGGAGCAACCTTTATCATCGACGACAACGTGTTGCTTGCTAAGAGGATAGGTGCCGACGGAGTGCATCTTGGCAAGAGTGATATGCCCATTGGTGAGGCACGTGGGATTCTTGGTGAGGGATATATCATAGGTGCTACGGTAAATAGTTTCGAGGATGTCGTGCGCACCTTAGAGTGTGGCAGACCTGACTACTTTGGATGTGGCCCATTTCGTTATACGACGACCAAGAGTGCTCTTGCGCCCATCCTCGGCTTTGTTGGTTACCGCGATATAATCGCTAAGATGCGAGAGCAAGATATAAGCATCCCTCTTGTCGCTATTGGAGGCATTACGAAGGGTGATATCCCCGAATTGTTGGAGTGTGGTGTTGGGGGTATTGCGCTTAGTGGTAGCATCATCAATGCCGAAGATCCAGTAACAGAGACACAAGAGGTGTTAATAACCTTGAATAGATAACCTAATGTTATGAAAACAAGACCTCGAATAACGTAGGAGGCAGATATTGTACTATGTGTGGACCAAACTTCTGCGCCATGAAGATTAGTCACACGCTATGTGAAGAGTAATTCCCCATAACTTATAAAAACAATAGACTATGATTGAAAGAAATGTATCACACGGTATTATCTCTACCTATTTCAGTAAGCTGGAGAGAAATTTAGATTTGGATGTAGCCATCGTGGGTGGTGGTCCCTCGGGCATTGTTGCGGCCTACTACCTCGCTAAGGCGGGATTGAAGGTTGCGCAGTTCGACAGAAAGCTATCACCTGGTGGTGGCATGTGGGGTGGCGCCATGATGTTTAACCAGATTGTCGTGCAGGAGGAGGCCCTACATATCATCAAGGAGTTCGACATCAACTTCGAGCAGTATGACGACAACCTCTATGTTATGGACTCTGTGGAGAGCACCGCGGCCTTGCTCTACAAGGCTGTTCATGCAGGCGCTACAATCTTCAACTGCTACTCTGTCGAGGATGTAATCTTCAAGAATGATGTGGTTAGCGGTGTGGTTGTTAACTGGACCCCTGTGCTAAGAGAGGGCATGCATGTCGACCCGCTAAATATCATGGCTAAGTGTGTTATTGATGGCACGGGTCACGATAGTGAGATGTGTTGTACAGTAGCTCGCAAGAATGGCATACGTCTTGCCACCGATACAGGTGAGGTTATTGGCGAGCGTTCGCTGGATGTTGTGTCGGGAGAGCAGGAGGTTGTAAATGGCACCAAGGAGATATATCCAGGTCTCTATGTCTGTGGCATGGCAGCTTCGGCCGTGAGTGGCACACCTCGCATGGGCCCTATCTTTGGCGGTATGCTACTCTCGGGTAAGAGGGTTGCCGACCTTATTATTGAGAAGCTAAAGTAATGAGGATTATTGCAGTAACAACCCCAAAGGTCATAGATGAGGATGCCTATATCATAGCGAGTCTACTTGACTTGGGTGTAGACATTGTTCATCTGCGCAAGACAGAGTCGAGTGTTGATGAGTGTAGGAAACTCTTAGAGACTCTCAGTGAGGAGCATAGAAGGAGGATTGTCGTACACGACTATCCTGTGCTCTACGATGAGTTCTCGCTCCGGGGCATACATATCAATAGACGTGTCACACAGCTCCCTGAGGTGTATGATGGGTTGAGGACGCGCTCGTGCCATTCGTTGGAGGAGGTTGTGCGCTATAAGCGTGACTACGACTACCTCTTCCTAAGCCCCATCTTCGATAGTATATCCAAGATAGGTTATAGCTCGGGTTTTGATGACGAAGAGTTGCGACACGCCTCAAAGTGTGGTATAATCGACGATAAGGTTATAGCCTTAGGGGGTGTGACCCCCGATAAAATCGCCTACCTTAAGGAGTTGCACTTTGGTGGTGTGGCGATGGTTGGGGCTATATATAGTCTAGAGGCTGTTGCCCGCCTCAAGGCTCGTGGCTCGATTTTGGGCTAAGGTGCTGTGCTTTTGATAGTAAAGGAGCCTGTCTAACCTAAGGTTGGACAGGCTCCTTGATTTAATTATCTATGTGGGGACTACTTCTTGAAGTAGCGGTTGTACAAGCCCTCGAAGCCCTTACCGTGGCGAGCCTCATCCTTAGCCATCTCGTGTACGGTGTCGTGGATAGCGTCGTAGTTGTTCTGCTTAGCAAGAGCTGCGATGCGCATCTTGTCAGCGCAAGCACCGCTCTCAGCGTTCATACGCTTCTCGAGGTTGGTCTTGGTATCCCATACGCAGTCGCCCAAGAGCTCAGCGAACTTCGATGCGTGCTCTGCCTCCTCGAATGCGTAGCGCTTGAAAGCCTCAGCAATCTCAGGATAGCCCTCACGGTCTGCCTGGCGGCTCATTGCGAGGTACATACCTACCTCTGTGCACTCGCCCATGAAGTGGTTGTTCAAGCCCTCGAGGATCTCGGCGTTGTCTACCTTGCCGTCGCCAATCTTATGCTCTGTAACGAACTCAAGAGCCTTACCCTCCTCCTGCATCTCGTTGAACTTGTCAGCGCCTACCTTGCACAATGGGCACTTCTCAGGAGCCTCGTTACCCTCATGAATATATCCACATACTGAACAGATGAATTTCTTTGCCATAATCGTAATAGTTTTTATTAGGTTGTTTAGTTATTAGGTTTGTATCTTTTTATTGGTTTGTTGTATGCTGCAGTGAGGACTACTTCTCCTCCTCAATCTCCTCGAACAACTCGGGGCCTACCTTGCACAATGGGCACTGCTCTGGAGCCTCGTCACCCTCGTGAATATAATCGCATACGGTACATATAAACTTCTTTGCCATAATCTTATCGTCTTTTAAATGTTAATCCTTTATATCTGTTTTAAGAGGTTTTATCTCTTTTCCTGGTGCAAATATAAGGGCAATTTTTAAAACCGCAATAGATTTTCCTTAATGATTTCTTATGGCGCTATAAGGGACGTTTATATGCACTGATTATCAGTCTATTTCTTGCGTGCACCAATTGCGAGTATCACACCCAATGCTACGCCCAAAAGTGCTGCAAAGAGCACACGGTACTCGCCAGGGAGCATAAAGGTGATTGTGTGTGCTGGGTACCAGAAGAGAGGTATAGTCTTCTTGAATATAAAGCTCCACTGGCGGTCCCAGTTTAGGTTCATGATATGGCGGCGCATAGGTATAGGTGTGATAAGGGCCTTGATCGAGCCACCGCACTCTGCGATATGCGTATCGGTAATCTTGTGGAAGGTCATGAATACGGGGGCGAAGAAGGTGTTCATCATCACTGATATTGACAATGCTACTACGAACTTGCCAAATGTAATGCCCTCGGTATAGAACTCCGTAACGAGGTTTGCGCCACCCATAGACTTGATAAATGCTGGGATACCCGCAGCAAATACCGACATGGCCATGGTGATGACCACGCCCAATAGGCCCCATACCACCATTCGTGGCACTACGCCAAACGTAGGTGTTGTGTACTTGCCTGTAGATATACGGCAGCCGAGCATCTCGCCGAGTGTTGCGAGGATACCGAACTTCAGGAATGCCATAATCATAGGGTGTTCCGCGTTGAACTCGCTGTACGAGTTATATAGGTCGTTGCTCACGATGAATGGCAGGAAGATTGCGAGCATCACGCCTGCGAAGTATAAGTCTGAACGTCTCATTATAAATAGTAAGTTTGGTAAAATATAGACAAAGATACGAAAAACTATTTATATATGGTATCTATGGTGAGAAATTTTACTACCTTTGCGGCGCATATGCGCTCTATCGCTGCCACGCAAGTGGGGGAGGAAAGTCCGAGCAACGCAGAGCACCGCGCAAGTTAACGGCTTGATACTCGAGAGGGTATAGAAGTGTAGAAGAAAATACCCGCCTCGCTAGAGGTAAGGGTGAGAAGGTGGGGTAAGAGCCCACCGCGAGGGTAGCAATACTCCTCGGTCCGTGCACCTCGTGGGTTGCAAGACCATGTATACCGACAATTAAGGGCTGCTCGTCCAATGTCGGGGGGTAGGTTGCTAGAGGCGGCAAGTGATTGTCGTCCAAGATAAATGATAGAGGCGCCACGCAAGTGGTGAACAGAACTCGGCTTATAGCGTATGCAAACTTAAAGAGCCTGTCCAAAACTTGGACAGGCTCTTTATTTTAGTATGCCGATTATTAGTTGCGGCTGTCGTACATCTCAAGACCTGAGCAAGTGTAAGTACCCTGGATCTTGTGGCCGTTGTCGTCCATACAGTCGAACTCAACGATAAACTTAACGCCCTCCTCACGGATGGTGATGGTACCATCAACGATAGGTGCTACATCGTCAGTGCCGTAGTAGTTGTCAACAGCTACGAAGTACCATGAGCTTACGAAACCACCAGAGTATGTACCCTTGATGAAGGTGTTCTGAGCTGCATTCTCCTCGGCAACGCAGCTATAGGTACCTACGATGTTAGACGCCTCGAAAGCATCGCTATCGGTTACGATGTCAAGCATGAAGTAGTCGCCATTGATGTTTGTGCCAGGCAACACAAGGCTCACTGTCCAGTTTGCTGCACCGATGCCGTAGTAGTCGCCAAAGTAGTTGAGGCGGATGGTGCCATCGGGGTGGTTGAATGTGAGGTCCTCGGTAAGAGTTGAGTAGTAGTCAGGCGCTGGAACCTCGATGTAGCCAAGAGCCAAAGAGCCCTCGTATACTACACGGTGTACCTTGCCGTCAGCCATCTTCAAGATAGCCTCAAACTTGTTCTCTGTGATGATAATAACGCCATCCTCAATCTTTGTCTCCTTGTATGAGCCACTCTCAAATGTCTCCATGCGTACGCTGTAGAAGTCACCGAAGGTCTCACCCACGCCAGAGTTAAGGTAGTCATAAGCAAAGACACCCTCGGGAAGAACTGGTGCAGAGGCATCAGTAGGAGTTGCAGAGTAGATATCGAAGCGGTAGTATGTATCGAGGTAGAGGTCGCTCCAACCTGTTGTACCGTTCTTCGAGAGGATAGCAAAGTAGTTGGGGTCCTGTGAGTATGCAGTACCGTAGTACTCGCCATTGAGCGCTGTTGCCACGAACTCTACATCTACAACCATACCCTCAGCCTGGCGTACGAATACATCGAACGACTGCTCGCCATAGGCTACGTTAAGGGTTGCAACACGAGCCTCCTCGATGTTATTAAAGTCTACATTGAAGGTGATAGCCTCAGCAACGGTGATGTTGTTCACCCACTCCTGGTTAACTGTTACTGTGGGCTTTGCACCATCCTCACCTTCGGTGATAGTGTAGTTAACAACACCCTCACCACCATAGAAGGCAACCTCTACAGACTTCTCTGTAACGGTGAGTGTGCCCTTAGCCTCGGGCTTTGGCTCTGGCTTTGGGTCTGAGGTAGTCTCACATGCAGCAAGAGCAAAGAGTGAGACGCTTAGAAGTAGAAAAAATCTTTTCATCGTAAATAGTTTTATAATATTAATATGTTATTGTCATATCTAATAAGTATATTGACGCCACAAAATTAATAAAAATTTGTGATATATATACCCTTCGTGTTAATATTGGGTAAGATGATTGCAAATGTTCGTAAGAAAGGCTATGCCGAAATGCAAAACTACCTCATAGCTCGTGAATTAATAAAAAAAATTAAAATAGTGGTGTTAAAATTTTCACAGACCGAAATTATTTCTTAACTTTGCACCGATTTTGTGGGTTGGGGAATTGGGACCAAAAGTGGGCGTATAGCTTAGTAGGGACCAACAATTACCCACTGCAGAGCAAATGGAATATAGAAGAGATTAGAAGATTAATTAATAACATTTTTAACTATGGCAACAATCGATTTATCAAAGTACGGTATTACCGGCGTTGAGGAGGTTGTGTACAACCCCTCATATGAGACTTTGTTTGAGGAGGAGACCAAAGAGGGTCTCACTGGCTTCGACAAGGGTGTAGTAACTGAGATGGGCGCAGTAAACGTAATGACTGGCGTTTACACTGGCCGCTCACCTAAGGATAAGTTCTTCGTGATGGACGAGACCACTAAGGATACTATCTGGTGGACTTCAGAGGAGTACAAGAACGACAACAAGCCTGTAACCGAGGCTGCATGGGCTGAGCTCAAGAAGATCGCTTCTAAGGAGCTCTCAAACAAGAAGCTCTACGTTGTTGATACCTTCTGCGGTGCTAACGAGAACACTCGCCTCAAGATCCGCTTCATCATGGAGGTAGCTTGGCAGGCACACTTCGTTAAGAACATGTTCATCCGTCCTACTGAGGAGGAGCTCGCAAACTACGGTGAGCCTGACTTCGTAGTACTCAACGCATCAAAGGCTAAGGTTGAGAACTACAAGGAGCTTGGTCTTAACTCTGAGACTGCTGTAGTATTCAACCTCAGTGAGAAGATGCAGGTTATCATCAACACATGGTATGGTGGTGAGATGAAGAAGGGTATGTTCTCATACATGAACTACCTCCTTCCATTGAAGGGCATCGCATCTATGCACTGCTCTGCTAACACCAACGAGAAGGGCGAGACAGCTATCTTCTTCGGTCTCTCAGGTACAGGTAAGACAACCCTCTCAACAGATCCTAAGCGTCAGCTTATCGGTGACGACGAGCACGGCTGGGACGACGACGGCGTATTCAACTTCGAGGGTGGTTGCTATGCAAAGGTTATCAACCTCTCTAAGGAGAACGAGCCAGACATCTGGAACGCTATCCGCCGCGACGCTTTGCTCGAGAACGTAACTGTTGACGAGAATGGCAAGATCGACTTCGCTGATAAGTCAGTTACCGAGAACACTCGTGTATCTTACCCTATCTACCACATCGACAACATCGTAGAGCCAGTATCTAAGGCTCCAGCTGCTAAGAAGGTTATCTTCCTCTCAGCTGATGCATTCGGTGTATTGCCTCCAGTATCTATCCTTACTCCTGAGCAGACTAAGTACTACTTCCTCTCAGGTTTCACCGCTAAGCTTGCAGGTACAGAGCGTGGTATCACTGAGCCTACTCCTACCTTCTCAGCTTGCTTCGGTGCAGCATTCCTTTCACTCCACCCAACAAAGTATGGCGAGGAGCTCGTTAAGCGTATGCAGGCATCAGGCGCTACCGCTTACCTTGTGAACACAGGTTGGAACGGTACTGGCAAGCGTATCTCTATCAAGGATACTCGTGGTATCATCGACGCTATCCTCGATGGCTCTATCGACAAGGCAGAGACTAAGCAGATTCCAATCTTCGACTTCAAGGTGCCAACAGCTCTTCCAGGCGTAGATCCAGCTATCCTCGACCCACGCGACACTTACGCTGACGCAGCAGAGTGGAACAAGCGTGCTGAGGACCTCGCAGGTCGCTTTGTTAAGAACTTCGCTAAGTTCACAACTAACGAGGAGGGTAAGGCACTCGTTGCAGCTGGCCCACAGCTTTAATGTGATAAAGGGTCATTCTCGACCCATCCCAAAAAGTAAGACCCCTCGGGCTGTACGTCAAGGTACTATCCCGAGGGGCCTTCTTTTGCGATAGGCCAAGCCTAACCCTTTCTAACATTAAAGTTTTTAGCGTGATAAGGGCGCATCTGTGCCACCCTGACAGAAAATTAGGTCGTTTAGTGAATTTAAGGAACTTAGTGAAATTAGTGAATAGCACTACTCCTTAACTTCTCTAATTTCCTTAATTTCACTAACCCCATTAGAACCCTCCAGAACTCACCAGAACCCACAATAAACCTGCGCGAAGCGCACCTTACGTTCGTCTGTTTGTCATCCTGAGCGGAGCGAAGGATCTCCTACGCGACGACATATAATAAACACATAGTCGCTTGTCGGCTTCGAGGAGATTCTTCACTTTGTTCAGAATGACAAGCAAGCGGACTTATAAAACTAGTGCGAAGCGCACCTTACCTTTCACTTTTCACTTCTCACCTTTCACTTCAGCGGTGAGTCTGGCTCCTTGGCCATAACCTTGTAGAAAAGCTTATCCACGAGGCCGGGGAAGAACTTCTTAAGCAGGTGGGTGCCTCGTCCCTCCCACTCCATGAGGCATAGTCTCTTGCGGCGGCGTATGCCCTTAGCCACAATGTGGGCAACCTCCTCGGGGGTCATCATCTTGCTCTCGTTGCGTGGTGTCTCGCCCTGTTGCGAGCCATCGGCCGTGAGTGCCGAGAAGCGCACGTTAGAGGCTGTGAAGCCCGGACAGGCGGTCATCACATGCAACCCCTTCTTGAGGTTCTCCACACGTATGGTATCCAAGAAGCCCGTCATGGCGTACTTCGATGCCGAGTATCCCGTGCGGCCAGGAAGACCGTGTATGCCCGCTACCGACGATATGCCGACAAGCGAGCCCTTAGACTTCTGAAGCCATGGCAACGCATACTTCGTGCAGTTTACCGTGCCCCAGAAGTTGACATCCATAAGGCGGTGCAAGACCTTGAGGTCGCAGTCGTCGAAGAGCGCTCGCATCGAGAGACCAGCATTACATATCATCACATCTATGCCACCGAAGGCCTCTACGGCGGTGTCGATGAGGTGTTTGCACTCCTCCTCATTCACCACGTCGCAGGCGGCGTATGCCACCTTGCCACCCTCTGCGGCTATCTCCTGGGCAATACGCTTGAGTTCATCCTCGCGTCTTGCGCCCATAACAACCTTAGCGCCCATCTTGGCATACTCGCGTGCCATAGCCTCGCCAATGCCCGACGATGCGCCGGTGATTACCACAATCTTTCCACTCAGAAAATTGTTCATAATATCTTACTTAATAAGGGTCCAACTTAAATCTCCACTACCAGGCCGTCGTAGGCGAGTGTCACACCCTGGGGTAGTTGCTCTTGTGTCTGGTCGTAGAGTCCTATATTGTGCGACATGTGTGTTAGGTAGGCTCGCTCGGGCTTCACTCGCTCGATTAGTGCCACGGCCTCATCAACCGAGAAGTGGGAGTCGTGTCTTGTCCAGCGCAGTGCATTGACCACAAGGGTTGTAACACCTCGTAGCTTAGCCTCCTCCTCGGGCTCTATATCGCTAAAGTCGGTGATGTAGGCAAGCTCTCCTATGCGGTAGCCCACCGAGCGGAAGCGCATCGAGTGGTGACCAATGATGGGCGTCACCTCCACACCGCACACATCGAAGGGGTGTTGTTCGTCGATGGTGTGTAGCTCGATGACGGGCACGCCACGATACTTATCCTTAGCAAAGGCGTAGTCGAAGTCCTTCAGCAATGTTGCTATTGTAGGGGCATTGCCATATATATGCATGGTGTGTATCGTGGGGTAGTCCACAAAGTTAAAGGCACGCACATCGTCGATGCCCGCCGTATGGTCCTTATGCTCGTGTGTTAGGAGTATGGCGTCAAGGTGGGCAACACCCTCGCGAAGCATCTGCTGGCGAAAGTCGGGCCCTGCGTCTATGACTATGCGCCTATCGCCCACCTCCACCATTGCCGAGGTGCGCAGTCGGTTATCGCGCCTATCGTGAGATGTGCACACTGGACACTGGCACCCTATAAGGGGTACTCCCTGTGATGTTCCTGTACCTAAGAATGTCAGTTTCATAACACAAAGATATAAAAAATGTAGATATGTGTACTATCCTGTGTCTTTAAAATTAAAGATTATGACATATTCGAAGTGGGGTGGTGTTGAAAAGGAAAGCCTCGAATAGAGTTCTCCATTCGAGGCTTAGGTCGCAGCATCGCTTAAGTGTCGCTATCCGAGCATACTACTTATTCTGCTTTGCCCAAGTATCCTTAAGTGTCACCGTGCGGTTGAACACAAGGTGGTCGGCTGTTGAGTCCTTGTCAACGTTGAAGTAGCCAATACGCTGGAACTGCAAGTAGTCGTAAGGCTTGGCATCTGCCAAGAACTTCTCTACGTAGCATTCGGTGAGTACCTTGAGAGACTCCTCGTTGATCATCTGCTTCATGGCCTCAAGAGCCTCGCAGCCCTGCTCCTTGCGGATAGCAGCCATCTCATCACGTGGGTTCTCCACCTTCCAAAGACGGTCGTAGAGGCGTACCTCAGCCTTGATGCAGTGGTCGCAGCTCACCCAGTGGAGCGTGCCCTTAACCTTACGGTTAGAGCCTGGCATGCCAGTCTTGGTCTCTGGGTCGTACTCGGCATATACGGTGGTAATGTTGCCAGCCTCGTCCTTCTCGCAGCCTGTGCACTTCACGATATAGGCATTCTTCAAACGCACCTCCTTGCCTGGAGTCATACGGAAGTAGTTCTTTGGAGCATCCTCCATGAAGTCCTCACGCTCCATCCATAGCTCGCGGCTGAACTCTATTGTGTGGGTGCCCGACTCCGGATCTTCAGGGTTGTTGATTGCCTCGAACGACTCCACCTGACCCTCTGGGTAGTTGGTGATGACAAGCTTTACAGGGTCGATAACGGCACTCACACGTGTAGCACGCTTGTTCAAATCGTCACGCACAGCGCTCTCGAGGAGTGCCATGTCGTTGAGTGCATCGTATGTGGTGTAGCCAATCTTATCCACGAAGTTGCGGATAGACTCTGGCGAGTAGCCACGACGGCGGAAACCACACAATGTTGGCATGCGTGGATCATCCCAGCCATTAACCAAGCCCTCCTTAACAAGGATAAGCAAGTTACGCTTACTCATCAACGTATAGTTGAGGTTGAGTTTGTTGAACTCATACTGACGTGGACGTTCATCCGATGGGTCGACACCCTCCTTCACCCAGTCAACGAACAAGACGTACAAGGGGCGGTGAGGCACGAACACAAGGGTACACAACGAGTGTGTCACGCCCTCGAAATAGTCGCTCTGACCGTGTGCGAAGTCATACATAGGGTATACCTTCCACTTATCGCCTGTGCGGTGGTGGGGGTGGTTGACAACACGATAGATGATAGGATCGCGGAAGTGCATATTCGAGCTTGCCATGTCGATCTTAGCACGCAACACCATCTTGCCCTCCTCAATCTCTCCGTTTGTCATCTTCATAAAGAGGTCGAGGTTCTCCTCGATAGGGCGGTTGCGGAAGGGACTCTCGGTACCTGCCTGTGTAGGTGTGCCCTTCTGTGCTGCAATCTCTTCGGATGTCTGCTCGTCGATATATGCCTTACCCTGCTTGATGAGGCGGATGGCGAAGTCCCACAACTGCTGGAAGTAGTCCGATGCGTAGTACTCTGCGCCCCACTCGAAGCCGAGCCACTTGATATCCTCTTTGATAGCCTCTACATACTCCACATCCTCCTTTGTAGGGTTTGTGTCGTCGAAGCGGAGGTTACATACGCCACCATAGCGCTTTGCAACGCCGAAGTCCATGCAGATGGCCTTGGCGTGACCGATATGGAGGTAGCCGTTAGGCTCGGGTGGGAAGCGTGTCTGCACACGTGTCTTACCCTTGGCAATAGCCTCCTCGATAACCTCTTCTACGAAGTTCAACGACTTCTCCTTTACTTCAGTTACTTCTGTTGTCATAGTTGTATATCTATTTGAATTATTTATTTTTTGAATTTTATAGGCCACAGTTCAATATTAAGTGCTATATATTGTCGTGTTCCCCAGCCGCGACCATCGTAATCAATCATCACGCCGACCTCAAGGTCTACAAAATTACTGAAGTGGCTGTTACAGCCTATCTCAATAGTATTGTATATGCCCTCTGTCGTAGCATAGAGTGGTGAGCCATGATAGAGTGACGAGCCGTAGCGTCCATAGTGCGTAAGTAGGTTTTGTCCGAGGTATAGACGATTGCGAAGGTCGATATACCAGAACTCAAGCTCAACCATAAGCTCGCCACCCATAGGTGCTTGCCAGGTGTTCTCCATGAGTCGGTCGCGCTGCAACGAGAGGATATAACGAGCCTCGGCACCTATTGTGAGCGGTAGTCCTTCCCCCCCCCATCTAAAGGTGTGGTCGTAGCGAACTACGGGCGTAAACATTAGGTTGTCTACGACTCCATCTGCCGTATCGGGGTTGTAGTCCTTGGCATAGTGGCCCATAAGAAAGTCATAGCCAAAGGTTAGCCCTATGTGTGGAATAGGTCTTACCCATCGTCCCGACGACATAATCATGAATGACTCACGCCTATCGAACGAGCGCATGCCGTCGTAGTCCATGGCGAGCTCAATGAAGCTTTTCCACTCCTCGCCGCCACCGTAGCGCATTAAAAGTCCCTGAATACGATTGTTGTAGTAGCGATAGTCACGATCGAAGAAGAGGGTGCTGCGCATACCAAACATATTCGAACGTGGAAATATTCCCGCAAAAATATCGACCGAAGGTGTGCTAAAGTTATAGTACATCTGCACCTTTACATCGGACAAGAACTTTGAGTTGTGGCCAAAGTCTTGAAACATATCGACACCAAAAACCAAGCTATGAGCACGAAAACCATAGTCGCCACCCTCAGGCGTAGAGCGCCAATCGAGACTAATCTTAGGAGTTAGGCGTGCGCTGAACAGAGTCTCCGACAATGAGTTATCTATCGAAGCGTACTCCTTATTATCGAAATAGGTGGTAAAATCTGCCATTGCCGCGAACTCCGGACGATTAACAGGGATTACCTTGACAGGCTTAAGCTCATACTCAGTCTCTTGCGCTAAAGAGTTTGTAGCAAAGCCAAGAAGCATTGCTACAACTATCAGCGTATATGTCGTTAACTTACACATCGTATAAAAACATTCAAGCGCAAATTTACCAAAAATATTTTATATTTTATTACTTTTGTGGCGTAATAATTAAAATTACTTAAAAATTATTTATCAACCGATAAAACAAAACTTTAGATATATGCGTAAATTGCTTAACGAGGAGCTCGGTCGCCCAACAATCGAGGAGTATGCCTCGGTGGAGAAACTACCCGTAGTCGTGGTACTTGACAATGTGCGCTCGGCACAGAACGTGGGCTCATTCTTCCGCACTGCCGATGCCTTTGGTATTGAGCGTGTTGCACTATGTGGCATTAGCTCAACACCCCCTAACCGCGAGATACATAAGACGGCGCTTGGCTCGGAGCAGAGCGTGGCGTGGAGCTACTACGAGACAACCCTTGAGTGTGTGGCCAAGCTACGCGAGGAGGGCTACCGCATTATTGCTGTCGAGCAGATTGAGGGCTCTACGATGCTCAACAACTTTCAGGCTGAAAAGGGTATGAAGTACGCCCTTATCTTTGGTAACGAGGTTGAGGGTGTCGACCAGGCAGTGGTAGATGTTGTCGACGGTGCTGTTGAGATTCCGCAGGTGGGCATCAAGCACTCACTCAACGTATCAGTCTCGGCGGGAGTGCTCATGTGGGAGATGTTCCGTCAGCTTGGCGATAGGTAGTTGCTGGGCGTAATACTCTGTTTTTGCTCTGTAACAGAGTTTAACGGCGTAGAATAATTTGTATGTTCGGAATAAATTTGTACCTTTGTGCGATTTTTGCGCCGTTACGCAAATCTTAAAAAACGACAATATTTAACTAAAAAATAATATTTCTATGACAATCACAGCTTCAGACATCAAGATCGGTATGTGCGTAGAGATGGAGGGTAAGACATTTATCGTCGTTGACTTCCAGCACTGCAAGCCTGGTAAGGGTCCTGCTTTCGTACGCTCAAAGCTCAAGAACCTCGAGAATGGTAACGTTCTCGACAAGACTTTCTCTTCAGTATCTCAGAAGATTGAGCAGGTGCGCGTAGAGCGTCGTCCATATCAGTTCACCTACGAGGACGATCTTGGTGCTCACTTCATGCACACTGAGACCTTCGAGGAGATCAACATCGACAAGAACCTTATCAACAACGCAGACCTTATGGCTGACGGCCAGATTGTTGAGGTTATGTTCCACACTGAGAAGGAGACCGTTCTTTCAGCTGAGCTTCCTCCAATCGTTGACATGGAGGTTACCTACACTGAGCCAGGTGTTCGTGGCGATACCGCTTCAACAAACTCACTCAAGGCTGCTACCGTAAACACTGGTGCAATCGTTAAGGTGCCTTTGTTCATCAACACTGGTGACAAGATTCGTGTGGATACTCGTACTCGTGAGTATTACGAGCGCATCAAGTAATTTAGCGTGATAAGAGCGCATCTGCGCCACATCGCAAAAAGTAAGCCACCAAGGGCTGTAGGTCAAACTACTATCCCTTGGTGGCTTCTTTTGCGATGTGTCACATCTACACCCTTCTGACGCTAAATTCTCCTGCCGCTTAAATAAGAGCCTCGAATGGAGTGTCAACTATCCATTCGAGGCTTCTCATTTTGAGGTTACACTAATCTTACTCTATTGACCTCATATTGAAGAATATACTTTCGCCAAGTTTGTAGCTATCTGCACTCCTATGCTTATGCCTAAAGCTTGTGAGTAGACCCCATGCCGCCTGCTCTATCTTGTTCATGAGTAGCATTGGGTAGCGAGGGTTATCCTCCATAAAGCTGCACACCTCCTTGAAGGCCTTAACGGAGCTATGGCCACCCAAGAGGGCACCCACCCAGTTGCGAGGGAAGAAGATGTCACCCGTGCGCTGCACCTCTCTTAGCTCCTCCAGCGCAGGATAAATATACTTCACTGCATCCTCCTGGCGAAGATGGTGGTTAAGATAGCCTACAACCGTAGCTGTCCATGGCTCAGGGCGGCGGTTCTCAGGCTCCATTAGCGATGCAAAGAGCTCATCGCGCACCGCTACATCTGGGTGTGTAGCACGCATAATAAATTTGAACTGCTCGCATCTGTCGGGGTTGCTGATGCGTGCAAGCTGCGTTGAAAGTATCTCGTCATAGTGTTCAGGGTAGCGCACAGCAAGCTCATAGGCGAGAGTCATATAATCATTTTCATTGAGCGTCGTGTCGCTTGCCGAAAGCCATATGTCGTAGAATTTAGCAGCGATCTCCTCGGAGCGCATGGCATGAGCAAGTGTCATCTTAAGGCTACGGCGGAGGGCAATGTTGTTGTGTGTTGTGGCTATCTCCCACAGGCGTGCCTCATCCTCGGCATTGCCCACGCGTAGCAGTGGGCGTGTGAGGTAGCCATTGATGGTTGAGGCGATAAGGTGGTTATCCTCATGAGGCAGGTAGCTTAGGAGGAAGTCGAGCCAGCGGCGTGAGTCGAGACCATTGTCAAGCAGCCAGTTAGCTTCATACTCCTCGTTGAGCACCATGATGAAGGATTGGCGCATAAGGTCATCCTCGAGGGTCGCCATATTCTTGGTTAGCCACTCAATAATCTCGGTATCCAATACGAAGTGACCATATCCACGGCCATCACTATTGGGCAGCACCATCTCTACGCCACGGGGTACTTCATAATATGTTGTGCCGGCAGGTATCGCAACCTCTTCACGATGCCCATCCTTATAAATATATAGGCAGTTGAACTCTTGCAAGTGTCCCTTGCCATCGAGGTTGTGTATATGCCATCTACCCTTATGTTTGTAGATAACTATATTGTTCATAAAAGGCTTGTAGACCCAGAAGTGGCTGAAACTCTTGATATCTACATCGGTATGTTTGTCGAGTATAGCAACAAGGTCGTCCCATGTGGCATTGCCATAAGCATAGGTGCGTAGATACTCTTGTATGGCTCGGCGGAAGGCATCCTCGCCCATAAGCTCCACAATCTTATCCATCACAATAGGTGCCTTATTGTAGATAATCTGGCCGTAGATAAGTCCCGCGTTGTTGAGGTTGTCGAGCTCCTGGCGTATAGGTGTCGAGCCTGTTGTGCGGTCCTCGCTATATGCCGATTGGGTATATGTCTTGAGACGATTGAGGCGGTGATTGACCTCAGGGAATAGGGGCTCGGTCATGCGTGCGGCGAAGTAGTTGGCGAATATCTCCTTGGTCCACACATCGTTGAACCACTCCATAGTAACATAGTCACCAAACCACATATGCGCTGTCTCATGGGCTATAAGTTGCATACGGCGCAGCTCCTCATCGAGCGATGGGTTCTCGCCAAGGAACATCTGGCTATCGTTGTATAGCGTAGCTCCCGTATGCTCCATACCTCCATATTGGAAGCCAGGGAGCATGATAAGGTCGTACTTGGCAAAGGGATAGTCGATGCCTGTGTACTCCTCCAACCACTCCAACGATGCTGCTACCTGCGAGAAGATGGTGTCGAGCTGCGCAAGGCGCTTGGGGTCGGTCTCGCGGTAGTAGGCCGTGAAGCGGTGGTTGCCATCGTCGTATGTGCTACTAAAGAACTCACCCGCCACAAACGAGAATAGATAGGTGCTCAAAGGCTCTGTGGGAGCGAATGTTATGGTGTTGTCCGATATGTCGCTTATGGCCGTGTTCGATACAGCTGTCCACCCCTCGGGGAGGGTTAGCGATAGATTGAATTCGGCCTTTATGTCGGGCTGATCGAAGCATGGGAAGAGTGTGCGAGCACGGTCGGGGACAAGGAGCGTGTAGAGGAAGTCGGGCTTGCGGTTAAGCGACTGGTTGTCAATGCCAAAGGTTATAGTCACCTCGTTATGCCCTGCAACAATCTCATCGGCTGGGATTATGATATGCTCATCTTTGAGCGTATAGTTGTGGCTCTCTACGCCCCTTACAAGGTCGGTATTGCGAAAGTCTATAATAATCTCCTGTGGCTCAGTGGTAAAGAAACTGATGGTTGCTGAGCCAATATTCTCTATTAGATCGAAGTGTAGGTGGTAGCTCACATTGTTGATTGTAGCCTTGCGCCACTTGGCAAGTTCGCGGCTGACGCCAGCGTCGTAGACCCTCTCGCTGATAGGCTCAGATGCCATTGCGCTTATGCTGAGAAGCATTGCAGCGGCAGTTATGATTGCTCTTATTCCCATAGTCGTATTGTAGTTTTGCTTACAAAGATAGGAAAAATCGTGGATATGTACTATATTTGTGGAAATAAAGCGTCACTATGAAGAGGATAATCATAGCATTCGACTCCTTCAAGAGGTCGCTGACATCGCGTGAGGCTGCCGAGGCCTTTGCCCAAGGGTGGTATGAGTCTCTCCCTGAGTGCGAGGTGTGCAAGGCTTATATCGCCGATGGTGGCGAGGGCATGACCGAGGCTATTGTCGAGAGTATCAAGGGAGAGTATGTCGATGTGGATGTCACAGGGCCCCTTGGTAATAGCATCAAGGCGCGCTATGGTATTATCCATGGCGATACTGCGGTTGTGGAGCTCGCTGCAGCGGCGGGCTTAACGCTCGTTGCGCCTGAGGAGCGCAACCCCCTTATCACCACAACCTATGGTGTGGGTGAGATGATTGCGGATGCGCTACGCAGAGGGTGCCGTAAGGTTATTTTGGGCCTTGGTGGTAGTGCTACGAATGACGGCGGCAGTGGTATGCTTCGTGCCTTGGGGTGTCGTTTTTATGATGCAGACCATAAGGAACTTACAACGACAATAGATATTCTTGAGAGGGTGGCGTCGGTGGATGATGTCGAGGCTATATCCTTAGTGCGAGATCTGGAACTAAGGGTAGCTGTCGATGTCGATAATCCGCTCTATGGCGAGCGTGGTGCAGCTGCTGTCTATGCCCCACAGAAGGGGGCGAATGCCGAGATGGTGGAGCGCTTAGATAGGGCTTTGCGTCACTACGCCTCAATCATCGGTGAGGAGTGGGCGAACATTGCGGGTGCTGGCGCCGCAGGAGGTGTTGGCTATGGTGTGCTAGCCATGCTTGGTGCAAAGCCGCAGTCGGGCATCGAGTTGGTACTCGATACAATAGGCTTCAAAACACTGATTGCCAATAGCGATCTTGTCATTACTGGCGAGGGTCGTATTGATAGTCAGACTCTTATGGGTAAGGCTCCATCGGGAGTGTTGCGCTATGCCCAGGCTCAGGGTGTGCCCTGCATTGCCGTTGGCGGAGGTGTCGTATGGTCGGATGAGTTGCGTCGTGGTGGCTTCAAAAAGATATACGCCGCCACGCCCCACGATATGCCACTTGAGGAGGCTATGCGTGGCGAGACGGCGTATGCTAATTTGCGTGCAACGGCAGTGCGTATAGCACAAGAGATGAGCACTACTCGGTAATCACCTGGTCGACCCTTATATCGTGCTTGTCGCAAGGTAGCGAGTCGAATATCTGACACTTGTAGGCAATGCCTATCTTTGTTGCACGGAAACCATTGAGCGACATATACTTATCGTAGAAGCCGCCACCACGTCCCAGCCTCTCGCCTAAGAGTGTGAAGGCGCGTGCGGGGACTATCATTAGGTCTATATCCTTCGCCTCGCACTCCACATTGCCCATAGGCTCGATGATGCCAAAGGCTCCCACCTGCATGCGCTCGGGGTCGTAGTCGTAGAAGCGCATGACATCGCCCTCGACACGTGGCACAACAAGATGTTTGCCCATATCGTACCAGCGGCGTAGCGCTATGTCGGTGCTAACCTCGTCCTTCATAGCAACGAAGAGCGCAATGCACTCTGCCTTGTGAAAAGTGTCGAGGTTCTCAATTTTTGAGAATATCTCCTCGGCGGCGAGCCCCTTTGCCTTATCGTCAATCTCGGCTATTCGTCGGCGTACCTCGCGCCTAATCTCCTTTTTCTCCTCCATAGGTGTCGATTATTATGTAAATTCCAACTTTTATCCCATTTTGCCGTATAAAATCACTCGTTAGCTATTGCTATTATGCAAAGAATTGCTATCTTTGCAGTAGCAAATAGTGCGTGTATATTGCGCTTTGCCACTAACAGACCAAGGATATCAACAAAACTATTTACAAATATAACTAAATTTTTTACACTATGAACTGTTTTTTAACTAATTCATCGGTGGGAAAGAAACTTGTTATGAGTATCTCAGGATGCTTCCTTGTACTCTTCATCCTTTTCCACATGTCAATGAACCTCACGATGCTTTTCAGCCGTGAAGGTTACAATGCAATTTGTGAGTTCCTCGGTGCTAACTGGTATGCACTCGCAGGTACAGCCTTGTTGGCTGCTGGTGTAGCTGTTCACTTCATCTACGCTATTATCCTCACTATGAACAACTATCGTGCTCGTGGTACACAGCGCTACCAGATCACAGTTCAGGAGAAGGGCGTGTCTTGGGCTTCAAAGAATATGCTTGTTCTTGGCGTAATCGTAGTTCTTGGTCTTTTGTTGCACCTTGTTCACTTCTGGTCAAAGATGCAGCTCGTTGAGCTTATGCACTCAGACTTCTACAAGTTTGGTGAGGAGGTTATCGCTCCACACAATGGTGCTGCCCTCATGTGTATCACCTTCTCTAAGTGGTACAACGTAGTTCTTTACCTCATTTGGTTTGCTGCTTTGTGGTTCCACCTTACACACGGTGTATGGTCAATGTTCCAGTCAGCAGGTTTCGCTAACGACACCTGGTATCCACGTTTGAAGATGGGTGCTAACATCGTTGCAACCCTTATCTTCATTGGCTTCGCAGTTGTTGCAATCGCATGCTTCTTGAACCACGAGACATGGCTTGCAGATATGGGTATTAAAGCGTAGGTAGAATAATCTGATAACAATAAAAACTAATATATACTATGGCTTATAAATTAGATGCTAAAACACCAGCAGGTGCATTGGCCGAGAAGTGGAGCAACCATAAGGCTGCTATCAAGGTTGTTAGCCCTGCTAATAAGCGTAAGTTGGATATCATCGTTGTAGGTACCGGTCTTGGCGGTGCTTCTGCAGCTGCTTCACTCGGTGAGCTTGGCTACAACGTAAAGATCTTCTGCATCTCCGATTCACCACGTCGTGCTCACTCTATCGCTGCACAGGGTGGTATCAACGCTGCTAAGAACTATCAGAACGATAACGACTCAGTATATCGTCTCTTCTACGATACTATCAAGGGTGGTGACTACCGTGCTCGTGAGGCTAACGTATATCGTTTGGCTGAGGTCTCTAACCTTATCATTGACCAGTGCGTAGCTCAGGGTGTACCTTTCGCTCGTGAGTACGGCGGCTTGCTTGCTAACCGTTCATTCGGTGGTGCTCAGGTATCACGTACATTCTATGCTCGTGGTCAGACCGGTCAGCAGCTCTTGCTCGGTGTTTATGCAGCACTCAACAAGGAGATTGCAGCTGGCTCTGTGAAGTCATACCCACGTCACGAGATGTTGGATGTTGTTGTTGAGAATGGCGAGGCTTGCGGTATCATCGCTCGTAACCTCGTAACTGGTGAGATTGAGCGTCATGGTGCTCACGCAGTGGTTATCGCTACTGGTGGTTACGGTAACGTATTCTTCCTCTCAACCAACGCTATGGCATCTAACGGCTCTGCAGCATTCCAGTGCTACCGTAAGGGTGCAGGTTTTGCTAACCCATGTTTCACTCAGATTCACCCTACATGTATTCCAGTACACGGTACTCAGCAGTCTAAGTTGACCTTGATGTCTGAGTCATTGCGTAACGATGGTCGTATCTGGGTTCCTAAGAAGATGGAGGATGTTGAGGCTATCCGCAAGGGTACTAAGAAGCCATCAGACATCGCTGAGGAGGATCGCGACTACTACTTGGAGCGTCGCTACCCAGCCTTCGGTAACCTCGTGCCACGTGACGTTGCATCACGTGCTGCTAAGGAGCGTTGCGATGCTGGCTACGGTGTGAACGAGACAGGTTTGGCTGTATTCCTCGACTTCAAGACCGCTATCGAGCGTTTGGGTAAGGAGACTATCAAGCAGCGTTATGGTAACCTCTTCGATATGTATGAGGAGATCACCGACGTTAACCCATATGAGCAGCCTATGCAGATCTTCCCAGCTGTACACTACACCATGGGTGGTATCTGGGTTGACTACAACCTTATGACCACTATCCCAGGTTTGTACGCTATCGGTGAGGCTAACTTCTCAGACCACGGTGCTAACCGTCTTGGTGCGTCAGCTCTTATGCAGGGCTTGGCTGATGGTTACTTCGTATTGCCATACACCATTGGTGACTACCTCGCTAAGAAGATCCAGGCTCCTAAGGTGTCTACATCTACTCCTGCCTTCGACGAGGCTGAGAAGGGCGTACGTGCACGTATCGAGCGTCTCTTCGCTATCAAGGGTTCACAGTCTGTTGACGATATCCACAAGCGCCTCGGTCTCATCATGTGGGACAACGTAGGTATGGCTCGTACTAAGGAGTCTTTGGAGAAGGCTATCGTTGAGATTCAGGCATTGCGCAAGGAGTTCTACAAGGATTTGAAGCTTGTAGGTACTGAGGATTCATTCAACGTTGAGTTGGAGAAGGCATTGCGTTTGGAGGACTTCTTGGAGCTCGGCGAGCTTATGGCACGTGACGCTTTGAACCGTGAGGAGTCTTGCGGTGGTCACTTCCGCTCTGAGCACCAGACTGAGGATGGTGAGGCTTTGCGTCACGACGACAAGTTCGCTTATGCTGCTGTTTGGGAGTACAAGGGTATGGACAATGTTCCTGAGATGACTATCGAGCAGCTCGACTACGAGTTCGTACACCGTGCACAGCGTAACTACAAAGACTAATTTTTTGACGTTAACCTTTAATAAAAACTGAAGTATGAATTTTACATTAAAGATATGGCGTCAAAAGGACGCTAAGTCACAGGGTGCATTCGAGACCTATGAGGTTAAGAACATCTCTTCTGACACCTCATTCCTCGAGATGATGGATATCCTCAACAACGACCTTATCCACAAGGGTGAGGAGCCTGTAGCTTTCGACCACGACTGTCGTGAGGGTATCTGCGGTATGTGCTCTATGCACATCAATGGCCATGCTCATGGTCCATCACAGGCTGTTACTACTTGCCAGATGTACATGCGTAAGTTCGAGGATGGCTCAACCATCACTATCGAGCCATGGCGTTCAGCTGCATTCCCCGTTATCCGCGACCTCGTTGTTGACCGTGGCGCTTACGATAAGATTTTGCAGGCTGGTGGTTTCATCTCTGTACGCACTAACTCTGTACCCGATGGTAACGCTATTCCTATTCCTAAGGCAGATGCTGACGAGAGTATGGACGCTGCAGCATGCGTAGGTTGTGGTGCTTGCGCTGCAACATGTAAGAACGGTTCTGCAATGTTGTTCGTTGCAGCTCGCGTATCATCACTCGCTAAGTTGCCACAGGGTAAGGTAGAGGGTGCACGTCGTGCTAAGGCGATGGTTGCAAAGATG
>JAZRMM010000014.1:0-47846 GCA_045647535.1 Alistipes sp.
ATGAGCATTTCAAAGATTTTGTTAAATGGTATCTGTACCTTCAGAGTAATCAGGGGAAAATCGCCAAAAAATATGAGCGAGAGAAATAAATCTCTCGCCCATTTTTAACCTCAAAAAGCGCCACTTTTTGCATCATTACCAAAATTGGGTAGAGATATGCACATAAAAAGGTGCGCTCAATTTCTGAGCGCACCTTTATTACTATTCTTTTACCTCGAACTACTCGGCTACGGGGAGCTGAACACACTCGATGCCCACCTTACGCAAGAGGTCCAAGCCCTCCTCAAGGCGATACGAGTCGCTATATACCACACGCTTGATGCCCGCCTGGATAATGAGCTTGGCGCACTCTATACATGGTGATGCGGTGACATATAGTGTAGAGCCGTTGCAGTTGTTAGCGCTCTTAGCAACCTTTGTTATGGCATTAGCTTCGGCATGCAGAACGTATGGCTTGGTCTTGCCCATGTCGTCCTCACAGATATTCTCGAATCCTGCGGGTGTGCCATTATAACCATCCGAGATAATCATGTTATCCTTAACCAACAGCGCTCCCACCTTGCGGCGTACGCAGTATGAGTTCTCGGCCCACACGCGTGCCATCTGCAAGTAGCGGATGTCGAACTGTCGCTGCTTCTGCTCCTTATATCCCATAGCTATAATTGTGATATTAGTAGTTTGCCTCTATATTAGTAGTATGCACTATAGCTTACCGTGGCAGTGCTTATACTTCTTACCTGAGCCACAAGGACATGGGTCGTTGCGACCTACGCTCTTGTCAACCTTGATAGGCGCAGTCTTGCCTCTCTCGCCCTGACCAGCGTTGGCTGCAGCAGCCATGCGTGACTCCTGGAGCTTGTTGACGTCGATGCGCTGCTTCTGCTCCTGAGCCTGCTGTATATTCTCTGGGTCGCTCTGGCGCACGGCAAGGCCCGCCTTGTTGATCTGTGCCAATACATCGCGGTTAATCTGCTCAAGCATCTTTGAGAAGAGCTGGAACGACTCAAGCTTGTAGATGAGGAGTGGATCCTTCTGCTCGTAGGTAGCATTCTGAACGCTCTGGCGCAACTCATCCATCTCGCGGAGGTGCTCACGCCATGCGTCATCGATGGTGGTGAAGAGTGCCACCTTTGCAAACTCACGATATATATCCATGCAGTCGCTATCCTTGCAACGCTGTAGCTCCACGGGCACGCCGTAGTTTCTGCGGCCATCGGTGATAGGGAAGGCGATACGCATTGACATGTTATCCTTGCGGTTCTCGTAGATCTTCATCATTGTTGGGCGCACAGCATCTGCCAGCATCTTAACCTTACGCTCGTAGTGTGCGGTGAGGTCAGCGACAATATGCTCGATAAGCTGCTGAGGCTTCATTGAGTTGTATGCCTTCTCGTCGAGAGTGAACTCAATGGCTACCTCGCGCATAAGGTCAAACTTGAACTCCTCGTATGTGCAGCCATCGTGGTTCTCCACAAACTTCAAGGCGTAGTCGTAACGTAGGTTGTTGAGGTCGATGTCGATACGCTCGCCATAGAGTGCGTGACGACGGCGTGTGTAGATAACCTCACGCTGTGAGTTCATAACATCGTCGTACTCCAACAGACGCTTACGAGTACCAAAGTGGTTCTCCTCGACCTTCTTCTGTGCACGCTCAATAGCCTTGGTCATCATGCCTGCCTGGATAACCTCGCCCTCCTTAAGACCCATACGGTCCATGAGGCGTGCGATACGATGCGAGCCGAAGAGACGCATGAGGTTATCCTCAAGCGATACGAAGAACTGTGATGAACCTGGGTCACCCTGACGTCCTGCACGACCACGCAACTGACGGTCTACACGACGGCTCTCGTGACGCTCGGTACCGATGATGGCAAGACCACCAGCCTCCTTAACCTCCTGTGAGAGCTTGATATCGGTACCACGACCCGCCATGTTGGTAGCGATGGTTACCTGACCACTGCGACCCGCCTCGGCAACAATCTGTGCCTCGAGCTGGTGCTGCTTGGCGTTGAGCACATTGTGCTTGATGCCACGGAGCTTGAGCATACGGCTCAACAACTCCGAAATCTCCACTGAGGTAGTACCCACAAGCACAGGGCGGCCCTCAGCCACGAGACGCTCAATCTCGGCGATAACGGCATTATACTTCTCACGAGCGGTCTTATATACGAGGTCGTTGCGGTCGTCGCGAATAACCTTCTTGTTTGTTGGGATAACCACCACGTCGAGCTTGTAGATGCTCCAGAACTCCGATGCCTCGGTCTCAGCGGTACCGGTCATACCTGCGAGCTTATGGTACATACGGAAGTAGTTCTGCAGGGTGATGGTTGCAAAGGTCTGTGTTGCATCCTCGACCTTAACATTCTCCTTGGCCTCGATAGCCTGGTGCAAGCCATCCGAGTAGCGGCGGCCCTCCATGATACGACCTGTCTGCTCGTCGACAATCTTCACCTTTCCGTCGATAATAACATACTCAACCTCCTTCTCGAACATGAAGTATGCCTTGAGCAACTGATTCATGGTGTGTACACGCTCCGACTTAGTGGCGTAGTCGCTAAGAAGGTTGTCCTTCTGCTCGGCACGCTCCTCGGGGCTGATGTTGGCATTCTCAATCTCGGCAATGCGAGCACCAATATCTGGAAGCACAAAGAAACCATCCTCGTTGAAGCGGCGCGATGCTACCTCGTGACCCTTATCGGTGAGAATCAACGAGTTCATACGCTCGTCGTGGATGATGAAGTTGTCGTCGGTAATCTCAGGCATGCGGCGCTCATTGTCCTGCATATAGATGTTCTCGGTCTTCTGCAAGAGAACCTTAACACCTGGCTCTGAGAGGAACTTAATCAACGCCTTATACTTAGGCATAGCCTTGTATGCACGCAATAGGAGCTTGCCGGCCTCATCCATCTTACCCTCGTTGAAGAGACGCTTAGCCTCGGCAACATCGGCAGACGACATCTTGCTCTGCAAGTCGTAGATATACTTCGCAGCGGGTTGATACTCGGCAAAGAGCTGGTCGCTACCCTTAGGCACAGGACCAGAGATGATCAATGGAGTACGAGCATCGTCGATCAACACCGAGTCGACCTCATCGACAATGGCAAAGTGGTGCTTGCGCTGTACGAGGTCCTTAGGTGCTGAGGCCATGTTATCACGCAAGTAGTCGAAACCAAACTCGTTGTTCGTACCAAAGGTGATATCGGCCATATAAGCCTTGCGACGCTCTGGTGAGTTAGGACGTGTATTGTCGATACAAGCTACCGAAAGACCGTGGAACTGATACATAGGACCCATCCACTCAGCATCACGACGTGCGAGGTAGTCGTTTACGGTAACTACGTGCACACCCTTATGAGCAAGGGCGTTGAGGAATACTGGGAGTGTCGCTACAAGGGTCTTACCCTCACCTGTTGCCATCTCGGCGATACGACCCTTGTGGAGTACCACACCGCCGAAGAGCTGCACGTCGTAGTGTACCATGTCCCACTTGATGACATTACCACCGGCTGTCCACTGGCTGCTATATATAGCCTTGTCATCCTCGATGCGCACCAAGTCCTGACGCTCGGCTGCAAGGTTGCGGTCGAAGTCGTTAGCCGTAACCACCACCTCGTCGTTCTCGGCAAAGCGGCGTGCTGTATCCTTCATGATGGCAAATGCCTCAGGGAGTATCTCCTCGAGCTTCTGCTCAATCTTCTCGTCGATACGCTTTGTGGTATCATCAATATCCTTTGAGATACGCTCCTTATCCTTGAGGGATGTCTCGGGACGCTCCAAAAGCTCCTTGTTCTTAACGATTGATGCCTCATCCTCGGCGATGAAGTCGGCAATGCTCTGGCTGAGCGCTGCAGAACGGGCACGCAACTCGTCGTTGCTGAGAGCCGAGATAGTAGGGTAGATCGCCTTGATCTTCTCTACATAGGGGATGATCTCCTTGTTGTCCTTATCGCTCTTTGAGCCGAAAAAGACCTTGATAATCTTTGATAAAATATCCATTATTGTCTTAGATTTATTTTCGTTCTAATGTAATGGTGCATCCTCCAATATGCTATACACTATTGGATAACACGCATATATCGCGCAAATATAACTATTTTTTATTGAAAATGCAACTCGCGCGCGCATATTTATAGAGGTGTGGTCGTTGCGCACGCCTATTTTTGACGAATATTATCGTCCGATATATTGCTTGAGGGGACAGCGGTGGCAGTATTGTCTGTGGCAATACTCTCTGCTAAGTTGTATCAATGCCTGGCTGTCGTAGGCCGTTATGGCTACCTTGCCGTAGCTATTCCAAATCTTGATGTAGCGGTTATCCTCAGCGGGTATCTCCCTGAGTATCTGTGTTGCTTGAGATATTAGTGCCTCGGAGTGTGTGTAGCTACCGTAGGCGTATATCATCTGCGATACGAAGTTGATACCCAATAGCTCGCTCTTCATCTTGCCAAAGCGGTTGGCGGCGCCATGCATCGTGGTGTGGGGTATGAAGTTGGTGAGCCAATATTCCGAGGCGTGGCCCGAGAATAGGCGGTATATATCATTAAGACTTTGGCATCTCACCACGTTGCTCATGGTGATCTCCTGCTCGAAGTATGAGGCGGCAAGTTGTGCAAGGCGCAGCACTGGGTGGTTGTTGGTCTGTACGTTTACAAACTTCCATGCTGACGCCGCCATAGCCTCAAGCGAGTATTTAGCTGCCAGGTGTGCATACTCCAGCTTGAGCATGCGTATATAGTCATCCCTATCGTCGTAGAGCTCCAGTAGTCCCGAGGTGCCTATGAGTAACGCCTCGATGAGAAGCTTCGAGCATCGCTCACGCATTATCGTGGCGTGGGGTATACGTCGTGCCAACTCCATGGCGGCATCCCTATTGTCGAAGCCTCCGATGAACTTGAGCAACATGATGTGCATCGTTTGGTTCCAATCGCCTCCCGTAGAGTCGAGAATGGTCATTATATCGCCACTCTTGCGCCCTTGTCGCTCGATGGCCAGATGCCCTATAATATTCTCGCGTGTGGTCTGGTCTACGGACGCAAGTATCTCGGCACAGATGCTACTATCAGAGCCTATGCCACCGTTACCATATCTGTATGGACCACCATTAGCCATTATAGTAGATTTAGCTCAAGAAGTGCCTCCTCCGACATCATAGACTTATCCCACTGAGGCTCGAAAGTGAGGGTTATGTTCACCTTGTTCACACCATTCACCTTGCCCACCTCGCGGTTGATGTCGGCAAGAAGCATGTCGGCCATAGGGCAGTTGGGCGCAGTGAGTGTCATGATGATATCTGCGGTGCCCGCGGGGTCGTAGTTAATCTCGTAGATAAGACCGAGGTCGTAGATGTTTACGGGAATCTCGGGGTCGTATATATTCTTGAGTGTAAGGACAATCTCCTTCTCTACTGCGAGTATCTCTTCTGGTGTCATACTATATCTCCTGTTGTTTTGTGAAAATGAGAGCATCGAGTTTCATCTGCTGAATCATAGCTCTTAGACCATTACTACGTGTGGGCGAAAGATTCTCGCCAAGACCTATTGCCTCGATGAAGTAGAGGTCCATATCTGCCGCCTCCTTAGGGGTGCGACCATCCATAACTCTGATGAGTAGGGCGATGATGCCCTTGGTGATGATGGCATCGCTGTCGGCGGTGTAGTGCATCTTGCCATCCACCAACTCGGCACTCACCCATACCCTCGATTGGCAACCCTCGATAATGTACTTATCGGTGCGCTTCGAGGCGTCTATAACGGGTAGTGAATCGGCAAGACTTATAAGGTAGTCGTACTTGTCGAGCCAGTCGTCAAACATCGAGAACTCCTCGATGATAGCATCTTGTATAGCGTCTTTCATATTATTTTGTTGTTATCTGCGTTAAGGGAGTATCGAACCATCCGATGACCATGGTAGCTCTATGTCAATAAGCGTGCAGAGCGTTGCTGCCAGGTATGCTGGATCCACACGGCTATCTATAGTCGAGGCCTCTATGCCACCACCATATATTATCAGCGGAATATGTCTGTCGTAGTTGTATCCCGATGTTGAGGATGTGCGCTTGCTGCTATCCTCCACAATCCATCCGGGCATCAGGTCGAGGATCACATCGCCCGAACGTGAGGCGTAGAAGCTCTGCTGCATAAGCTCGCCTCTGCCACTTGTGAACGAGCTGTTGCGAAGTGCTGTTGAGGAGCGTGCCGAGGCCACACCTCGTAGCTGAAGAGAGAAGATTGCCACCTCATCGCGAATATCGTCGATGTTGAGCTTCTTGCTATTTATGGTCTTGTGATTTAGGTATATAGCATTGTTGGCATATCCTAGGATATACTCGTCGGAGCCGTGATGAGCACTCACGTAGGCGTTTACAATAACCTCCATTTGTCGTGTGTTGAAGCGCTCGCGCTCCGCTCTGTCTACGGGGTTGTACGAGGGCGCTGTGCCATGGTCCGAACTTAGGGTTACCACAATCATACTAGGGTCTTTAACCTGTGCGTAGATATATGTCAAGAAGTCGGCAAGGTCCTTGTCGAGACGGTATATCATATCTTCGTACTCCATGGACTCAGGTCCGTAGGTCTCGGTGATGTATCGCGAGGTGTCGAGACAAATGTTTAGGATGTCGGTATGTTCATCGCTGCCAAGACCCTCCTGTACTACGAGTGTCGATGCAAACTTGAGTACCTGGGTGTTGCCTGCGGGGGTGTAGCACATAGCGCCATGATCCGAGGCAGATAGGCGTAGGTTTATGTCGCTGAGTAGCTTGGTGTGCTTATCCTTGATGCCCTCTAAGATGGCAACCTCCTCGTTCTTGTACATCCACGCCTTGTACATGGGTGTCCAGCGTGCAAGTTTATAATTTTCGTTCGTGTCGTTCTGGTTGTACTTGTTAACCCATGCTGGAAGGGTCTCGGTAAATGCTGAGGCTGTGGTCCAGTGTGTCTGGTTGCTCTCCGCCCAGAAGGGTACTCCCGCCTTACCATTCATGACAATGGCTGATAGCGGGTCGATGGCTATGGTAAACTGCTTACTCTGGGGTGAGGTGCTAAGGAGTAGGTCTCCCAATGTAGGTGATGTCAGGCGGTTTGCCGAGTAGTTACCCGAGCCTGTACTGAAGGGTACGGGGTGTGACTTCTTATCTGCGATAAGCGATGTGTACTGTCCATCGGCATAGTTCCACCAACTCTCACCAATGACACCATGGTCGCAGGGCTGTGTGCCTGTTGCGAGTGTTGCAAGACCTGCGGCTGTTGAGCAGTGCGAGTATCCAAGGTAGGCATTCGTATAGTTGCGGCCGTTGTTTACAAGACGCTTGAAGCCACCCTCACAGAAGTTGTCGCTATAGCGCTCAAGGTCGCCACTACGCATCGAGCCAACGACGATGTTGATGATTAGTCGTGGCTTGGGTGTTGCTGCTGTGATGCCTCCTATGGCTGCAAATAGTGCAACGACAAGGGTGAGTATATGTCTGTTTAAAATCTTCATCGTAATGTTTTGGCAATTAGAGCCGCAAAGTTACAAATTTATTTGTAACATGGTGTCAAAAAAGTGCTTTTCTTTGCTTAAATCTACACCCTTAATCTCTCGTATGGCATCGAGCTGTCGAAGACAGAATGTTTTGTAGCTCTCGCTCTGAGGGTTTAGGGGACGATGTCGTGAGGCTTGCACTATGCGCTCCACTCTGGTCATAAGATCCTTGCTTTGGGGGGATAGTGCCACCTCAAAAAACTTCTCGGCTATGTACTCTACGGCCATTGGCGCTGGGTGCACCAGATCCTCCGTGTAGAAGCGGTAGTCTCTGAGATCATCAATGAGGATTTCGTACGCTGGGAAGTATGTTATACGCTCGGGGAATTGGCACTGAAGAGCATCTACAGCCACCCTTAGTATCGCCTTGCTAAGTGAGTTATCCACAAGACCTTCGCCCACATGGCGCACAGGACTCACGGTGAGTATTATCTCACCCTTGAACCTCTCGCATATGGGCCTTAGTATCTCCACGATGCTCTCCACGCTCAGTAGCTCGCGACTAAATAGCGAGGCTGGCTGCTTGTGGCAGTTTGCCACCACCGAGCCACTCTCTCTAAGACGGTATACCCATGCGGTGCCAAGTGTTATGATAAGGTGTGTCGCTTTGTCTAGGGCCTCACCACCACACTCTATGGCCTCCTGCATCACGGCCCTTGCCTCCTGGCGAGTTGTCGAGGATATCGAAGAGTGGAAGTTATAGCTTAGCCACCTGCCATCCACCTCGATAAGCTCCTCCTCTGAGATCTTGTGTCCTGATGCCATGAGATTGATACTCTGTGCTATAGATGCAGGGTTGAAGAGTATGCCTGTGGGTAAAGCTGTGACGCTGAACTTGCGCTCTGAGAGTATTGAGGATATGCGCTCGGCAAAGCACGATCCAAGTGTTAGGATATGGCTCGAATACTCTATTGGGCTCTTCCAACCTATCTTCTCTATTTCGGTGCGAAACTTCATACTCATTTAATTTGATGCAAAGATACTTATTTAGCAGAAAAATTCCTATCTTTGTCCTATAAATTAAAAGACAAGTGAATATGAAGAAAAATATTGTGTCATCATTCGATGTTGACCATCGTACCCTCGATGCAGGTCTCTATCTGCGCTCGGTATATAATATCAACGATGAGTTTGCTGTGCGCTCATGGGATTTGCGCTTCCGTGCCCCTATGGCCCATGCGCCCCTTGGCTCTGGCGAGGTGCACACCATTGAGCACCTCATGGCCTACTACCTACGCCTCGACGAGAAGATAGGTAAGTCTATCGTCTCGTTCTGTCCTATGGGTTGTAAGACAGGCTTCTACCTCTCTACTATGCAGGATGTTGAGGCTGAGGATGTTCGCATGGCTCTTGCTAAGGTCTACAAGGATGTATTCCCTTTGAAGTCGGCATCCGATGTTGTGGGTCTTAATGAGGTGCAGTGTGGTAACCCTGGCTTGTATGCTATTGACTCTACGAATGCCGCTATGGCAGAGTATATGCGCACCCTCTTCACTGCGGATGAGGCTGCCGAGTTGGGTATAGGTTCGGCTTACGAAAAGTGGTGGTAGTATGCGTATATTGATTTGTGCCCCCACCTCGCGCGAGTATCGCGCTATGCGCTATGCCTTAGATAAGGCTGCCGATTTGAAGCACACCTACGACCTTGTGGAGGTTGGTATTGGCAAGGCCCTCTCTTCGGCGGGTGTGTCACGCGCTCTTACCTTGGCTACAGAGAGATACGATATGTTGGCTGTTGTTGGCTTTGCTGCTGCTGCGCTTGGTCGCAAGCAGGGCGATATCGTTATGCCCTCGCGCGCCATTCACCACGATGCTATAATCCCCGAGGGCTTCTGCCCAGAGATTACCGACCCTCGCACTCTATGTGGCAAGGATGAGGAGACCGTCTTTACTGGTGACTCCTTCGTTAATGCCGATATTGTGCGTGATATTAAGTCGCGCTTTGGTGTGGTGTGTGGCCTCTTCGATATGGAGATTGCTGCAATATGCCAGGTTGCTGAGCTCTACGACAATATCCCTGTCGTGGCTGTTAAGTATGTCTCGGATGTCCCTGAGGCTGGCCACTCGGAACACTCGTACGATGAGTTCGCCGATGCGCACTCCGATTTTACTCCGCTTTTGGAACGCTTGGAGATGTTATAATAGATTGGGGATGACTAATATATATTGGCCATCCCCTCTATTTTTACTCTCTATCTATAGATTTTCAATTTCGCTATACATGCTGAGGTGTGTTAGTCCACTCTTGCTACCTACAACATAGCTTTGACTCACCTCGGAGTTGGCACGGCAAAAGTCGCTCATGACAAGTTCGCGCCCCAGTGAGAATTGTAGTGTTGAGAAGCTGTCGCCCGGCTGCATCTTTGAGTTGTGGCACTCTTTAGCTACGAAGCGATTATCACCTAAAAATTCAACAATACATATGCGGTCGGGTAGCCACCCGATCTTGATCTGTGAGCCTATGGTCAGTTCGCTTGAGAGTATCTGTTCTACGTCGAAGAAGAGCGACTCGATAGGGGCGTTGTCGCGCAGGCGCTGGCAGAAGAGTTGCCAACTGCAACCCTCGGCATAGTTGCATAGTACGTCAAGCGTGCGTAACGATACGGTGTTGTAGCCACGTGTCGAGTAGCCCCATACACGTTCAAGGGTACTCTCCGAGATATGTTCTCTTAGGCTCGTCTCTATCTCAGCCACGAGTTCTAAGAAGTCGGCGTGAACAATTAGTTGCTTGCCAAAGCGCCTCTCTACACGCTCTCGCAAAAGTGTAATCTGTGGGTTTTCTCTCTCGATGCTCATAGTTTTACAAAAATAATCATTATCTTTGACAAACAAAAATTATCGAATGACAATTGAGAGTAACATATTCGACGATGTCGGTCACGCAGATAGCGCAAAGGATGGCTTCTATGACTTTAAGTTATTGAAGACCACCACCTATGCAACGTTGTATATGGCTTTCAAGTCGGGAAAGCGTTTCCTTGTAAAGACAACAAAAGACAAGTCGGAGTGGCAGGAGCGCCTCTTGCGTCGCGAGTTTGAACTTGCCATCGACGTGGAGCATCCCAATATTGTTCATCTCTATACGCTGGAGAATATCGCACCCTATGGCGTGGCTATAGTTATGGAGTATGTCGATGGTCGTACGCTGGGTGACTATCTTAGGGAGAGCCCCTCACGTAGGGAGCGACAGCGTATATTCTCAGAGCTACTCATGGCCGTGGAGTATCTCCATAAGAGAGGTATTGTGCATAACGACCTAAAGCCCGATAATATACTCATATCACGCACTTCGGATACCTTGAAGCTCATAGATTTTGGCCTTGCGGATAGCGATGCCGAGTATGCTATGCGTACACTTGGCTGCACACCTCGCTACGCCTCTAAGGAGCTTCGCACGCGCGGAGAGGTTGATGCTCGTAGCGATATCTACTCCTTAGGTGTGATCATGGAGGATATCTTCGGCTCGTCGCGCATATCGCGTTGTGCGACAAGAGAGCTTGCGTCGCAACGCTATGTTAGTGTTGCAGAGCTGCGTAAGGCGTGGCGTCCAAGATATGTGTGGTGGGTTGTGGCTCTTGTCTTGGTGTTGTTGCTCGGTGGTATTGGATATCTAAGCACCTACGACGGAGGTCATCGTGCGCCACAGGCGAATGAGAGAATTGAGCCTATTAGAGATACTGTCGTTGTCTTTGTTGATAGGTCGGAGTTGGATAGTGTTCAATCTATGGTTGCATCTACCTCTGAATCCAACGAGGGTCGTGTATATGAGTCTTTGGTACGCCTCGAAGAGGGTATGGATGCAATGTATCGGGAGGTGGTGGATAGCCTCTCGGTGACAAGATATGGCGAGTTTGCCACGCCGCATTTCCAGAGGTTCTGGCGCTTTAGCGATTCGCTCGCTACTGCGTCGGTGGCCATGGCTCATAGCGAGGAGGAGCGAGCCCTTCTGAGCGCTCGATGCGAGCACCTCAAATATCACTACTTTACTAAATTGTCCGAGCAGTTGGATGCGATTCCGAGTATCCTATTGCTTGAGGGTGAAGAGCGTGACTTCTACCTCTCGCTCCTTGCCAAAGATCTACCCTTTAGAGAGTACTCAGCCGAAGAGTAATTAGACAATAAAAGACAACAAAATTATATATAACCACTCTCAATTTTTTATACCTTTGCGGATGCAATAGCTCGAAAATTGCTCTACAGATGGTGTGATTCGGATTTTTTTTGTATTTTTGTAAAAATATTCGATAAACACTAATGGTGTTTGTCCTTCTCGGCTGATGAACCTAGGAAATTCATAAACGGTAAGAGAGGACAAATTCTGTGGCATGTCGCGTACCCATTATTGGGTCACGCGTTACTTTGCGCGGGCTATTGCTTTTTTTCTTACCACGGCTTTCCTAGGGCCTATCAGCGGAGATCAAGCAAATGGTCTGCGCTTTTTTTGGTCTATACCATCTAAGCACATACCATACAGCAGACGAAAGTTCGATGATGTCAACCTAACGGGGTTCGGGTTGGATGTCGGATAAATAGATGTTAATTGGTATTTGAACCCCAATAAAAAAACTTAAAACATTATGAAGAAGTTATTTATGCTTTTGGCTATCGCAGGTGTAATGGTTGCTTGTGGTGACGACAAGAAGAAGGACGAGCAGAAGGATGCTCAGACAACTGAGGCTGCTGCTCCTGCTGCTGGTGAGGAGAAGGCTGCTCCTGCTGCTAGCGGTGTAGACGCTCTTGTTCAGAAGACTGTTAAGGCTCTTCAGAACGATGATGAGGCTGCTCTCAATGCTTTGGAGGCTGAGTATAACAAGCTTTCAAAGAAGGATCAGAAGAAGTTCGATGCTGCTATGGCGGAGGCTATGGGCATGTAATTAAATTCTTTCGAGATTTTAAAGCAGAGCTGTCTAACAATCGTTAGGCAGCTCTGTTGCATATAAGCAATAAATAATCAATATAGCATTATGATATAGCCATTTATAAATGTAGTAATCACAAATTGGCGGTCTAAAAAGAGGCTGACTTACAGCATTAGCTCGTAAGTCAGCCTCTTTGCTATGAGTGTTAGACGACTATATGCGGAAATCTTCGAGTACCATGCGACCCTCGTAGCTACCTGTTATCTTGTTCCCCTTGTCGTCTATTAGGTCGAAGGTAACTTTGTGTAGCCCCTCATTCATCTCTTCGATAGTTATCGAGCCGTCGAATATTGGAGCTGTAGCGCCACTTTGAGCCTCGCTGCCAAGGCGTGTGTACCACGAGTATGCCTGGTAGCCATCCTCATCGAAGCCTCCCTTGATAAGCACCCCCGTGGCGTAGATGTCGTCCGATGCTCGGAAGGTGCCTAGAGGTATCTCAAAGATATGGTCGGGGTGCATAATCTCTATGTATAACTGCTCCTTAGAGGTGTAGTTCTGGAAGTATAATCCCCACATATAGCTATCCGTATGGTAGTAGTTGCCAAAGCAGTCGGCATAGGATAGTGAGTCGTCTGCTGTGAACCTTACCTCTATATCGCCTTCGAGTGTTGAGAGTGGATTCTCAGGGAATATTGGCTCTTCGGGTGTTGGTTCCTCGGGTGTTGGTTCCTCGGGAGTTGGTTCCTCGGGTATTACATCATGTCCACCCTCGGGCTCACAGGATAGTAGTAGGCCTAAGAGTAGAACAATGGTTAGGAGTCTCTCTGTTCGCATAATCCTCGATTATTTACGTGAAGTGAGTGAGCGGCGTGCCATATGAGAGCGTGTGCCGTAGAACTCTCCGTATGCCACGCACTCGCCAGTGAGTTTATGGCCAAGGTCGTCAACAACGTTGATAGTCACGGTGAATGTCTCGTCGCCATTGTCAACGATAACCACCTCGCCATCTACGATTGGTGCGGCGCTAATAACATCGTTATTATCATCATAGAGGCTATACCACGACCACATAGTGTTGCCATCGCCATTCACATATCCTGGCAATGCCATCTGCTCTTTGTTAAGGTCGTTTGATACTGGGAATGTGCCTACGGGGTACTCAGCATCAACATCTGTGAGAAGCTCGAAGCAGAAACTGTCGCCCGTAGCGTAGTCGTCAACGAAGTACATCCACGTGTTCTTGCCGATGACGTAGTAGTCGCCATAACACTCAGCATAGATTGCACCATCCGAGAACTCTACGTTGAGATCCTCGGTGAGTGTCGACTGCTCTTCTGGAGCCCACGCCGGGCCGAAGTTGTCGCTGTTGTCCACTGCGGTCTGTGGGCAGAAGCAGTGATACTCGTTGCCATCCTCGTCGTAGAGCTTAGCCTCGATACCATCGGCTGTTACAATGACACTACCATTCACGAAGAAGATCTCCTCGCCCTCGGTGTCGTTGGTGATATATAGCGATGAGTATGTGGCTCCAATTGTGCCACTGGTAGCGCTGTCATTGACATCCAATCTGTACTCACCCTCAGGGATAGCGAACGATACATTTAGCCTTTCGGCAGGCTCCGATGCGTAGAGGTCGAGGAATAGGTATGTGCTATTTTCGAGCAATGTAACGTCACCTGTGATTATGTCGATGCAGTTGTCGACATTCGAGAGTGCGAGAGAGTAGTCGTAGTCGTTCTCGGTAGCGCCATACTGGTTGCCGAAGTATATTCCTGAGAGATGGGGGAGCTCGACGTATGTTGCCTCAGGGCTATGTGCTGCCTCCTGGTTGATAGTGATGATGTATTCGTCGTTGCGGAACCCCAGTGCGATAGTAGCACTACGAGGCTTTGTTGCACTATTCTCAGCGATATTCAAATCAGTCTTTCTTTTACCGACGCAAACAACCTCAATCCAATCTGCAGAAGGGGTTACCTCCACCTCAGAGGCATCTTCCATATTATTGATAAAGTAAGTAATATTCAATTTGCCACCCTTGGCATCAATACTCATAGTGGTCTCAGACTCCAATACAAGTTTGGTCTCTATGAATTGCTTTACAGTTATGCTCTTTGTGATATAAGCATAGGTGATATGGATTGTGGACTCACGCTTCTCGCCAGTCTCATTTGGGGCAACAGTGAAGGTGATGCTGCCATCCTCGGCTGCGGTCTGCTCGATCCAATCTGCTTTGGGTGTTGCTTCAACACTCTTGCCCTCCATGGGTTCGATAATTTCGTATGTCACCGTAAACTCACCTCCTTCGTAATCGAAAGAGAACTCCTCATCGGAGGTGATATTAAGTTGGGTTTGGGGTTCTGGTTGTGGCTCAGGAGTAGGCTCCGAATCACATGACACACATGCTAATGCACAGAGTGCCATAAGTAGAAATAGACGCTTCATAGTGTATTATGTTTTAGATTTTACCTACTACAAAGATAGATGTTTTTCTGTAATTTTCAAAGAGGTTTTAGTGTTTTTTATAAGACCAAATGTTGATATATAATTAGCTATAAAATAATTACTAACTTCCATAAAAGCCCATAACTCCGCTTTTTAAGGCAAAACCATGCGTTGAAGACGTTATTACCATATATAATATAAAAAGGGCGTGTCTCAATTTTGAAACACGCCCTATAGTCTAAAGCATTACGCTAATAACGCTACTCGATGCTTAGAGATTCATATACAACTCGTGGTACTTGTTGTACTTATCCATCATACCATCCATATCACGAAGACGGTAGCAGAGCGAGTTGAGGTATGAGATGGTTGAAGCGTCGGTAGGGTTGATGCCATGAGCCTTCTCCAACCATGGAATAGCCTCAGCATAGATGAGGTTGATCTTTGCATTCTCCTCGCCATACTGCTCGTATGAGATCTCGGTGTTAGCGTTCAACTTATCAAGCTCAGTGTTAGCCTTCTCGATGATGAAGTAACCAACATAGTAGTTAGAGTCGAACTCGTCTGGGCGAATCTCAGCACACTTCTTGAATGAATTGAGGCACTCGTCGAAGTTCTTTAGAGCGAAGTAAACACGACCACGACCAAACCACATATCGTAGTTTGTTGGGTTCTCAGCCAACGCCTCCTCAATCATTGTCAAGATCTCAGCAGGGTCGCCAACGCCATCCTCCAAGGTGTAGAGGTTCATAAGACCATCAAGGATGTTGGTGTTCTTAGGATAGAGCTTGATACCTGTAAGAAGTACATCCTTAGCGTTTTTGAGACACTCCATGCGATCCTTAGCCTCACGCTGGCCATAGTAGCAGTGGAAGAGGTAGTAGTAGATGTTACCTGTCTCGTCGTTGTAACCAGCAGCAAGAGCCTCGTTCAAGAGAGTCTCACCCTTAGCGAATGCTGCTGTAGACTCCTCGCCAGTAAGGCTTGAAGCTGAGAATACATAGAGGTAACCAGCGTTGTAGAGGTTTGCAGGGTTTGCCTTAGCCTCAGGAACAATCTGCTGTGCACGGTATGCAAGCTCGAAGTTCTTAGCAGCCTCGATTGGCTTGCTATTGCTGAGCATATCACCCTGAATTACAAGTGCGTTAGCCAAGGTCATAGCGTTAGTAGCGATCTTTGAGCCGAGCTTTGGATCCATCTCATAAGCCTTCTTGAATGACTCGATAGCTGTCTCAGCAAGGTTCTCCTTGATCTCCTTCTTCTGATCCCAACCAACAATCATACCCATAGCGTCAACATATACGTCAACATACTCGTAGCTGCAAACAACCACTGGGGTGCCCATGAATACGCCCTCAACCATTGCATCTGGCTGACCAACGTTCATCTGAAGGGTCATCACTGGGGTGTCGCGGAGCAACTCCTTAGTTGGGAGCATGTAAGCGTCGGTATAAGCCTTACCGTGAGCATTCCATGTAGCGGCCTTGGTGCTCTTCTTAGCATCTACGATGGTAGCATCAGCCTTGTCGAGCTTAGCAACCTCCTTAGAGGTGTTCACCTTCTGTGCATTTGCGGCGGGCACTGCGAAAGCGAGCAGTGCAGCAGCCATAAATAAAAACTTCTTCATAAAAAATGATGTTTATTGTTTGTTAATTCCTATTACTCTTCGCTCTGAGCCTCTGTTGCTGGCGCCTGAGCCTCTGTTGTTGCCTCCTCAGAGATTATTGCTGTGATGTCGCTCTCCTCCTCCTCGGTCTTAGGTACTGCTGTTACCGAAGCGATAGAGTCGCCCTCACGCAAGTCGATGACCTTAACACCCTGTGTTGCACGGCCTGCCACACGAATCTGGTCTGCCGATGTGCGGATTGTAAGACCCGAGCGGTTGATAATCATAAGGTCGTTGTCGTCGGTCACGGCCTGTACAGAGATTAGCTTACCGGTCTTCTCGGTGATGTTGATGGTCTTAACACCCTTAGCACCACGGTTTGTTATGCGGTACTCCTCGAGGTCGGTACGCTTGCCGTAGCCATTCTCGCTGAGCACGAGTACATCCTCCTTAGAGTCTGGCTCGATGGCTATCATGCCGATAACCTCATCCTCATCCTCGATAGATATTGCTCGTACACCCGAGCTTACACGACCCATAGGACGTACTGTCGACTCGTTGAAGCGGATGGCACGACCCTCACGTGCAGCAATCATAATCTCGGCATTGCCACTTGTGAGCTTAACCTCCAAGAGCTGGTCTCCCTCTCTAATAACGATTGCCTTTACGCCATTAGTACGTGGACGTGAGTAATCCTCGAGAGTTGTCTTCTTGATGATACCACGCTTGGTACACATCACGAGGTAGTTGTTCTCTACGAACTCCTTGTCGTTAAGGTTCTTAACGTTGATATAAGCACGAACCTTATCGCCAGGCTCAATCTGTATAACATTCTGAATTGCACGACCCTTAGATGCTCGTGTACCCTCAGGAATCTGGTAAACCTTGAGCCAGTAGCAGCGACCCATCTCCGTGAAGAACATCATGGTGTTGTGCATTGAGGCTACATAGATATGCTCGATGAAGTCCTCGTCGCGTGTGGCGCTACCCTTAGCACCCTTGCCACCGCGATTCTGTGTGCGGTACTCGGCGAGAGGTGTGCGCTTGATGTAGCCCATGTGCGAGATGGTGATAACCATGTCGTCATCTGCGTAGAAGTCCTCAGGGTTGAACTCCTCGGATGAGTATATAATCTCCGAGCGGCGCTCGTCGCTATACTTCTCCTTGATCTCCAAGAGCTCGTCCTTGATAATCTGCATCTGCATATCTACGTTTGCGAGCACAGCACGCAAGTAGTCGATGGTCTTAACCAACTCGTCGCGCTCGTTCTCGAGCTGTTCACGCTGCAAGCCTGTGAGCTGACGTAAGCGCATCTCGAGGATGGCAGCTGTCTGAAGCTCCGAGAGGCCAAAGCGCTCCTGAAGGCGTGTGCGTGCCTCGTCGGTAGTCTTCGACGAGCGGATGATGTGTACCACCTCGTCGATGTTGTCCTGAGCGATGAGCAAGCCCTCGACGATGTGAAGACGCTCCTCGGCCTTCTGAAGGTCGTATTGTGAGCGGCGTACGATAACATCGTGACGGTGATCGATGAAGTGACGCACGAGGTCCTTGAGGTTGAGAAGCTGAGGACGACCATTCACCAGGGCGATGTTGTTCACCGCGAATGATGACTGTAGTGGGGTATTCTTATAGAGTGTGTTGAGCACCACGCTTGCCACAGCATCCTGCTTGAGGATGATGACGATGCGCATACCCTGACGGTCCGACTCATCGTTGATATATGATATACCCTCAATCTTCTTCTCGTTGATAAGGTCTGCGATCTTCTTGATCATCTCGGCCTTATTCACCATGTATGGGATCTCGGTGATTACGATGCACTCTCTGCCTGATGCAGTGTGCTCAATCTCGGTCTTGGCGCGCATAACCACACGACCACGACCTGTGAGCAATGCCTCCTTTACGCCCTCGTAGCCATAGATGATACCACCTGTTGGGAAGTCGGGGCCCTTAACATAGTGAAGCAACTCCTCGCACTCGCACTCAGGGTTGTCGATATATGCGCAACAAGCGTCGATAACCTCACCGAGGTTGTGTGGTGCCATGTTTGTTGCCATACCTACGGCGATACCGCTTGCACCATTCACAAGGAGCAATGGAATCTTTGTAGGCAATACGGTAGGCTCCTTCAGTGTGTCGTCGAAGTTGAGGCCCCAGTCGATAGTCTCCTTCTCGATGTCGGCCATCACCTCGTCGGTAATCTTCTGCATGCGTGCCTCGGTGTAACGCATCGCCGCTGGCGAGTCGCCGTCCATAGAACCGAAGTTACCCTGGCCCTCTACCAATGGGTAGCGCATTGACCAGTGCTGAGCCATACGCACCATAGCCTCGTATACCGAGCTATCGCCGTGTGGGTGGAACTTACCGAGCACATCACCGACAATACGGGCACTCTTACGAGTAGGCTTGTCGTGAGTGAGGTTCAACTCTGCCGACATATCGTAGAGTATACGACGATGTACAGGCTTCAAACCATCACGCACATCGGGCAGTGCTCGCGACACAATCACCGACATTGAGTAGTCGATGTATGCCGACTTCATCTGCTCTTCGAGGTTTACCTGGATAATACGTCCGGTCAAACCTGTTGTGTTTTCTGCTTCTGTCATTATTCGTTGTATTAATATCTTTTGTCTCTTCTCTTTTCTTGTGGGTCGATGTTGTGAATTATAGGTGTAACCACTGTCGCCTCTCCCCACAATTCTGCAGCCCTATATATGTATATATAGGTGCACAAATTTACGCCTAAATTTCCATTCTGCCAACTTTCTGACTAAAAAAGTTTATATTTTTGTGAGGCGAGCCACTGAAATACCCTCTATTTGGCCGTTTTTAGCCCTTCTAAGCCGTTTTGTTTTACGATGTGGGGGAGGGTCGAGGTTTGCGCATGGGTAAATTAAAGCCCCAAGAGTTACTCCATAAATAGTCTCTCTTGGGGCTTATGGTCTATAGTAGACGTTTGATGCGTTTGAACCACCTGTAGGGCATATACCTGAACGGTAGGTCGAGCCATGTGGCGGTGCGTAATAGTGAGCGCCTATGCGAGAAGGCGTATAGCGAGTCACGGCCATGATAGCGTCCCATGCCCGAGTTGCCCACGCCTCCGAATGGCATCTTCTCGTTGGCAATGTGCATTATCACATCGTTGATGCATGCTCCTCCCGACGAGGTGTGGTCGATAATATGCTGTGCCACACCCTTTGCTCCAAAGGCGTAGAGGGCGAGGGGCTTCTCGCGCTTGTTTATAAAGGCTATGGCCTCTTCGGTGTCGCCAATCTCTATCATCGGAAGTATTGGGCCGAATATCTCCTCGCGCATAACGGCACTGTCGGGGGATACGTTGTCCAGAAGAGTTGGCTCAATGTAGCGCTCCTGGGCTATGGTGCGACCTCCATATACTATGTCGCCATCACTGATGTAGCCCGACACTCGCTCGAAGGCCTTGTCGGATACCATGCGCACATAGTGGTTGCTCTTGCTCGCATCCTTGCCATGAAGCTCCACTACGGCGTGCTTGAAGGCCTCGATAAATGGCGCCTTAACATCTCTATGTATGAGTAAGTAGTCGGGGGCTATGCATGTCTGACCCGCATTTAGGGTCTTGCCCCATGCTATGCGCTTGGCTGCTATCTCAATGTTTGCCGTGCGGTCTACTATTACTGGGCTCTTGCCACCGAGCTCCAAAACTACGGGCGTTAGGTTCTCGGCTGCTGCACGCATCACTATGCGCCCTAAGTCGGGCGAGCCAGTGAAGAATATTATGTCGTAGCGCTCGCTGAGCAGTAGGGTGTTCACCTCTCTATGCCCCTGAACTATAGCTATGTACTCCTCGTCGAAGGCCTCAGTGATGAGCCTCTCCAGGGCTTTCGATACATTGGGTGTGTAGGGCGAGGGCTTGAGTATGGCCGTACATCCCGCGCCTATGGCTCCCACCAAGGGGTTGAGGAGTAGTTGCACGGGGTAGTTCCATGGGGCTATGATAAGTGCGCAGCCGAGTGGCTCTGTGAGTATCACGCTCTTCGAGGGGAAGAGCTTGATGGGTGTTGGGCGCTTCGATGGTGCTGCCCACTGCTTGAGGTGCTTTATGAAGTTGTCTATCTCGCCCAGCACAATGCTTATCTCCGTAAGGTATGCCTCCTCGTAGCTCTTGTGTAGGTCGGCGTAGAGGGCGTCGGTAAGCTCTCTTTCGTGCTCGACGATGGCCTTGCGAAGCTTGCGCAGTGCCTCCATGCGATACTCTATTGCGAGTGTCTTGTGGGTGGCGAAGTGCGCCCTTTGCGCCTCTACTATACCCTTGATGCGTTCGGCGGAACTATCTGCTATCTGTGCCATAACTCAACTCTTTAGACAGTGAGCGCCACGCTCTACGAAAGCGCAGCGCTCAATATGTTTGATTACAAGATGTTAGATGATGTTGAAAGCTATCTCCATCATGTTGGTGAACGATGTCTGACGCTCCTCGGCTGAGCATGCTGTGCCATGCACAAGTGAGTCCGAAATTGTACAGATGCAGAGTGCGCTCTTGCCGGCACGTGCAGCATTCATGTAGAGTGCTGTGGCCTCCATCTCAACGGCGAGTACGCCCATCTTCTGCCACTGCTTCCAGCTCTCGGCATCGTCGCCATAGAAGACGTCGCTTGCAAGGACATTGCCCACCTTGTAGTTCACGCCCAACTCGTCGGCCTTTGCTGCTGCCTGACGCAAGAGGTCGAAGTCGGCGATAGGCGAGAATGTTCCAGGGAGGTTGAACTGCGCTCCGTAGTTAGAGTCGGTGCACGAGCCCATCGCTAGTACCACATCGCCTAGGTTGAGGTCGGGGTGGAAGGCGCCTGCCGAGCCACAGCGAATGATGCGCTTTACGTCGTAGAAGTTGAATAGCTCGTAGGTGTAGATGCCTATTGATGGTATGCCCATGCCATGGCCCTGCACCGATACACGCTTGCCCTTGTATGTTCCTGTGAAGCCGAGCATGCCACGCACGTTGTTGTACTGCACGGGGTTCTCCAAGAAGTTCTCGGCCATAAACTTAGCGCGCAAGGGGTCGCCCGCCATTATCACTCTATCGGCTATCTCGCCATACTGTGCTCCAATGTGAGGAGTAGGTACTTTACCTGCCATAATCTTATATTTTCTATTATTTGATGTTTCTATATATCCATACAAAGTTAATACAAATCTTTGGGATGCCCAAGGGTAGTGGTGATTTTCTTGCAAAAAAAGATTATCTTTGTCTTCGCAAATGGCAATATGTATGAAAAAAAGAGTCTTTCTTACGGGTGCAACAGGCGTCATGGGCTCGGCGGGTCTTGGTGAGCTTGTTGCACGACGAGATAAGTTTGATATTACGGTGTTGGTGCGTGACACCAAGCGCAATCGAGCCAAGATGGCTAAGTGGGGCGATGCTGTTCGTGTTGTGTGGGGCGACCTCGCCAATTACGACGATGTGCTTCGTGCCACCACGGGTGCCGACTATGTCTTGCACGTTGGTGGCATGGTCTCGCCACGTGCAGATTATAAGCCAAAGAGTGTTCTTAGGGTCAATGTCTTGGCTGCCGAGAATGTCGTCAAGGCTGTTAAGGCTCAGCCTAATAGCGATGCTATCAAGGTGGTGTATATTGGCAGTGTGGCACAGACGGGTGATAGGCGCGAGCCGTTGCATTGGGGGCGTACGGGCGACCCCATTATGCCCTCTATGTTCGACTACTACGCCATCTCCAAGTGCCGTGCCGAGCGCATCTTTGCCGAGTCGGGCCTTAGATATTGGGTTAGCCTCCGCCAGTCGGGTATCTTGTACCCCGCCATCCTCAAGAATATGGACCCTATAATGTTCCATGTCCCCATCCGTGGCGTGTTGGAGTGGGCCACTGTCGAGGACTCGGGACGCTTGTTGGCCAACGTGTGTGACGAGGATCTGCCCGAGGAGTTCTGGTGTAAGTTCTATAATATAGGTAGTGGTGCCGAGTATCGCCTAACGAACTACGACTTCGAGCGCTACCTTCTAAAGTCGATAAACTGCCCACGCCCCGAGAGGATCTTCGATGTCAAGTGGTTTGCTACGCATAACTTCCACGGTCAGTTCTACTTCGACTCCGATAGGTTGGAGGAGTACCTCCATTTCCGTGCTAATACGCCTGTTGCTGAGTACTTTGCCCAGATGGCTAAGTCGCTGCCATGGTTCTTCTCACTGGCTAATATAGCCCCTGCGTTTGTCATAAAACCCTTTATGCGCCATATCGCCAAGGATAAGACCTTCGGTACTCTCGGTTGGCTTGCGAGTGGTAACGAGGAGCGTATTAGGGCATACTTCGGCTCGCGCGAGGAGCGTGAGGCTATCGGCTCGTGGGCGCAGATGAGTGATATCCACCTCGCCGATGAGGCTACTGCCGAGCGCCTCGACCACGGCTACGACGAGACTAAGCCCCTTGCGGAGTTGGATATCGAGGATATGCGCCGTGCCGCTGCATTTAGGGGCGGTAGGTGTCTGTCGGCGAGTATGACTCGTGGCGATATGCGCACTAAGCTACTTTGGGAGTGCGCCCATGGCCATCGCTTCGAGGCCTCGCCCACGCTGGTGTTGCTCGGTGGCCACTGGTGCGAGGAGTGTATGCCCGCCCCTTGGCGCTACGACGAGGAGGCTGAGCATAACCCCTTCCTTGCTCAGGTGTGGGGTAGGATGCACCCGCTGCGTGCTGGCGAGAAGCCGACAACCTACGGCACTGCCACCCCAGAGGACTATAAATAGCGCAGGTCATCCACTATATTTCGAGCTATTTAGTTGGTAGATAAGAATTAAGTTTCTATCTTTGTACTATATTTCTAACCGTCAAAACTATGCAACTCAAACCCAATGCTCTTATTGAGCGCGGTAAATATCGCATTATAGATGCCCTTGGTCATGGTGGCTTCGGCATCACATATCTTGCCGAGCAGGTTATGACCAAGCGTAAGGTCTGCATCAAGGAGTTCTTCCCTAAGGGCTACTACTCGCGTGAGGATGATAGCAGCTCGGTGCGCATATCGTCACAGGAGTTCTCCGAGAATATGGAGCGCTTCAAGGCAAAGTTCATCAAGGAGGCACAGACCATCGCAAGCCTCGACCACTCGAATATTATCCATATCCACGACGCCTTCGAGGAGAATGGCACGGCCTACTATGTTATGGAGTATGTCGAGGGTGGCTCACTACGAGATATCGTCAAGGAGCAGGGCCCCCTCTCGGAGAGCGATGCTAAGCGATATATCCGTGCTGTGGCCTCGGCCCTAAGCTATATCCATGAGCAGAAGATTAACCACCTCGACGTCAAGCCGGGTAATATCATGGTGCGCACAAAGGACGATAGCGCCATCTTGATAGACTTCGGTCTTGCTAAACACTACGATATTGTTGGCGACCAGACAAGCTCTACGCCCGTAGGCATCAGCCACGGCTACGCCCCTATCGAGCAGTACACCTCGGGTGGTGTCAAGGAGTTCTCGCCCTCTACCGATATATACGGTCTCGGAGCTACATTGTACTACCTCGTCACTGGCGAGGTGCCACCCCATGCCACCGATGTTGGTGAGGAGGGTTTGCCTAAGCTCCCCGACCACCTATCGCACGGCGTTTGCCAGGCTATCGAGCGCTCAATGCAGTACTGGCGTAAGGACCGCCCTCAGGGCATCAAGGAGTTCTTGAAATTGCTGGATGATGATAAGATTGTCGCTCCTGTTGCTGAGGCTACTATTATAAATGTAGAGCCTAAGTCGGTGGATGAGTCTACCGTTATCAACGTTGCGCCTAAGCATACGCCACAGCCAACACCACAGCCCAAACCCAAGAAGTCTAAGAGGGGCTTGTGGCTTGGAATTTTCCTCTTCGTTGTGGCAGCTGTTGCATCGTTCATTCTCTTTGGCGGTGGCTCATCGAAGAAGGATAGCGCTCCAAAGAGCGCAGTAGCAACGGTTGACACGCTTGCTTCTTCGAACGACTCGCTTAACCTTGCCAAACCTGGGGTAGATACTCTTATGTTGAACGATACTCTAAAGGAGCAACCAAAGGAGCAACCAAGGCCCTCGGAGACCAATACAGAGACTGAGACTAAGCCAGAGCCTCCTCGCAATCCGGGTATTAGGAATGAGACGGGCAGCAACTTTGTTAGCCTATCCTCTAATGGCGGTAGTGGCAGCATTAAGTACTCCATTGTCAATGGCAACGGCTCTGAGGTTACCTATACTAATAGCGGTAGCTCATGGCTTAAGAGCGCTAAGGGTGCTGGCAAGATTGAGTATAACGCCGGTGCCAACACAACGGGTAGCGAGCGCAGTGCCACCATTAAGGTTATGTATGCAAATAAGAGCTTCGAGGTTGTCGTCACTCAGCCCGCAGCTCCCGTGGAGTTTACCCTTTCGTCGGGCAGTAGCCTTGAGCTGTCGGCCGATGGCGGTAGCGGTACTATCGGGTACACAATCTCTAACCATGTGAATAAGCGTGATATCGCCACTAAGACGAGTGATTCATGGCTTAGTGTTAAAAATGATAATGGCACCATTAGCTACTCGGCCTCGGCTAACGAAACGGGCAAGAAGCGTAGTGCAACGGTCACACTTTCGTATGGTGATAAGAGTTTGAAGGTTAACATTTCACAACTTCCAACCCACTATGTTGAGACCGTCACCGTCAATGGCGTTACCTTCAAAATGATCTGGGTCGAGGGTGGTACCTTTACGATGGGTAGCCCTAATGGTGTAGGTGATGATGATGAGCGCCCTCAGCATCAGGTTACGTTGGATGGCTACTGGATAGCCGAGACCGAGGTTACGCAGGCGTTGTGGACGGCTGTTATGGGTACTACAGTTACTCAGCAGCGCGATAAGAGAGATAAATCGTTGCCATTGAAAGGCACTGGCGATAACTATCCCATGTACTATGTTAGCTACGAGGAGGCTCTTGATTTCTGCAAGGAGCTAAATATGCTAACTGGCAATAAGTATAAGTTTACCCTTCCCACCGAGGCGCAGTGGGAGTTTGCCGCTCGCGGAGGTAATAAGTCTAACGACTTCAAATATAGCGGTAGCACCTCTGTTGATAAGGTTGCTTGGTACGATGGTAATAGCGGAAACAAGACACACGAAGTCAAAGGCAAAGCCCCCAATGAACTCGGCTTGTATGATATGAGTGGCAATGTTTTTGAGTGGTGTTTGGATTGGTATAGCTCATCATACTACTCTAATAGCCCAAGCAAGAATCCACAGGGCCCAAGTAGTGGTTCTGACCGCGTCGTGCGAGGTGGTGGCAGGAGCAGCAGCGAGTCGCGTTGCCGAGTTGTTTATCGTATCAGCAATAGCCCCAGCGATAGCTTCGGCGATTCAGGCTTCCGCATAGTTGCCCTTTCGAAGTAGTGGTAGGGTAGCAGTTGCTTAATATCCTCTCCTCGCAGTCTTAGCTGCGAGGAGTTTTTTTTGTGGGGGCGTTCAGGTGGGCTGGGGTTGCGTTGCCGCGGACTGGGGTCTTATAGGTTCTGGTGGGTTCTGGTGGGTTCTGGTGGGTTCTAATGGGGAAAGCGATCCCCACCAGACCCCACAAGAACTCACAAGAACCCACAAGAACTCACAAGAACTCACAAGAACTCTCAATAACCCACCGACCCCATGCCGCCTAAATGTTTGCTTGCATCAGCTACCCCCCCCCACCAATTTCACAAAAAACACCATAGGTGTTGTAATTCTCATATAATATTCGTATCTTCGTACGATTATTTTATATAACCAATTTGAAGTGCAACGAAAAACTAAAAACTACTATATATGAACTGTAACTTTACCCCCGAGGAGCGTAAGGAGATTATCGCCCTCATGAACCGTGAGATTATTCCTGCTATCGGCTGTACCGAGCCTATAGCTGTTGCGTTGTGTGTGGCTAAGGCTACCGAGGCGTTGGGTTGTCAGCCCGAGCATATCAAGGCGAGCCTCAGCGCAAATGTGCTGAAGAACGCTATGGGCGTGGGTATCCCAGGCACAGGCATGACAGGTCTGCCTATAGCCATGGCGTTGGGTGCCTTGGTTGGTAAGTCAGAGTATGAGCTCGAGGTGTTGAAGGATGCCGACAAGGCTGCCGTGGAGGCTGGCTGCCGTCTTATCGACGAGAAGCGTATTTCGGTGAGCCTCAAGGAGAATATCGAGGAGAAGCTATACATAGAGATTGAGGTGGCGGCAGCCGATAACAAGGCCGTAGCCATAATCTCGGGCGGTCACACACGCTTTGTGCACGTGTCGCTCAACGACAAGGTTCTCTTCTCGGCAGATGCCCCAGCATCATCGGAGGGCGCTGCTGCCCCTGTGGAGCAGAAGGATCCCGTATTGTCGCTACGTCGTGTGTGGGACTTCGCCATGACAGCACCCCTCGACGAGATAGAGTTCATCCTCGAGGCTAAGCGCCTCAATATGAATGCGGCATACGAGTCGCTCAAGGGCGAGTATGGCCACTCTATAGGCAAGCTCATGCGCTCGGAGTCGGAGCGTAACATCATGGGCGACACGCTACACTGCCAGATTGTTGGTATGACAACAGCGGCGTGTGACGCTCGTATGGCGGGTGCCATGATCCCCGTGATGAGTAACTCGGGAAGTGGTAACCAGGGCCTCACCTCTACAGTGCCTGTGGTGGTATATGGCGAGCAGACAGGAGCGTCGCAAGAGCAGATGGTGCGTGCCCTTATCCTCTCTCACCTCACCGTTATCTACATCAAGCAGAGCCTCGGTCGTCTCTCGGCACTATGTGGCTGCGTGGTGGCGGCAACAGGCTCGTCATGCGGTATCACCTACCTTATGGGGGGTGGCTACGAGGAGGTGACCAAGGCTGTGAAGAATATGATTGGCAACCTCACAGGTATGATCTGCGACGGTGCTAAGCCATCGTGCGCCATGAAGTGTGCTTCGGGCGTATCTACAGCTGTGGTATCGGCACTCATGGCGATGAATGGTCGCTGGGTGAAGTCGGTAGAGGGTATTATCGATGACGATGTAGACCGCTCTATACGCAACCTCACCGACATTGGTCGTGATGCCATGTCGGAGACCGATGCCATGATCCTCAAGATTATGACCTCGAAGAGCTAATATTTGATAGACCAAATACCTGGTATATAAAATTGAAAACTATGAATAGAGTATTTCGTATAATAACCCTATGTGTGGCGGCCATGGCTGTTGCACTGCCCCTCTCGGCGCAGGATCTTCTGCAGTCGCAGCGTGGCGAGTCGCAGGAGCTTGGTGAGCTCCTCGGCCACAGAGTGGACCATGGTGGTCTTGTAATCAACCCTCGACCACACCTCTACGCCCCCGTGCTTGAGGATGGTGGTGTGGATGTATCTAAGGGTGTGGCCCTTGTTGGCAAGGCCGCAAACTATGCCAACGATATAGACTTCCTCACAATAAACCGCCGTGGCGTGGCACTCAACATCGAGTACTACAAAAAGAACAAGGAGCTTTGTGAGCTATATGCCACAGTCGAGGGTGCCTATGTCCTCGAGATTAAGGGTGGCAAAATCGATATCTGCGCCTACGATGAGCTTGGTGCCTTCTATGGCATTCAGACCCTACGTCAGATTGTCGAGAGCCCTATATCTGAGGGTGGTATCCTCCCAGCATTGCATATCGAGGACTATCCCGAGTTGCACTATCGTGGTGTTGTCGAGGGCTTCTATGGTGAGCCATGGTCGCACGAGACACGCCTCTCTCTTATAGACCTCTATGGCCGCTACAAGATGAACTACTACATCTATGGCCCTAAGGATGACCCCTATCACAGCTCACCAAACTGGCGTCTGCCATACCCTCAGGATGAGGCTGCCGAGATCAAGGAGCTGGTTGCTGCGTGCAACAAGAATCGTGTTAACTTCGTGTGGGCCATCCACCCAGGTCAGGATATCAAGTGGAACGAGGAGGACTACAAAAACCTCGTAAACAAGTTCGAGCATATGTACAGCCTTGGCGTTCGCTCGTTCGCCATACACTTCGACGATATCTCGGGCGAGGGTACCGACCCATATCGCCAGACGGCGCTGCTTAACCGCCTAAACAAGGAGTTTGTGAAGAAGAAGCGCGACGTAGCATCGCTCATCGTATGTCCTACCGACTACACACGCCTATGGGCTGGTAACAGCTTGATTATATATGGTAACGAGCTACATCCATCGGTAGATGTCTTCTGGACTGGTGATGCCGTATGTAGCGATATGACCGAGTCTACCATGGCGTGGATTGGCGAGCGCATACAGCGCCCTGCGCTCTTCTGGTGGAACTTCCCCGTTACCGATTATGCACGCCATATCGTCATGCAGGGCCCTGTATATGGTCTTGCAACATCGCACAACAGCACCACAACACGTGGTCTTGTGAGCAACCCTATGGAGTATGGCGAGGCTTCGAAGTTGGCATTGTATAGCGTTGCCGACTACACATGGAACCCTGCGGCATACAACCCTATAGATAGCTGGGAGCGTGGTATCGCAGCTATCGCCCCCGAGGTTAAGGAGGCTTACCGCACCTTCGCCATCCACTCGTGCGACACCGAGACGGGCTACCGCCGCTACGAGTCGTGGGAGACCGAGACCTTCACCATGGCTGACTACGACGCCGAGGTGGCTAAGGCTCTCTATGACGAGATGGTGGTGTTGGAGGGTATTGCCGAGGCTATGGAGCCTATGGCAAACAAGGCCCTATTGGCAGAGCTTCGCCCATGGCTTGTGGAGATGTCGAAGCTTGCTACACGCTGCCGCAAGGCTATAGAGTGCTACGACCTATATCGTGCGGGCGACTATGTGGCATTCTGGAATAAGTATGTCGACAACCTTATGTCGGAGGAGGATGTGGCTATGTACGACGCTCACCGCTGTGGTACGATGAAGCTCCAGCCCTTCTACGAGCGTCTGATGAACGATATGGCTGTGGCTTACTATAAGCACCTGACAGGCGAGAATAGCTCGGTGCCATCGGCATTTGGCGTCTATAACTCGTTGCGTGCACCCCAGGCTAAGTATATGTTCGACAACGACCCTGAGACCTACTATCACTCGGGTAATGGTCAGCGCACCGACGACTATGTTGCCGTAGACCTCTCGTCGGTAATCAAGGTGAAGAGCGTGGAGATCGTTCAGGGCCGTAACTCGGTCGATGATGTCGACTACTTCGACCACGCCACTGTTGAGTACTCGGTGGATGGTGAAACATGGTTGCCTCTTATCGAGGAGCTCACCGGTGTCTACGACATCGTGTGGAGGGGTAGTGTCGAGGCTCGCTATGTGCGCCTGCGCAAGCTCGAGTCACAGAAGCGCAACTGGCTCGCTATACGCTCCTTCGAGATTAACGCCGTTCCAGAGTCGGAGTATGGCTGGGATGGCAACCCATTCACCTCAGTGAAGATTGCTGGTGGCCTTAGCTTCGAGTTGCCTAAGGGTGGAAAGGTTGCATACATGATGCTCGGCAAGCTCCCTAAGGAGGGCGTTGTCTGCCGTATGTTGGATAAGGATGGCAATAAGATTGAGGATAAGCGCATAAGCTCATCTATGTGCATGGTGGAGCTTAAAGCTAACGCCTATGCCTTGGAGGTGCGTGGCAAGGTGGACCTCTTCGAGTGCTTCATCTATGCCGACGATAAGCACCTGCCCATAGCTATAAAGTAGGGTAGTTGGGTCGCATCTATATAGTGCCAGGGGTCTCTGCCCCTGGCACTACTCTATTTTAGAATCTACCATAAAACCCTGTGGAGGCGCAAATATAAATTCGTCATGGCGATGTTTCACACTCCTCATGCTGGTTGTTCTCAACATTTTTTTTGCGAAAAAATAGGAGCGAGAGAGAATTTTTCGTAAGTTTGTACTACTAAACAACTAAAAACTAATTACTATGAAAAAACTATTTTTGCTTTTTGCCCTTGCGGGCGTTATGGTAGCTTGCGATGACAAGAAGAAGGATGACAACAATTCAGATAAGCAGACTACTGAGGTTGTTGAGAATAAGAGTGCTGTGGACTACCTTGAGGCTCAGATAAAGATTATGGAGGCTGACGATGTTGAGGGTTTTGTTGCTATTGCCGAGGAGATGTATGCATGGCAGAATAGCCTAAGCAGTGATGAGTTGGCTGCACAGAAGAGAGAGGCTGAGAAGTGGTTTGAGACTAATCAGTCGAAATATATAAGTGTCTCTCAGCAGTTTACCATGAAGAACGAAGCTGCATTGGCCAAAGCATTGCAGAACTCAAATCTTCCTTTGTAAAAATATTAAAGCACACATTAACCTATAAATCCTGTCCATCGGGCAGGATTTTTTTTGTGGTTAAAAATGGTGAGTCACGGCTTATTGGTCAAAATCTCCTCTTGTTATGCTTGGGTTCGATGTCGTGTGGGGTAATAAAAATGGACTTTTTCTTGCGCACCACAGATTTTTTTTATACCTTTGCACTGATATTGTGGTGCGGAAATATAGCCACAAAATGTCTAACAAAGGGTAAGTAACTATGGACGATGGTTTTCATTCCAAAAATAACAGCCGTGTCGTATCTCAATACGATACCCTTCGTCTATGGACTTCAGCACGCAGATAACCTTCGTGTTGACCTTACTTTAGCACCTCCTGCCGACTGCGCACGCAACTACATCGAGGGTAAGGCCGATATCGCCTTGCTCCCTGTTGCCGTTGTCCCTGAACTTCACGACACCAACATCGTCACCGACTACTGCATAGGTGCAGTGGGCGCTGTGCGCACCGTGACGGTGATGTCCAACGAGCCCATAACATCGGCAAAGCGCATATGGCTCGACAGCCACTCACGCACCTCGGTGCAGCTCTGTGGCTATCTTGCCAAGAACAAGTGGCGCATAGCACCAGAGTGGCTACACCTCTCGGACTATAGCCGTGTGGAGCATCCCGAGGCTGGCGATGCCTTCCTACTTATTGGCGACAAGGTCTTCGACTATGAGGGTCGCTTCCCCTATGTCTACGACTTGGCAATAGAGTGGCGTGAGGTCACCAAGCTCCCCTTTGCCTTTGCTGTGTGGGTAGCTCGCAAGGGTGTTCCCTATGAGATTACCGATGAGCTACAGCGCGCCCTGACCTTTGGTGTGGAACACACCTGGGAGGCTGTGGCTGAGTCTAAGTATATGGGTGGCGACGCCGGCGTTACGGCCTACGACTACCTAACACGCAACATCGACTTCATCCTCGACGAAGAGAAGCATAAGGCTCTCAAGAAGTTCTGGGATGCAGGCATACGTATAGTACCCCGATCCTATTAAAGAAGCCGTACGGCACATCTGCTGCACGACTTCTTACCTCCGACCCTGGGGCGTTCATTGTATTCCGTCCCCATGTAAAGCCCAGTATCTGGGCAAAGTTGAATAAATTAAGGAATAAAACTTTAAGGAGGAGATATGATCACCATCTATCTTAAGCAATACAACAAGATTATCCGCAATGCCGATACCGACCTCTTCGACGAGCTCGGCTTCGACGACATCCTCTGGATCGACCTCTTGACACCCTCAATCAAGGAGCAGAAGGCCGTGGAGAACTTCATGGAGCTGAGCCTGCAGACAAAGCAGCAGGTCGAGGAGATTGAGTCGACATCAAAGTACTCGGAGACCGAGAATGCCATAATCTCGAACTCCAACTTCTTCGTGCCTCAGGGTGAGTCGTTCACCGTGGAGCCCGTGTCGTTCATCATATCAAACGAGGGTGTGCTCGTGTCGGTGCGTCAGGCAGAGTTCCGCACATTCCGCGAGGCTGAGAAGCGTCTGCAGATGAACTACCGCTCATACTCTACGGGTTACCACATCCTCATATCACTCCTTGAGGTGCGCATCGACTACGATGCCGACCTTGTGGAGATGGTGGGCAAGCAGGTAGCTGCCGTGAGCAAGGAGATAAGCAGCGGCTCGAAGATCGACAAGGAGGTATTGTACCGCATCAACGCCCTGCAGGAGAACACCATGTTGCTTCGTGAGAACATCTTCGATAGACAGCGTGTGCTATCCTCAATCCTTCGCTCGGAGCGCTTCCCTAATGATATATACCCACGCCTGCAGCTGATGCTCAAGGACGTTAACTCGCTTATCAGCCACGCTGACTTTAGTTTCCAGCGTCTGGACTATATACAGGATGCAGCTCTTGGTCTTATCAATATCGAGCAGAACGAGATTGTTAAGATATTCTCGGTGGCAGCCGTAATCTTCATGCCCGCAACGCTTGTTGCGAGTATGTATGGTATGAACTTTAAGTTTATGCCCGAGTTGCAGTGGGAGTATGGTTATGTGTGGGCGATACTCCTTATGCTCCTTGTGTCGGGATTGACCTTCTGGTTCTTCAAGTTTAAGAAGTGGTTATAGCAGCATAGATGTTACCATATAGTTAGGGGCTGTCTGACAATGTCGGACAGCCCCTAAACTATTATATAACCTCAAGTACTACAACTCGCCAGCAAGTGTCTCGATTAGAGATATGCAGTGCTGAGAGATATCCTCTATCGAACTCTTAAGCTGATCCGAGGTGTAGATTATCTCTCTTTGCTTGGCATGCTCCTCAATCTCTTTGGCGATGGTGTCAAGCATATCCTGCGATGCATACTCCTCCTTGAGGCTCGCCACCTTATTATTATATGCGATGTCGTTGCTCTCGTAGATGCGCACCTCCATAAACTGCTCGTCGATGACGTTAACCCAGTGGGCCTTGATATCCTCAATCATATTCTCGAAGGATGTAGATGTTGCAGGTGTCGTGCTCTTCTGGCTATCACCACTACCCACAAGAAGCATTATGCCACCAACAATAGCTACCACAAGGCACGCCACACCCATTATAAGACTCCAGCGACGTTTGGTGGGTAGCTTATGCTCACCCTCAAGCTCTGGGTTGCAGGCGAAGCAAAATTCGCTCCATCCCTCGGCATAGCCCACATACTTCGATAGCGCCGTGAGCACAGCTTGGCGAGGTGTCACACCTCGGTTATTGCGCGAGAAGAGCATCTGTAGTGTGGGCATATCTATCCTCACACCCACAGCCTGCTCCACAGAGTCGGATAGTGCTGCGCAGTCGTCAGCAGATGATATGTTGCTGCCGTAGCGTTTGATGACCATCTGCTTAAGCTTGATGATATATTGTTCCTGTGTTGTTGCCATAGTTTTGTCTCTATCTAAAGTCCTGCAATGCGCTTTATCTCGTTTAGTTTGTTAAGTGCCTCAAGAGGTGTTAGGGTGTTGATGTCAAGGTCGCGTATCTGGTCGCGTATAGCCACAAGTACGGGGTCGTCGAGTTGGAACATCGAGAGCTGTATGCCGCTCGTTGTTGTCGCCTCGCTTACCGCCTCACTGCGGCGCTTGCCTCGCCCCTTGGGACTCTGGCTTGGCACCACCTCGCCCGAGCCGTATACCTTCTCAAGGTTTTGTAGTATCTCCTCGGCACGCTGCACAACGCCTCGTGGCATTCCGGCCATGCGTGCTACATGAATACCAAAGGAGTGCTCCGTGCCACCACGCACCAGCTTGCGTAGGAAGAGGATGTTTTTGTCCACCTCCTTGACTGCCACATGGTAGTTCTTCACACGGGGTAGCATGTTCTCTATCTCGTTGAGCTCGTGGTAGTGCGTAGCAAAGAGTGTCTTGGCAGCACCCTGGCCGCTGTTGTGCAGGTACTCGACCATGGCCCATGCTATCGAGATACCATCATAGGTGCTCGTACCTCGGCCAATCTCATCTAAGAGAACGAGGCTGCGCGATGAAATATTGTTTAGGATGCTCGCCGACTCCAACATCTCGACCATAAAGGTAGACTCGCCAGCCGAGATATTATCCGATGCTCCCACACGGGTGAATATCTTATCCACAATGCCTATGTGCGCTGCCTGGGCAGGGACAAACGAGCCCATCTGCGCTAGGAGCACTATGAGGGCTGTTTGACGTAGTAGCGCCGACTTACCCGACATGTTAGGACCAGTAATGACTATTATCTGCTGCTCGCTGTCGTTGAGCACTACGTCGTTAGGTATATACTCCTCGCCAATGGGTAGGAGTGTCTCGATGACGGGGTGGCGGCCCTGCTTGATGTCGATGACAAGCGAGTCGTCGACAACGGGGCGTACGTAGTTACGCTCATGGGCTATGCGTGCCATAGACTGCAGGCAGTCCATGCGTGCCACAATCTGAGCGTCACGTTGCAGGGTTGCCAGGTGTGGCATCATCGAGGCTAAGAGCTCGGCATAGAGCGTAGCCTCAATCTGAAGGATGCGCTCCTCGGCACCCATAATCTTCGATTCGTACTCCTTGAGCTCCTCGGTGATGTAGCGCTCAGCACCCGTGAGTGTCTGCTTACGTATCCAACTCTCGGGGACCTTATCCTTGTGGGTGTTGCGCACCTCGATATAGTAGCCAAAGACATTGTTGTAGGCCACCTTGAGCGATGGTATTCCAGTTGCCTCGCTCTCGCGCTGCTGTATGCGCTGTAGGTAGTCCTTGCCATGGAGAGCCACACGACGTAGGTCGTCGAGCTCTGCCGATACACCCGAGGCAATAACACCGCCACGCTGTATGTTGTTGCTCTCTGGGTCGGGGTATATATCTCTTTCGAGCCTCTTGCGCACCTCCACCAAGGGGTCTATCTTCTCGGCTATGGTGTGTAGGGCGTCGTTGTCGGTTGACTGCATCAGTGCCTGCATGACCTCCACGGCGCCCAGCGCCTGCTTTAGCTGGTTGAGCTCGCGGGGTGTGACACGCTCTGTGGCTATGCGTGATGCTATGCGCTCCATGTCACCGATGGTGGCTATCTGCTCGCGCATCGCCTCGGCAAAGTCGATGTCGGAGTGGAACTTCTCTACTATATCCTGTCGTAGGCGTATCTTCTCTACGCTCATAAGGGGCATAGCCACCCAGCGGCGTAGCTGTCTGCTACCCATAGGTGTCAGTGTGCGGTCGATGACATCGAGGAACGAGCCACGCTGCTGTGCTCCATTGGTGCAGAATAGTTCGAGGTTGCGTATGGTGAAGCGGTCGATCCACACGGCATCGCCACGGTCTATGCGCGAGATGGATGATATGTGTGCCGTATGCTTATGCTCGGTAAACTCAAGGTAGTATAGTATGGAGCCCGCTGCCGAGATGCCGGCACTCATGCCCTCGATACCGAAACCCTTGAGTGAGGCTACGCCCAGCTGCTTGGTGAGCTTGTCGCGGTTGACGTTCTCGGCAAATACCCACTCATCGAGACGATAGGTGTAGTGCTTACTGCCAAAGGCATCCTTGAACTCCTCCTCACGACCACGCTGCAGGAGTATCTCCTTGGGCTGAAGGTTCGATATTAGCTTGTCTATATACTGGTTGTCGCCCTCGGCGATGTAGAACTCGCCTGTCGAGAGATCCAGGAAGGCGATACCTGTGATGCTCTTGCCGAAGTATACCGAGGCGAGGAAGGTATTTTCGCGTCCCGATACAAGGTTTTCGCCCATGACGATACCTGGCGTTACAAGCTCTATGACACCACGCTTAACAAGGCCCTTCACCAACTTGGGATCCTCGAGCTGCTCGCATATGGCCACACGTTCGCCAGCACGCACCAGCTTTGGCATGTAGGTGTCGAGAGCGTGGTAGGGGAACCCTGCCAACTCAACAGATGATGCCGAGCCATTGGCGCGTTTGGTGAGTGTAATGCCGAGTATGGCACTCGCCTTTATGGCATCGTCGCCAAAGGTCTCGTAGAAGTCACCCACACGAAAGAGAAGTATGGCATCGGGATGCACCGCCTTGATCTGATAATACTGCTTCATCAAGGGTGTCTCGACATACTTCTTCTCGATGGTTGTAGCCCCTTCGGGGGTCTCGCTATTTTTCTTCACTCGTGGGCTCATGTTATTCTGCTAATATCCTACAAAGGTAGGATAAATCTTTGAGATATCAAAGCATAAGATGACGATAAATCTACGATATATCTCGACTACTTGTCGCTGCGATGCGTGTATAGGTGTGCATGACCTTTTGACCAAGGGGAAAAAAGAGGTGTGCTCCATAGCGCGGGAGCACACCTCTTCTTCATGCTATATGGTCGTTTGTTTATTGATTAATTTACTGATAGTCCGAATGATACAGGAATGACGAATTGCACTGCCACACTCTTGCCTGCGTGATTGCCTGGTGTCCAGCGAGGTGACAAGTTCAACACTCGTATCACCTCGTTGTTGAGCAGTGGGTCTGTGTCGCTGATAATCTTCACTTTATCCTTGATGATGTGACCATCTGTACCCACTACAAACTGAGCAATAACTACGCCTTGAATAAGCTTATCGATAGCCTCGGCAGGGTAGCGAACATTCTGCATAACCCAGCTTCGGAATGTGTTAACGTCGCCGTTCATAAAGGTGGGCATAATCTCTGCGTCAAGGAGTACTGGTCCATTCTCGCCATTAAGCGTAATCACTATAACACCATTTGAGGTGTCGCCAAACTCCGAGAATAGACTCGCTTCTACACCCTTATACACAGTGATGGACTCTATCTTTTCGCTATCAATCTTTTGTACATCGCTCCACGACACCACCTCTATGCCATTAATCACGTATATAGGTTTCTGATCCTCGGCTTTAGTTGCGTTGATGCTTAGACCTATGGTTAGGGCTAAAATAATGAGTTGTTTCATAATCGTAAATGTTTAATGTTTGATAACTGCTTTAGCGCGCTTTTCTTGATGCAAAGGTAGTGTGTAGAGTGCTAATATCCTACCATTTAATGTTAAAGATTGTTAATGCAAATGTTAAAAAGTGTTAAATGTTGCGCAAGGCTTTGCAACGGCTATAATATTAAGTATCTTTGTGGTATGAAAAGGTCTCGTTTTATCATCATCTCACTACTTGTCATTCTCTCGTTGGTGTTGCTTATCACCCTTGAGACAATGTGGTCTGTGGGCAACTATCGCGATATGCGCCACCGTTACGAACAGCAAGTGGAGCGTATCATCGATGAGGCTACTTACAAGTATGTCGACGACCGCTACACCACAACCGGTTCGTTTACACTTGGTAATATTGAACGTCTTGAGGCTATCGTCGCCGAGGAGCTGCGTGCTGTAGGTGTTGACACCCCCTTTCGTGTTAGTGTGATGGTTGTGATAGATGGGCAAGCGGAGGAACTTATATCCTCTTGTGATGAAGCCCTGGGTGAGGACTCCATAATAGTGGATAGTTTCGTTGATCCTATCGTTTTGCGTCTTGAGGTTGAGAACCCTCATAGCGATATTATTGAGAGCATGATGTGGATATTGCTCCTTCAAGTATTATCTATAATAGTGCTCGTAGCGGTGTTTGTCTACCTCGTGGTAACGCTCTTTCGTGCCAAGAGTATAGAGCGTATGCGTCAAGACCTTACGCATAACATAACCCACGAGCTAAAGACCCCTATAGCTGCGGCACAAGCTGCTACTGAGGCACTGCGTACCATGCCAGACCTTGCCGATGATGCCTCAACGCGTAACGACTATCTCGATATGACCCTTGATGAGCTACGACGACTCAACACCATGGTCGATGAGATTCTGCGTAGCTCCACCGAGAAGTTCGCCTCGGCAGAGTTGCGTCTTGAGGAGTGTGATGTTCAATCGGTTGTCGAAAGAGTAAGGTCATCAATGGCTATGCGCTATAACGATAGAGGTGTCGAGTGGTGTGTCGACATTGCTGCGGGGTGCGCCGTCGTTGCCGATAGCTTCTACCTCGAAGGGTCAATATCGGCACTCGTGGATAATGCCATAAAATATTCGCCTAACAGCCCTGTAGTGACAATCACGGCTACTACCAAGCGTGGCTATACCTACATCCGAGTAGGGGATAATGGTGTAGGCATTGCACGACATGAGCGCCACAACATATTTAAGAAGTTCTACCGCATAACTCACGATAATAGATACACCACCTCAGGCTATGGCATAGGTCTTTACTTTGTGCATAGCGTAGTCAAGCGCCATGGAGGTGTGGTCGAGCTCGACTCTACGTTGGGAAGAGGTAGTATGTTCACAATAAAACTTCCGCGCTATGGCAAGTAGATATATCCTTGTGGTTGAAGATGAGAGCTCTCTTGCTCGTATCTTGGGCGATACACTACGTGGTGCTGGCTACGATGTTGCCATTGCCTCGAATGGCGTTGAGGGTCTTGAGCTCTTCAAGGCTCGTCACCCCGACCTTGTTATTGCCGACATAATGATGCCTAAGATGGATGGACTCACCATGGTGGAGCATATGCGCGATGAGAGCCATGCTACCGAGGTGCTCTTTCTCTCGGCACGTAGTGGTGCCGAGGATGTTGTCGCAGGCTTCCGCTCGGGTGGTAACGACTATATGCGTAAGCCATTCTCGCTCGATGAGTTGCTAACACGAGTGGCAGCGTTGCTTGCTCGTCACCCCGTGGATGATGGTAAGCATATCGCTATTGGTCAATATCGCTTCGATGTTGAGCGTTGGACACTCAGCCGTTTTGGTGCTACATGCCGCCTTACGGCGCGTGAGTCGGCTGTGCTTGCCATGCTTGCCACACATATTGGTGATACGGTAAGCTCCGAGGTGTTGCTCCAAGAGATATGGGGCGATGATAGCTACTATAACCTACGCTCGCTCAATGTCTTTGTATCGCACCTCAGAGGCTATCTCTCGGATGACCCAACTATTGAGATACAATCTGTTCGTGGTGTGGGCTATCGACTGTTACTAAACAAATAAAGGATTGCATTTGTGCAATCCTTTGTCTGTTTTATAGTAGCTTCTTCTTCGATGGAATTACCAAGAACTCCTTGAGGTAGAAGGGCTCGAAGTATGCTAAGTCTTCGAATCTGCCAGCGTTGAAGGCCTCCTCTGCAAGGCGAACGATGCCTCGTGCTGAGGGCGATACGCTCACCAGGGCTACACCCTCAAGTGTCTCGGTGCACTTCGCTGCGCCGTTGCCAAAGATTACGAACTTACCCTTCGTGCGCCACTCCTTGAAGCTATCGGGTGTGATTACCTCGGCCACAACCTCCGAGTGTGCCCTGCCCTCGGTGTCGAAGACCTGGGCATATACCTCCATGCGGCGTGCGTCGACCATAGGGCAGAGGTGTGCACCCTCCCAGTCGCTATCCTCAAGGTCGAGGATGCCAGCGTCGAAGTCCTCGCGTGCCACCTCCGTGAGGGCATCCAACGAGCCTACGGCGATAAGTGGAATGTTCAAGGCGTAGCACATGCCCTTGGCAAAGGATACACCTATGCGCAAGCCTGTGTACGATCCTGGACCCTTGCCCACGGCAATGGCGTCGAGATCCGAGGGCTGAACGCCTGTCTCACGAAGAAGCTCGTCGACGAAGAGGGCCACCTTCTTAGCATGGTCTCTACCCTCGTCGCTCTCACGCAACGCCATAAGTTCGCCATCGTTGGCCAGTGCCACGGAGCATATATCTGTTCCTGTCTCAATAGATAGTATAAGTGCCATATCTTCTCTTTATCGTCTATTAACTTTCATCGCCTTGTCCATCTCGCGCTTAGCGTCGTTCTCCTTGATATACTCGCGCTTGTCGAACGACTTACGACCTCGTGCAAGGCCTATTGCCACCTTTGCCAAGCCTCTGTCGTTGAGGAAGAGACGAAGGCCCACAACGGTGAGTCCACGGTCCTGTAGCGAGCGCTGTAGCTTGTTAAGCTCCTTGCGATTGAGCAGAAGCTTACGGTCGCGCTTAGGCACATGGTTGTTGCACGTACCCCAGGTGTACTCGGCGATATTCACGTTGCGTATCCACAACTCATTCTGCTCGAAGTAGCAGTATGAGTCCACAAGCGATGCCTTGCCCAGACGCAACGACTTTATCTCGGTACCCACAAGCACGATGCCTGCGACATACTCCTCGATAATCTCGTAGTCGAAGGTAGCTCGCTTATTTCGTATGTTTACATTCTTATAATCAGCCATAATGGGTCTAACTACTTTTACTCCTCTATCCTAAATTTATCATTGCCTACCAAAATTTTCGTTCTCACCAATCTCGGCATAGCTTTTGCCCTTGTTGAGGTAGGTGGACTCGGATAAAGGTAACTAATTCTTTTATCTTTGATATGTTTTACACATCTTTTAAGTTTATTTTCTGTTTGCACACCGCCATACCGTAGTGATACGCAGGCATCCGGGTTCACCTTTTTTTGTATCACTTCACCCTCACGGCTATATAGGGCGTTTCAGCGTTGTGGCAATCTTCACGCGTGCAGCCTGATACTTTGTGTACATCGATAGCACCCTCTGCATATTCTCATCATCGAGTGTGTCGCTATCGAGCATCGCCTGTAGCTCGGCAATACGCATGTCGAGCATTCGCCATTTGAAGAGTACCATGGCCTTGGGTACGGCATCGGCAAGCTGCTCGGCATCGCTCTCTATGTGTATATCCTTCTGCTCCCAGATCTTGCTTATCACATAGTTGTCATCCGAGGTGAGTAGGTCGATAACCGTGCTACATACCTGAGGGTCGGGGTGCATGGTCATCTTCTGCATGGGCACTTCCACACCCTCACCCAGACGCTCCCACTCCGCGCGGTACTCCTCGCAAATGGTGGCGTATGTGCGGTTTGTGAACTTGAGTTCATCGGCATCGAGCTCCGAGAATATGTATGATGCAACATTGAGTCTAAAGACCTCTCTATCCTCTCTTATGTCGAAGTCCACATGACCCGACTTTATGAGATACTTCGTAAGGTCGCGCTCAAGGGTCTCTATTGTCGTGCCTCCAACGACGGGCGATGGGGTAGTGCCACCTCCTTGTGGTTGTGCTACATAAAATGCCGAGGCTGGTAGCTGCTCACGCTCACGTTGCTGCTGGCGCGATAGGAAGTCCTGGGCCTCGCGGTTGCCACGCACGCCATCCTTATGACGAGCTACATCCACAGCAAGGGTCTTCTCGTCGACATTCATGATGCCAGCGCAGTAGCGCACATACTCCGAACGCTTGATATCATCGGGGATGAGGGCTATGGACTCCACCATATCCTTGATCGCTGCTGTGCGCTGCTGAGGATCGTTAGTCGCCTCCTGGAGCAATAATCGAGCCTTGAAGGCCAGGAAGTCCTGAGCACTCTTCGATATGTACTCTCTAAGCTCCTCCGACGAGTGCTCACGAGCAAAGGTGTCGGGGTCGTGCTCCTCGGGGAGAAGCACTATGCGCACATTCATATCCTCCTTGAGGATGAGGTCCACCCCTCGAATGGCTGCCTTAACACCCGCAGCATCGCCGTCGAACATAAGTGTTATGTTGCGTGTGAAGCGGCTGAGCAGGCGTATCTGCTCCTCAGTAAGCGAGGTGCCCGACGAGGCTACAACGTTTTCAACACCCGCCTGATGCATAGATATTACATCGGCATAACCCTCTACAAGTATGGCGCAGTCCTCCTGCTGTATGGCCTTCTTGGCAAAGAAGAGACCATACAACTCACGGCGCTTGTTGTATATGTCGCTCTCGGGTGAGTTCTGATACTTGGCTACCTTCTTATCGGTGCGTAGCGTACGACCACCAAAGCCCACGACACGTCCCGAGACGTTGTGTATAGGGAAGATGACTCTATCGTAGAATCTATCGCGCAACGCCCCATCTGTCTCACGCTTAATCGAAAGACCCGTGGATAGCAAGAACTCCTCCTTGTAGCCGGCGCTGCGAGCATCTCTCGAAAAACGGTCGCTCGATGAGGGGCAGAAGCCAAGGCCGAACTTCTGTATCGTACCATCGCTAAAGCCTCGCATGGCGGAGAAGTAGCTAAGGCCCACACTGCGGCCCTCAGCCTCGGTGAGCATATAGCTTCGGAAGTACTCCGCAGCCCAGCTGTTGAGGGCAAACATACTCTCGCGGTTGTTGTTGCGCTCTATCTCCTCATCTGTCATCGCCTCCTCCTTGACCTCAATGCCGTAGCGCTTGGCAAGCATGCGTAGGGCCTCGGGGTAGGTGACACTCTCGCTCTCCATGATGAAGTTTATGGCATTACCGCTCTTGCCACAGCCGAAACATTTGTATATGCCTCGTGCGGGAGAGACCTTGAACGATGGGGTCTTCTCCTGGTGGAAAGGGCAGCATGCCTCATAGTTCACACCCTTGCGTTTGAGTGTGACATAGTCGCCAACAATATCTATGATATTGGCAGCGGCATATATCCTATCTATGGTTTCGCGATCAATCATTAGGGCAAAGGTACGAAACAATTAAGAATTGGCAATAGTGTCGAGGCAAAATATTTCATTACGACTACTACAAAATTACCAAAGGGGTCAAAAAGGTATCTGCGACAACCCTTTTGAACCCCTTTGAACCTATTATCACCCAGTGAGGTCTAAGCCTTAGGAAGTGTTATTGTAAACTCCAAACCGCCCATAGCTCGGTTAGCTACGCTAATCTCTCCACCATGGAAGAGCACCGCATTCTTGACAATCGAAAGACCAAGACCTGTGCCTCCAAGCTTGCGCGAACGACCCTTATCAATGCGATAAAAGCGCTCGAAGATATGGTTGATGTGGTCGCCATCTATACCGATGCCATTGTCGGCAAATACGATGGTGTAGAACTCGCTGTTCTCTGCCGTCATGCGAATGAATATATCGCGACCTCCCGAGTATGCCAAGGCGTTATCGGTGAGGTTCTTGAATATCGACATTAGCAGTGTTGAGTTACCCTTAACAAGCATCGGCTTTGGTAGCTCTATGTTAAGGCGCATCTGACGCTCAACGGGCAAGAGCTCTACGTCGGCAGCGATATCCTCTATTATGTTTTGTAGGTCAACACTCTCGCACTCTATGCGGTTGCTTCCGTCCTCCAAACGTGTGATTGTCGAGACATCCTGCAGCAGCTGTACAAGGCGCTGGCTATGGGCGTAGCACTTCTCAATGAAGGTGTTGCGCTCCTCGTCGCTCATATCCTTGTTAGTTGTTATGGTCTCAAGGTAGCCCTGGATGGCTGCCACGGGGGTCTTGAGCTCGTGGTTGATGTTGTTGGTAAGCTGGCGCTTGATGCGTAGCTTCTCCTGTTGCTCGTGAAGGGCATTGTTGTGCTCGCGCTGTATGTCGTTCGATGCCATCTGTAGACGGCGGTAGAGATCGATGATGTGGAGCGAGAGGTCGCCAAGCTCGTCGTTGGCGAAGCGTGGCATAGACTCTATGTCTCCACCATTCTCCATAGCCTCGGCAACACGCTTAAGGCTACGCATATTGCGGTGTAGGCGCACCGCTAAAAGCAGTGATATAGCCGATGCAGCGATGGCCACGCCGACAATGCCATAGAAGAGACCCTCGCTGAGGTGCTCGTTTGCCGATAGGTGGCTCACTAACGAGTAGCGGTAGATGATAACACCTCCGATAAGCGATACGATAAGTAGGATGAGCAGCAGGAGCATGCCCCCTTGATAGTTGATTGTCTTACGCTTCGAATCCATAGCCATAACCTGTTCGTGTTATAATGTGTGAACCATAATTTCCTAACTTCTTACGCATGCGGGTGATGTTGACATCTATAGTGCGGTCGAGCACCACCACCTCATCGCTCCACACACGCTTCATGATCTGCTCACGCGAGAGTATTGAACCACAGTTGCTAAGTAGTAAAGATAGTATGTCGAACTCCTTGCGTGTTAGGGATATCTCCTCGCCATCCACCGTGCAGCGCTTATTGAGGATGTTGACCACAAGCCCTTGGTAGCGTATTATGCCATCCTCGCTCTCAGCCTGTTCGTTGACCACGTTGTTGTACTTCGAGCGACGTAGCACACTGCGCACACGTGCCATGACCTCGGCTATGGAGAAGGGCTTAGATATGTAGTCGTCAGCGCCAATGTCAAGACCTCGTATCTTATCATCCTCCGCATCGCGTGCGGTGCAGAAGATTATGGGTAATGACTCGGTCTCGGTGCGTTTGCGCAGGATCTTCGCCAGACCAAATCCGCTTAGCTCTCCCATCATTACATCCAAGATGAGAAGGTTGTAGCTCTTGATATCCATCGCCAATGCCTCTTCGGCGCTGTATGCTACATCAACGCTGTAGCCCTCACGCTCAAGGTTGAACTTAAGAATCTCGCATAGTGACTCCTCGTCGTCAACAACCAATATTCGGTACTTATTACCAGTGCTTTGCATATCTAATAAATCACTCCCTATAGGGTATTAATGGTTTATATGTCTATGTTCAGACTTACAAATTTAAACAAAAATTATCATGTTAACAAATATATTTAACGAAAAATGGTGTTTCATTACTCTTTTGTGGTTTGTGATACTATTATTGGTATTGGCTGGTGTTTGTAACAGTTTTGTAACAATTTTGTAATAATTATTTTCTATATTTGTGCAATCAAAGTTCAAATGTATGGATTTATTTATAGTCATTACCCTTGCCCTTCTGGCAGTTATGGGTATCATTGTAGGTGTCTCTAACGACGCCGTAAACTTCCTTAATTCGGCATTTGGTTCAAAGGTAGCTAAGAAGAATGTTATTCTCACTGTTGCAGCCTTCGGCGTTATGATTGGCGTTATGACGTCGAGTGGTATGATGGATGTTGCTCGCAGTGGTGTCTTCTACCCCGAACTCTTCAGTTATCAGGAGATTATGGTGCTCTTCCTGGGTATGATGTTGTCGAATATCATCCTTTTGGATATCTACAACACATTGGGTCTGCCCACATCTACCACCGTGTCGTTGGTCTTCGGCTTGCTTGGTTCGGCCCTCGCTCTTGCCCTTTACAACGTCTGGGGTGGCGACTCTGTCAATGCCATAAGCGACTACATCAACTCGGCAAATGCCCTCGGTATCGTATCGGGTATCTTGCTTTCGGTGGTGCTCGCCTTCTTCACGGGCCACCTATTGATGTATATATCGCGCATTATCTTCTCGTTCCGCTACCATAAGATCTTTAACCGCTTTGGTGCTTTGTGGTGCGGTATCACGCTTGCCGGTATCGTATTCTTCACCGTGTTCAAGGGTCTTAAAAGTACAAAGCTTATCCCAGCGGATATAACATCTTTTGTCAACGATAATACCTTCGTGGCACTTGTTATACTATGGGCTAGTTGCTCGGCAATGCTCTTTATCCTACAGCGATTTAAGATTAATATCCTAAGAGTATCTATCCTTGCGGGAACCTTCTCTCTCGCCCTTGCGTTTGCAGGTAACGACCTTGTTAACTTCATCGGTGTGCCATACGCTGGCTATGACTCGTATATGCTCTCGCAGAGTGCCGATTTCGACGCAAGCTCTATGGCAAGCCTTGCTAAGCCTACCAGCGCCAACTTCTTTATTATGTGTGCTGCGGGTGTTGTTATGGTCATCACGCTCTTCACCTCAAAGAAGGCTATGCGTGTTATCGAGACTGAGCGTAAGCTATCGTCGCAGAACGAGACTGCTGACACCAGTGTGGAGGCATCACCCGTATCGCGAGGTATTGTGCGTGCTGCACGTGCCATGAGCAACGCCGTAAACTCTGTTATTCCTCAGCGTGTGCGAGATGGTATCGACTCTCGCTTTGTGCAGCTCAGCGCCGAGGAGCGTGGCGATGCTAACTACGACCTTATTCGTGCAACGGTGAACCTCACAGCAGCCGCAATACTTATATCTATAGGTACACAGCTCAAGTTGCCACTATCTACCACATACGTTGTGTTCATGGTATCTATGGGTTCGTCGCTTGCTGATAGAGCATGGGGCCGTGAGAGTGCTGTATATCGTATCACAGGCGTTATGACCGTTATCATGGGTTGGTTTGTTACAGCAATCGGAGGTTTCCTTATCGCCCTTGCAGTGACGCTTGCCCTTGTCTATGGTGGTACCCCTGCCATTATTGCCATCACGGTGATATGCTTGCTCCTCATTATCAAGAGCAACTTCAAGAAGAGTAAGAGCGAGGTTGTTGAGGAGGAGGAGCTTCCAACAGCAAAGATCGTCGACACGCTTAAGCGTAGCCCCGAGGAGGCTCTTATCGAGTATACCGAGCATGTATGTTCATCAATGGAGCGTGTGACAATGATTTACGACCGCATTATTGTTGCGGTCTTCAAGGAAAATCGCAAGGTGTTGAAGGATATGGTGCGTGAATCTGAGGAGTTCTTCCAGTCTACACGCCAGCAGAAGTACGATATCATGCCACTGCTCAGCGACCTTAAGGAGAGCGACGTCAGCACAGGTCACTACTATGTGCAGGTCGTCGATTATATCTCGGAGACCAGCAAGGCTCTGTTGCATATCGCACGCCCATGTTATAAGCATGTGGATAACAACCATACAGGTCTATCTAAGGAGCAGGTCTACGATCTCAAGCGTATCAACGACCGTGTGGAGGAGATTTTTGGTGAGATTAACCATATGTTGCGTACCCGTACGTTCGAGAATATGGAGCTTGTGATGAATAAGCGTGATGAGCTCTTCAACTTCATCGACGAGGTTATGCAGAACCAGTTGCGCCGCCTAAGAGATAATGGAGGCTCATCATCGGCTAATATGTTGTTCTTCAACATCCTCACCGAGACTAAGACAATGGTGCTTCACTCACGCAATATCATGAAGTCTTTGGAGCACTTCGTGGAGTCGTAGGGTAGTACTCCTATACTAAGCGGTGGGCTGTTCGTTATATGCGAACAGCCCACTCTTTTATTGCATCACTATCTTTGTGCTTGTATTCTCTGCACCTATAATATCTCTGTGTGGTTGTATCGTACTTGTTGCGTCTGAGATTTGATGTCTACATTACCCCCCCCCAAACCCTTTGGTGCTTGCAATGAAGGGCTATCATGTCCTCGTGCTATTGAGCACCGTACGGTTTGTACATCATGCGTCATATTACAAAAAAAGACTGTCCGACTTAATAGTCAGACAGTCTTATCTATTTTAGGTCAACGACCTATAAAATCGTGTTACTCAGCTACAACAGCGAACTTGATAGTAGCCTTAACCTCACGGTGGAGCTTAGCAACAGCCTCGAACTCACCAAGAGTCTTAACTGAATCAACAGTGATGTTCTTGCGGTCAACCTCGATGCCCTTCTCCTGCAATGCAGCAGCAAGGTCAGCAGCGGTGATAGCACCGAAGATCTTCTCCTCCTCAGCCTTAGCTGTGAGAGTGAGGTGAAGGTTGTTGATAGTCTCAGCCAAAGCCTGAGCGTCAGCAAGAATCTTAGCGTCCTTGTGAGCGCGCTGACGAAGGTTCTCAGCAAGTACCTTCTTTGCAGAAGCTGTAGCAGCCTTAGCGAAACCCTGAGGAATCAAGTAGTTGTTTGCATAGCCAGGGCGAACGTTAACGATGTCGTTTGCGTAGCCCAAGTTCTCTACGTCCTTAATAAGAATTACTTCCATGGTCTATCCTCCTCTTTATTATTTCATACAATCGGTTACGAATGGAAGGATTGCGAGGTGGCGAGCACGCTTAACTGCCTGAGCAACCTTCTTCTG
>JAZRMM010000015.1:0-37056 GCA_045647535.1 Alistipes sp.
AGACGAGCTAAAAGAGAAAATAAAACAACAATAACAATTTAATACTACTTGAGTTATGGCTAATGTACCTGCTAATTTGAAGTACTCTAACGACCACGAGTGGTGCCGTGTAGAGGGTGATGTTGCCGTTATCGGCATTACCGATTATGCTCAGTCACAGCTTGGTGACATCGTCTTCGTTGACGTTCCTACCGTAGGTGAGACTATCGAGGCTAACGAGGTGTTCGGCTCTATCGAGGCTGTTAAGACCGTATCTGATGCCTTCTCTCCAGTTGGTGGCGAGGTTATCGAGTTCAACGAGGCTGTTGAGGCTGACTCATCACTCGTAAACAAGGATCCATACGGTGAGGGTTGGTTGATCAAGGTTAAGATGTCTAACCCTGCTGAGGTTGACGCTTTGCTTGATGCTGCTGCATATGAGGCACTCATCGGCTAATTTGTTGTGATAAGGGGTCGATTGCGGCCCCTAGCCAAAAAGGCGACAATGGGACGTACGTCAAGTACTACCCATCGTCGCCTTTTTCGCCGAGTGTGGCACTCGGCGCCCTTCTGACAACAAATACCCTCTCACTGATTGAACTGATGTGATGTGTGTCAAATATGACGCATCCAGGGCTTTTTCATGTCAGCGCCACTACTGCACCACTCTGACAACAAATTCCCCTTCACTAATTGAGGTTGAGTGACGTACGTCAAGTACTACCCATCGTCGCCTTTTTCGCCGAGTGTGGCACTCGGCGCCCTTCTGACAACAAATTTCCCCTCGCTGATTTATATCTCCTTGTTTGTCATTTGTTAGCTTGTCGCATAATAATCTGCCCATTGCCTTAAAATCTTATGGCTTAACTTGTTTGAAAAACCCGAAATTTTTAGTAAATTTGTAGCCATAATAGATTTTTCAACCGACACAATTATGAAAGTATATAAGTTTGGTGGTGCATCCGTAAAGGATGCTGCCGGCGTAAGAAACCTCTTAGATATAGTCACTGGCGAGAGCGACCTCTTCATTATCGTCTCGGCCATGGGTAAGACAACAAATGCCCTTGAGGGGGTATTTACAGCCATGCAGCAGGGCGACGAGGCGTTAGCCATGGAGCGCATAGACGCCTCATACAACTACCACCGTGCCATTGTCGATGAGCTTATGGGTGCCGATGTGACCATCACGCAGATGAACATCCTCTTCCAGCAGCTACGTAACACCGTGCGCAACACCATATATCGTCCCTCGGATGCCGAGCTGTGGTACGACACCATCGTGGCCTTTGGCGAGCTTGTGTCGACAACAATCATCTCTAACTACCTCAATGCCCATGGTGTGGCTAACAAGTGGATAGATATGCGTCGTGCCTTCCTCACCGAGCAGCGCCATAAGGATGCCAACGTAAACATTGAGGCTACGGCCGTGCGCCTCAAACGAGAAATTGCCGATGGTGGTTTCAATGTCTTTGTTGGTCAGGGTTTTATTGGCGGTGCTCCTGATGGCACAACAACAACCCTTGGTCGCGAGGGCTCCGACTACTCGGCAGCTGTTGTTGCCCATGTCCTCGATGCTGAGTCTATGAGTGTGTGGAAGGATGTGGATGGCATCCTCAATGCCGACCCCAAGATATTCCCCGATGCTAAGAAGATAGAGTGTCTCAACTACATGGATACCATAGAGATGGCCTACAGTGGTGCGCAGATTATCCACCCTAAGACCATCAAGCCTTTGCAGCAGAAGAACATACCACTCTACGTGCGCCCCTTTGGTGATAAGCATGCCTCTGGCTCGGTGATTACGGGAGATGTGGAGCGTGTGTTCCAGCCTATAATGATTCAGAAGAGCAACCAGGTGCTTCTAAAGCTCCATTCACGAGATCTATCGTTCGTGCTCGAGGAGCGCTTTGCCAGGGTCTTCACCACCTTCGATAGCCACCGCATAAAGATCAACCTTGTGCACAACTCGGCGGTCAACCTCTATATGGCCGTTGATGCATCGTGGCATATCGACGATGCCATATCGGAGTTATGTGCCGAGGGCTTCGATGTAGAGAAGCGTGAGGATGTGGAGCTTGTGACCATACGCTACTACAACGACGAGCTATATCGTCGCTACGCCTTCGACGAGCGCATCATCATAAAGCAGACAACACCTCACTCGCTACGATTTATAAGAACTAAATAACTAATACCCAATATCGTTATGAAGCGATTTATTGCACTAACGCTACTCTCGCTATTATGCGTTGGTGGTGCCGAGGCCCAGTTGCTCTACAAGATCTCGGGTAACGGCCTTCAGAAGGAGTCGTACATCGTGGGCACTTATCATCTTGCACCAGCCTCGTTTGCCGATGATATAGCGGGTGCTAATGATGCGTTGCAGAGTGTCGATGCCGTATGTGGCGAGCTCGATATGTCAGAGATTATGGGAGGGACATCGCTTGCGCTCACCGAGGCAATGATGCTCCCTGATGGTCAGTATATTACAGATATCCTTACCGAGGAGCAGCTCACACGCCTTAATGGCTATATGATGGAGGTGGTGGGCATGGACTTTAATAACCCTATGTGTAACAAGTCGCTGGGACGTTTGCGCCCCTATGCCCTTGCTATGAATCTCGAGGTGGTGGAATTTGCAAAGATAACTCCTGGCTTCAACCCCTTGAAACTCATCGACAACCACTTCCAGACTGAGGCTACGAAGATGGGTAAGCGTGTGCTTGGTCTCGAGACTGTCGAGGCGCAGATAGAGGCTCTCTTTGGCAACACATCTATCGAGGACGAGGTGGAGGCTCTTATGGAGATTGTGGATAATCCCGAGGCTGCACACGAGGCCATGAAGGCGCTTGCCGATGCCTACTTCGCACAGGATATCGAGGCTATAGGAACGTGTATTGCGGCCGGTGTTGAAGCTGATGATGTCGAGGAGTGGGAGCGTTTATTAGGTCGCCGCAATCGTAGCTGGATAGCCCAGATGCCTGCAATCATGGAGGCGCAGCCCACGCTCTTTGTTGTTGGCGCTGGCCACCTTGTTGGCGAGGATGGCGTTATAGCCCTACTTAAGAGGGAGGGGTATAAGGTTAAGGCAGTAAAGTAATTTGTTGCAGATCGTTTTTTTTGAAAGCAAATTGATTCGAGCATAGGATAATGTGTCATTTTCGGCTCATACATCAAAGCAAAAGACCGAGGGTTGTAGTTTTTAACTACCCTCGGTCTTCTATTTTGCAACGCTATCTATGTGGCATAAACGCTATCTAATTTGGTATTTCTGCTTCTCGTAGTGTCCACCTGTACCACGGCACATATAGCAAGTACCCAAGCCACCGCATCCACAGTCATAATAAGTTGTCCCACTATAAGAAACCATTTCGCGGTAACCCTTTCCTCCACATGTTGGACATCGTCCTGATCCCCAGCATACATTACAAGACACCCAAACATCCCTATAACCATATACAGGGTCTGCTTCATTCTTCTTAGTTACATTTGTTCCCTCATTATTTTTATTTTGTGTAGTATTATTAGTTGTATGCGTCTTGTTTTGTTGAGATATCTTTGATAGCTCAAATGGGAAGTAATCAGACGTATATACCACAGTACCATCGGTGTCAATTACAACAAGCTTGCAGTATAGCTTGCGTGTGCGTTGGGATCTATCTACATGAATCTCAGATGTGGGAACAGTAATTTTGTAATCATCCCACCTCGAGTGGAGATACCTGGATGTTGCTTGAGACACAAACTCTATATAGCCATCGGGTGAGTAGTACTTATTATTTGCATCAGCTATTTTATTCTTTTTCTCATCATAGATATATAACTTCAATGTGGTATTTTGTTTATATGCGTAATTTACTCTTAGATTATTAAGATGAAATATGCTCTCATTATCTGAATGACCGGCCCAAATCTTATCTACTGAAGCTGTTGTTTTAGTGTGTTTTGAAACACCAACTTTGCCTCCATCATGATCATAGCCGGCAGAAATATTATACCATTTTAAGGCTTCGGTCTTATTTTTAAAATAATCTATATATTGCCATGCAACTTTATAAGCATTCTCTCCATTTTTCTCATTGTTATAAATCTCTATATATATATCCAAAGCTTTCTTATAATCGCCCAAGCAGTTATAACAAGAAGCTGCTCGCTGGTAGCATGATTTCTTCTTAGAAAAATCTACATCTAAGTTTATGCCCTTGAGAAAATATTCCAATGCCTCGTTATACTTATTCTCGTTACAATACTTACATCCAATCTTATATAAGAACTCAGTTGTTGGCTTATATGTAAGGAATGCTTCTTTGCTGATGCCTATGTTAGTGCAGTTTTCCTCAGTGATATATGATGGTAAATGGGTTATAACGCCATTGAACCATTCTGTTATTCGTTTTGAATCTGCGCGTTTGGCAAAAGCAGCCCATCCAATTGATTTTACGCTGTTGGGGATTGATAAGGAGATGATACTATTACCGAGGAAAGCCCCTTTGCCAATCTTAGTTACGCTATTTGGAATTGTAAGAGAGTCAATGTTATTACCATTGAACGCATATTCTCCAATAGTTGTTACGCTATTGGGTATAGTTAATGAAGTTATATTATTGTTTTGGAAGGCACCTGTTTCAATAGTTGTTACGCTATTTGGAATTGTAAGAGAGTCAATGTTATTACCATTGAACGCATATTTTCCAATAGTTGTTAAACTATTAGGGATCGTTAAAGAGGTAATACTATTACGAGAGAATGCTTCTTCATCAATCGTAGTTACACTATTAGGGATCGTTAAGGAAGTAATCGCATTACCACAGAAGGCAAGTTTTCCAATAGTTGTTACACTATTAGGGATCGTTAAGGAAGTAATCGCATTATCATAGAAGGCATATGCTCCAATAACTTTTAGAGAAGAAGGAAGTGTTACGCTTGATATTTTATAAAAATACTTGTAGGCGTAGTGGTCATTAAAACTATTATTTCCGACAGCTGTTATGCCCTCACCAATATGCACTGCAACTATTTTTTCAGCCTTCTTTATCCATGGGGCATCAATCCTGCTCTTAAAATCTGGCATATCGCCAGTTCCCTCAATCGCAAGTGTGCCATCTTTTTTAAGTTCCCATGTGATGGTTGGGGTGAGCTGTTTGGGCTTGCCGGCATAGGCGTAGTCCATCGATACTACAAGGAGCAGTAGCGTGATAAGCGATAAAAATTTCTTCATTGTGTTGTGTCACGCCCCACCTCCTTTGGCGTACTAATATAAAAAGAAAGTGTGGAGATGCTCGTTTATCTGGAAATAGGCATTTGGCGTGGCCTCAACAAAAATAAACAATACTCCACACCTGTACAGTATGTGGAGTAGGCACGAAGTGTGCCGACATAGCATACCGATACAAGTGATGTAAGCATTCGTTATCCTTTTGTTGTAAAATCGCCAAATTTCATTTCCAAGGATTAGCGAAACACTTTCACTAATAAATAATATGTCTGCCTAACCTGCGTTAGGTTTCGCAAATTTAAGCATTGTTTTGCTATTCTACAAACATAAATTGTAAATTATTGCAGATTAACAATAAAGAAGCATCCCAAGGTTTTCCCAGGGATGCTTCTTTATAAATTATGTACAGCTTGTTTTACATATTCTCAATCTTCTTCTTGGCGTAGTCGAGTGTTATGCGGCACTCTCTATCCTCGGTTGCTGGCATGTCGAACATAACATCCATCATTATAGCCTCGCAGATAGACCTGAGGCCTCGTGCGCCAAGCTTATACTCTATAGCACGATCAACGATATAGTCGAGGACCTCGTCGTCGAACGTTAGCTTGATGTCGTCAAGTGCCATGAGTGTCTCATACTGGCGGATGATAGCATTCTTAGGCTCGGTGAGTATCGAGCGTAGAGCCTCACGCTCCAATGGCTCCATATATGTCAGCACCGGAAGACGGCCTATAAGCTCGGGGATAAGACCAAACGAGCGTAGATCCTGAGGTAGGATATGCCGCATGATGTTCTTCTCGTCGATACGCTGCTTGAGCGACGAGCCGTAGCCTATGGCATTGGTGTTTAGGCGCTGGGCAATCTTCTTCTCTATGCCGTCGAAGGCTCCACCGCAGATGAAGAGTATGTTCGAGGTGTTCACCTGTATATACTTCTGGTCGGGATGCTTGCGACCACCCTGGGGTGGTACATTCACAACCGTACCCTCCAAGATTTTGAGCAGTGCCTGCTGCACACCCTCGCCCGACACGTCACGTGTGATTGAGGGGTTGTCGCCCTTGCGGGCAATCTTGTCAATCTCGTCGATGAAGATTATACCACGCTCGGCAGCTGCCACATCGTAGTCGGCAGCCTGGAGAAGGCGTGAGAGGGTGCTCTCCACATCCTCGCCCACATAACCCGCCTGTGTGAGTGCTGTGGCATCAACAATCGAGAAGGGGACGTGAAGAAGCTTAGCTATGGTGCGTGCCATGAGGGTCTTACCTGTACCTGTAGGACCTACAAGCACGATGTTTGACTTGTCCAACTCCACATCCTCGGTTTTGCCCTTGGCGAGAAGCCTCTTGTAGTGGTTGTACACCGCCACCGACATATATCTCTTTGCGGCATCCTGGCCAATAACATAGTCGTCGAGGAAGTGCTTGATGCGGTCGGGGCGTATGAGGTCCTCCTTAGTGAGGGGCTTAAACTGGCTCTTGCCACCTCGCTTCTTTTCGCCCGCAACGATGTCGTGCTCAACGAGGAGGTTGTAGCCATGCTCTATGCAGGTGCTACATATCATCGAGCCGTCGACGCCGTTGAACATCAACTTAGCCTCCGTCTCGGTAGCACCACAGAAGGAGCATCTGCCACCCTTGTTATCAGCACCCTTATGTCTCTTTTGTGTCATCTATTATTGCTTTACTTTTGTTACTTGCGCTTTGTGAGCACATTGTCGATAAGGCCATACTCCTTGGCCTCGGCAGCTGTGAGCCAGTAGTCGCGGTCGGCATCTCGCTCGATGGTCTCGATGCTCTTGCCCGAGTGCGCCGAGAGAATCTCGTAGAGCTCACGCTTGGTCTTGGCAATCTCGCGAGCGGTAATCTCGATATCCGACGCCTGACCCTGAACACCACCCAATGGCTGGTGTATCATCACACGTGAGTGGGGTAGTGCCGAGCGCTTGCCATGGCTACCTGCGGTGAGGAGCACCGCACCCATAGATGCTGCCATGCCTGTGCAGATGGTAGCCACGTCGCACGATATTAGCTGCATGGTGTCGTAGATGCCCAAGCCCGCTGATACTGAGCCGCCTGGTGAGTTGACATATATCTGAATATCCTTGTCGGCATCGGTAGACTCCAAGAAGAGTAGCTGTGCCTGTATGATGTTTGCCACATCGTCGTAGATGGGTGCGCCAAGGAAGATGATGCGGTCCATCATCAATCGTGAGAAGACATCCATGGCAGCCACATTCAACGAGCGCTCCTCGATGATTGTGGGCGATACGTAGTTGCCGAAGCTTCTGCTATAGTCGTGCAACGCCATTGAGTTGATGCCGCTATGCAGGCGCGCAAATTTCTCAAACTCGTTCATATAACGCTTCTGTTTTTTTGATCTTTGGTAGGTGCAATAGTTGGGCGTTAATGGCTGCGCCTATATGCCCCAACCCTCTTTATACGACAATTCCCGAGCTATATGCTGCCCGGGAATTTGTCATGATATATCGCTTTCCGCGGGGTTAAGACCCTTATGCAAGCTCCTGTGCAAGCTTCGCGAAGTCGTCAGCCGAGATAGCCTTCTCGGTAACCTTCACCTTGCCACGGAGGTACTCAACAACCTTCTCCTCGTAGAGCTTCTCATAGATCTTCTGCAACTGCTCCTTGTTGTCCATGATCTGCTTAGCGAAGTTCTCCAACATATCTGCTGGTGCCGATGGCATGCCATACTGAGCGAACTGCATCTGAGCGAATGACATAGCCTCAGCCTTAGCCTCCTCCTGAGATACCTTCAAGTCACCCTCGGTGATAAGCTGCTTCTGCAAGTAGTTCCAAGTGAACATCTTGAGGAATGGAGCGAAGTCCTTCTCGATCTCCTCGTGAGAGAACTTATCCTCGTTGATAACATACAACCAACGCTTCAAGAATGCCTCAGGCATCTGCAAGTTAGCCTTCTCGATGATGTAGTTACGCATCTGGTTAACGAACATGAAGTCGCACTCGCGCTTCAACTCGCGCTCGATCTCCTCGTCGATGAACTTGTCGAGCTCCTCCTCTGAGGTAACGTTACCTGCAGGGAATGCCATCTTGAAGAACTCCTCGTTGAGCTCAGGATCAGCAAAACGACGAATCTTTGTGATCTCCAACTCGAACTCTGGGTTGATACCCTCCAACTCATCCTCCTTAACTGAGAGGATTGCAGCACGCTGCTCAGGCTTCTTGTAGAGCTCGTTGATGTTGACCTTAGTCTTGTAGCCAACCTTCTTGCCCTTCCACTCCTTGCGCTCCTCGTCGGTCATAGAGATAAGGCCTACATAAGCCTCCTCGATGCGCATGTCGCCATTGTCGAGGGTTACGTTGAGAGCCTCGTCCTTCTCTACCTTCTCAACATCTACAAGACGACCGTAGCGACGCAAGTAGTTTGAGCGGTAGTCGTTGTGCATCTTCTTGTCAACCTTGATCTTGTTGTAAACAACCTTATCCTTGGCTGTGAACTCGAGAGCTACCTTTGGAGCCTCGCCGATCTCGAATACGAACTCGAACTCGGTGTTGTTCTCGAAGTCGAAAGCACCCTGCTCCTCAGATGGGATAACATCGCCTACGTAGTCGATACCCTCCTTCTGCAAGTACTCGAATACTGAGTTTGATGCAAGGTGGTATGACTGCTCAGCAACTACGTGCTTGCCGTACATCTTCTTCACGATGCCCATAGGAACCATACCTGGACGGAAACCTGGGACATTAGCCTTGCGCTTGTAGTCACGCAACTGCTGCTCTACTGCCTGGCCATAGTCGGCCTCATTAACAACGACCTTCAAAATTGAAATGCCGCCATCACGCTGTTCTCTTGTAATGTTCATTGTTCTATGTGTTTATATTGTTCTTGTCACAAAGGTTTGCTTGTCGCACACATGCATGGAATGTTCTGTAAATTAGTGAAAATTATTTCATTGTCTCGGATGTTCTATTTCGGCTGCTTTTGAATTTATTTCAGCATCTTTCTCATCTTTCCTCAGTTGCAATGCTCGCATTGCGCCTTTAGAAGAGCTGAGAAATATACTTGAAATACTCTTCAAAATCATCGCGACCTAATTTATAGAACCTTCCATATATTATGCGCAAAGTCGCGCAAAGGTAGTAAAAATTCTCCAAACCACAATCTTCATTATCTATTTATTTTACGTTTTGAGGATATTAGGCCGCTATAACTTGCCGGTTAGCCCAAATTTTATTATCTTTGTACTGATTATTTTGTGCGCAGATATGTTACTAACCCCCAATACTCTATTACAGTCGGGTCGATATCGCATTATCGACACTCTTGGTCGTGGTGGTTTTGGCATCACCTATCTTGCTGAGCAGGTTATGGCTCGCCGTAAGGTCTGTATCAAGGAGTATTTCCCCGAGGATTACTATAGAAGAGATAGTGCCACTGGGGCCTTGTCGCTTTCGTCGGAGGGCTTTGCCGAGACGATGAATAGATATAAGGCCAAGTTTATCAAGGAGGCACAGACCATCGCTGCGTTAGATCACCCCAATATTATCCATATTCACGATATATTCGAGGAGAATAATACCGCATACTATGTCATGGAGTATGTTGAGGGTGAGTCGCTTAGTGAGGTTGTTAAGCGTGGCGGAGTGCTGGGTGAGAGCGAGGCTGTTGGCTATATTCGCCAGGTGGCTTCGGCTCTGGAGTATATCCATAGTCGACAGATTATGCACCTCGACGTGAAGCCTGGTAATGTCATGATACGCAAGATGGATGGTAGCGCCATACTTATCGATTTTGGTCTTTCAAAGCACTACGATGCCGTAAGTGGTGAAGCAACCTCTACCACACCTGTGGGTGTGAGTCACGGATTTGCGCCAATAGAGCAGTATAAGCGTGGTGGTGTTAGTCGCTTCAGCCCCGAGACAGATATTTACTCTTTAGGTGCAACACTTTACTACCTCGTTACAGGTAAGATCCCACCCGAGGCGGCAACCCTTGTTACCGAGCCACTCAACATCCCCGAGAGGGTCTCATCTACTGTTCGTGATGCTATCTCCAAGGCTATGTCTATTGCCCCTGCGCAGCGACCACATAGCGTCAATGACTTTTTGTCGATGCTGCTAAGAGTACCATCTAAATCTCATAGTACAAGTGAATCGACTGTCATTGGTTGTAGTGATATTGATGCAACTGTTCTTGATACTGATGTGCCAAAATCTGTTATCAATGGCCATGAGTATGTTGATTTAGGCCTAAGTGTTAAATGGGCAACATGCAATGTCGGAGCTAATCGACCTGAGGATTATGGTAACTATTATGCCTGGGGCGAGACGATACCAAAGACCAGTTATTGGGAAAAAAATTGTAAAACTCTAAAGGTAGAGAGGTCTCTGTTTGGGCTTTTGAAAAGATATGTTAACAATAACATAGGAGATATCAAAGGAAACAGATATTATGATGCTGCAACAGCTAATTGGGGTAAGGATTGGCGACTACCTACGGAAACCGAGTTTGGCGAGCTCCGCAATAGAAATAACTGCGCATGGTTATGGAGAACACGTAACGGTGTAAATGGTTTTGAGATAACGAGTAAGAAGAATGGTAATAGCATCTTCCTCCCCGCTGCAGGCTGCTTTCATTGTGATGTTGTGGAGTTGCCGGGCGATTCGGGGAACTACTGGAGTTCTACGGTCAATGATATAGGGTCGCCGTGTAAACTTCATTTCTATAAAGGTTGTTCATCATCAGATTTTTCTTATCGTTGGCTTGGTTATACTATTCGCCCGGTGACAAAATAATTTGTTTCTATAGTCATTATTAAGTTTGACTGGATGGAACTTCGGTTTAATATAATTTTGAAAAGTTTCAAATAGTATGAAAAGATATCTCTCAATGAGTATAGTGGTGATGCTATATCTGACGATGTTAGTAGCCTGCGTCGATAAGGCGCCGGAGCCTAACAACCCTAATACTCCCGATAACCCTGTCGAGGGCGAGATGGTCAATATGGTGATTACTGCCGAAGGAGAGGATAGTCGCACAGAACTCGATATCGAGCAACAGATGGTGCGCTGGCAGAGCGACGATAAGTTGATGGTCATTGAGAATGATACGCGCTATGCTACAACCACAAAGACAACGCTCTACGGCGATGGCAAGGCAACGTTCGAGGTAGCTTTCGAGCGTGACACAACATCGGATAGCTTCACCTACGATGCCATATATCCTGCCGAGAATGTATCGTTCGACGAGGGGGTATATGCCGAGCTTATCAAGGTGACACTACCCGCCAAGCAGCATCCTACGGCCCACTCGTTCGACCCCAAGGCCGATATGCTTGTAGCCGAGCACGTCACTTGCAAGAGTCAGCCTACGGAGCTAAACATGCGCTTCAAGCGCTTAGTGGCGATAGCTGCTATGTCGCTGGATAATATCTCTGAGGATGAGCTTATTAGCGAGGTGGTGATAACCCTTATGTCACAGCGCGAGGATATACGTCCCATGGCTGGTTGCAACCTTGTAAATGGCGTTGAGGGTAACGTTTTTGAGTATGGCTATGGCAGTAGCAGTAGTACTATCACACTCACCTACGACGAGCCTATGGAGGCAACAACCCCCATATACTTCACCTGCAATCCACAATCTTTGGAGGAGGGTGATGCCCTTGTGGTGAGGGTGGTAACCGATAGAGCAACATACACCCGTGCGGTGGAGATTCCTGAGGGTCGCACCTTGGACTTCGAGGAGGGCGATATGGCGAAGTTTAGTGTCGATATGTCGAGTGCCAAGGTCGAGGCCCATGAGCTATGTTTCAAGAGGGTAGATAGCGTGCGTAGCGGTGGATACTATCTCCTTGCTGCCGAGGGACTTATTGGTACGCCTATAACCTCTGATTATGGCTATATTCAGGTGTTTGAGGGTGATGCTGATGATGATGGCGTAATCATGCAGAAGGGGCTCGACAACGCCTACCTCATTGAGGCAACAACGGGTGGCTATACCATCAAGCAGGCTTCGGATGGTCGCTATCTATATATGAAGGGCTCCTATGACTCATTTAACCTCTCAGCGACCATTATCTCTGGCTGCGACTGGACCATAACAGCCCAGGATGATCATAGATTTAAGATTTATAATAGGGCTAAATCTAAGTTTGTGCAGTACTCTACGCAGCATACGTCCTATGGTTGTTACTCCTCGATGAAGAGCTACGGTGTGATGCCACAGCTCTATGAGCTGACATCTGCTGTTGTGCCTCCTGTCGATGAGGTTGTGAGTCCTAAGCTGAGCGAACTATATGCCTTGTGGGATGGCAAAAAGGCGGAGGCAGGCTGCGTAGTGGAGAACCCCGAGTATGTAGCTGGTGGCAAAGTATACTTCACCTTCGAGGATAGCCGTGGCGATGTTGAGGAGTACGCCTACGATGTTGCGGGCGTGGAGATCTATGCATATATCACAAATATAGACCTCGAAAGCGACGAGAGGTATAGCGTTGTGGCGTGGTGCTATGGTAGCGATGGTGAGCTTGTTGCCACCGAGCCTGTGATGTTGAGCACCTCGACAAGTGGTGGCGCAACACCCACGGAGACGTGGTTGGAGCTACCTGCAGAGCGCACAGATGGCCGCTATCCTAAGGCTGCGGAGTATAAGGTGTGGTCGGGAGGCGAGCGTAACTACACCCACTATTACGACATAGCGACGTACACAACTCTATGGGTGGCGTACCCCTTGGAGGCTAAGCATATGGGCTCATACTCGCGCCCAAGCAACTGGTCGTTCAACCCGCTAATAGACCAAGCCTATCAGGTGAACTTGTGCAACCGTAGCTACACCAATAGCGACACCTATGTGCGTGGTCACCTTATCCCCAATGCATCACGTAACGGCATCAAGGAGATGCAGTTGCAGACATTCTACGTTACTAACTCCGTACCTCAGATACACACCAACTTCAACAGTGGTATTTGGCAGAGCCTCGAAGCTGCGTTGCAGAGTATCGCTGAGGAGGAGAGGATATATGTGGTTACGGGCGTAGCCTTTAGCAAGGAGGGAGAGACCAAGAACATTAGCTACACAACGGCCAAGGATGATACCAAGCAGGTGCCTATACCCAACTACTTCTACAAGGTGGTGCTCAAGGTCAGCACCAATAGCTCGGGTGTGGTGACATCGGCCTCTACCGTAGGTTTCTGGTTTGAGAATAAGGCATACTCGGGTAGCACCTACTCGAACTATACGGTGAGTGTCGACCAGATTGAGGCTTGGACAGGCTTCGACTACTTCGCCAACCTCCCCGACACGATCGAAACTCAGGCGGAGGCGAATAGCTCGTGGACAACATTTAAGTCTTTTTAGTTTGAAGCCTTGATAATGTAGATGTATATAATTAATAAAATTACAGTATATGACAATCCCTAAGATTATTCACTATTGTTGGTTTGGACGCAACCCTTTGCCTCCATTGGCAGAAAAGTGTATTGCCTCGTGGCGCAAATATCTGCCTGATTATGAAATAAAAGAGTGGAATGAGGATAATTTTGACATATCGATGGTCCCTTATGTTGAGGAGGCGTATCATATGAAGAAGTACGCTTTTGTCAGTGATTATGCTCGCTTCTATATCCTTTATCATCATGGTGGAATATACTTCGATGTGGATGTTGAGGTGTTGAAGCCTCTTGACGATATCTTGGCAAAGGGCCCATTTATGGGCCTTGAGGGTTTGCACAACAATTTTGTATATAGAGGATGCACTGCAGTGCCAGCCGCTGGATTAGGAATGGCGGCATTCCCAAAGATGGACGCGTTTAGTGATATGTTGAAATATTACAGCAAAGCCCATTTTATATCGTGGCGAGGTAAGATACAGTATAAAACTGTAGTGTTGATAATGACTGATATACTTCTTGATAGGGGGGATAAGATTGATGCTGAAGATATCTCGTTATGTTCAGGGCTCTATATATATCCTGAGGAGTATTTCAACCCTATGAATGATTTAACAGGTGAAATAACAATTACTGATAACACCCGAAGTATACACCATTATGCTGGAACATGGGTTGAGCGCAAGAGAATTAAGGGCCTAGTAAAACATATTAATAGAGCCAAAAATCTTATGGTAAGGATTAAACTGGGGCTTAAGCGACTATTTAGGTCTAAGCAATAACCTGGAGATATCTAGGCGTTAAATGAGCTGTACGAATCCATGCGATAGTACAGCTTATTTTTGCATTATTATCTGATTAAACAGTTAGGGGGTTGTCCGATTTGGACAACCCCCTAATCTTGTGTGAGTAGGTCGATATACTACAACTCGGTGAGTGAGTCGGCAGCATACTCGAACTGGCCTCTGTCTACCACGTTGAAGGTAAACGAGTAGTTCTTGTTAGGACCATAGCAGTATACCTTGATAACAACCTTCTTATAGTCGTCAGGTGTCACCTCGGGGTACATGTAGCTCAACACCTCGGCATAAACCTCAGCGGTGTTCTCCTTGAGCTTAGCAAGGATCTCATCGTCAGAGAGGTTGCCCATGCCTGCAGCGGCGAAGCCACCCTTAACGGCTGATGGACGCCAGTCTACGTTGCCATAGTATGCTGAAGCACCTGTGTAGAACTCGTTGTTACCGTAGTTAGATACCCAGTAATTACCTGCGGGCTTAGCACCGTTGATAAGAACGATCTCGGTAGAGATGATCTCGCCAGCGTTGTCACGTGCTGGAGCACCCATAGGCACATCCTTGAAGTCGTAAACCCAGTTTACGCAGTACTGGTAGAAGGCCTTGGTATCAGCGCTCGATGTGTTGGTGTAGTCGAGCTCCAAGGTGCGGTCTACATTCCATACGCCCTCGTTCTTGCGGAACTGATCCTGCTTCTCGGTGAAGTATGCAGTCTTTGTCCATGTGCCATTGAAGATATACTCGTCAACCTTGCATGATGTAGCACCACCAGCGTAGCAGCGATAGCCTACATATACCTTATCATCAACCTGTGCATAGGGGTACTTCTGGCCGAGGAATAGTGGCAAGTAGTCGTCCTGTGCTGGGTTGGTGAAGTTACCATAGTTCTGACCCATAGCTGTGTAGTCAGCAGGCTGAAGTGCTACAATGTCGGTAGCCTCGTAGCCTGTGCCGTTGAACTTGAAGTAGGCATACTGCTTCTCGCTCTTAACCTTGAGGGCAAGAGTAGAGATTGTTGCTGCTGACTCTACTGAAGTAACGATGATGTTGATATACTTAGGAGCACCACCAGTCTTCGAGATTGAGAAGAAGTAGCCGTAGAGTGTACACTCCATGCCATCCTCAAGCCATGACTTAACCTCGTCAGTAGCGCCATAGATGCTGCCCTGAGCAGTCTCAGCGCCAGGGATGTTAAAGTTGTAGTAGTTGCCACTAACAGCAACAGTACCAGTCATCTTTGCGTAGTATGCATACTCATTCTCTACGCGCGCTGTGAGCAACTCATCGGCATAAGCACCAGTGATATCCAACACCTCTGCAGGGTAGGCAACAGTGGTTGCACCTGTCTTCTCAACAGTGACATCACCCTTTGAGTAGTCAAACTGGAAACCATTGTTGTAGGCGCGGATAGGACCATTAACGGTAACCTCATCACCAACTGCAAGACCGAGGTCCGCAGCCTTATAAACGATGATTGAACCGGTGTTATCTGTGAGGATAGGACCCTGTGTAGACACAGCAGAGATGTAACCCTTAACCTCAACAACATCATCCAAAACTGCTGTGCCAAGCACTGAAGTGTAGCCATTTGTAGCGCCACCCTCAATAGCAGGAGCGTCGTTAACGCTTACCACAATGAAGTTGATAAACTTAGGAGCACCGCTCTGCTTTGCAATAGCGCAGAAGTAGCCGTAGAGTGTGCACTCCATGCCATCGGTCAACTGTGCCTTAAGCTCGTCAGTAGCACCATAGATGCTGCCCTGAGCATTCTCAGCGCCAGGGAGGATGAAGTTGTAGTAGTTGCCGCTAACTGCAACAGTACCAGTCATCTTTGCAAAGTATGCATACTCATCGTTCACACGTGTTGTGAGCAACTCGTCAGCCAAAGCACCAGTGATCTCCATAGGCTCGGGATATACAACAGAGGTTGTGCCTGTCTTCTCGATAGAGATACCTTCGGTACCAATCTGGAAGCCACAGTTGTATGATGAGATAGTACCCGATACGGTTACCTCGTCACCAATCTCGTAGCCAGTGGTCTTGTAGAGTAGTACAGAGCCGCCATTATCTGTGAGGATAGGACCCTGCGATGAGATAGCAGAGATGTAACCCTTAACCTCAACAACATCATTCAAAGCAGCTGTACCAAGCACTGAGGTGTAGGCTGGTGCCTCGGGCTGCTCAGGAGTCTCGGGAGTCTCAGGCTCCTCGGTTGCAGGCTCCTCGGCTGAGTAGTTGTACGTAACAACAACATACTCGCCCTCGCGAGCATCGTCGGCAACAGGGATAACACTCTTTAGTTTGTTGATAGTCTTTGGAGTAACAGCCGTAGCGTAATCCTCCTCCGAGCCCCAGATGGTTTTGTAGTCATCCTCGGTGAGGGTGTACTCCGTAGCTGCGTTCATGGCCTCAACATCCGCAGGTATATCAAGAGCCATGGTGTAGGTGATAAGGGCCATAGAGCCATTGTCGTAGGTAGGGTAGCTTGCAGCAAGCCATGCAGGGATGTATGCCGCAGCATCCTCCTGTGTGGCGAAGAACTGATTCTTGCCAATAGCTGCAAGAGCCGCTACTGCCTCCTCGCCCTGAGCCTCTGCAAGGCTCTTATTCTCGCTATTCTTGGCGATAGCCGCATAGTCATCCTTGGTGAGGGTGAGGCTAAGCTCACGAACATCGGTGATGGCGCCATTATTCTCGTAGCCATCGAGGTAGTTCTCGTTGAAGTAGTCTGCCTGGCAGCCAACGCCCATAAGAGCTACACCTGCCATCAGAGCAATCTTGCTAAAAATATTCTTCTTCATAGTAGTTGTAGCTTTTTAGAAGTTAAGCTTGAGACGAACAGTATATGTGCGACCGAAAGAGTACATCACGGCGTAGCAATCCTGCCAGCCCTTAGAATCTGTTGCGCACTGTGCATCCATAACGTAGTTATAGTCGTAGAGGTTGTTCACATTACCATAGATTGTTGCGTTAATCTTGCCAATGTTGAACGAGTAGCTTGCCGAGAGGTCGAGCTGGTGACCTACAGGAATCTTCCATGGGTCGTTAACAGTGGTTGTGGTGTTTGCCACAGCTGTTGAGCCAAGGTAGAAGTCGGCATAGTTGTTAGCATAGAGGTTGAAGTTGGCGCTGAGACGCAAGCCCTTGAATGGGAAGAAGTCGGCACCTACGGCAGCTGTTGTCTGTGCTGAGCCAGCTACGTGTACGCCCTTCTGCTCGAGCTCAATCCATGCGTGATCCTCGGCCATGATGCCTGAAGCCACGGTACCATCCATCTTAGCTGTCATAGGCTGGCCCTGTGAGTCGTAGTAGTAACCACGAGCGTTGCTTGACCAGATCCAGTCGCCCCATGAGAGCATACCTGTGAGGTTTACCCAGCGTGCTGGCTTGTAGCGCAAGTCGAGCTCTACGCCGGCGTGGCGTGCGTCGATACCTGTGAGGTTAACACGTGCGTAGTCGCCATTTGCCATAAGCTTAGAACGCACATCCGACTTATCCATCCACATGGTGAAGTAGCCGTTGAGGTTAAGAGCAAAGGTCTCGGTGCGTAGGCCGTAGCCACCCTCAACAGAGAATACCTTCTCGTTTACAGCATCGGGGTTGGTCATATGGCTTGTTGTAGACTGAAGGAAGGCGCCACCCGAGAAGAATGGTGCACGTGAGATATAACCTACGTTGAGGAAGAGGTTCGAAGCATCGGTAACGTTGTAGTTAACACCTGCCTTAGCGGTGAAACCTACGAAGTTGATGGTCTTAGAGCGCTGGTGAGCCTCGTCGTAGTAGAAGCGGTCAACACGCCAGTAGCCGGTGTTTGATACCGAACCAGATACGAAGGCGTTGATCTTGTTGCGTGAGTACTCGAGCTGAGCGAAGACACCCTCCTGGTGTACATGGCCATCGTAGTCGCGATATACGATATCGCCCACAGAGAGCTTCTCGTACTTCCAGTTAGGATCGGCTGCTGCGATGTTGTTCTCCACCTTTACATTCTTACGGTCGCCATCGTCGATGAAGTACTGACCACCATAGAGGTCGATAATCTCGTTGGTGTGCTCACCTACATAGTAGCGTACATCGACACCTGCCGAGAGCTCCAAGCCTGGGATAAGCTCGTTGGTGTATGTCGAGAGCAAACCATACCACATATGGTTGTTCACCGACTTAGACATAACCATATTAGAACCGGTCTCGCTTGCCGCGTTCATATCCTGGATTGCACCATAGTCGAAGGTACCATCAGCCTTACGGAAGTTGTAGAGGAGCTTACCGTTAGATGAGCCGTTCCACATTGCGCGATCTGCAGAGGTACGACCCTGGCCAGAGTAGCCCGAACCACGACCGATAGACATATAGAGAGCTGTAGAGAGTGACGACTTATCGTCAATCTGCCACTGGTGGTTAAGCGAGATCTGAGGCTTGTGGTACTCGTTGGTCATTGACGAACGCTCCTTGCCATTGTTGTCGAAACCGTAGACAGCGTTGTAGCGATACTTGTCCTTCTCGCCTGTCCACTTAGCAACCTTGTCCCACTCCTCGATAGAGAGACCTGCATAGAGTGGCTTACGCTGGTTGTGCTTCTGTGGAGCACCAAAGGCTGTCAACGATATCTGGTGGTTATTGTTGATACGCTTCGAGATGTTGACAAACCAGTTGTATGCGTCGTAGCCCGTACCCTGAATGTAACCATCGCCCCAACGCTTTGCGAGCAAGATGCTTGCTGCCCAGCCATTGTCCATAAGGCCTGTAGAGAGGCTTACGCTCATTGAGTTAGCACCATCGTTACCTACGCCATAAGATACGCTACCGCCCTTCTTGGCGTCGATGGTGTTGGTCACGATGTTGATGGTACCACCCACTGATGGAGATGAGATCTTCGACGCACCCATACCACGCTGTGTCTGCATAGAGCGGGTAACATCCGACAAACCAGCCCAGTTAGACCAGTACAAGCCGCCCCACTCCATATCGTTTACGGGTACACCGTTGATCATCACGGCGATGTTTGCCGACTTGAAACCACGCATGTTGATTTTCGAGTCGCCATAACCACCACCATCCTTGGTGACATATACACCAGGTGTTGACTTCAAAATCTCGGGGAACTCCTGGCCACCAAGCTTGAGCTCAATCTCGCTGGCAGGAATAGTAGACAACGCAACAGGGGTTTTGCGCTGAATAGCCACCGACTGTGACACCACAACATTCTCCATGGTGATAGCCTCGGGCTCCATCTTGATGGTGCCAAGGTCTACGCGGGGCTTCGTAGTGTCGATGTCGAAACTCAAGGTTTTGTAGGTAAGGTAGCTAATCTGCACCTTTGGGGTCTCCATGCGAATCTGAAGCTTGAATTCGCCATTGGCATCGGTGCTAGTACCCTGTGTCGTCTCAGGAACGAATATCGTTGCACCAATCATAGGCTGATCGGTCTCATCAACGATAGTACCTGTAACGATAGTCTGTGCCTGGGCAATGTAGCCTACTGCAAGACCAATCATCAGAAGTAAAAGTCTCTTCATGTGTTGATGTTTAAGTTAAATAATAGATGAATTAAAGTGTGTTTGTCTTGTTAGTGTTGTCATCTACTTGGGGCTACCTGACGATAATCTCGTCGATAAAGAGGAAGCCTGAGTAGTTGCTGCGGTGGGCGTGGTAGCGTATGTAGCGCACCGTTGCCTCGCCCTCCCATCCGAAGCTCATGAACGAGGGTACATCCGCAGGTACCACCTCGTGGTCGATGGTTGCGAGCTCCTCGAAGTTCTCGCCATCCAACGAGCCGAATATCTCGACCTTGCAGGGCATGAAGACGCCAGGTCCGCAGTACTGCATGAAGTCGGCAGAGATGGAGTGTATCTCTGTTGGCTCACCCATATCTATGGTGGCATCGATTCCCGCACGACCTAAGAAGCCCTGCCAGCGACCATCCGAGTAGGTCCATGTACCTCTAAGACCATCGGTGAGCGTAGCATCTCCCGCTGCGCCGTACTGTGGTGCGTAGTATTGCGATGGATAGTTGTATGTGACCCTCTTGCCTCGTGCCAGGTGCTCCACCTCGCCAAGCGACTCGGGACGGTTACCTATCTCATTCTTAAGGTCGAAGGGGGTGTAGCCCTCGGCTCTCATCCTCTCGACTATCCCTAAGGCTCGTGAGCGGAAGTGAGCATACTCCCTCTCCTCTTGAGGCGACCAGCCTATCTCGGCTACGGCAATGGCACGTGGCCAGAGCATCATCTCGTAGTGGTCGTCTGTAGGTATAAACTCAGCCCAAAGGTTAGCCTGCACACCCTTGATATGACGTGCCACACTCTCGCTCATTGTCTCGGGAGTGGGGTTGTAGGAGTAGACCTTCTCCAAAGGAAGATAGCCGCCTATGGCCTCGGGTTGTGTAGGTGGTGCATCCTGTGGCGCATCTATGTAGCAGTAGGCGTGTGGCGCCATTATGGCGTCGTGACCAGCCTCGGCAGCGGCAATGCCTCCATCCTCACCACGCCACGACATCACCGTAGCGTTGGGGGCAAGGCCACCCTGTAGTATCTCGTCCCAGCCGATAATCTGGCGACCCTTGCTGTTGAGGTATAGCTCTATGCGGTGTATCATGTAGCTCTGTAGCTCATCGACACTATTGAGCCCCTCCTCCTGCATACGGCGTTGGCAATCCTCACACACCTTCCAGTTCTCCTTGCTCGCCTCGTCGCCACCTATGTGTATGTACTCCGAGGGGAATATCTCGATAACCTCATCGAGGATGCGCTGCATCATCTCGAACGAAGCCTCCTTGCCTATGCACAGCTCGCCCTGACGCTCAGGGTTATGCGTGCACCTCAATTCGGGGTATGCTGCGAGCACCTCGTCGCTATGTCCTGGAAGCTCTATCTCGGGGATGATTGTTATGTATCGATCCTCGGCATAGGCGACAATATCGCGTAGCTCCGCTTTGGTGTAGTAGCCACCATAAGCACCCTCGGTGCCCTCCTCAACATATTTGTAGCCATTCTGTGACCACTCCTTCCATGTGGGCTCGGCGCGCCATGCTGCGTAGCTTGTTAGGCGAGGGTAGCTCTCCACCTCCATGCGCCAACCCGCAGCATCGGTGAGGTGGAGGTGTAGACGGTTCATCTTGAGGTGCGCCATCATGTCAATCTGGCGCTTGAGGAACTCCACTGAGCGGAAGTGACGCGACACGTCAATGAGAACACCTCGATAGCCAAAGCGAGGGTAGTCCTCAATGCGGCACTCCAACCACTGCTTGTCGGGGTGGGTAGCGACAAGCTCGCCGAGTGTCTGCAATCCGTAGAATAGTCCGGCGGGTGTAGCCGCCTTGATGCTTATGCCATTTGTTGAGCACTCCAAAACGTAGCCCTCGCTATGCTCTATGGTGGTGTCTATCTCCAGGTTGAGGTAGTTGCGTTTTGCCGCCTTGCTCACCCCCTTTATGCTCAGACCTGTGGCATGGGCAGCATCCATAAGTCGAGCCTTGTTCTCGCCCTGGGCAGATATGTATAGCCTAAACTCTCGCGAGGCATCAAACGTGGTTACCTCGCCCTTGCTATTCTCCACAGTTACGGATGCAGGGGCTGGGGTTACATCGGTGAGTTGTGCTGATAGTGTGCCGATATTTAGTATGGCAACAAGTGAAAAGATTGCTAATAGTCTTGTTTTGCTCATTTCTACAGAATTTTGCACAAAGGTAGTCAATATATTGCTAAATAGCAATAGTTGCGGTTAGCTATGGTATGGTAGTTGAAAATTGTATGATAGCCCGCCTTACGGTGGGGGTAATGTAAAACATTTGCAACTATGAAGAGTTTATTACGATTATGCACTGTTGCTCTGCTCCTTGTAGTAGGAGCGCAACATGCTGATGCGCAACATGTTGCCGTCAAAACCAATCTGCTCTATGATGCTACGGGCAGTGTTAATCTTGGTACGGAGATAGCCCTTGCTCCGCACTGGACACTCGATATGTCGTCGAGTTTCAATGACTGGAAGGTATATAACGATAGAGAGTGGCGCCACTTTCTCACACAGCCAGAGGCTCGCTACTGGTTGTGTAACAACTTCGCTGGCCACTTCTTTGCCCTCCATGCTCACTATGGTCGCTACAATATGGGCAATATCAAGAACGGCATCAAGTTCTTGGGTACAAACTTCGAGGCGTTGACCCACAATCGCTTCGATGGTTGGTTGTTAGGTGGTGGTGTGGGCTATGGCTACGCCTTTGTCTTGGGCAAGCATTTCAATCTCGAGATGGAGCTTGGCGTGGGCTATGCCTATATGGAGTATAACAAGTATGATTGGGATACGGGAGTGCTCCTTGGCCGCCACGATAACCACCACTATTGGGGTATCACAAAGTTGAATGTGGGATTGTCTTATATTTTCTAAAACTTTGGTTATGAAACGATTATTATTAGTTGTTGCCCTTGTCTGTTTGAGTACTTCGCTCTATGCTCAGCGCCGTGCCGTAGAGCAGGTTGTCGAGGGTATGAGCATCTACGATGTGGCTATCGACCACGAGGATGATATGCTCTATGTCGAGATGCGTCTATACCTGGCGGAGCACCATCTCAAGGGCCATTATGCCACAATATACACCCCTATACTCTATCATAAGGGGCACTCCGTGGAGCTTACCCCGGTGGGTGTATATGGTCGTCAGCACTACTACGTCGATGCAAGACAGAAGCATAGCATAGATGTTGTACCCGAGGAGTGGCGTCTGCGTCATCGTGACCTTCCGGCTGAGGTTAGCTACTATGCCGCTATCCCATATCAGTCGTGGATGAATGGCTCGACCTTGCGTGTTGAGGCTGTGTTGTTTGGCTGTGGCGATAGAATAGAGCTCCTTGGAGAGGTTATTGTTGGGGAGTATCACGAGTATGTGTTCAACCCTGTATATGTGGATGTTAAGCCTACGATGACCATGCAGGGTGAGCAGACCTCGGCATATATCGACTTTAGACTTATGCACTCTGATATCGACCCGTCGTACATGGATAACGCCTCGGAGCTTGATGCTATGTCCAAGTTCTTCACCTCGTTTGCTTGTGATAAGATGTGTGGCTGTTCTGCTCTTCACATCACAGGCTACGCCTCACCTGATGGCGAGTATAGTGTCAACGCAGAACTTGCCGAGGCTCGTGCCGAGGCCTTGCGCGATCATATACTATCTATAGTGTCGCTGCCCACAACAACCATAACTATAGACTCCGTAGCGGAGGATTGGGATGGCGTTGCCCAGTGGGTTGAGACCTCATCGTTGAAGAATAAGAGTGAGATCTTGGCTATCGTCCGTGGCACCCTTGCTCCCGACGAGAAGGATGCGGCTATTCAAAGCCACTTCCCCGAGGAGTATAAGGTGATGTTAGAGGAGTGTTATCCAGCACTTCGTCGTGCCGAATGTACCATTCACTATCGTGTGAACCATGAGAGTCTTAGTGCTGAGTCCAAGAGTATTAATGCCGCTAACGAGGCTATGCGTAAGGGTGATATGAGTGCCGCACGCACCTATCTGCAGAGTGCCGGTAGCTCGCCTCTTGCCGACTATGCTCGAGCTCTTTATGCCATACACATGGGCGAGGTGAAGCAGGGCGTAGCACTCCTTCAGAGGGCGAAGACAAGTGTCCCTGAGGCTGCACAACTGCTCAAAGCTATGGGGTACTAAGCTAAAAAAAAGATTGGGGTTGTTCGCATGAACAACCCCAATTATCTATTATGCTAATCCTCTCTCGGATTACTCTGCCTGAGCTGTGAGAGCCTCGATAACAGCCTGAGCGTTAGCTACGTTGTTACCAGCTGTAACGTTTGTCATAGCCTCGATAGCCTTGTCGAACATAGAGAGCTCGTTGTAAGCTACACCCAACAAGTAGAAGATGTCGCTACGACCCTCGTCGGTAACCTGAGCCTCGAGAGCAGTAGCAGAGATCTCAACCATCTTGTTGAAGTCCTTCTTGCCGTAGTATGCCTGCATGATAACCTTCTGTGCCATAGCTGCATCAGGAAGCTGCTCAGCCAAAGCGATGATGCCGTCGTAGTCGTTAGCCTGCTGGAACTTAGCAACCTCGTTGTTGGTGTACATATCCATCTTAGCGTGTGCATCTGCGATAGCCTCAGCATACTTGTTTGGGTTGAGCGCTACGATCTCGCTGCATACGCGCATACCATCCTGGTACATGTTGCTGCGGAAGTAGCTCTCAGCAAGGTTGAGTGCCATGCCTGTATTACGGCTATCAGCCTCATAACCCTTTGAGAATACCTCGATTGCCGCTGCGAAGTCGCCGCTGTTGAATGCTGTAGCACCCATAGCCTCGTAGCACTTACCTACAAACGATAGGTTCTTGATTCTATCAGCCTCGTTGTTGTACAACATTGCTGTCTCAGCAGCTGCAGTGAAGTGTGCAATAGCTGCCTCATACTCCTTAGCGTTGTAAGCGCGACCACCCAACTTGTTGTAGCATGTTACGGTGTACTTCTCTGCCATAGCCTTAGCCTTCTCGTCGTTAGCTGTAGGTGCCTCGATCTCCCAGTAGCCATTGATAACCTCATCAAACTGAGCGATAGCCTCCTCATAGTTACCAGCCTTTGCTGACGCTGCGCCCTGCTGTACGAGTGTAACGATGTCGGTCTGAGCGAAAAGTGTTGTTGCGCCAAGCATAGCAACAACGGTCAAAAATAGTTTTTTCATAAGTGTTAGTATTGTTAGTTTCTAATTATCTGTCGTTACATATCACCATTTTATGGCAAATGTCATCCGCAAATTTACACATTTTTTTATACTTACAAGCACATAGTCGCCATTATTTGCGTAGCGAAGCAAAAAAAAGGCTCGTTAGCGCCTCGCACTCCTCCTTAAGAACGCCCGCCACAACCTTTGTTCGTGGGTGCATAATGCGCTCCGAGTATGTCGAGTAACCACGCTTGGGGTCAGAGGCTCCATAGACCACACGTCCTATCTGGCTCCAGGCCAAGGCTCCGCCGCACATCACGCATGGCTCAACGGTGACATAGAGCGTGCAATCTGCAAGGTACTTACCTCCGAGTGTCGACATCGCTGCTGTTATAGCCTGCATCTCGGCATGTGCCGTAGCATCGTGAAGTGTCTCCACCAAATTGTGACCACGACCTATGATTCTGCCACCAGCTACGACGATAGCTCCTATGGGTACCTCCTCTTTTTCTAACGCAAGGCGGGCCTCATTTAGTGCCATTCGCATATATTTTTCATCTTGCGAGGCTATCATTTTAATTTTTTCGTCCATTACATTGCAAGGTTAGTTGAAAAATTATTACCTTTGTGGGTTACAAAGATACAAAAAATTTGAAACTAAAATTATATACCATGTACAGATCACACACCTGCGGTGAACTCCGCATTGAGAATGTCGGCCAGAGCGTGACGCTTGCCGGATGGGTACAGAAGGTTCGTAACCTTGGTGCCATGACATTTATTGACCTGCGCGACCGCTATGGCATCACACAGATTGTTGTCGAGGAGCACTCGCCTGAGGCTGCTCGTGCTGCTGCCCAGGAGGTTGGTCGTGAGTATGTCTTGCAGGTTACTGGTAAGGTTATCGAGCGTGAGGCTAAGAATGCTAAGATGGCTACTGGCGACATCGAGATCTCGGCTAGCGAGATTACCATCCTTAACCGTGCTGTGACACCTCCATTCACCATTGAGGAGGAGTCGGATGGTGGCGATGACCTTCGTATGAAGTATCGCTACTTGGACCTTCGTCGTCCACCTTTGCAGCGCGCAATGATTTTGCGCCACCGTATGGCACAGGCTGTTCGCCAGTTCCTCGATAAGGAGGGCTTCCTTGAGATTGAGACCCCATACCTTATCAAGTCTACTCCCGAGGGTGCTCGCGACTTCATCGTGCCTACACGCATGAACCCTAACCAGTTCTACGCACTCCCACAGTCGCCTCAGACTCTCAAGCAGCTCCTTATGGTTGCGGGCTACGACCGCTACTTCCAGATTGTACGTTGCTTCCGCGATGAGGACCTTCGTGCCGACCGTCAGCCTGAGTTTACACAGATCGACTGCGAGATGGCATTTGTCGAGCAGGAGGACGTACTCGAGATCTTCGAGCGCTGGGCACGCTATATGTTCAAGGAGGTTATGGACATTGAGTTCTCGGAGCCATTCCGCCGTATGCCATGGATCGAGGCTATGGAGAAGTATGGCTCGGATAAGCCCGACTTGCGCTTCGGCATGACCTTTAGCGATATCACCGACCTTGCCCATGGCCACAACTTCGTAGTCTTCGACTCTGCAGAGTATGTTGTGGGCTTCGCTGCCGAGGGCTGCGCCTCATATACCCGTAAGCAGATCGACGAGCTCACCGAGTTCGTGAAGCGTCCACAGGTGGGTGCTAAGGGCCTCGTATGGATTCGTGTGGATGCTGATGGCGGCGTTAAGTCATCTATCGATAAGTTCTACACCCCAGAGGAGGTTAAGGCTATGGCTGAGCGCACAGGTGCTAAAAATGGAGATATGGTCTTCATCCTTTGCGGTGATAAGTTCAAGACCCTCACACAGCTATGCACACTCCGCTTGGAGGTTGCCGAGCGTCTTGGCCTTCGTGATCCTAAGAAGTTCGCACCACTTTGGGTTGTTGACTTCCCAATGTTCGAGTGGGATGAGGAGACACAGCGTTTCTACGCTATGCACCACCCATTCACCTCACCTAAGCCCGAGGATGCCAAGTATTTCGACTCTGGCGAGCTCGGCAAGATGCGTGCTAACGCCTACGACTTCGTATGTAACGGTACCGAGATTGGTGGTGGCTCTATCCGTATCCACGATGCAGCACTCCAGGCTAAGGTCTTCAATGCCCTTGGCTTCACCCCTGAGGCTGCTGAGGAGCAGTTCGGCTTCCTCATGAACGCCTTTAAGTTCGGTGCGCCTCCTCACGGTGGTCTCGCCTTCGGCTTCGACCGTCTCTGCTCACTCTTCGGTGGTTCAGAGTCTATCCGCGACTATATCGCATTCCCTAAGAACAATGCTGGTCGTGATGTTATGCTCGATGGTCCATCACCAGTAGCACAAGCGCAGCTTGATGAGTTGTATCTATCTTTGGTAAAGCCCGAGTAATTTCTTGTGATAGCGGCGCTACTGCGACGCTTCAGTCAAAAGCCCGAATGGGAAATACGCTTAGTATGTCCCATCCGGGTTTTTTCGTGTCAGCGCCACATTAGCACCACTCTGACAAGAAATTTCCCGCTCGCTAAATGATGTGGTGACGGAACGCATTAGCGACGCTTCAGTCAAAGCCCTGAATGGAATGTACATCTAAGTACTATCCATCCAGGGCATTTTCATGTCAGCGCCACATTAGCACCACTCTGACAAGAAATTACCCGTGTGCTAAATGATGTGGTGACGGAACGCATTGGCGACGCTTCAATCAATTCCCTGAATGGAATGTACATCTAAGTACTATCCATCCAGGGCATTTTCATGTCAGCGCCACTACTGCACCACTCTGACAAGAAATTTAATTGTAGTGCTACACATCGTCGGGATTTTTGCCGAACGAAAGTATCTGCAACCTTCTGACAAGAAATTTCCCGCTCGCTAAGAGACTCTGCCTTTATCCTATCTGTAGATGGTGTTGCGATTGGTAAATTTAACGGGGTGGAGGGTTTGGCGAGGTTGCCATTATCATCACCGCCAATCGTCATGCCGAGGAGCATAAGCGACGTGGGCATCTCATTTTTCCTCTAATTTCTCGAAAAGTTTTGCCAATTCAAAAATTTGCACTACCTTTGCTATGCAAATATGAGGAGTTCTGATCTGTCGCCAGGTTGGAATTCATTATTTTTTTGTGTTTGCCGACATGTAATACTTTTATTACTAGACGAATAAATTAAAACGATTATAGCTATGAGTAACGAAATCATCTACCTTACAGCAGAGGGTATGAACAAACTCAAGGAGGAGCTCAACCACATGTTGTCTGTGGAGCGTCCTGCTGCCGCTGCTGCTATTGCTGAGGCTCGTGATAAGGGCGACCTCTCGGAGAATGCCGAGTACGACGCTGCACGTGAGGCTCAGGGTCTTTTGGAGATGCGCATTGCGCAGCTCGAGCACACATTGTCTAAGGCGCGTATCATCGACGAGTCGAAGATCGACACCTCAAAGGTTCAGATTCTCAGCCGTGTGAAGCTTCTCAACCACAACGTAAAGCGCGAGGTTGAGTACACCATCGTATCGGAGAACGAGGCGAACCTTCGTGAGGGTAAGCTCGCCATCGGCACACCTATCGCCAAGGCATTGCTTGGTAAGAAGGTAGGCGAGATTGTTGAGGTTCAGGTTCCTGCAGGTTTGCTCAAACTCGAAATCCTCAATATTTCCATCTAATATAAAGTATTTAAGATATTTAGGGGGCGTCCAATATTGGATGCCCCCTAAATATTTTATGCGTAGTGCTCTACCTAACCCCTGTCTCGTGTTATCTTTGACGCCGGTAGGGGGCTGTTTTTAGGCGTAAAAATTTTTACGCCTAAATTTATTTTACTCTTGTTTTTTGAAAGCAGACACTTATGTTATACTTAATTATTTGCGCACAACAGGCATCTTGCATTTACGAGAGGCCATAGCCTGTGGCTTAGCAAACTGTGCTTGCTTATTTAGGCTGTCAATAAACTCCTGAGCAGGAGATACACCCTCTCTGCTAAGTGTTACGACATTCATAGTACCAGGGCCAAAGTTGCCCTCATAGTCCTCAGCAATGCCAAGGAATGTGTATGCAGCATCGTACTGTAGAACAGCAACTCCGCTCTCGCGATTGAGCGATACAAGATCTGATTCCCACTCATAGCCGTATGTTATCAACTCCGCGTAGATGTCCTCATCGGTGCATCCCCACTCTGTGTAGTCGCCATCGTAGAAGCCTGTGTACCAATTTATAGCATCAACATTTGGCACTACGGTATATGGCATTACGACATAACCCTTGCAGCTGAGGAAACGCTCGGGATCGAGGTCGGCAAGAGCTGAGCCATCGTAGTAGTTGCCAAACTCAAATTCTACAGCAGCGGAGCTTACAACCTTATCAAGAGTTGTGAACGCCTCGCTCACCGATACATGCTCACCTACGACATCACCGCTATTAATATCTACAGCCACAGCGTAGATGATATACTCGGTTGCGGGATTTAGCTGGTTGAACATCATGGTGTATGTACCCAAGTTTGCGCCCATGTCAGTAAGATACTCTGCGCGTGAGCACCAGAAGTAATCTGCGCCATAGTCAATCTCCTCGTTTGCAAATGCTATGAGTGCTGCATCCTGGCTACCATACTCCTCGATATAGTACTCGAGGTCAGATGTCGAGATGTATGACATGAAGTAGTGTGCACCAACAGATGGTGTTGCGGTTACATATACTGTGTTGTGTGATAGCTGCTCATAGTCGATAGCAAACTCTACGGTCAAATCTGCAGGATTGCCCGAAGCCTCGGTTGTGGTAAATGGGAATGTGAAGAGCTCAGTTGTGGGTGTCTCATCATAGCCGAAGCAGACTACGATATACTCCGTTTCGGGGTAGAGACCGCCAAATGTCGAGAGGTCGGTGATACCTGTGTGGAGAGCTGTTTCCACGCCGCCATACCACCACTCAAGGTCATCGAGAAGTGTCTGCATGAACTCCTCCTCGCTGTCGTACCATGTGAGCGACTCGGCAGTCTGTATAGAGCAGATATATGTCTCGTCATTGTTCGAGGGGGTCACAATGCCATCTACATGGTCATAGTAGAAGTTTGTGAAGTCTACCTCGAATGAGAGTGCTGAGCTCTCTGCTGTGGTGGTCTCAAACTCGATGACAAAGGCCTTGGTGTTGGGCAAGAAATCGCCATCTACACCTATGGCATAGGCATAGTGCTTAGTGCCAGCCTTGAGGTCATCCACGGTGAGCGACTTCTCGCCTGCAAAGCAGAGGTTGGCAATCATCTGTTCGGTGGTTGCATTCATACCAAGGTAGTAGTCTCGGAGGGCTACAAGGTGGTTGATATAGGCCTCGTCACCCTCGCCGAAGTCGGCTAAGCGCTCCTCGCTCATAATGTTTACGAAGTAGGTGGCAGTTGTTGACGATGGCACAACATTTACAGTTGCCTTATTGTAGCTTATGTCGCTAACGCTAACCTCGAATGTGGCGTCAGACTCCTCTAAGGCTGCTGTCTTAAACTCCTTGAACTCGAAGTCTGAACCCACCTCGCCCGAGGCTGTAAGATGATAAGCATAGAGGTAGTACTCGGTGTTGGGAGCAAGACCATCGGTGCTATCCTCCTTAACGCCAGTAGTGAGGATTGTTGCGAGATAGTCTTCGAGTGTTATACCCATGCTCATGGCCACCTGGTCGAACCATGCCAAGTCATCTGCTATAAAGACCTCCTCGCTCTCGAAGGTCTCGAATGTTGCCTTGTCGGTAATCATAATCACGTATGGCATCTCCTCAGCAAGGGGCGTTACGCGGAACGATACCGTAGTCTTGCCAGTCTCCAGAATCTCGAAAGTAAAGCAAGGCTTCTCATCGGGGAGATCAGGTTGGTCTGAGTGCTCTGGTTGACAACCAACTGCTAACAACATTGCCACTGCGGTGAACAATGGAGCGAATAGTTTGAAAGTTTCCATTACTGTTAATTTGAAGTTTTAGTATTTTTGGGTAAATTTTTCCTATAACAATATGTTGTTAAAATTATATTAGGCTACAGTCTCGAATATTTGCCTATACAAAATTAAGTAAATTTATCTAAATATTTCATTGTTTTCAAACTTATTTTACTTTAATTGTGTTAAGTGTCGGATTATCATTGATATACATAATATGTGCCATATGTCATTATTGCAAATTTTGTCATATAGAGCTCTTTTATATATAGGTCTTTATAGCTCTATAGTGCTGTATATCCAACGACGCCTATATCTCTTAAATTACTCTATATTTACCATGACAAATTTACCCCCCCCCTCGAATTTTCCAAATTTTTGGCTAAGAAAATGATAGTAAGGGGTAAAATTTCTGCATATTACATAAATATGCGAGATGGAACGACAATCATCAGTTGTGATAATTTGGGGTAGGGCTATCAATGAGATGTCAAAAGATGGAAGAGGTGTCGCGGACAACAGCAGATAATATCTTGCCACAATTTGACCAATGCGCTTTGGTGACTCAATATCACCGCGCCAGCGATGCGAAGCACCCATAGGCGGATAGGTCCTGTCGCAAGTATATACATGCTCTTCAACGACACCGATAAAAACAAAAAAAGCGACTAACAAAAGTTAATCGCTCTCGGAGGTCTGAAGCGGATTCGAACCGCTGTAGACGGTTTTGCAGACCGTTGGTTAAGCCACTCGCCCATCAGACCATTAGCGGGATATCTCCCTAACCGGAGTGCAAAGATAGATATTATTTCGCAATATCCAAACTTTTTTGCAAAATATTTTTTACCACTGCTATTATCTGCGCTACTTTAAGTGGCGAGTGCATGGTCCTATCACGCACTCGCTCCCTAAAGTAAATACTCTACTCGAAGTACTTCTCGGTGCTACCGCAGTGGCGACCGTCGATGTAGATATCAACAATATAGGTACCCTTACCGAAGGCCTCACCGTCGTAGAAGATACTCATAGGCACACTATTGTTCTCGTAGTCTACCTCGCGCACTGCTGAAGCCATCTTCTGCTCACCCTCGAAGTTGAACATGATAACTTCGGTTAATGATGATAGCGGGTAGCCATCAGGGTTGGTGATGCAGATATACACATTCTTCTTACCTGGCTCAGCCAAGGCATTTGCCGTAAGCTCGAAGTCGACCCTTAGGCGTCGAGCCTGGCGGATACGTTTAACCTCCTTGGAGTTGGCGTTGAGGGCAAGAACCTTGATGCCACTAACCTGAATAACAGAGCCCTGGCGCACCTTAGCGTTAAGCTCGTTGGCATTCTCCTCAGCCTGGTCGGCACGTAGGTTGGCACTGCTAATATCCTTCTTATACTGCTTATTCTCAGTAACAAGCGACTTATTCACGGTGTTGAGCGAGTCTATCTGACGGACATACTGCTTCATGATATTCTTGAGGGTCTTAACCTCATTCTGGTAGCGTCTGAGCTGCTCGAGAGTATAGCTATTCTCGCTTTCGAGCTGTGCAAGCATCTCCAAAGCCTCGTTATAGCGCATTGCCATAGTATCGTTCTTATCCTTGTACTTGGCAAGCTCGGTAACAAGGTCTTCGGCATTTGAGCGCAAGAGGCTCACCTGCTCAGACTCGATACCCTCGTAGTGGGCAATTGTGCCAGCCAGGGTCTTATTCACAGCCTCCTCAACCTCAATACGATCGTTATGCTCCTTGAAGCCCCAGACTATAGCTCCACACATCAATATTAGAAGGATGCCACTCGCAATCATGAAGCTTGTGCCCATGCGCTTATGGCGGCGGATGTCGGCCTCGTACTCCTCGACGCTACGCACATCATCGTCATAGTCGTAGTTCGATGTATTGTGGATATAGATAGGTGTATGTGAGGTATCCTCATTTGAGGTGTTGTTCTGCTCGATGATTGTCTCCTCGTTAGTGGTGTTGCTCTGTGTGAGGGTGTCGTGCACAGTCTTAGGTGCTGCGTTACGCTCAGCGAGGATCTCGTTGAGGGTCTTGGCTGGCGCTGCCTCCGCAACAACAGCCTCGGGCTGAGGTGTCTCGACCTCGGGAGTCTCAATCTCAGGTGTAGGCTCAACCTTAGGCTCAACCTTAGGCTCAACCACAGGCGTTGTAGCTGGTGTCGAAGCCTCGGTAGCGGGGGCTGTAGGCTGCGTGGTTGCTATAGGCTCACCGCATATAGGGCACACACTTGAGCGGCTCGATGCGAGATTGCCACATTTTTTACATCTAATCAATGCCATAAGCTATGATCTTTATCTTTTATACTATTTATCTATATTGTTTTACCGTGCAAAGATAACGTTAAATTTCTAACATCTATTATGAAATATCTGAAAAATCTATGCGTTCACGTCTGCGATGTTTGTCGCGTAGTGTTCTGAGGCCGCTATGCTCCGCTCGGTCGAGCGTGGCGTCGGACTCAAGGATGGCTATGGCCTCGTTGCGCGTTAGCTCCATAATCTGGGTGTCGGTGGCCAGGTTGGCGATGTTAAGTTCGAAGGCGTCGCCACTCTGTTGTGTGCCATGTATGTCGCCCGCACCGCGCAATTTGAGGTCGAGCTCCGAGAGCTCGAAGCCGTCGTTGGTGGCGCACATGGCGTCGAGGCGCGCTCGTCCCTCCTTCGAAAGCTTATCGCCCGACATAAGTATACAATATGACTGCTCGCCACCACGACCTACACGGCCACGCAACTGGTGTAGCTGCGAAAGACCAAAGCGCTCGGCAGACTCTATGACCATGACCGTGGCATTGGGAACGTCGACGCGCACCTCGATAACCGAGGTGGGTATAAGGATGTCTGCCTCGCCACGCTTAAATTGCGCCATGGCGGCCTCCTTATCCTCGTTCTTCATCTTGCCATGGCACACCGTAGTGCGGTATTGCGGCAATGGGAAGTCGCGTGTTATAGACTCGAAGCCGTCGTACAGATCTTTGTAGTCCATCTTCTCCGACTCCTTGATGAGTGGATAGACTATATATACCTGTCTACCTTTGGCTATCTCCTGTCTCAGGAAGCCAAACATCTTGAGGCGTGCCGAGTCGTAGTAGTGGTAGGTGCGTATAGGCTGTCTGCCGGGGGGTAGCTCATCGATGACCGAGACCTCAAGGTCGCCATATAGTGTCATGGCAAGGGTGCGAGGTATCGGTGTTGCGGTCATCACAAGGATGTGTGGCGTTTGGTGGTTCTTTGTCCAGAGCTTGGCACGCTGCTCCACACCAAAGCGGTGCTGCTCGTCGATGACCACGTAGCCCAAGTTCATAAACTGTACACCATCCTCAATGAGGGCGTGTGTACCCACAAGGATGTCGACCTCGCCCTTGGCTATACCCTCCAATGCAGCACGGCGCTCACGGGCCTTGGATGCTCCGGTGAGTATTGCCACACGCACATTGGGTAGCCCCTCGGCAAAGCGTGACATGGTGGCGTAGTGCTGGCGTGCAAGGATCTCGGTGGGTGCCATGATGCAGGCCTGGAAACCGTTATCCACGGCCAGGAGCATAGACATGAAGGCCACCATGGTCTTGCCGCTACCCACATCGCCCTGCAGGAGACGATTCATCTGCTTGCCCGATACCATGTCGGAGCGTATCTCCTTGATGACACGCTGCTGGGCGCCTGTGAGCTTGAAGGGTAGCTTAGTGTGGTAGAAGGCGTTGAAGTTATCACCCACGCGCGGGAAGATGAAACCTACGCTCTTGGCATGACGCTCGGTGCGTCGTGCCTGTATGGTTAGCTGCACGCCAAGTAGTTCGTCGTACTTTAGTCGATACTTGGCGCTCTTAAGAGCCTCGGCCGACTGCGGAAAGTGTATGTTGTATATCGCCTCGCGTAGCGATATGAGTCCATTGCGACGACGCATATCCTCGGGTAGTGGGTCGGCAAAGGCCTTACTGTCGGAGGCTACCATCTGCCAGGCATTATGCACAATGTTGTACATGCCCTTGACGGTGATGAGTTGCGATAGTCGCTCCGTGGAGGCGTATATACCCTGAAAGCCGCTCTCCACCTTGCGAGCTAGGGCCTGCTCCACGGGCTCCACCTCGGGGTGGGCGATGCTCAGCCTGCCGTGGTAGAACGAGGGGCGTCCAAAGACCATATACTCTCTATGTAGCTCTATGCGCTTCTCTATCCACTTAGCCCCCTGGAACCATAGCAACTCGGCAGAGCCACTCTTGTCGGTGACCTCCACCACAAAGCGCTGCTTGCGACCTTCGCCTACGAAGGACTTGCCAACAACGCGGCAGCGTATCTGCACAAAGGTACTCTCCATAGTCTCGTTGATCTCGCCAATGGAGCGTACCGTGCTTCGGTCGATATAGCGATAGGGGAAGCGCATGAGCAGGTCGCCGATAGTGCGCACGCCCACCTCACGCTCCAAGAGGCGTGCGCGAACCTCGCCCACACCACCTATATACTTTATCTCTCGCTCCAGGATGTTCGACATAACAAGACGTAGGGATAGCCCTCTTTATAGAGCAAACCTTAGATAACGGTTATTGAGCGAACGGGGGCAATCTTCTCAAGACGCGCCTTGCCGCCGAGCTCCTCGATCTCAACGATGAAGACAAACTCTTTTACTTTGACGCCATACTCCTTGCCGTCAACTACAACCTTGAGGCTATTGAGCGACTCGGCCAAGCCTTCAGCAGTGCCACCTGTGGCCAACACATCATCGAGGATTGTCACCTCTATATTCTCGCCATTGGCCTTGCCCACGGCAATGTCGCTAACGCGGTAGTAGAGCTTATCGCTGCCATACTCCTTCTCGATGATAACCTCCTTGAGGTCGCCCTCGGCGAAGGGTAGCTTACCGCTCTTGCGCACTGGGATGATGTTCTCTACATGGTCGGCAGTGGTGAGTAGTGGCGCTGCAAAGAGAAAGCCACGAGCCTCGGGTGCTACGATGTTGGGCGTTGTGCAGGCCTCGCCTACAGCCTTCATAAGCTTGGCGAAGACCTCCTTGCTCTGTAAGAAGGGGATGATGTCGACAAAGACGATGCCCTCCTTGGGGAAATCCTTGTAGTATTTAAGTACCTCTTTCATGTTGAATAGTTCTATCTTATGGTTTAATGCACAAATTTACAAAAAACATTTCAATATAGTGTAGTTATCTTATATAAATTAGTGTCTTGGAGAGAAGAATGACCACATAATAAAACCCCCTGCGCAGTATGCACTACGCAAGGGGCACTCAATATACTTAAATTACCTGGATTTACTCTTTTACAAGTACGATGTAGTCGCTTGCACCCAAGGTGAATGAGTGTGAACCGTTAACCTGAACCTTCTCGCCTGTCATAAGATTTGTCCACTCACCAGGGTTAGGGTTGTTGATGGTTGTTGTAGACTCAGCATTATTGAAGTTTGCAACAACGATTACCTTATCCATTACGAGGGTCTTGCCACCCATGTTGCCATCACCAACACTCCATGTGTGTACTGTGAGGTTGTCCTGGCCGTAGTACTCCTCGTGGTCTGTACGCCATGAGATAATCTTAGACATGGCGTCGTAGAGGGCACGGCGGTTAGCATCCTCTAAGTAGTTCCAGCGTACTGGCTTGCGACCTGTACGGCCATTCTCCTCGATAGATACATCGTAGCCGAGCTCACCGAACTGCCACATCATCTTAGGATATGGGGTGAGGAAGTGGAAGGCGTAAACAGCCTGGAGACGCTTTGTGAGAACGTTCCAAGGCTTAGCCCATGACTGTGCGTACTTGATAGCGTCGTAAGCGATGCGCTCCTCGTCGTGAGTCTCGATGTTGTTGATGCGGCCCTTCTTGAAGTCTGCGAAGCTGCTACCAGTGTAGCCAAGTACAGACTGCTTGTAACCGTTACGCTGGTTGTTATTCCAGCAGAGTGCACCTACAGAGTTGTAGAGCTCAGTCTCCTCGCTCTGGTCGCAGAAGTGCTCAAAAATGATGTAAGCATCCTCATCTACGGCACGGATAGTCTCAGCGTAGTGCTTCAAGATACCGATACGCTGTGCTGAGTAGCCACCAGCATCGTAGTTCGATGGGTTCTGCACGAAGCCCTTAGTGAGG
>JAZRMM010000016.1:0-132208 GCA_045647535.1 Alistipes sp.
GGATAAGCGTATCGACAACATTATTGAGGCTCTCAATATGTTGGAGGGTGCTTTTGCCTTCTTGATTATGACAAAGAATCGTATCTATGCTTGTCGCGATAAGCACGGTTTGCGTCCTTTGTCAATTGCTAAGCTCGGCGATGGCTATGTCATCAGCTCAGAGACCTGTGCCTTCGATATTATCGGTGCTGAGTTTATCCGCGATATCGAGCCTGGCGAGGTTGTAACCATCGATCACCACGGAATCCGCTCTAACCACTACTCATTGTATCAGCGTCACCTGATGTGTGCTATGGAGTATATCTACTTTGCACGTCCTGATAGTGATATTGAGGGTTGCAATGTTCACTCATTCCGTAAGCTCTCAGGTCGTCTGCTCTATGAGCAGTGCCCAACAAAGGCGGATGTTGTCATCGGAGTGCCTGACTCAAGTATCAGTGCAGCAATAGGTTACTCTGAGGCGAGTGGCATCCCATACGAGATGGGACTCATCAAAAATAAGTATATTGCTCGCACATTTATCCAGCCATCACAGGAGATGCGTGAGAAGGGTGTGCGTATGAAGCTCTCTGCTGTGCGTTCGCTTGTTAAGGATAAGTCAGTAATTCTTATTGACGACTCTATCGTGCGTGGTACAACGTCACTTCGTATCGTCCGTCTCTTGAAGGAGGCTGGTGCTAAGGAGGTTCACGTGCGTATTGCCAGCCCAGCGATCACCAATCCTTGCTTCTACGGTATTGATATGTCGACACGTCAGGAGTTGCTATCGGCAAGATTGTCTAAGGCTGAGGCTTGCAAGGCTATCGAGGCAGACTCGTTGGAGTTCCTCAGCGAGGAGTCGTTGCTCAAAGCTGGTAATCGCCAGGAGTTGTGTATGGCCTGCTTCAATGGCTGCTATCCTACATCGTTGTATCACAATAAATTGTAAAAATAAATAATAAAAAATATATAAGTTATGGCAAAAAGTTACGAAGCAGCCGGTGTAAATCTTGAGGCTGGTTACGAAGTAGTTCGACGCATTAAGTCGCACGTATCATCTACTAAGCGTGTTGGTTCAATGGGTAACATTGGTGCCTTTGGCGGTATGTTCGACCTCGCTGCTCTCAATATCAAGGAGCCTGTGTTGGTTAGTGGTACTGATGGCGTAGGTACAAAACTCAAGTTGGCTTTCGAGATGGATAAGCACGATACTATCGGTATCGATGCTGTTGCAATGTGCGTCAACGATGTCTTGGCACAGGGTGCTGAGCCATTGGTGTTCCTCGACTATGTTGCTGTTGGCCACAACGAGCCAGCTAAGGTCGAGGCTATCGTGGCAGGTGTTGCTGAGGGTTGCCGTCAGGCTGGTTGTGCATTGGTCGGTGGCGAGACTGCTGAGATGCCAGGTATGTACCAGGATGGTGAGTACGATATCGCTGGTTTCACAGTAGGTGTTGTTGAGCGTTCAAAGCTCATCGATGCTGGTGAGCGTGTTAAGGTTGGTGATGTGTTGGTAGGTATCGCCTCAAGCGGTGTTCACTCTAACGGCTTCAGCCTTGTACGTAAGGTAGTTAGCGACAACAACCTCAAGCTCAGCGAGACATATCCCGAGATTCCTGGTCGCACCCTTGGCGAGGCGTTGCTCACTCCTACACGCATCTATGTTAAGCAGGTGTTGAAGGTTATCGCTGAGTGCGATGTTCATGGTATCAGCCATATCACTGGTGGAGGTTTCGACGAGAACATTCCTCGTATCCTCAAGGAGGGTCAGGGCGTAGAGGTTAAGGAGGGCTCATGGGAGATTCTTCCTGTATTCCGTCTCTTGGAGAAGTATGGTAAGGTTGGCCACCGTGAGATGTTCAACATCTTCAACATGGGTATCGGTATGGTTATCGCTATGCCAGAGGCTGACGCTGAGAAGGCTATCTCTATCCTTAAGGAGTGCGGTGAGCGTGCTTCTGTTATTGGCCGTGTTATCGAGGGTGAGGGTGTAACAATCCTATAAAGCTATGAGAAAGACAAGATTGGCTGTATTCGCAAGTGGTAGCGGTAGTAACTATCAAGCTATTGCCGAGGCGTGCGCCGATGGTCGTATTGATGCTGAGATAGTCTTGCTCGTATGCGATAAGCCTGGTGCTAAGGTGTTGGAGCGTGCCAAGATGTTTGGCACCGAGAGTTTCGCCTTCAATCCTAAGGACTATGAGTCACGTGAGGTTTATGAGACAATGTTGGCTACTATGCTCGACGAGCGTGGTGTAGATTATATCTGTCTTGCTGGCTATATGCGTATTGTTGGCAAGGTGCTTCTCGCACGCTATGAGCAGCGTATTGTTAATATTCACCCTTCGCTGTTGCCATCATTCAAGGGCGCTCATGCTATCCAGGATGCAGTGGACTATGGCGTTAAGCTCTTTGGTGTTACCACTCACTTTGTCGACGAGACTTTGGATGGTGGTCGTATCATCGACCAGGCGGGTATCGTCTATGAGGGTAGCGATATAGAGGAGCTTACAAACCTAATACATAACATCGAGCACAAGCTCTATGTTAAGACTATTAATAAACTGATAAATAAGAAATTTTAGATATGAGAGCATTAGTTAGTGTTAGCGATAAGGCGGGTGTTGTAGACTTTTGCCGTGATCTTCGCCGCTTGGGCTGGGAGATTATCGCTACGGGAGGTACTCAGAAGCTATTGGAAGATAGCGGCGTTGAGACTATTGGTATCAGCGATGTTACTGGCTTTCCGGAGATTTGTGACGGCCGTGTTAAGACTCTTCACCCAAAGGTGCATGGTGGTCTGTTGGCTCGTCGTGACGATGAGAGCCACCTCAAGGCTTTGAAGGATAATGCCATAGAGTTCATTGATATGGTATGTGTTAACCTCTACCCATTCCGCCAGACCATCGCAAAGCCAGATGTAAAGATGGAGGATGCCATTGAGAATATCGACATCGGTGGTCCTTCGATGTTGCGTTCTGCTGCGAAGAACTATCGCGATGTTACCGTTGTGTGCGACCCTACGGACTATGCTCGCATCATCGCAGAGATTGAGCAGGGTGGCAACACTACCGTAGCTACACGTCTTGAGCTCTCGGCTAAGGCATATACTCACACTGCAGAGTACGATATGTGCATTGCAACATATATGCGTAAGCAGGCTGAGCTTAACGAGAAGCTCTTTGCATCGTTCGACCTCGTGCAGACCTTGCGCTATGGCGAGAACCCTCACCAGTCGGCAAAGTTCTACGCATCGGCAGATGTAGTGCCTTTCTCGCTTGCTACAGCAAAGCAGCTCAACGGCAAGGAGATGTCGTATAACAATATTCAGGATGCTAATGCTGCACTTAACATAGTACGTGAGTTCAGTGAGCCTTTTGCTGTGGGCCTCAAGCATATGAATCCATGTGGTGCTGCAATCGGTAAGGATATCAAGGAGGCATGGGAGAAGGCATATGAGGCAGATAAGGTAAGTATCTTTGGCGGTATTGTTGCCGTAAACCGTGAGATTACAAAGGAGGTGGCAGAGCTTATGAAGCCTATCTTCTTGGAGATTATCATGGCACCATCATTCTCGGATGAGGCTCTTGAGATTCTCTGCACTAAGAAGAACTTGCGCCTCTTGCAAGTGGATATGTCGTCTTCAGACTTGGAGCAGACTCAGTATGTTACCGTTAATGGCGGTCTTCTCGTGCAGAAGCTCGATACCGAGACCAAGGAGGTGGTTGCTGATATGTGCGTAACAGAGCGCAAGCCATCAGCAGCAGAGATTGAGGATATGAACTTCGGCTGGCGTATTGTTAAGCATGTTAAGTCTAACGCTATCGTAGTTGTTAAGGATGGTCATACCGTAGGTGTTGGTGCTGGTCAGATGAACCGTGTAGGCTCAGCGGAGATCGCTCTCAAGCAGGCTGAGGCTGCTGGCTTTACCGAGGGTCTTGTTCTTGCCTCTGACGGCTTCTTCCCATTCGACGACACTGTGACTCTCGCTGAAAAGTTTGGCGTGACAGCCCTTGTTCAGCCAGGTGGTAGCGTGCGTGACGAGGATTCAGTGAAGAAGGCCAATGAGTTTGGTATGACAATGCTCGTTACTGGCATGCGTCACTTCAAGCATTAATTTGTTGTGAAGCAGCTATCTACTCTCGCTAATTAGCGTGAAATTAAAATATATATAAGTTATGAACGTATTAGTTATTGGTTCGGGTGGTCGTGAGCACGCTATTGTCGAGGCTATCTCGCGCTCGCCCAAGGCCTCAAAAATATATGCCGCTCCAGGTAATGCGGGCATTGCGCAGCTTGCCGAGTGTGTAGCTATCAAGGATACCGATGTCGAGGCTCTTCTGAGCTTCGCCCTTGAGCATAAGATAGATCTTACTGTCGTTGGCCCCGAGGCAGCATTGGCGGTGGGTGTAGTTGACCGTTTTCGCGAGGCAGGTCTTAAGATCTTTGGACCAACAAAGGCCGCTGCCGAGATTGAGGCAAGTAAGGACTTTGCAAAGCGTCTTATGGTTAAGTACGATGTGCCTACTGCAGCATACGAGACCTTTACTAACTATGAGGAGGCTGTAGCCTATGTACGTAAGGGTTCGTTGCCAACCGTACTTAAGTATGACGGTCTTGCAGCTGGTAAGGGTGTGGTTATTGCCACAACCATGGAGGAGGCTGAGGAGACACTCAAGGATATGCTTCTCGACACTAAGTTTGGCGAGGGTAGGGTAGTTATCGAGGAGTTCCTCACAGGCGAGGAGTTCTCGTTGATGTGCTTCGTAGCTGGTAACAAGATCTGCCCTATGCCGGTAGCACAGGATCATAAGCGTGCCTACGATAATGACGAGGGTCCAAATACCGGTGGTATGGGTGCATACACCGAGTTGCCATTCATCACTGCTGAGGATCATGCCTACGCCATGGAGAAGATTATGCAGCGTGTTGCTGATGCCATGGTCGAGGAGGGTACTCCATTTACCGGTGTGTTGTATGGTGGCTTGATGAAGACCCCTAACGGCATTAAGGTTATCGAGTTCAACGCTCGCTTTGGCGACCCTGAGACAGAGGTTGTGTTGCCACGCTTGAAGAGCGATGCTATCGATATCTTTATGGCTGTTGCAAATAATGAGCAGCCTGTTGCCGAGTGGTCGGAGGGTGCTACGCTTGGCATAGTTCTCGCATCTAAGGGCTATCCAGGAGGCTACGACAAGGGCTATGCTATTCGTGGTGTAGATGGCGTAGAGTCAAAGGTGTATCACATGGGTACTGCCATGAAGGATGGTGAGCTTGTCACCGCTGGCGGTCGTGTGATGATTGTGGTTGCGGAGGCTACAACGCTCCGTGAGGCACAGCAGAAAGCCGAGGCAGATGTTCGTCGTATAGAGTGCGACAATTTGTTCCACCGTACGGATATCGGAGCCAAGGCCTTTCGCTAAATTTTAATTAAAAACAATTTTTATGAACATAAGTGGTAAAGATTTATCAAAGTCTCTCAAAGAGGAACTTAAGGTAAAGGTGGAGGCTCTTGGTCAGCAGTATGGCCGCACTCCAAACCTTGTAGTGGTCCTCGTTGGTGAAGACCCTGGTAGCGTATCCTATGTCACTGGTAAGGCTAAGGCTGCCACTGAGGTGGGTATTCGCAATACTACGTTGCGCCGCGACGAGGGTATCACCGAGGATGAGCTCTTGGCCATTGTCAATGATCTTAACAACGACGATGATGTCGACGGCATCCTCGTGCAGTTGCCCTTGCCAAAGCATATAGATGAGAGTAAGGTCATTGCAGCTATCTTGCCAGAGAAGGATGTTGATGCCTTTCACCCTATGAACGTGGCTAAGCTATGGCTCAAGCAGCCATGCGTGTTGCCATGTACTCCTAAGGGTATCATCAAGCTTCTGCACTTTGCAGGTGTTGAGATTGCTGGCAAGGAGGCCGTAGTAATTGGCCGTAGTAATATTGTGGGTCAGCCTGTGGCTAAGTTGCTCATGAACGAGAATGCTACGGTGACCATCGCCCATTCGCGCACAAAGAATCTTGCAGAGGTTGCTCGCCGTGCAGATATCCTTGTCGTGGCCATTGGTAAGGAGCGCTTCGTAACCGCAGATATGATTAAGCCAGGTGCTGTGGTCATTGATGTTGGTGTTAACCGTGACAGTCGCAATGGTAAGCTATGTGGTGATGTGGACTACGAAGAGGCACAACATGTGGCATCGGCTATCACCCCTGTGCCTGGTGGCGTAGGTCCTATGACCATCACCTGCTTGATGGAGAATACCGTGGAGGCCTTTATCAATAGAATGAACAATAAGTAATAAACATAAACTAAACTAACCTGCCTTATGATTGAAAGATATAGCAGAGAGATTATGCGCAAGGTGTGGACCGAGCAGAATAAGTTTGATGCCTACTTGCGTGTTGAGATTTTGGCCTCTGAGGCGTGGAGTCAGCTTGGCGTAGTACCTAAGGAGGATGTCGAGAAGTTGTGGAAGAACGCATCGTTCGATATCAACCGCATCTACGAGATCGAGCAGCAGACACGCCACGATATCGTGGCCTTTACCCGTGCCGTGAGCGAGACTCTTGGCGAGGAGCGTAAGTGGGTGCACTATGGCCTCACCAGCACAGATGTTGTTGATACAGCTAATGGCTACTTGCTCAAGCAGGCTAACACCATCCTTATGGACGACATCGAGAAGATGTTGGAGGTGTTGCGCAAGCGCGCTATTGAGTTCAAGGCAACGCCTTGCATTGGTCGCACACATGGTATCCACGCAGATATCACATGCTTCGGCCTAAAGTGGGCTCTGTGGTATGAGGAGATGAAGCGTAACCTCACTCGCTTTGTGACAGCATCACGCGGTGTGGAGGTCGGCAAGATCTCTGGTGCTGTGGGTAACTTCGCAAACATTCCTCCATTTATCCAGGACTATGTATGTGAGAAGCTCGGCATCGAGAGCGCAAACATATCTACTCAGGTTATCCAGCGTGACCGCCATGCCTACTATATGGCTACTCTTGCCGTTATCGCATCGAGCATCGAGCAGATGGCAATGGAGATTCGTAACTTGCAGCGTACCGAGGTTCACGAGGTAGAGGAGTCGTTCGGTAAGGGCCAGAAGGGCTCAAGTGCTATGCCTCACAAGCGTAACCCAATCTCATCGGAGAATATGTGCGGTTGCGCACGTGTTATGCGTGGCTATATGGCAACATTCTACGAGAACGTTGCTTTGTGGCATGAGCGTGATATCTCACACTCGGCTACCGAGCGTATCATCCTTCCAGATGCAACCATGTTGCTCGACTATATGCTCAACCGCTTCCGTGGCATCTTGGAGAACCTCGTAGTATTCAAGGATGTTATGATGGAGAATATCTATCGTACACGTAAGGTTATCTTCGCACAGCGTGTTATGAACGCCCTCATCGAGAAGGGCTTCTCACGTGAGCAGGCATACGATACTGTTCAGCCTGTGGCTATGCGTGCTATGAGCGAGAGAGCCGACTACCAGGAACTCTTGGCGGAGACACCTGCTGTTATGGATGTTCTCACACGCGAGGAGTTGGATTCATGCTTCACCTTGGAGTACTACCTCAAGAACGTAGACTTTATCTTTGATAGAGTAGGTATTGAGTAGTGTGACGTGATGTCTAAAATCGAGGGTTGTCTAACTATGGTTAGGCAACCCTCGTTCGTTTGCTCTGTTCAATTACCATACATACTTAACAAAAAAAGAGAGAAACTTTCGTTTCTCTCTTTGTACCCAGAGCCGGGGTCGAAGTGCAAAGCACTCGCGCGAACACCAATGTGGCGCAGACCGATAGGTCGAGCAATAAACACCTCTCTGTTCGCGCAACCGCAAATTAAGGTGAGCACCGCGGCTGAAGTTATGAATTAGTGGCGAAGAATAAAGCATAGCTTTGAGGGCAATGTGGGTGTTATGGCAAGTTTACTTGGTAATGAACACACACATTGTACTCGGGCACGTAGTGCTCTTCGCCACGCTAGAAAACAAAAAAAAAGAGAGAAACTTTCGTTTCTCTCTTCGTACCCAGAGCCGGGGTCGAAGTGCAAAGCACTCGCGCGAACACCAATGTGGCGCAGGCCGATAGGTCGAGCAATAAACACCTCTCTGTTCGCGCAACCGCAAATTAAGGTGAGCACCGCGGCTGAAGTTATGAATTAGTGGCGAAGAATAAAGCGTAGCTTTGAGGACAATGTGGGTGTTATGGCAAGTTTACTTGCTAATGAACACGCACATTGTACTCGGGCACGTAGTGCTCTTCGCCACGCTAGAAAACAAAAAAAGAGAGAAACTTTCGTTTCTCTCTTCGTACCCAGAGCCGGGGTCGAACCGGCACAGGGGTGAACCTACTGGTGTTTGAGACCAGCGCGTCTACCGATTCCGCCATCTGGGCATCAGATTTCTCTGAAATGGTGTGCAAATGTAGGAATTATTTTTAAACCTGCAAAATTTTTTACAACTTTTTTTGAATTTTTATTACATTAAAATATTGTGTGTAGATGGATGTGGGTTGCCAACTTATTGTTTATTAGTAAAATAATCGTGTATCTTCTTCGCCTTTGCCGGCCCAATAATTTTACTCAACCCTTCGAGGTCGGCACGCTCTATTGCCGAGATGGTTCTAAAATGCTTAAGTAGTAGGGCGCGTGTCTGCTCGCCGATACCTTTTATCTCGTTTAGCTTTGAGCCCTTCATCGCTGCGCTGCGCTTATCTCTATGGAAGGTGATGCCAAAGCGGTGCGCCTCATCGCGGATATGGCAGATAGTTTTGAGTGGAGCACCAGTGCGACTTAGGTATAAGGGGTAGGGATCATTGGGAAAGAAGACCTCCTCGAGGCGCTCTGCAAGGCTTATAATCTCCACGGAGTCGTATATGTTTAGCTCTTTGAGCGCTTGGCAAGCAATAGATAGTTGTCCCTTGCCACCATCAATGATTATTAGGTTGGGTAGCTCTCGACCCTCCTCTATCATGCGGCGGTAACGGCGTGTTACAACCTCGTGCATTGAGGCGTAGTCGTTAGGTCCCTCCACACTCTTGATGTTGAAGTGGCGGTACTCCTTGCGTGAAGGCTTGCCGTCACGAAAGACTACACATGCAGCTACAGGGTTAGTACCCTGGAGGTTTGAATTATCAAAACACTCCATGTGTCGGGGTTCGTGCTTCAGTCCCAGTTCGCGCTTGATCTCCTCCATAAGGCGGTTTGTGGCACGCTCAGGGTTATGACGAGCCATGGCCTCAAGGCGCTCTTTACGGTATGATGTGACACTCTTTTGTGAGAAGCTAAGAAGGTTGGCCTTCTCGCCAATCTTGGGCGTTATAAACTTAATCTTATCGAAGATGGCTGCTACAGTGGGTATAAATGGTACGATGACATCCGAGGCAAGGGGCTCTTCGAACCTCTCAACGAACTTGCAAATAGCCTTTGATAGTGCCTCCTCTTCGGTAGCTGTTGCGCTGATTGGGATGCGTATATTGTCGAATACCACGATGGAGCCTTGACGTACACGCAAGGCATTGCAATAGGCCACTCTTTCATCCTTGATTATGGAGAATACGTCGCAATCAACAATCTTTGAGCTTACTATCACCGACATAGATTGGTAGCGCTCGAGTTCTTTGATGCGGCTAAGATGTCTTGCTGCATCCTCGAAGCGTAGCTCGCTTGCGGCAAGCTCCATCTCTGTTGTAAGTTGCTTGCGTAGTGGGCGTAGGTCGCCCTTGAGGATAGCTCGCACCTGAGCGATATATTCATTGTACTCCTCGACACTTTGAAGTCCTGCACATGGAGCCTTACATCTGTGTAAATGGTATTGTAAGCATGGCTTGTGGTAACCATTAGTGGTGTTCTCGCGTGTCAGACGACGGGTGCAGATGCGCAATGGCATAATGTCGTGTACGAAGTCGAGAAGCTCGCGCATAAGCGATATTGAACCATAGGGGCCGAAGTACTCCGAACCATCACGAGTGAGTGTGCGTGTCTGTAATACGCGCGGAAAGAGCTCGTTGGTGATGGTGATCCAGGGGTAGGTTTTATCATCCTTAAGTAGGATGTTGTAGCGCGGTTGTAATCTCTTAATAAGCGAGTTTTCAAGGAGTAGTGCATCGTGCTCGGTATTGACAACTATATGGTGTATGTCTGCAACTCTCTTGACAAGTGCTCGCACCTTAGCACTATGGTTACGGCTATCAACAAAGTATGACGATACCCTTTTTTTGAGCGACTTAGCCTTGCCAACGTATATGACATTGCCATCGCTATCAAGAAATTGATAGACACCAGGACTATTAGGCAGGGCTGACACAAGTGTGTGTATATGTTTTTCAATACCATTATTCATATCACAAAGGTATAAAAACAATTAAAATGTGAAAAAAAAATTGTATCTTTACGCAGTAAAATATTATCAATGATGAAAACAGGCGAAATACAGACGCTTACAGTAGCGCGAATATCTGACTATGGACTTTACCTAACCGATGGTGAGGGTGCAGAGGTGTTGCTCCCTAATCGCTTCACACGACTCGATATGAAGGAGGGTGATGAGGTTAGTGTCTTCGTATATCACGACTCGGAAGATCGACTCGTTGCCTCTACCGAGACCCCACTTATCAAGGTGGGTGAGGTGGCTGCCCTAAAGGTTGTGGATAAGAGTATTCATGGAGCATTCCTCGATTGGGGTTTGTCAGGCAAGCACCTATTCCTGCCAAACAGAAATCAGCAGGGTGGTGTTGTAGCAGGTCAGAAGAGTGTGGTATATATGTATGTGGATGAGCGTACAGGACGTTGTGTTGCTACAAACAAGATTAAGCCATTCATCTACAACGAAGATCCATTAACTGTGGCTATTGGTGATGAGGTCGATGTATTGGTGGCCTTCGAGACACCTATTGGCTACCGTGTGGTTATCGATAATCGCCATTGGGGTATGATATACAAGAACCAGCTATTCCGCCCAATACATATTGGTGACAGATGCCGTGGCTGGGTGCGTAAGATTACAGAGGATATGCGTATCGACGTGAGCCTCCAGCAGCAGGGTTTAGCCGAGGTGGAGACATCGGTGGTACGTCTTGAGTCATTACTCGATGAGCATGGAGGAGTACTCGCGGTTAACGACCATAGCGATCCTAAGGATGTGGCAAACATCACGGGTATGAGCAAGAAGGTCTTTAAGCGTGCTTTGGGTATGTTGCTCAAGCAGGGTAAGGTGCGCCAGGTGGAGCATGGTATTGAGCGTATAAAGTAGGAGCAAAGAGGTTATGGGAGTGCAGACAGCAGAGCGAGTGTCGCGTGAGATTACCGACAACTATGTATATCAGCGTTCGCGCTTGGCATATGTCGAGGCGGCGAAGATTGTGTCGGGGCGTGTGCTTGAGATTGGTACGGGCACAGGCTATGGCATAGATATCATTGCGCCCTGTTGCGATAGTTTTGTGACGCTCGATAAGTTTGCATCTGAAGCCACAACAAAGCTGCCATCGAATGTGGAGTTTAAGGAGGCTACAGTGCCACCACTCCCCTTTGCTGATGAGTCGTTCGACTATGTTGTCTCGTTCCAGGTGATAGAGCATATCTACGATGACAAGGAGTTCGTGCGCGAGATACATCGTGTATTGCGTAAGGGAGGTAAGTTTATAGTTACCACACCTAACCGACCTATGTCACTCACACGCAACCCTTGGCATGTGCGCGAGTACGCAAGCGAGGAGCTTTTTATGTTATTGCGAGGTTTCGAGAGTGTGGAGTGTAAGGGTGTTGTGGGTAACGATCGTGTGATGGCCTACTACGAAAAGAATCGTGAGTCGGTGCGCCGTATTATGCGTTTCGACATCTTTAGGATGCAGTGGTGGTTGCCTGCATCGTTACTCAAGATACCATACGATATAATGAACAGACGTAACCGTCGTCGTCTACATAGCCAAAACCAGGAGCTCACGGAATCGATAAAAATGGAGGATTACTCGATAGCGCCTGTTTGTGAGGAGTGCTTTGACCTATTCTATATAGCAACTAAATAATAACCATGAAACACCGTGTGACCATAGTACAACGCCCTATTGAGTGGCAGAATGTAGGGGCAAACCTTGCCGCTATTGAGTGCATGCTCGAAGGCGTGGAGAGCGATGTTGTGGTGCTCTCGGAGATGTTTCAGACGGGATTTGTAACAAACCCCGAGGAGGGCGTCGATAGAGGCGAGACCTTGGAGTGGATGCACCGCATGGCCCGAAAGATGGATGCTGCCATTGTGGGCTCTTTTATTATCCGCGAGGGTGAGAGCTATCGCAATAGAATGTACTTTGTGATGCCTACGGGAGAGGTTGAGTGGTATGATAAGCGCCATCTCTTCACTATTGGTGGCGAGGGCGAGCGTTTCGAGCGTGGCTATGAGCGTAAGGTGGTAGCATGGCGTGGCGTGCGCTATCTTTTGGAGATATGCTATGATTTGCGTTTTCCAGTATGGAGTCGTCAGAGGGGTGACTATGATGCCATCATCTACTCGGCATTATGGCCTACACCTCGACGTGAGGTGTGGCGTACGCTTCTTCGTGCACGTGCCATTGAGAACCAGGCGTATGTTGTGGGTGTCAACCGTATAGGCAAGGAGCCTACGTTAAGCTACTCTGGAGACTCTGCAGTTATAGATTATTATGGCAGAGAGGTGGTCGATATGGGTGATGCGCAAGGTGTGAACACAGTGGAGCTTGATATTGAGGCGCTGAACATGTTTCGCCGAAAGTTTGATGTCGGACGTGATGCCGATGAGTTTACAATGAATATACTATAACTTATGACTATAAATGAGATTCTTCTGTTGCTTGGCTCAGGTGTTATTGTGGGTATCATAAATACCCTGGGTGGTGGTGGATCGATTATTACCATGTCGCTGTTCAGGGCAATGGGTATGCCTCTCGATATTGCCAATATCACCAATCGTATACCTGTTGTTATGCAGAACCTATCGGCTACGGTGTCATTCATGCGCAAGCGTATGGTTGATTTCCGTAATGGCTTCCTATTATCCATACCGGCTATTATAGGTACGGTAGTAGGTACCTTTGTGGCATTGGAGGTTGATGAACTTACGTTTAAGATATGTCTTAGCGTGGTGCTGGCCGTTATCTTGATATATCTCATCCTCGATAAGGATAACGATTCCAATATAAAAGGTGGCCATTCATTGGTAGTCAAGTGGTGGCACTATCTGCTCTTCTTTATCGTTGGCTTCTACGGTGGTTATATATATATCGGCTTGGGCTTCCTAATCCTTGCAGTGACCATCTGGACTATGAATCTCGACATTGTTACAGCAAATGTTCTGAAAGGTTGTGTGATATTTATATCTACACCTTTTGCCCTTGTCACAGTATTGTGCATCAATCAGTTTGGTGGTGGAGAGCCAGTTGGTATAGCCTGGAATGAGGGTCTATTGCACGGTGCTGGCAACATTGTTGGTGCTATCATGGCATCGCATTGGGCTGTGAGTTGGGGTGTTAAGTTTGTAAAGTGGTTCACGCTCTTTGTGATTGTCGTAGCCTTTATCGACCTTATGGGGTGGATATCACTTGAAAACCTATTGTCGCAGATGTTGTAGTAATGGCTAAGAAGCAGATAGATATTGTTGGTGCAAGGGTACACAACCTTAAGTCGGTGGATGTATCAATACCTCGCGACAAGCTTGTTGTGATAACTGGCCTCTCGGGGTCGGGTAAGTCGTCGTTGGCTTTCGATACCATCTACGCTGAGGGTCAGCGTAGATATATGGAGACACTATCCTCATACGCACGTCAGTTTGTGGGTAATATGGAGCGCCCAGATGTCGACCATATTACGGGCCTTAGTCCTGTGGTGGCTATTGAGCAGAAGACGACAAATAAGAACCCTCGCTCGACAGTGGGCACAGTAACCGAGATTAACGACTTCTTGCGTCTGCTCTATGCACGTGCATCACGTGCCTACTCACCAGCTACAGGAGAGCTTATGGTGAGGTATAGCGATGAGCAGATATGCTCGCTGATGATTGAGGCATTTAGCGGTAGACGTGTGGCCTTCCTTGCCCCCGTTGTCAAGGGCCGTAAGGGTCACTATAGGGAACTCTTCGAGAGCATGTCGCGAAAGGGGTATATATATGCGCGCATCGATGGTAAGATATGTGAGTTTGGTGCTGGTCTGAAGCTTGATCGCTACAAGATACACACCATCGAGATGGTCATCGACCGCCTTGTGATTGGTGAGGAGCATCGTGAGCGTATGATGACCTCGCTCAAGGAGACCATGCGTCAGGGCAAGGGAACAATGATGCTCTACGACTACGCCACCGAGGGTTTACGCTACTATTCACGACATCTCATGTGTCCTACAACGGGCCAAGCCTTCGAAGAGCCAGCGCCTCATACCTTCTCGTTCAACTCGCCCAAGGGTGCCTGCCCCGAGTGTAACGGTCTCGGTGAGCGCCCTGTCTTCGATATGCGCAAGATAGTCCCTGATGGCTCTATGTCAATACGCGAGGGTGGTATCGATCCCTTTGGCAAGCACCACAACAACGCCCTCTTTGCTATGCTCGAAATGTTGGGACATCGTTACGACTTCACGCTCGACGACCCGATAGATACAATATCACATGAGGGCATGAACGCCATATTATATGGCGATTCGGAGCCTCTGATGCTCAACCTTGCGGAGTTTACTTCTGTAGGTGGTGTGCGTCTTATGCAGTGGCCAGGACTATCGGAGTGGATGTTGCGCGATGTGGATGAGGAGTCTAAAAAGGGACAAAAGTGGCGTGAGCAGTTCCTTGTTATGCAGCGCTGTCCAGCGTGTGGTGGCTCGCGTCTTAAGTCCGAGGTACTGCAGTTCCGCATTGGAGATAAAAGCATTGCCGATGTCTCGGCAATGTCGATATTGGAGTTTAGGGAGTGGATGGATGGTATCGAAGAGTTACTATCACCACGCGAGCAACTTATAGCACGTGATGTCATCAAGGAGATTCGTGAGCGTCTAGGCTTCCTTGTGGATGTGGGTCTTGGCTACCTCTCGCTGTCGCGTGCCTCACGCACTATATCGGGCGGTGAGTCGCAACGTATTCGCCTTGCTACGCAGATTGGCTCCAAACTTGTGAACGTGCTTTATATCTTAGATGAGCCAAGCATTGGCCTCCACCAGAGAGATAATCAGCGTCTCATAGATAGTCTTAAGAGCCTTCGTGATGCGGGCAACTCGGTGATTGTTGTGGAGCATGACGAAGATATGATGCGTGCCGCTGATCATATTGTAGATGTTGGTCCATTGGCAGGACGTAGAGGCGGTGAGATTGTAGCTCAAGGTACCTTCGACGATATTGTTAATAGCAGCAGCATCACGGCCGACTATCTTACGGGACGAAGACGCATTGAGCGCCCTGCAACCTTGCGTCCAGGAAGTGGTGAGAAAATAGTGCTGCGAGGTGCTACGGGAAATAATCTCAAGGGTGTGGATCTAGAGTTGCCACTGGGTAAGTTTGTGTGTATCACTGGTGTGTCGGGCTCGGGTAAGTCGTCGTTAATTAATGCTACGCTTCGTCCCATCATTGCCGAGAAGCTATATCGCTCGTTGGATAAGCCGTTGCCATATGCCTCTATTGAGGGCCTCGAGAATATCGATAAACTTGTGGTTGTCGATCAGTCACCCATAGGCCGAACTCCTCGTAGCAACCCTGCGACATATACCAATGTCTTTGCCGATATTCGTCACCTTTTTGAGCTAACACCCGATGCTCAGGTGCGTGGATATAAAGCGGGTCGCTTCTCGTTTAACGTAAAGGGTGGTCGCTGCGAGACCTGTAGAGGTGCGGGATTTGAGACTATAGAGATGAACTTCCTACCTGATGTATATGTTAAGTGCCGAGCGTGTGGCGGTAATAGATATAACCGTGAGACGTTGGAGGTGAAGTATAAGGGTATGAGCATCAACGACGTGCTCAATATGACAATAAATAGGGCTGTGGAGTTCTTTGAGAATATCCCGACTATTTATAATAAGCTACGCGCAGTACAGGAGGTGGGTCTTGGCTATCTCACCTTAGGTCAGCCATGCACCACCTTGTCGGGTGGTGAGTCGCAACGTATAAAGCTTGCCTCGGAGCTCTCGAAACGAGAGACGGGACGCACGCTATATCTTCTGGATGAGCCCACTACGGGTCTCCACTTTGAGGATATTCGTCAGCTACTAACGGTTATTAATCGTCTGGTTGACTGCGGTAATACAGCTATTGTTATCGAGCACAACCTCGATGTTGTGAAGGTGGCTGACTGGATTATTGATATAGGTCCTGAGGGCGGTAAGGATGGTGGTAGTATTGTTGCTCAAGGTACGCCCGAGGATATTATGGCTGTCAAGGAGAGCTATACAGGACAATATCTTAAGAAACTTGTTGAAAGAGATATGTAAAAAAGAGAGCCATTTGGCTCTCTTTTTACTTGTGTGTGCTGAGTGTTGCTATTTTACGCCGTTATACTCCACGGGGTAGTCGCCGCACATAAAGCTAAGAGTTATGCTCTCTTTATTTAGCTCGCCCTTAAGATCAGTTATGGTGTACTTCTCGAAAGGACCACCCATGGCGTATGGAACGAGTCCATTACCCGAGAGACGGTAACCACCGTCCTCAGCAGTTGCCTCGATAGTAACACCCTCGACAACCATATCGAGCTTTATGGGCATGCCTGTAGCAAACTTAACCTTGTACATAACAAAGTTGAGCTTACCATCTCTAATCTCGTAATCGACCTCGACGTCTGTTTGAGTATAGACGGTTCCGTCGTTTTGGTCTACCTTCATGGTGCCCACATAGCAGTCGTTAGTAGGATTGTTTGGAAGGTCACTGTTCACGCCATTTTCGCAAGAAGTGGCAAACATCATAAGGCTCAATGCCATCAAAAGTGTGTTTATTAGTTTCATCGTATTAAATGTTTATATTTAGTCTTACGCCAAAATGCAGTGGTGCACCCTTCGAGAAAAACTCTTTGCCTACCGACTTGAAGTAGAATACATCGTAGCTCTCGTTCGTGAGATTCTTACCCCAGAGGGTGAGTGTCGCGTTCTTGAAGTTTAGCGATAGCTGCGCTCCAAGGAGTGAGTAGATACCCTGTGATAGGGTGTTAGCTTCGTTCCAATAGATGCGTCCTATAGCTCTCCAGTCGGCCATGAGCGTGAGGCTCTTAAGTGTCTTGGTATCAAAATGCCAGGTGTATCCCGCCATAAGGCTCAAGGTGTTCTGAGGTGCATAGGGAAGGGTATTGCCTTGGTAGTTTGCCGTACCATCGTCATACTCCCTAAAGCGAGCATCCGTAAAGCCATAGTCGGCCATGAGGCTGAGGCCCTTGAAGTTGTAGCTTGCCGATAGCTCAACACCCGCACTACGAGCTCTGGCAGCGTTCGACATCATTCGCCCTGTGCTCATGCCCTTAGGAAGCACGGTCACCTGCTGGTCGAAGCACTCTATCCAGAAAAGTGAAGCATCAATATCTAGGCCATCTACAGGTTGTAGGTGTGTGCCTATCTCGAAATTCCAAGTAGTCTCGGGCTTATATTTTGTAGCCTCAGCCGAGTTGTAGGAGGTCGTAGCCCCTGCTGACTCTAATTCAATGCCAAGTTCCTTCATCATGTCGTTCATCATCTTCACCTGAAGGATGTCCGAGAAAATCTGGGTATTGAACCCTCCCGACTTATATCCACGGCTTATGGTTGCGTAGATATTGCCACACCCCATGTTGTACATGGCTGCTACCTTGGGTAGTAGCTCGATGAATAGCTGCTTCTCTCTGCCCGAAAATTCGCTATAAATATCTTTGTATTCGGGCATTGTAAGGTCGAAGCGATAGGGTATGGTGGTATTGGAATTGTAGCGCATAGAGGTATGCTCTACATCGAGACGCAGACCTGCTGTAAGTGTCCAAGACCCTAAGCGTAGGGTAGAGTGGTGATATAAAGCAATACCATAGGTAGGTATTGTGAAGTCGCTGTTAATAACGAAGTTGTTACAGTTGAACATCATGTTGTTGTTGGGGAATACCGTGTGTAAACCCTTATTGATGTTACCCAGTATAAGTTCGTCAATACCATCGTGCTTGAAGGTTACAGGCGAGGACATATCGAGCCACTTTGCAAAGATAAAGGCACCACTAAGCCACTGCCAGTGTTGCTGCTCATTGGCGTTACGGATGATGATATCCTCGGTTATAGAGTGTTCGCGCTGACGCTGTTGCATCACAAACATCGACTTAGGACTGAAGTCCTGGTCTAGGGTCATCTTATCGCCAAGATAGCTATAACTTGTGATGCTTGTAAGGCGAATGCGCTCACCAGAATACTTAGCTACGAAACCCTCGTTGATTGTCAATCGCTCGTAGCCCGAAGGATCGTTGTAGGCTATAGGTGAGTACTCCCCAGTTTCGGGGTTATAGGGGTGGTAGGCGTAGCCTCCCTCGTTGGTATATCCCGCCGAGAGAGAGTTATCTAATGACCATCCGTTATTAAGCTGCCACTGAAGGCGTAGACGCAGTGAAAAGTTGTCGCCACTATCGCACATCTCATCGCGCAAGGTGTTGCGGAAGAAGCCTCCGTCGTGAGAGTATGCTGCAGCCACCGAGAGACCGAAGCTCTCTTTGGGCTTAAGGTAGTGGGCTAACGATGCACGATAAGATAGGTTAGATGTAATCTCTGCCATTGCTCGCCACCCCTGCCATACCATAGGTGAGAGTGTTCGTATGTTCATAACACCTCCCGATGTGTTGCGACCATAGAGCGTGCTCTGTGGACCTCGAAGAAGCTCCACGCTGCGTATATCGTAGAAGTCGAAGTCGTAGCCGTTCTTATTCATCACCGGCACCTCATCGATGGTCATGCCCATAACGGGCTGGTCGATACGCGAGCCGAAGCCACGAACATATATTGATGATGTTATGCTCGATCCGTAGTCTGGCTGATAGAAGTTAGGTGCTAATGCCGAGAGCTCCTTGGCAGAGGCTATGCCCCTATTATCGAGCTTCGCAAGATTTAGTGTGGTTGTGGATATGGGTGATGAGTAGTGTGTGCCACTCTTCGACGAGGCGGTAATCTCAACCTCCTCGAAGTGATAGAGCCTATCAATATTATCCTCTTGGGCATTAGCTGTGTAGCTAATCAATAGAAGGATTGTTGTTAACCATAGTTTCATGTGGCAAAGATACTATACATATATATAATAGACAACCCCCATTTGTGGGGGTTGTTGTCTATCTATTTAGCCTTGAGTATGCTGTTATCTACGGCGCATGCCACGCATCTGCTGCATCTGCTGCTTGAAGCCTCCGTTAGCCACACTCTTCATCATCTTGCGAGTGTCCTCAAACTGCTTCATAAGGCGGTTTACATCGGCGATGTTGGTGCCAGAGCCCTTGGCAATACGCTCACGACGACGATGGTTGATAATCTCAGGGTTCTCTCTCTCAGCAGGAGTCATAGAGTTGATGATAGCCTCGGTCTGCTTGAAGGCATCCTCGGGAATATCAACATCCTTAAGCATCTTACCCATACCTGGGATCATCGAAGCGAGATCCTTGAGGTTACCCATCTTCTTGATCTGAGCTATCTGATCACGGAAGTCGTTGAAGTTAAACTGGTTCTTGATGAGCTTCTTCTTGAGCTTACGAGCCTGCTCCTCGTCAAACTGCTCCTGGGCACGCTCTACCAACGATACAACATCACCCATGCCGAGGATACGGTCGGCCATACGCTCGGGGTGGAATACCTGCAAAGCATCCATCTTCTCACCTGCTGAGATAAACTTCAGAGGTTTGTCTACAACCGAACGGATAGAGATTGCCGCACCACCACGTGTATCACCATCGAGCTTTGTGAGTACCACGCCGTCGAAGTCGAGACGATCGTTGAACTCCTTGGCAGTGTTCACAGCATCCTGACCAGTCATTGAGTCTACTACAAAGAGTGTCTCAGATGGCTTTACGGCAGCCTTGATTGCAGTAATCTCCTGCATCATAGCCTCGTCAACTGCCAGACGACCTGCGGTATCGATGATTACGGTGTTGTATGACTTTGAACGTGCATACTTAATAGCATTCTCGGCGATGAGCACAGGGTTGTTGTTGCCCTCCTCGGTATATACCTCTACGCCTACGGTCTGACCCAATATCTTAAGCTGGTCGATAGCTGCAGGACGATAGACGTCACCCGCTACGAGCAATACCTGACGGCCCTTCTTGCTCTTGATGTGACCGGCGAGCTTACCTGAGAATGTTGTCTTACCAGAACCCTGAAGACCGGCAATAAGAATGATTGCTGGGTTGCCCTCAAGCTTAATGTCGGTAGCTGTGCCACCCATGAGGGCTGCAAGCTCGTCACGCACAATCTTGGTCATCATCTGACCAGGCTTCACCGAGCGCAACACATCCTGACCCAAGGCCTTCTGCTTTACCTCGTCGGTGAAGGTCTTAGCAACCTTATAGTTGACATCGGCGTCAATCAACGCACGGCGTATCTCCTTGAGTGTCTCGGCAACATTAATCTCGGTGATTCGTCCCTCACCCTTGAGGATTTTAAACGAGCGTTCAAGTTTCTCGGTTAGATTTTCAAACATAGTGTCTATATCTTTTTATATTATTCTCTCTCTTTTGGTGCGCAAAGATATATATTATATCTTAATTTTCCAACGCTATAACCTCTTTATACCAATTTGTTGTTCTCCAACCATTAGGATATGCTCCCGAGGGTGCAGATGTAGTAACACCCGAGTATACATCGAGGTTGATAGGGTATGTACCATATTTGCCATATGCCGAGTAGAAGGAGTCGAGTGTGAAGGTGGCTATAACACAATCTTTGAATGCTTTATTAAAATTCTCGAGTGCCTCCTGGTCGCGTGCTATGTGGTTTATCCACTGACCGAAGTCGAAAAAGTGGTGTGGCGTCTGGCCCTCATAGGTCTGCATTTGGTCTATGCGACATTCGCGATCCTCCCTGCTTATAGCACCTACCATAGCCATCTTAGTAGCCTCGGCTAAAGCCTCTATCTTCGAGCAATCGTACACGGTGATTGAACCACAGCGAGCTGAACCACTGTTAACCTCATCACGATAGTATGTGTAGTAACTCTCGGCAGCGCCTTTGTATTCACTCTCCTTACCTTCGTTTTTGAAGAGATAGGGTAGTGTGCGCTCATAGGGGAAACCACGTCCCATAATCTCGCATGGCGATGCTATGATGTAGTTTGCCAAGTTACGAAGTTCGTAAATAGTCTCGATATTCGACATGAAGCAAGCATCAAAGAGAATATAGTCGAGTTCTACGGCCGAAAGCTTAAGAGCCTCAGCAAGTTCCTCAATGTTAAACTGAACGTTGCTCTCACCAAAAGCACGTGTAGTCTCAGCCCCTGGAGCCTGAATCCAAGGGTTTGGCATAAGACCTAAAGCGGATATATCCTGGTAGTTGTTGTTGATGATATCGCGAGTTATCCAAGCCTGACCGTGTCCTGCCAATACAATGCCGTAGCGCTCTGCTGGGGCAATATTGGCCATGGTAGCCATAATCTCACCGAGCTCGTCGGGAGTCATGAGTGATGTCGAGAGATCTATATCCATGTGGTGTATCTCAGTGCTATCGTAGTATATCTCACCAATATATCCTTTAGTAGAACTATTCTGACGGAAGAATATTACACGGTTGGAGTTGCCCAAAATTCCTGTCTTGATAGCTTTCTGAGCATCCTCGATATTGGTCTGAAAGTATTTATTGAGGCTTGTACCCATGAAACAATACATGAGTGTGTGTGTAGCCATTGCTGGTGGCTCGCCATACTGCAGAAGCTCTATCTTCGCAGTCTGACAATCCTTGGCCGATATGCTAATTGTAGCACTGCGCTCAGCGATAGGATTCTCCTCGACCCTTACGGTGAACTCGCCGAGCGTAGATGTGTCGAGAATATCCACCCATGATGCATCTACTGATATGTTGGGGGTAACATCAGTGCTTAAGATATTGGGGTGGAGCTTGTATGTTATCGTTCTCTCCTGGTTGCTATGGGTACATCTAACTACTGGTTCGTCAATGCCTATGGCGTAGATAACCTTTGCCTCTCGTTCACAAGAACTTAGGAGCGTAAGAAGTGCGAATGTTGATATAAGATAGCTTATGAAATTTCTCATTACTCAAATAAATTTCGGCAAAGGTAGTTATTTCTTTGAAATAAACAACTATTTATACTCCTGAGGCTTAAGATTATTAAACTGCCATGTGCGCTCACGCTTGAAGGTGTAGCCCTCTGGTTTGTTCATATATATGCGACTATAGTCAAAGTAATAGCCTTTAGTCTTATTGCTGTTCTTACGCAGTAGAGGTACGAATACCGTTGTGCGACTAATCACCTTGCCTTCGTTGTAGGCATAACCCTTGGATGCCACAAGATCATAGGCGTGCGAGAACATGAGGATGTGCCATGGTGACTCCTCCTTAAGACCTGTGCCGGATAGCTCTATGGCGCGTAATATGCCGTTGAGATGGTCGAAGTACTGCTGCTCACGATGAGGGTCGTCGAGTGCACCATAGGCAAAAGCCATAATGTTAAGTACCTTGGGGTTAAATGGATCTATCTCCATCGCAGCTACACCTAATTCGACAACGGCCTCAAGCTGAGCTACCGTAGGATTTGAGGGGTTGATGCCACTCATAACATTCATCATCTCGTCTAGCGCCTTATTGTCGGCAAAGGGACGATACGACTCCTGATAAGCGTAGCCGTAATAGAGGTAGTAGTACTCCATGTCGGTCATAGCCTCGGTGCCCAACTTATACTTAAGCATCAAGTTGGTGTAGTAGTAGGGCGATGATGTCGAAAGTGTCTGCCTGAGGATATCCTCCTCGTATGGCACTAATGGCTCTTGTTGCCTCTCCTGCGCCATGAGTGATTGGCTAATGAGCAACGTGGATAAAAGTAGTAATATAAATCGTTTCATACTCTACAAACGCTCGACTACTTCAAATCGTACGTGGTAATAGCCTTTTCGATGTCGCGCTTAAGCTCTGCGGTATACTCCACAAGTGGTAGGCGTACCTCAGGGGTGGTGATGCCCATTGAGGCGCACATGCCTTTGATACCAGTTGGATTACCCTCTCTAAATAACAGGTTTATAGGTTCGATAAGTAGTTCCATCTCACCCTCCGCTTGAGCAATATTTCCCACCATGGCATTGTGCACACACTGGCAGAACTTCTCTGGAAAGGCATTGGCTGCAACAGATATTACGCCATCGCCACCACGCTTCACAAGCTCTACGGTGATGCCATCATCGCCCGAGAGAACGAGGAAGTTCTCGGGGCTGCCGTCAAGTATCGCCTGCATCTGCTCGATGTTGCCGCACGCCTCCTTTATGGCTACGATCTTATCTGTAGCCTTAGCAAGGCGAAGTGTGGTATCGGCGGTCATATTGACACCCGTGCGACCTGGTACATTATAGATGATAACCGGCACTGGAGAGGCCTCGGCGACAGCCATAAAGTGACGATAGATACCCTCTTGTGAAGGCTTGTTGTAGAAGGGTACAACGCTGAGGATCGCTACCGTGCCCGAAAGATCGAATGTGCGTAACTGCTCAACAAGTTGATGAGTGTCGTTGCCACCCATACCCACGACGATGGGTACACGCTTGGCAGTCTGCTTTATTATGAAGCGTAAGACATCGTTGCGCTCCTCGATAGATAAGGTTGCTGTCTCGGCTGTAGAGCCAAGTGCTACGATATAGTCTACGCCGCCATTGATAACATGCTCCACCATGCGTTCAAGTGCTGGATAGTCAACCTTGTAGTTGTTAAATGGTGTGATAAGGGCAACGCCCACACCCTTAATCTTATCCTGTATCATATGCATAAAAGTTTTTGTCTAAAATTAAAAAAGTCTTCCCTGTACAACAGACGCCTCCATAGGCTCGCTCTCCATTGGCGTCTCTACAGGTGTTGATACCTCGTTATGGGTTATAGCATCACTTGCGATGAGTGCCATAAATTCGTTAGCAGTGAGTATCTTGACTCCCAACTTCTCAGCCTTCTGTCGTTTTGCTGGGCCCATGTTATCGCCCGCAACTATAAAGTCTACATTGGCAGACACCGCTGCGAGGTTCTTACCTCCATGTGTCTCTACCATGGCCTTCATGTCGTCGCGAGAGTAACCCTCGAATTTACCAGAAATGACTATGTTCTTGCCCTCTAACACATTCGATGCTCTACTCTTTGTCTCCACTTCGAAGCGTAGCCCCGCTTCACGCAACACCTCTATAATAGCCCTATTCTCCTCCTTGGCAAAGTGGTCGACAATGGCTGTGGCAATCTTATCACCCACCTCCTCGGCCTCCATTAGCTCCTCGGCGGTAGCTGCCATTATAGCATCAAGGTTCAGGAAGTGAGTTGCAAGGTTCTTTGCTGTGGTCTCACCTACGAAGCGTATGCCCAGTGCGAATAGTAGTCGCTCAAATGGGACACTCTTTGAGGCTCTGACACCCTCCAGGATGTTGGCTGCCGACTTCTCGCCAAGGCGTGGCAGCTGTGATAGGCGTATAGGGTCGAGGTGGTAGATATCGGCAATATTGTGAATAAGTCCATTCTCCCATAGTAGCTCTATGGTCTCGCCTCCAAGCCCCTCTATATCCATCGCCTTGCGCTTTACGAAGTGCTCTATGCGACCGATGATTTGGGGCTTACACTCTGCGCTATTTGGGCAGAAGTGCTTTGCCTCACCCTCGTCACGCACTAGCTCAGTACCGCACTCTGGGCAGTGGGTTATATACTCAAAGGGCTTGCTATCCGAAGGTCGTTCCGAAAGTTCTACACCCGTAATCTTAGGTATAATCTCGCCACCCTTCTCAACATAAACCATATCGCCAATGCGGATATCCATCATGGCTATCTGGTCGGCATTGTGTATCGAAGCACGCTTAACCACGGTGCCTGCCAGCTGCACAGGCTCAAGGTTGGCAACGGGAGTGATAGCACCTGTGCGTCCCACCTGGAAGTCTACACTGAGTAGTTTTGTTAGGGCCTTCTCGGCTTGAAACTTATATGCCACAGCCCAGCGTGGTGACTTGGCAGTTGAGCCAAGTGAGCGCTGGTTTGCGTAGCTGTTTACCTTTATAACAATGCCGTCTGTAGCATAGGGTAGGTTCTTGCGCTCCGTATCCCAGTAGGTTATAAAGCGCTCTATCTCCTCGCGTGAGCGACATATCGCAGTATGCTTAGATATGTTAAAACCCCAGCTACGTGCCGCCTCAATATTCTCGGCATGGGTCGCATATGGTAGGGCGTCACCTGCCAACTGATATAGTATGCAGTCGAGGCCTCTGTGTGCAACTACCTGCGATGACTGATTCTTGAGCGTTCCTGCGGCTGCATTGCGAGGGTTGGCAAAGAGAGGCTCGCCAGCACTCTCACGCTCCTGGTTTAATCTATCGAACGAGGCATAGGGCATGATAATCTCGCCACGTATCTCAAAGAGTGCGGGGTAGCCCTCACCCTGAAGGCGTAGAGGCACGGTGCGTATGGTGCGCACATTATTCGTAACATCGTCTCCACGACGACCATCACCTCGTGTTACAGCCCTGAGTAGTGCTCCATTCTCGTAGCATAGCGATATTGCCGTGCCGTCGAACTTGAGCTCACATACAAATTCCACCTCGCCAATCTCCTTCACAATGCGGTCTATCCACTCGCCAAGTTCCTCCATAGAGTAGGTATTGGCTAAAGACTGCATAGGGTAGCGGTGCTCGACGCTTTGGAACTCCGACATAAGATCGCTGCCCACACGTCGTGTAGGAGAGTTGGGGTCTACAGCCTCGGGGTGTTTGGCTTCCAACTCTTGCAACTCACGCAATAGAGCATCGAACTCATAGTCCGAAATCTCTGGGGCATTCTCAATATAGTATTTATGACTATGGTAGTCGAGGAGTTTCGCAAGCTCCTCCATACGCATTATCTCACTCTTCATGTGTGCATATATAAAATATGTTGTAAAGGTACGCAATTTGTTTCGAACAACGAAGAAAAATCGAAAAAATAAAAAAAATATTCGCCAATGTTTGCACATTATTAAATTGTGTTTACTTTTGCGGAAAATTTTAAATAGAATATGGCAGTAAATAATACGAAGAAACGACTTGTAACGAGCATACATAATCTCACCCTCGAGCAGCAGGCTGAGATTAAGGCTCTCTATCCATTGGGCTTTGCTGAGGTAATGCAGCGCATTGATAAGCCAGATGGCACATTCTTTTGTGTTGTACCCTACGAGACAGAGGATACCTACTACTTGGTGAAGATTGACGTCAAGGTTGACGATGGCCAGGAGAATGAGGATGATGGCTACTACGATGACGACGATTTGAAGGGTGCTGACGAGTTTGCTGATGCAGCAGACGAGGCATCTGACGATGATATGTAATCTCGATATTCACGATAAATGTGTGGCTGTGTGGTTAGTACCATGCAGCCACTTTTTTTTTATATCTGCCATTATCTTGTTTATATATTGGTGTAAGTTACTGATTGATAGATTGTTAATTCTTATTTCATTTTGTTATTTTGTAGCACTGTGTAAGTGGCTGATTATCAGTTAGTTGAAAAATTAAGGTAAATTATTTTTTCAAAATGCTGATAATCAATGTGTTGTGTGTGGGTATCTGGAAATAAAAATGGCTATAAATTTTGGCTAAAGCTTATCTTCAGGCATAACTTTGCACTAACGAAACTTAATAAACTTATCTACTATGAAAAAATATATTCTACTACTATTAACTGCTATCACCATGTTTGCGTCAAGTGCAGTGGCTCAAGAGCAGAGAGCGAAGTATTATGGTGAGGTCTTTGTGGCTGGCGACGCTAGTTGGGCTAATATGGTCTATAATAGCGAAAAGGTGGCCAATAATGATATGTTGATGTATGGTACTTCGTTGCACACCATTCATGGAGTAAAGATTGGAGACAAATTCTCATTGGGTCTTGGTGTTGGTATTGATATACTTCTTGGCATGGACGAAGAGAGTGATGCAGATTTCGGTGGCCTATTAATTCCATTATATTTAGATTTTAAATACTGGATACCAACCAAGGGTAAAGTAACCCCGTTTATCATGGCCGAGGGAGGTGGTTCATTCCTTATCTATCCATATACTATTGCACCTCTCTATGGCGTTGGTGTTGGCTTCAAGGTGAGCAAGTTTACGATGTCGCTTGGCTATATGCGTGACGGATTTAACATTAGGGAGTTCATCGATGATAATGATAATTTGAAGTTCTACGAGCATAAACTTCAGCTTAGAATAGGTGTATCTTTCTAACAAACGGCACGATTTTAGATGTCAGATCGGAGTGTAGTATAACTAAAAACTCTGAATATGAGACATCTGTTTAAGACCTTGTGCCTCACCGCAGCAACACTTGCTGGCGATGGCTACTACTCTGTAGCCTGTACGGGTATATCGCTCACAGCCAAGGATGGTAGCTATGTGCAGGCACGCACCATAGAGTGGGCATATGGAGCATTGAAAAGTGAGTATGTGATAATTCCGCGAGGTGAAAAACTGCAATCATTCACCCCTGCAGGAACAAATGGCTTGACCTTTACATCGAAGTACGGTGTTGTGGGGTTGGCGGTTGTTGAGAAGGAGTTTATCGCCGAGGGTATAAATGAAGCAGGCCTCTCGGCAGGACTATTCTTCTTCCCTCGCTATGGTGGATATACGCCCTATGACCAGTCGCAGAATAGTGTTACCCTTGGCGATATGCAGGTGGTGCAATGGATTCTTACACAATTTGCTACTATCGACGAGCTAAAGCAAAACATCAATAATGTGAAGATTGTGGCGCTCGACAAAGATGCTGTGGTGCATTGGCGTATTGGCGAGCCCTCGGGACGTCAGGTTGTGATGGAGATTGTTGCGGGCGAGGTGCACTTCTACGAGAATGGTGTGGGTGTGCTGACCAATGCCCCTGGTTATGAGTGGCAAGTTGCCAACCTCGAAAACTATGTTAACCTACGCCCAGGTAGCGCACAAAACTATAAGATGGGCGATGTTACATTGCAGCCTCTTGGTGGTAGCTCCGCAATGCTCGGTCTGCCTGGCGACTTCACCCCTCCCTCACGCTTTGTGCGTGCTGCCTTCTTCCGCAATAGCGCACCTCAGCGTGCCGATGGCCTAAGCACCGTGTTGCAGTGCTTCCATCTGCTCAACAACTTCGATGTGCCTATTGCCATAGAGAATCCATCAGAGGCCGAGCTTCCGAGTGCTACGCAGTGGACCTCGGCTATAGACCTCACAGCACGAAAGGTTTACTATAAGACAGCATATAACAGCACGATTCGCTGTATCGACCTTAAGAGCATAGATTTTGCCTCTGTAGCATATCACTCTTGCCCCTTGGATGAGAGGCAGGAGCAGCCTATAGAGTATGTGAGAATCAAATAAATAAGAGGCTGACTAAAAGCAATTTATCCAGCCCCTCATAGCCTAAGAGAGTGAATAAAAAGATGTAGTTTTAGGCTTGCGAAGCCCGAAAAAGCGGAGTTTACTGAGCGTAAATGAGCATTTTGAGGGCAAGCGTAACGACAAAATACACTTTTTATTCACTCTCTTACCATATTAATATATCTCCTCAAGTAGCTTGGCTAAGCGAATACCACCCTTGAGGAACTGCTCCTCGATTACGGGGGCGAAGCGTGCTACATAGTCATACGACAGATTGGTGTTCTTGGGCGACTCGTTGTAGACGGTGCGTGCCAATATCACGGTCTCCTCTATCCAGTCGTTAGGTGTGCCCTGAGCTATGGCCTTCTGCTGCTTGGGGGTAGCTCGGTCCACCTGATATTGCCACTCAGAGTAGCTCCACTTGTGTGCCGACTCAACAATCTCGCTATCCCATACAGAGTGGAGCTTGCGGTTTTTGTTGAAGAACTTAACCTCGGTGCCGTTGCCACCACGGTCATACTTGTATCCCGCGTGCATAGGACAGTGCATATCGCCAACGAGGTGTATAAGCATCATAAGCTGTGCCTGCTCCTCCTCGGCACTTAGCTCGCCACTCTTGAGGTCCTCTACTATGAGGTTAATGGCCGTAACCACATCGCCTGTCTTTGCCTTTTCTGATGCTGCATAGCTCTCCTCCGTAGGGTCAACATTTACATAGTGCCATGTCTTAGTATAGTCATACTCCTTGGTGTGGCTGGCATTATCCATCCAGTTGGCAACATATACTAATGAGTGGCCGTCGAGTATCTCGGTAACCTTCTTAAGGGTCTTCTTCGATAGATGTTTCTCGGCAATATATGCCACAGTGTCGTGCCCCATAGGTCCCCACGCAAGTGTCATAGCGGGGATAAGTGCTGTTAGAATTGTCAATACAATTTTGCGCATAGTTATAATATATTGTTTGTGCAAAACTACGAAATTTATCTCAACCATCAAAACTTTGATATCCTCTATTTTGCTTAATCAGAAATTTATTTATATATTTGCCTTATCAATGGGCTTGTGTTCGTTGATGACATATTATTTTTTGATGAAAGTGTATTAGCTTTTATCCTTGAATGGAAATCTGGAAAATTTCAATTGACCAAGGATAGCAACACACTCGTCACTCCGTATTGTATAGTCTGGGGTGTTTATTGCCCTACGCTCAATACGAGTGTGGGGTATTGTTTATTTGGTCAAAGGTATTCCAGAACCTCCATTCAGATAGACTAATCGACTCCACACTTTCTTTTTTATACTAACCCATTGCTCATTGGGGTCGTAGCAATAGTATTACACACAAACAATTATGAAACGAGTTATTCTATTTGCAATTGCAGCTATTACGCTCACATCGTGTTCGACACTTAAGAACACTGCAACTTATCGCGACTTTAGTGTGGCAACACCCTATGCAGTGCCAATCGTCGCTGATTTGGATGTATCTGAGACAAGAATTATGTATGCCTATGTTCCATCAAAAAGCGTTAGAAATGGTGGTACTGACAATGTGATAAACACTGCTGTTAGAGAGGCTCTTACTGTTAATGGCAACGCCGATGTTTTGGTAGGCATGGAGACTCAGATTAACTATAACGCTTTTCATAAGATTACATCTATCGTTATTACAGGCTATCCGGCTAGGTACAAGAACTTCAGAAATCTTGATGAGAATGTTTGGCACGACAACGAATATTTCCAGGCTAAGCCTGAGAAGGGTGGCCTCTTCATTCGTAAGTAGCTAACAATATATCTATGAAAAGATTAGCTCTAACATTAATTATGTCATTCGTCACACTCTGCTGCTATGCACAGAGTGGTCGAATGATATATGGATGTGTCTATGATAGACATTTGACTCCAATAAATGGAGCCAAGATTTCGACCATCAGTGGCGAATTGATATGTATGACAGATGAGAATGGTCAGTTTAACACCCAAACCTCATCATATGTTGAACATATCGTCATATCCCACGAAGGCTTCCAAACTTATACGATGTATGTTGATGGCTCGTATATGACTATTAAACTACAACCCAGCCTTAGAGATGAGATGGAAAAATATAGTGGTGATGATGCAAAACTAAAGAAGAAGTATAACTCTATATTAAATCCTAAATGGGGTATAGGTCTACGTGTTGGAGGTCTCAGCTGCCTAAATTTAGTTGGATACTATAACGTTACCCAAAGAGGATATGCAGAGGCTCGCTTTGGACTAAGCTGTTCTCCCTATACAGAAATAAGCATAACCGCAGATTTCACGGCATTGTATAATTGGCGTATTGTGAATGCTGAGTGGACACCATATTTGGGTAGTTGGTTTTTCGATGCCGGCTTAGGTATTAATGCTGGAGGAAATGGATATGGTGCCTATGTAGGTGCAGCTCTAATGGTACGATTAGGTGTAAATTTCTATAAAGTGCCAATGACTCTATCTTTTGACTATACACCTTCAATAGGATTAGTGAAATATGATAATTATTATGGTGATGATTATTATTTTTATCAAAAGCATTTTAATTACTTTGGATTAATTAACTTTGGTATCACTTGTACCTATAATTTCTAAATAGGTGTACTGTTAATAGCAAAACGGCAGGGGTATTTCCGCTGCCGTTTTTTATGTTTATGTAGGTTAAGGAGTTTAGTGAGAGTAGGGGGTTGTTTATGCAGTTTCGCTATACTCATTAAATTCACCTATACAAAAGAGACCACCCAAAGGATAGTACAATAAGTACAACCTTGGGTGGTCTTATCTTTTAAGTGGTGTCGCAGATTGGGACTTGTTAACCTTATTAGTGGTTCATGGTGGCGAGGAACTCGTCGTTGTCGCGTGTTAGGTTCATCTGCTTCTGCAAGAACTCCATAGCCTCCACTGTTGTCATATCGGATAGGTGTTTGCGCAGTATCCAGGTGCGCTGCATAACGCTCTGCGAGAGAAGCATATCCTCACGGCGAGTGCTTGATGCGATGACATCGACAGCGGGGTAGATACGCTTATTAGCGAGCTTGCGGTCGAGCTGAAGCTCCATATTACCCGTACCCTTGAACTCCTCAAAAATGACCTCGTCCATCTTCGAGCCTGTGTCGATAAGGGCTGTGGCGATGATGGTGAGCGAGCCCTTCTCCTCGGTATTACGTGCTGCACCGAAGAAGCGCTTGGGCTTATGCAGGGCGTTGGCATCGACACCGCCCGACAGTACTTTACCCGATGCTGGCTGCACCGAGTTATAGGCGCGAGCAAGGCGGGTGATTGAGTCGAGGAAGATGACAACGTCGTGGCCACACTCAACCATGCGCTTAGCCTTCTCGAGGACCATCTCGGCAACGCGGACATGGCGTGCCGCCTGCTCATCGAAGGTTGATGCAACAACCTCGGCCTTCACATGACGAGCCATCTCTGTCACCTCCTCGGGGCGCTCGTCGATAAGTAGAACGATCATATAGGCCTCGGGGTGGTTGTCGGCAATGGCGTTGGCTATAGACTGCAAGAGCATGGTCTTACCCGTCTTGGGCTGTGCTACGATAAGGGCGCGCTGTCCCTTGCCGATAGGGGCGAAGAGGTCGATAACGCGGTTAGATAGGGTATTGTGACCGTTACCTGTGAGGTTGAACTTCTCGGATGGGAAGAGAGGTGTTAGATACTCGAACTGCTGACGGTCGCGGATATAGTCGGGCTTAAGGCCGTTGATAAGGTCCACCTGCACCAGTGGAAAGTACTTCTCGCCCTCCTTGGGTGGGCGTATCTTACCGCTAATAGTATCACCAGCCTTAAGGCCAAAGAGCTTAATCTGTGATGGTGATACGTATACATCGTCTGGTGAGTTTAGATAGTTGTAGTCGGCAGAGCGCAAGAAGCCAAAACCATCGGTCATAATCTCCAAAACACCCTCACCCTCAATAACTGCGGTGAAATCATCCTTGGTGATCTCATGCTCGACATATTCCTCCTCAATATCCGACTCGTCGGTGAAGTAGAACTCCTCCTCACTATTATCCTCCATAACATCTACCTCATCGTTGCTATCCGCCTCGGTAATATCCTCCATGGTCTCCTGCTCGGCAGGTACAACACTTATCTCTTCATGATGCTTGTGTGCTTTAGGTTTGCGACCACGACGTGCTGGAGTCTTCTTGGGGGCATCCTCCTTAGTTTGGTTAGAAGCCTCCTCGATGTCACTCTTCTCCGCAGATGTAGGCTCTGTTGCTACCTGCTCCACAGCCTCATGACGTGGGGCATTGTCCTCTATCTTGACGCTATTCATACGTGGACGGCGACCTCGCTTGGGTGCTTCGGGGGCTGCAACAGCCTCCTGTACCGGCGCACTGGCAACCTCGATAATCTTGTTGATTAGCTCACCCTTCTTCATCGTAGAGGGTGTTATGCCCAGCACGCGTGCAATCTCACGCAACTCAAGGATGGTTTTACCCTCCAATGCTGATAAATCTTGCATATATAGTCTTTTGATTTTTCGCCTCGACACGATAATGTGTGTCACTGGCTACGTTGAATACTTTGTTTAAAGTGGTACAAATATAGTGTTTTTTTATTTACCGAACAAGTTTTTATATATTTTTACGATATTTCAACTATATTATTACTCTTTTATAAATTTATGTGTTAAATTTGTAATCGGTTTAAATAAGTTATATATGAATATCATTTTCAAATACCGCATGCTCAGTGACGAGAGCGATAACTTCGTTCGCGACTTCGAGGTATATCCCGATATGACTCTCACCGAGTTTCACAACTTCTTGATTAAGGCTCTACGCTATGATGATTGCATGGTGTCGATATTCAAATCTGATGCCGAATGGCGTCCTGTAGAGGAGTTCTCGCAGATAGATTTGGGCGATGAGTTCGAGGGGGCTCCCCAGTCGATGGATAAGGTGCGACTTATGGACGTAAACCACGAGTTTCACGATAGGCTTATCTACACTTTCGATATGATGAACAATCGTTCGTACTATCTCGAGTTGTTGGATATGCAGCGACCACAGAGCGACCTTACGTATCCCCGTGTGGCCTTTGAACATGCTCCAGTGCCCGATCAGTATGATCCAGAGGCTACCGAGGAGTGTGGCTCAATCTTCGACGAGATGATGGGCGACTATAACGAGTTTGATGGTGACGACAAGTACGATGATGAGTACTAAACAAGGTACGCTCATAGTTGTTGTTGGCCCTACGGGGTCGGGTAAGAGTGCCCTTGCGGTGACTCTTGCACAACACTATTGTGCACCTATCATATCGACCGACTCGCGCCAATTGTATAGAGGCATGGCCATTGGTACAGCGCAGCCAACAGCCGATGAGCTTGCGGCTGCTACACACTACTTTATTGCCGATCGTGAGGTAGAGGATGACTTTAATTGCGGCCGCTATGAGGTTGAAGCTCTTGAACTACTCGAAAGGCTATTTGCCGAAAATGACTACGTTGTTGCAGTAGGTGGCTCGGGGTTATACATTCAGGCGTTGTGTGATGGAATGGATAATCTTCCTGAGGCTGATGAGAATGTTAGAGAAAATCTAAAGTTGCGTCTCGAAAGCGAAGGGTTGGCACCACTTGTCGATGAGTTACGAGAGCGTGACCCCGCCTATGCCGAGGAGGTGGATCTTTGTAACCCAGCACGTGTTATGCGAGCCTTGGAGGTGTGTATAACAACAGGTAGACCATACTCAGAACAGCGTAGTGGCGATAGAGCAGAGCGACCATTCAACATCGTTAAGATCGGCACGGATATGCCCCGTGAGGAGCTATATGATAGGATAAATAGACGTGTGGATATGATGGTGGCCGATGGTCTTGTAGAGGAGGCTCGCGCCATGTATCCCAAGCGCCATCTTAATGCATTGCAGACGGTGGGCTATCGAGAGATATTCGATCACTTAGATGGTAAGTGCTCGTTAGAGGAGGCCATAGAACTTATCAAGCGTAACTCACGCCGCTATGCCAAGAGGCAGATGACATGGTTTAGGCGCGATGAAAGAGTGGGGTGGTTCTCACCTAAAGATACGGATAAGATAATTGAGTATATAGACTCATATTCAGAATAATAAAATAGTGGTTACCCATCGATAACCACTATTTATTTTTATCTGAAAGCTCTTACTTCTTAAGAGGCATCTTGTCGAGACGACGCTGGTGGCGACCACCCTCATACTCAGTCTCAAGCCAGATGTCGAGCATAGCCAAAGCCTCATCGTTGGTGATGAAGCGAGCAGGCATACAGAGAACGTTTGAGTTGTTGTGCTGACGTGAAAGCTTAGCAATCTCAGGAATCCAGCACAATGCTGCACGAATACCCTGGTGCTTGTTGAGTGTCATTGAGATACCCTCACCAGAGCCGCAAAGGCCAATGCCTCGCTCCAACTCGCCCGCCTCGATAGCATCAGCCAATGGGTGTGCGAAATCTGGGTAGTCCACAGACTCCTCAGAGTAGCAACCGAAGTCCTTAACCTCGAAGCCCTTAGTTGATAGGTAGCCTACGAGAAACTCCTTGAGGTCGTATGCTGCGTGGTCACACGCAATACCGATTTTCTTTTCCATTTGTGTATTTGGTTTTAGTTGTTAGTTGATTACTCCTTTGATGCTCGCTTGCGATCTACCTCCGAGAGGAGAATCTTGCGTAGGCGTATTGACTTAGGTGTTACCTCTACATACTCATCCTCGCGGATATACTCCAAGGCCTCCTCCAATGAGAAGATGATAGGAGGTGCAATAGAGGTCTTCTCGTCAGATCCCGATGCACGCATATTGGTAAGCTGCTTAGCCTTAGTGACATTTACAGTGATATCATTAGAGCGTGTGTGCTCGCCAATAACCTGGCCACAGTATACTTGCTCCATAGGTGAAATGAAGAACTTACCGCGGTCCTGCAATTTGTCGATAGAGTAGGCGTATGCTGTACCTGTCTCAGATGCGATGATGGCACCCACCGAGCGGTTGTCAATCTCACCCATCCATGGCTCGAAGTCCTTGAGGCGATGCGTCATGATAGCTTCGCCCGCAGTGGCTGTAATCATTGTTGAGCGAAGACCTATGATGCCTCGTGATGGAATGATGAACTCAAGACGTGTGCGGTCGTTCGACGACTCCATGTTCACGAGCTGGCCCTTACGACGTGTGGTGAGTTCGATGACTGTACCTGAGCAGTCGTCAGGACAATCAACTGTCATCTCCTCTACAGGCTCGCATTTAACACCATCAATCTCCTTCGTGATAACCTTGGGCTGACCCACCTGTAGCTCGTAGCCCTCACGACGCATGGTCTCGATAAGTACCGAGAGGTGCAATACGCCACGACCATATACCATGAACGAATCGGCATTCTGTCCTGGCTCTACACGCAAGGCGAGATTCTTCTCCAACTCCTTATCCAAGCGATCCTTTATATGGCGTGATGTGACAAACTTGCCATCCTTGCCAAAGAATGGAGAGTTGTTGATTGTAAACAACATAGACATTGTTGGCTCATCAATAGCAATAGGTGGCAATGCCTCAGGATTTGTATAGTCACATATGGTGTCGCCAATCTCGAAGCCCTCGATACCAACAAGCGCACATATCTCGCCACACTCCACCTTCTCGGCCTTAGCCTTACCAAGACCCTCGAAGACCATAAGGTCCTTAATCTTGGTCTTAATCATAGTGCCATCGCGCTTGGCGAGTGTCACATTCTGACCTGTGGTGAGCGAACCTCGTGTCACCTTACCAACAGCGATACGACCCACATAGGGTGAGTACTCCAAAGATGTTATGAGCATCTGCACGGTACCATCCACACTCTCTGGTTCGGGAATCTCGTCGATAATTGTGTCAAGAAGAGGGCATATAGAGTCGGTGCGCTCTGATGCTACATGCGACATCCAGCCCTGCTTTGCCGAGCCGTAGATAGTCTTGTAGTCGAGCTGCTCCTCTGTAGCACCAAGGGTGAACATAAGATCGAAGACCTGCTCGTTTACTACATCGGGGCGACAGTTGGGCTTATCCACCTTGTTGATAACAACGATAGGCTTTTTACCAAGCGACAAGGCCTTCTGTAGTACGAAGCGAGTCTGTGGCATGGTGCCCTCAAAGGCATCCACAAGCAGGATCACACCGTCACACATATTCAACACTCGCTCTACCTCACCACCAAAGTCGGCGTGGCCAGGGGTGTCGATGATGTTGATTTTGTAGTCCTGATATATTACCGACACATTCTTCGAGAGGATGGTGATACCTCGCTCTCGTTCAATGTCGTTATTATCCATAATGAGGTCGCCTCCGTTATGCTCGTTCTCACGCAGGAGGTTACCCTGCATAATCATCTTATCTACGAGTGTTGTCTTACCGTGGTCTACGTGGGCGATAATCGCAATGTTGCGTAATTTTCGCATACTATACAAATGTTATATTTTAGATGCGACAAAGATACTCAAAAAAATATGATTTGGGAAATCTGCGGGCCGAAAAGTTTTGCCTAATAATAGGCTTTTTCTTAGAGTCGAGTATAATTGACTTAGATGATATGATTTTTTTTGACGCATCTTGTCACTGTTCCAAGAAAATATAGTATCTTTACAATATTAAATTTGTGGTTACTATGGATCAGCCAAAGGTGGAACGCCTGCTTCGATTGATGAAGCTGATGACGGGCAACGTAAACTATACGGTCAACGACCTCGCTGAGCGTCTCGACACATCATATCGCTCGATATATCGCTATATCGAGACGTTTAAGGATGCAGGCTTTGTTGTGCATAAGCTCGACGGTGGTGTCTATAAGCTTGGTAAGGAGAGCCGATATTTTAAGGATATATCGCAACTTGTGCACTTTACCGACGAGGAGGCCCATATTGTCAACCAGCTTATTGAGGGCTTGGATGACACCAATATGCTTAAGCATAACCTACGTCGCAAGCTTGTGTCGGTGTACGATTGCACCTCAATGGCAAATAGTATCGTAAAGGGAGAAAATGCAATAAACATCAATGTATTAGTCGAGGCTATCTACAGTTGTCGTAAGGTGATTCTTCGCAACTATGCCTCTTCGCACACTGGCATTATTGATGATCGTATTGTAGAGCCATTTGGCTTTACGACCAACTATGTGCAGGTGTGGTGTTATGAGCCTAAGAGTGGCATGAATAAGCTCTTTAAAACATCACGCATAGGAGCTGTACAAATTCTAGATGAGCCATGGCAAGATGCTGATAAACATCATGAAGGGTATATTGACATATTTCGCATGACGGGCTTTGAGCAGAAACGTGTGCGACTTGAGATTGGAATGTTAGCTCACAACCTTTTACTCGAGGAGTATCCATTGTCGGAGCGCGATATGTCGGAGTTAGGGGGAGGTAGATGGATGTTGAATACAATGGTCTGCAACTACAAAGGCATTGGCCGCTTTGTCTTAGGTTTGATGAGTGATATAAAGATTGTTGATTCACCAGATTTTAAGGAATATATTCGTGGTGAAGTTAACTTAATGTCAGATAGCTTAAAATAATTACTATGAGCGTATTAAGTATTGATAACTCCTTTTCTAAAATTTATATTGCACCCCATGTCGAGGTGCTTGACGATCTTGTTGGAAACAGACGAGTTATAGTTATAACAGATGGTAATATCGACCGACTATATAGTAGTGAACTATCTCGTTTTGAGCGCATAGTAATAGGCCGTGGCGAAGCAAATAAAAACCTAGCTACTGTAAATAGTATCTATGAGCAGCTTATGACCATGGGAGCTGATCGCTCTACACTATTATTGGGTATAGGAGGCGGCATTGTGACAGATATTACGGGCTTTGTTGCAGCTACTTATATGCGTGGTCTCAAGTTTGGCTTTATATCGACGACACTTCTTGGTCAGGTAGATGCTGCGGTTGGTGGTAAGAATGGAGTAAATGTTGCCGACTATAAGAATATGGTTGGCACGTTTGCACACCCCGAATTTGTGATACTTGATATTGCAATACTCAAGACACTACCACTTAGAGAGTTACGTGCTGGCATGTCAGAAGTTGTTAAGGCTGCAATTATTGGCGATAGCTATCTATTTGAGCTAATTGAGAGAGAGGGCACCTCTGAAGATATGTATGCGAATGTAGAGTTTATGCAGGAGATAGTCTCGCGTGCTATTAGACTAAAACTCTCGATTGTGGAGCAAGATGAGCGCGAGGGTGGCATACGCCGCCTCTTAAATCTTGGTCATACTCTTGGCCATGCTATTGAGAAGTGCACGCACGATGTAAATCATGGTGAAGCCGTTGCAATAGGCATGATGATGATATCGGAGGCTGCTGTGCGCCGTGGTGAGCTCAGCGCTATGGAGTGTCAACGTATAATCGGCCTACTCTCGGTATTAGGGTTCAAGCGTAATATAGGGGTGCAAACAGGCAATATAATACGAGAGGTAAAACATGATAAGAAGAAGAGTGGCAATGATTTAAATATCGTCATGCCATGTGGTATAGGTAAGTGTAGAATTGAGTGTCTATCCTACGACGAATTTGAGCAGATGTTTACTACAAAGGGATAGCTTATCTATCCCTTTGCCATATTTGCCATGACACCTCTGCCTGTCTCTCAAGCATCGGCATACCTCCAATACATTGTGCGCCACGCTCCTTTGCTTGGAGCATAAATAGCGTGATTGATGGGTTGTATATCAAATCAAATACCTTGTGGTCAGGTCCGATTGCATCATAGTCTATGTTTGGAGCACTATCTAAGTCGGGGAACATTCCAACAGGTGTAGCGTTGATTATCAGCTTGTGAGACTCGATTATATCACGGGTAAGTTTATCATAAGTAATATCGCCATTTGCCTCATTTCGTGATACGACCATGTAGGGTATACCGAGCTGGCGAAGAATATATGTAGTTGCCCTAGATGCACCTCCGCTACCAAGGACCAAAGCCTGTGTGCCTGGCTCGATATTTAGCTTGTCAAGCGTTAGCTTGATACCCTCTATATCTGTATTGTATCCCTTCGTCCTACCATCGCGAACATCGACGCAATTCACCGCACCCACAGCCTCAGCCTCTGGTGATAGCTCATCGAGATGTTTAATTATACTCTGCTTATATGGTATTGTTACATTAAATCCACACATTTTTTTGTCGAGACGTAATATCTCAACAATAGAAGATATCTCTTCAATCTCTATAAGTGTGTATATCGCATCTATAGCCTCCTGCTTAAATTTTTCGGTAAAATATCGCTTCGAAAAGGAGTGCCCGAGTCGCTTGCCAACAAGACCGTAGTGCTGCATAGTATCTTAATTATTTGGTTTGGCTCTCTCTGGAGAGGCTATCATAATCTATGGATGGTTCGTCGTTATTATCGCAATCTTCTATTGTCGTAACAATATTGTTCACAGGCTCTTCCTTCGTCTCATCTGAAGTTGATTTACTATCGCCCAAGAATAGGAATATCAGAACAGTGATGCCTATGAGTATTACTGCAAGGAGCGTTGCCAATAGATTAAGATACTTATCAATAAAGCTCTTGATTGGCGCACCATACTTCCATATTAGCCACGCTATAAGGAAGAATCTCAGGCCTCGAGCTACGAGCGATGCAATGATAAACATCACAAAATTGATGTCACACATACCTGCCGATATGGTGAAAATCTTGAATGGCACAGGTGTGAAACCTGCGGTGAACACCGCAACAAAGTCCCACTTATGATAAATATCGCTTACGCTATTGAAGGTCTCACGGCTAAATACGTGATCGTAGAAGAACTGCGCAAAGGCAGTAGGCTCACCCGATGAGGTAAGCCAAGCAAAGTGACCTATGGCGTATGCCAAAGCGGCACCAATAACAGAGCCGGCAAGACATATTGTAGCAAAGCGAAATGACTTCTGCGATGCACCAATACACAGTGCGATGAGAAGAACATCGGGGGGGAGTGGAAACCAACTAGCCTCAAATAAGGCGATGGTGAACAGCGCCAACCAACCCCATGGACTTGTACTCCACGATAGTACCCAGTTATATAGTTTTTTTACCATCTCTTACAATTTTTTATTACGTATGCAAAATTACAATAATTACCCGAAATCGACAACTATTCCACCGCCAATGACCAAATTATTGCGGTATATGACCAATGGCTGTCCCTTGGCTGGAGCCCATGCTGGATCACGTAGCTTGATGATATAACCATCGTCGTGGGGCTCAATCATAACAGGCTCTTGAGGGTTTAGTCCAATGCCTCGTATCTTAACTGTTATATCAGTTGCCGATAGTAGCTCGTTGATATCTACGAAATTACATCTATCTATATAAATCCATTTTTTATCCAACTCATCCTTACTGCCAACAATAATATTATTGTTCTTGGCATCAATATCAACAACGCGAAAACCTTCGGGAATACCCTCACCTCGGCGCTGACCAATGGTGTAGCAGGCAATGCCGCTATGTTCACCTACGAGCTCACCTTTGCGATTTACAACATTGCCACGAGCAACAGCGACACCTCTATCCTTCAAGAAGTCGACATAGTGCATACCCTTAAGGAAGCATATGCCCATGCTCTCACTCTTATCTAAGAAGCGCTCCTTGACCTCACTCTTGATTACGCGCCCCATAGGTGTAATCGCACGTCGTAGTGTACTCTGCTTCAACCCCCATAGATAGTATGATTGATCCTTCGCGGGGTCAACACCTTTGGTTACATATAGATGGTTATTATGCTCTGTAATACTGAAGTAATGGCCTGTTGCAATATACTCTATACCAAGGCTATCAGCCACCTCTTCTAAAGTATTCCACTTGATATGAGTATTACAACGAGTGCAAGGCGCAGGGGTGTGTCCCACGCCATACTCCGAGCAGAAGTAATCAATAATATCGCAGCTAAACTCCTTGCGTCTATCTATTAGGTGCCACTCAAGTTTTAGCTCCTTGGCCATGCGCTCTGCCTTTTCGATAAGGGCTGCATCGCCAGTGGTACCAATTGTTGCTAACACCACACGATAGCCTTCAGCAGTGAGCATTTGTGCTGCTGTCTGACTATCAATTCCTCCACTAAATCCTAATAGTACACTCTTTATCATAGTAGCTGTTGAATAAGGGGTCGTCCATCTAAAATCTATGGACAACCCCTTATCTATTTACAACTTATCGAACTCCTCGTCGATGATGCTTTGCGCCTCCTTCTCGAAGTACTCGGGCTTATGCTCCTTGATGAAATCTATCATCTCGCTAAGACCATCCATAAACTTGCCGAAGTCCTCCTTGTAGAGATACATCTGGTGGCGTGTGAACGATGCACTGCCGTCGGGGTTGGTACGCTTGCGCGACTCGGTAATAGTTAGGAAGTAGTCGTCGCCACGAGTAGCCTTAACATCAAAGAAGTATGTACGCTTACCAGCTCTTATAGCTTTGGTGCAGATCTGTTCGCCAAAATCGTCATGTTCACGGCGGGGAGTAAACTCTGAACTCATAGGGTTGTCTTATTTTTTTAGGTAAATTGGGGTTTATTGTCTTGTGATTAGTTCACCTAACGAAAGTAATCATTATTTGTGAAACTACCAAATATTTGTCCAAAAATCTATAGAGGTGATTGTAGCACACGCTCTATATCACCCTGTTTTTTAGCGAGTTCTATCGCTGTTGTTAGTGTTATATCATAATGTCTATTAAAGACATACTGATACGCACCTTTGCCATATACATCTTCAGCAATCTGAGCCTTAAGGATAGGGTAGAGGAGCTCTCTATCCTCACGAGCGCTCTGGTCGCCAACAATCTCACAGAAATAATCTATCATTATCTTATCCACCACGTATCCCTCATCGAAGGCCTTAAGTGTTGGATAGTCACGAAGGATGTCCTCATGAGATATATTATCCCACAGCTCTATTAGTGAGCGCTGAAAGGCGTTATTCTCGTAGGCCTTAATCATATATTCGGGCAACTCAGTACCGCTCTCTACAAATATATCAGGAGTGATGCCGCCACCACCGTATACCTTTCGGCCACTGCGCAGGGTGTAATACACCAACGTGCTGTCGTGCTGAATTGACTCGGGGTGGTTATAGCGTGTGGTATCGCTAAAGTACTCCTCACTATGCCCCTTTTCGTAGGGACGCTGTATGATTCTACCCGAAGGTGTCTTGTAGTGGGCAATGGTTATACGCATTGCCGAGCCATCATCAAAGGGTATCTGCCGCTGTACCAAACCCTTACCAAAGCTTGTAGCACCCACGATAAGACCACGGTCGTGATCTTGCATAGCTCCTGCGAATATCTCGCTTGCTGATGCTGACACCTCATCGATGAGCACTACCAATGGTGTGCCAAGAAGTGATCCTCGTGAGCGCGATGCATACTCGAAACACTCGCTACGACCCTCGGTAGTCACGATAATTTCCCCCTTATCTAAGAATAGATCACATAGACGTATGGCTGATGTTAAGACACCGCCACTATTACCTCTAAGGTCTATTATAAGAGACTCGAACTTACCAAGCTCCTTTACCGCCTTTTGAAACTCCTGATCTACATTGCGCGAGAAATGGCTAATCTTTATGTAGCCCACTTTATCGTCATCAATCAGATGAGAAGAGTCTATGGCACTTACATTGATATCGTTTCGAGTAATAGTCAATGTAGCTCTCTCCTTGGTTCTTGCCCTTATTACGTCAACTGACACTTTACTTCCCTTCTTACCCTTGAGTGCCGCCATGACATCATCATACTCGCTAATGGGCTTGCCCTCAATAGCAACTATACGATCGTTGTGACCAAGGCCAGCCTTTTGGGCTGGAGAGCCAGGCTCTATGCCTCGTACAACGACCATATCGTCTATGATGATATATCGTATGCCAACACCCGAAAAGTTGCCACTTAGCGAGCTCATTGCGGCGTCCATTTCGGCCTTAGTAAGATATGTGGAGTGGGGATCAAGCTCCTTGAGGGTAGCAATGATAGCCCCCTCGACACACTTGTCGAAGGGGATCTCATCAATGTAGCTATCTTGAAGAATTTGATAGCAACTATTTAGCTTCTCTATCTGCTTCTGCGCACTCACCCTATGCTCCTGCGCTGTTAGCGTAAGAGTGGTTAGTGCAAATGTGATAACGAGTAGAAGCCTTACCATAGCGCCTATCTTCTATTTTATAAGTGTAGAAAGCTCATCGAAGCTCACCTCACGCTGCTCGCCAGATCGCATATCCTTGAGCGTTGCTAATGAACGTGATAACTCCTCTGAGCCGATGATGACTACATAAGGGATACCGCGGCGGTTAGCATACTCCATCTGCTTCTTCATCTTCGAAGCCTCGGGGTATATCTCAGCAGCGATATCGCGATCACGCATCTTACTCATAATGCGCATCGACGCCTCAGCTTCTGCCTCGCCAAGATTTATGAAGAGTACCTTTGTTGAGCAGGCCAACTCCTCTGGGAAGAGGTTAAGACCAAGCATGACATCATAGATGCGGTCGGCACCAAACGATATGCCCACACCAGACATGCCTGGCATGCCGAAGATGCCTGTAAGGTCGTCGTAGCGACCACCACCCGAGATTGAGCCAATCTGGAAGTCGTTAGCCTTGACCTCAAAGATAGCACCTGTGTAGTAATTAAGACCTCGTGCCAACGATAGGTCGAGTTCTGGGGTGAGGGCTATGCCCTGCGCCTCAATCTTACTAAATATTGTGCGCATCTCCTCGATACCGAGCATACCTGTCTCTGATGAGCCAATAACCTCACTTAGCTTATTGAGCTTCTCAGCATTAGTACCACTGAGCTCAAGTATTGGCTGAAGTCTTTCGATAGCCCCATCATCGATACCACGCTCACGCAACTCAGCCTTTACGTTATCAAGGCCTATCTTGTCGAGCTTATCGATAGCCACGGTGATGTCAATCATCTTGTCAGCATGGCCGATAGACTCAGCAATACCGAACAATATTTTGCGGTTGTTCATCTTGAGTGTTACCGATATGCCAAGCTTCAAGAATACACGAGCTACGATATCAACCAACTCGACCTCCGAGAGGAGTGACTTCGAGCCGATGACATCTACGTCACACTGATAGAACTCACGATAACGGCCCTTCTGTGGGCGGTCGGCACGCCATACAGGCTGTATCTGATAGCGCTTGAATGGGAAGACAATCTCATTCTGGTGCTGCACGACATAGCGGGCAAAAGGTACGGTGAGGTCATATCTAAGGCCCTTCTCCGAAATCTTAGATGCCTGGCGAAGCTCCTCCTCCGAGAGCTTAGCGCCATAGTCACCAGAGTTAAGTATCTTGAAGAGGAGTTTATCACCCTCGTCGCCATACTTGCCGAGTAGGGTTGATAAGTTCTCCATAGAGGGGGTCTCCAATGGAGCATAGCCAAAGAGACGGAATACCCCCTTGATGGTGTCGAAAATATATGTACGACGCATCATCTCCTCGGGTGAGAAGTCGCGCGTTCCTTTCGGAATGGATGGTTTCTGTGCCATATCTACTACTGCTCTGCCAAAAGTTTCTTATACTTAACACGCTTAGGAGTGGTGTCCTCGCCCTGAGCCTTCTTCCAAGCCTCGTACTCAGAGTATGTACCCTCGTAGAATACAACCTTAGAGTCGCCCTCGAATGAGAGGATGTGGGTTGCAATACGATCCAAGAACCAACGGTCGTGCGAGATAACAACAGCACAACCTGCAAAGTTCTCAAGACCCTCCTCCAATGCACGCAATGTGTTTACATCGATATCGTTGGTAGGCTCATCCAAAAGCAATACGTTGCCCTGCTCCTTGAGTGCAAGTGCAAGGTGTAGGCGGTTACGCTCACCACCCGACAATACGCCACACTTCTTCTCCTGATCAGCACCATTGAAGTTGAAGCGACCCACATATGCACGAGCGTTTACCTGGCGGTTGCCAAGCTGGATAAGGTCGGAGTTCTGCGAGATAACCTCGTATACGGTCTTCTCTGGATCGATAGACTTATGCTGCTGGTCTACATAGGCAAGCTTCACGGTAGGACCCACACGGAAGCTACCCGACGTAGGCTCCTCCAAGCCCATAATCATGCGGAATAGGGTAGTCTTACCAGTACCATTGGCACCGATAACACCCACAATACCTGCTGGTGGAAGCGAGAACTCAAGGCCCTCATATAGTACTCTATCGCCAAATGCCTTGGTAACACCCTGTGCCTCGATAACAACATCGCCCAAACGTGGACCATTAGGGATGTAGATCTCGAGCTTCTCCTCACGCTCCTTGGTGTCAGCATTCATCAACTTATCGTAAGCCGAGAGACGAGCCTTTGACTTGGCATGGCGGCCTGATGGTGACATGCGCACCCACTCCAACTCACGCTCCAAGGTCTTGCGGCGCTTGCTCTCCTGCTTCTCCTCCATGGCCATGCGCTGAGTCTTCTGCTCCAGCCAACCAGAGTAGTTACCCTTCCATGGAATACCCTCGCCACGGTCAAGCTCAAGAATCCAACCAGCAACATTGTCGAGGAAGTAACGGTCGTGGGTTACGGCAATTACTGTACCCTTATACTGCTGCAAGTGCTGCTCCAACCAGTCGATACTCTCGGCATCAAGGTGGTTGGTAGGCTCATCGAGAAGCAACACGTCTGGCTGCTGCAACAAAAGTCGGCACAATGCCACACGACGACGCTCGCCACCAGACAAAACATTGACTGGCTGATCGCCATCGGGGCAACGCAAGGCATCCATAGCGCGCTCCAAGACGCTGTCGAGCTCCCAACCGTTAACCTGGTCAATCTTCTCATATAGCTCACCCTGGCGCTCAACAAGACGTGCCATCTCGTCGTCGTCCATAGGCTCACAGAGCTTCATATTGATATCCTCGTACTCCTTCAAGAGGGCTACGGTCTCTGCTGCACCCTCCTCGACGATCTCCTTAACGGTCTTTGTTGGATCGAGCTGAGGCTCCTGCTCAAGGTAGCCCACAGAGTAGCCTGGTGAGAATACTACCTCACCCTGGAAGCTCTTATCCAAGCCTGCGATAATCTTCATAAGTGTTGACTTACCAGAGCCGTTAAGACCGATGATACCGATCTTTGCACCATAGAAGAACGAAAGGTAGATGTTGTTAAGAATTTTCTTGTTGTTGTTGAGCACCTTGCTCACGCCAACCATCGAAAAAATAATTTTCTCGTCTGCCATAATATATCGTTATTTTATTGTTTTCGCATATAGTTCGCAAATATAGGTAAAAAAAACGAGATATGGAAATATTTAGTGGGTCATTATATATGATATATGGTGTTCGGTTGTTTATTTGTATGGAAACCCTATAAATCTGAACAAACGAACAGACCCCATCATGGCGAGGGTTGTGGTCAATAAATCTTCGTTTCTTCTTTTTATGGGAAAAAGCCCCCAAATATTTGTTTTTATTTGTAATGTTTGCTACCTTTGTATATCGTGATAATTAGTTTCGAACAACAGATAAACTACACAAACCATGAAGCGTCTATTTTTTGCTATCGCGCTTGTTGCTGTGAGCTGCCTATTCATGTCGGCTTATGCGACAGATTCACAAAGTGACTCAAGTTCTAAACCCGAGGCTCCCGAGCGTCAAGGTTGGAGGGAAGATATTCCGCTTTACGGCGATGTTGAGTCTGTGGTTGTTACGATATATAAGCTCGAAAAGAAATTTGGAGAGGTTGTACGAGGAGATATCGAGGATTGCCGTAAATATTACTTTAATAAGGCAGGAGATGTGTTTGAAAAGGCTGTGTACAACTCATACGGCTCGTTGAGGGAGAAGATAGTTTATAAATACGACGCCTCGGGAAATATGATTGAGAGGGCTGATTACAACTCAGGCAGCTCGTTGAGGTATAAGTATATTTATAAATACGACGCCTCGGGGAATATGATTGAGTGGGCTAATTACAACTCAGACGGCTCGTTGGATAATAAGACAATTTGTAAATACGACGCCTCGGGGAATGTGATTGAGAGGACTGATTACAACTCAGACGGCTCGTTGAGGGGTAAGCATATTTATAAATACAACGCCTCGGGGAATATGATTGAGGAGGCTTGGTATAAGTCAGACGGTTCGTTGGATGAGAAGTATACTTTTAAATACGACGCCTCGGGGAATAAGATTGAGGAGGCTAGGTACAACTCCGACGGCTCGTTGAATTGTAAGTATATTTATAAATACGACGCCTCGGGAAATAAGATTGAGGGGGCTTATTACAACTCCGACGGCTCGTTGGATGCGAAGAGTATTTTTAAATACGATGCCTCGGGGAATGAGATTGAGAGGGCTTGGTACCACTCAAACGGCTCGTTGGAGGATAAGTTTATTTATAAATACGACGCCTCGGGAAATATGATTGAGCAGGCTTGGTACAACTTAGACGGCTCGTTGGGTTGGAAGCATATTTATAAATACGACGCCTCGGGAAATATGATTGAGGGGGCTGAGTACAACTCAGACGGCTCGTTGATGGAGAAGAATATTTGGAAATACGACGCCTCGGGGAATATGATTGAGAAGAGTAAGTATTATGGTGAGGCGCTTTCGCCTATAAGCCAGACGGTTTACGAAATCACATATCGCAAATAGAGGGGCGTAGTAGCCTTGTGTTTTGGAGAGTTTAACAGTGTTAGGCTCTCCTTTTTTGTCTCTTCGGCAGACTCTCTCCCATCCACTCTATTCACTCTATTCACGGGGTGGGGACAGCGTGAACAATATTATTAACATCATTAACACCTATCACGCCCCTGTTAATGCGTGAATGCGTTAATCAGTTGATAGGCGCGTTCGAGTCTCATCTGTGGCGACCTGCTATTTATATAACTCGCTGAAGTTATACATTGCCAAATCGCCATTTCATACAGCGAAAAGGGGCATTGGTACATTGAACGATAAATCGCTTGGTCGCTTAAAAATTATTTTCTACTTTTGTCGTAAATTATTAGGCGAATGAAGCGACAACTCATCATATCAACATCTATCGACCTTGTGCGTATAGCGCCCGAGCGAATCGTCTATATAGCGTCGGATGGCAACTATTCGACACTCATACAGACCGATGGTGAGATTCGTATGCTCTCCTATCAACTGGGTCAGATAGAGAAGATGATATTCTCACAGTTGGGTAGCGAGGGTAATAACTTTATTCGCATTGGTAAGAGTCTAATCATTAACCGCTCCTTTATCTATTACATCAACATTCCTAAACAGAAGCTCACGCTCTCGGATGTTGCATCTTTCAGTCATACGGTGACAGCCTCGAAGGAGGCACTAAAGCAATTAAAGGAGTTATTGGAAAAGGAGGCTAAATAGTTATGAAAGAGATTAAGGAGATCAGGGACGACCAGATTCGTATTATCGGAGGTGGCGACGAACCTAAGGCAAACCGCACAAAACTATGGGTTATCATAGGTATCGCCTTGGCTATAGTTGTGGTCATTGTTACCATAGCGATAACCTCATCATTAGAGGACGGTGATACATCAAGTAATGCTTCAGTTGCTCAAAGTCAGATTACTGATGAAGAGTATATTAAAACCGAGTTTGAGGAGTCTGAGGTTGCGCCCATTGAGCCGGAGGTTGTTATCAAGAAGTTGGGTATGGAGGTAGACTCACTTGCATCGGGATTTACCGAGCTTCAGGATATGACGATTAATGATATCCCTATTAGGGTCTATATCCCTCACAATGCTGACATGTCGCTACATATTGGCAAGATGGATAAGAACGATGAGTCGGTAATATTCACTGCGCAGGCTGCAGATATCAGGGCTGATAATGGTGGTATCGTAGGTGCATTTGTGCTTAATGGAGAGCCCAAGGCTTGGGGTTTGTCGAAGCGTGGTTATTGCGCATCTATTGATGGCGTGGTGACCGTTGGTGTTGCAGACAACTCACCACTCTTCGAGCAGGCCACAGAGCGAGGTGGTCACTTCTTTCGCCAGTATCCACTGGTCGACAACGGCACTCTTGTAGAGAATGAGTTGCGTGGCAAGTCTATCCGCAGAGCTATCTGCGACCGCTATGGCGAGATATTTATGGTTGAGACCGGAACAGCTGAGTCGTTCCACGACTTTGCCCAGGCTCTCGTTGACCTTGGCGTAGACAATGCTATATATATCGTTGGTGGCTCGGCATACGGCTGGGCTATCGACAGCAACGGCAAGCGCCATGAGTTTGGCGAGGACAACTACTACACAGGTCGTAGAAAGATGCCAAAGAACACAAGCTACCTTGTATGGCGTAAGAGATAGTGGCAAATCGCACCAACGGGTGCATTTCATACCCCAAAAGGATGATTTCGTACAGTCGGGCTAATTTTGCTTGACTGTACGATTTTTTATATCCAACTTTGTCATAGCAAACAAACAATAAAACAGATAATAGTATGAAGAGATTTACAATGTTAATGGTGGCAATGCTTTTCGCAACTTGCTCACTATGTTCGGCACAGGATTATGGCGGACTAAACGGGATTCGCTTTAACAACTGGGAGGAGAAGGATTGGTACGACAACGACTATCTGCGTGAGCTGCGCAGCTATATAGATGCTGTTGACGCAGGTGAGATTGAAGATGAGGTATTGGGTGAGTACAAAGAGTTGCTATCGGGTAAGTTTGCTGTAGCCTCAATAGAGCCCGCTATATTTGGTGGTCTATATATCGGCTTTAGCTTCTACGACGCTCCTTCGATACTCTTCTTTGCTCATGTATATAGCTATGTTGATGAGGTAGCTGAGACGGTCGTCGGCTACGATATGCGAGGTATTTTCAAACACGACGAGGAGATTGATTTTACACAGGAGTTGATTGATGAATATCTTATGGAGTGTCCATTGGCTAAACTGTGGTAGTAAATAAATGGTATAACATTATGAAGAATATTACTTTAACCATCGTCGCATTGGTTGCGATGTCATGGAGCGTAAGTGCGCAGAGCGAGGAGATCACATGGCCTATTGAGCCTAAGAATGAGTATGCGGAGCTTATGCTCGAGTATTACAATCTCAACTACGAGATTATGGGCGATAGGACCGAGATAGACGAGGAGTTTGTGGATGTATCTGCCGAGATTTTGGAGCAGGATGCTGAGACCATAAAGAGTGAGTTGGTGAAGCTCTACGGAGATATGGAGACCATGTGGCGCAAGTTTGTGTGGCTTACGAACGAGGATCGTATAGAGGAGGCTATAGATTTCTATTCCGAGAATCGCCTGATGATAGATTGCGTGATTTCCAATAGCGAGGTGCGCTACCACTTCCACGACCAGGTTATTGGCAATATGGCCAATAGCGTGATGAATGTTGATGAGTTGTACGCCCTTATGGTAGAACTTATAGAGTTCGACGAGATAATGCTCACCGCTCTATATCAATCTACCGAGAGGGAGGATGTGCTAAGCACGATTATGGATATCCACGATACGCTTGATACACTATACTATAACCTTGGTCGCTACGACGATATGCTGGCACTTTGGGATCGCACCTGTGAGGTTATGGATGTAGACGAGGTGTATAAGTTATATATGAGTGCTGAGATATACACTCTCAAAGACGACTACGACACAGCTAAACGTCTGCTTCTCGAGGCTAAGGATATCCTCACACAGCGTATTGAAGATGGCATAGATGTCGAGAGGTCGGAGTCTGCTCTAAGCAGAGTGTTGGAGGCGTGCGAGGTCTTCTCAACAAAGTATTAAATGTGAAAAAGAGCGCCATCAGCGCTCTTTTTTGTGTTTACTCTCATGTTTTTTCAGCCTCGGCATAGATGGAGCGGAGTCTATCGGACATAAAGTATTGGAAGACACCGCGCAGAAGCATATACATGGTGAATGCCAGCCATATAGCGTTATTACCTATTATGCCTCTTGAGCCATAGAGAAGGATAAAGTAGCAGGCCGAGGCACCTATCATAGAGTTGCGCATAATGCGGCTACGTGTGGCGCCAACCATAATACCATCCATAACAAATGGCATTGCGGCAGCCAGTGGTATGGCAATAATCCAACCTATATACTCCTCTGCAACGGCGATAAGGGCCGATGTATCATCCTTAGATGAGTCGACCAAGAGTGTGAAGATATCCTCCCACCAGATGGCGTATACACCAATAAATATAAAGGACACGGCGAAGCACCAAACCAAGCAGAGTTTAATGCAGCGGCGCAGTGACGCACCGTCGCGAGCACCAATAAAGCGACCCGTGAGAGCCTCAGCGGCATAGGCAAAGCCGTCGTTCATATATGAGAATAGGGTAAACAACTGCAAAAGTATAGCATTGACTGCTATGATATTATCGTCACCACTATCTACCGAGGCCTTAGTGAAGAAAGTGTAGACGGCAACAAGGCAGAAGGTGCGCACGATGATATCGCCATTGATGGAGAAAAAGCGCTTCATGCTCTTAAGATCCATAACGGCACGCATACTAACCTTGACCAGGCGCTTGCGGTAGAGTAGGGTGATGATGATGGCCATAACGATGACGCCCACCCACTGCGCAACGACCGACGCCAAGGCGATACCCTCCAGGCCCATTGTGCCAACAATAGAGAAGAGGTAGCTACAACCTATATGCAGCAGGTTGACAAGGATGGCTACGGCCATAGGGAGCACGGCATTCTGCATTCCCGTAAGCCAGCCGTTGAGTGCAAAGAGCATGATGCCGGCAGGTACAGCCCATATACGGGTGTAGAAGTAGTCGGAGATCATAGTGTTGGCCCCCGCATCGCCCATATCCATAAACAATATTGATAGCTCGCCGATAGGGTATTGCAGTGCAAAGGCGAGGATGCCCACACCAAGAGCTACAACCACCGAGCGCCACAACATAAGACTATACTCCCTATGCTCCTCTGCGCCATATGCCTGAGCTGTAAGACCACTTGTGCCCATACGTATAAACGAGCAGTTCCAGTATATGAAGTTGAAGATGGTGACACCAATGGAGAGTGCTCCAATGGCAAGTTCGCTTTCATTCTCACAGGCACGCCCCGCAATGAATGTCGAGGCTATACCCATAAGGGGTACTGTAATGTTCGAAATGATGTTCGGTATCGCTATGCGGAGTATTGCTCTATTCATATTAATATACTTTATGGGCGCAAATGTAGCGATATTTCTCAAAAAAAGTCATCTTTTTGGTATGGATATTGCAAAAGTTGGCGATACTCCCAAAAAAATATATACCTTTGCAGCGCATTTAAATAAACCAATTTACACAATGAAAAATTACAACACAGACTCAACAAGCAACCTTTCACGATTTGCTCGTGACAAGCGTCAGCGTGTAAGCTCTACGGAGCGTGTTGAGCGTAGTCCTCGTCCTCGCCGTGAGGGTGACAATGAGGATAGACGAGAGTTTCGTCCTAAGACATCGAATGTGAGCAAGCGCTCATCTTACAATCCACATTTCACCAGCGACAACCGTCTTCGCCCAGAGTATGAGCAGCGTGGTCGTGGCGACGAGCGTTCAGCACGTCAGAACTTTGGTGAGCGTGCAGAGCGCAACGATCGTGCGGAGAGAGGTGAGTTCAAGCCTAAGAGCTTCGAGAGCCGTGGCCGTGGTGGCGAGGGCTTCCGTGGCAGAGGCACAAAGCCCGCTATGGGTGAGGGTCGTGGCGAGAAGCCTGCTTTCAAGAAGAGCTACTCTCGCTCAGAGGGTGATAAGCCCTCATTCAAGAAGAGCTACTCTCGTACCGAAGGCGACAAGCCCGCTTACAAGAAGAGCTATTCACGCAGCGAGGGCGATAAGCCACGCAGCTATCCTAAGTATAATCCCAACAAGCAGACTGGCGAGATGCGCCTCAATCGTTTTATCTCACAGTCGGGCGTATGCTCACGTCGTGAGGCTGACGACTTCATCCTTGCAGGTGTAGTGACAGTTAATGGCAAGGTGGTTACCGAGTTGGGTACTAAGATTTTGCCAACCGACGAGGTACGCTTCCACGATGAGAAGCTACAGGGTGAGAAGAATGTATACATCATCCTTAACAAGCCAAAGGGTTATGTTACATCACTCGACGATCCACATGCCGACAAGACCGTTATGGACCTTGTGAAGGACGCTTGCACCGAGCGTGTATATCCAGTAGGTCGTCTCGATAAGAACTCATTGGGTCTTCTGCTCATTACAAACGATGGCGATGTTACACGTCAGCTAACACACCCATCAAACCATAAGAAGAAGATCTATCAGGTAACTCTCGACAAGCCTCTCACTCGTGCCGACATGGATACGCTCACCGAGGGTATCACCCTCGAGGATGGCGACATCTTTGCAGATGAGTTGGCATACGCATCGGAGGATAAGAAGACTATCGGCGTGGAGATTCACTCTGGCCGCAACCGTATTGTGCGTCGTATGTTCGAGCACCTCGGCTACAGCGTCCAGAAGCTCGACCGTGTATACTACGCAGGTCTTACTAAGAAAAACCTCAAGCGTGGTGCATGGCGTTTCCTCACCAAGGATGAGGTTATGCGTCTGAAGACCGGTCAGTACGAGTAGTTGACTAATACAAAGGCATATATGCCATATTACCTAATGGGCTGGATGAAACATATCATCCAGCCCATTCTCTATTTTTTATCTTCTCTATTTCGTTTCAGACGACTCTTAATTCGTCGCCACCCTTCCACGCCAACAATCGCTAGTCCTGTATACTGCGTTGCCTTAGCCAAGCCGAAAAGTATCACCCAAAGCGTTACTTTAGCGCTGTTTGAGATAGGCAGAAGCATCTGCGCAAAAGATAGTATGTATAACAATAGGCATACGACAAGTATAATAATACCCGTCTTAAACGACAATCCACTAAGCCATCGCTTTATGGTTGCAATAAATCTCTTCATAACCAATATCACCACTAATGTGTGTGGCAAATATATGTAAAATATTCGCTACGACAAACTGCATATCTAAAATTTATCAAATATATGCAACTGTGCTTTGGTCTACTCTTTGTACACAATAGGTGTGAATAACTAATACATATTGTACTATGAAAACACTTAAGGGTACTCTTACAGAGGAGAATCTATTGAAGGCATTTGCAGGAGAGAGCCAGGCTCGTATGCGCTATAACTACTTCGCCTCACGAGCAGCTAAGGATGGCTACGAGCAGATAGCTGCCGTATTCAATATCACCGCTGACCAAGAGCGCGAACATGCCAAGCGTTTCTTTAAATTCTTGGAGGGAGGTATTGCAACAATCCATAATGCCACATTTCCTGCGGGGATAGTGCGTTCTACGGAGCAAAATCTCGCAGCCGCAGCCGATGGCGAACATGAGGAGTGGGAGATGCTCTATGCCTCGTTTGCTGAGACAGCAAATGCCGAAGGCTTCCAAAAAGTGGCATTGGCATTTAAATATGTAGCTGAAGTGGAGCGTGAGCATGAGCGCCGCTACCTTAAGTTGCTCAGTAGATTAACTGATGGCGATTTCTTCCGACGTAATGGAGAGATTATGTGGCAGTGTCGCAACTGCGGTTATATCATCAGAGCCAGCGTAGCTCCCAAGATATGTCCATCATGCGAGCACGAACAACGCTACTTTGAGCCTATGGCAGACAACTATTAGTTGGTGGGCATAGCGAGATTTTCATCCGTGTCGCTCATAAACTGAGTGTAGCGCCTACGCAGATCCTCGGACATGGGTAGTGTGTCGCCTATATGGCGTGGTGTAATCTTATAGCCTGGGCAGATGACATATACAGGATGGGCCTTGGCTCTATAACGAAGTCTCTCTACAGTGTCGCAACGAATGACCTCCACCTCAGCAATTAGGCCGCCGTCGCAGTAGCGTCGCTGCTGGTTGGATACAAGGTTGCCAAGCGAGTAAAAGACCACATGGCTTGAATCTACCTCGTATGGCTGTACAACGTGGGGGTGACCACCGATGATAATATCGGCACCCTCACGTTTAAGTAGCTCGGCAAGCCTCTTTTGCTCACAATTTTGTTTGCGCTCATACTCATTACCCCAATGCATGCAAGCGATAACGCAGTCAACGCTATCGCGATTTATGCTTTGTAGATCACGCACAATAGTCTCGTCGTCAATAAGGTTCACTATTTTGCCATCGGGCACTGGAATACCATTTGTCCCATAGGTGTAGTTGAGTAGCGCGAAACGCACACCACGGATATCAAAGTGGTAGATGTTGTTAGAGAGGTAGTCGACACTATCTCTAAAAACACCCGTATGTGCAATATTGCGTCTCTCCAACTCCTCGATGGTTGTGTTGATGCCTCGAGCCATTCTATCGCAACAATGGTTGTTGGCTAATAGGGCTATATCTATGCCCATGTCAACCAAAGCATCAACTACCTCCACGGGAGATGAGAAGCATGGATAACCACTATATCGGCCAGTTGTTGATATAGTGGTCTCAAGGTTTACCACCGCGAGATCAGCATCACTAAATATCGGAGCCACATACTCTATAGAGGGAGTATAGTCGTAGCCACCATCAGGCGTGCGTGCTGCTTGCACCTGGGGTAGGTGCTGCATGAAGTCACCACCAAAGAGAAGACGAATGGTATCACAGGTTATTACCACCTTCTCCTCAGCCATCTCTTCAGGTTCGGGCATTGACTGTGAAACCTTCGGCGCGGGCTCCACTCTATTCATGTCAATAACGTACCACAACATAAGTGCTGTGGCAATCACTATAAAATATGCTATTGCTGCTATACGTCTCATTTCAAATTCAAAGATAACATATATCTTTCATTTACGCACATAAATCTATAAAAAAATATCGATATGGCTGATATAAAATGTTTGAAAGGTGTACTCTATGCTGTGATTCCATCTATTTATAGCTAGCATATTATCAGCGTAATATACCATAACAGCAATACTGCTTTGGGACTCCCACAATGGCAGTAGAAGAGTGATAAGTCTAGCACATAAACAATCGAGCTGCCCAACCACAAGGAATGGGCAGCTCATCTTTATTGCTAATTATCTTAGAAGTTATACTGCACCAGTAGGCTTACACGGTTTGCCGAATTCTTATTATCGTCCATATTTTTGCGCGCACCATGTAGGTACTCAACGGCCATAGTAAGATCTTTAGTAACATTGCAGAAGATATTACCAAAGATATAACTACCACTCTTATACTGGTTTTTAGCTAAGTAGCCATTGCTTTTCTCGAGGGATACCATAGAGCATCCACCAGTCACCCACGCACGACCTGGAAGTATATTAACCTGAGCTGCAACCTGAACGCCCCACATAGGCAAGGTCTCAATATCCTTAGGATTTGATGGGTTGTAGACAACGTCATACTGCGAGCCGGCAAGATCCTGAATATAAGGTGTTATACCCTTGCCATATACACCATTCATGTATATATCTACCCAACGAGTTGCCTGAATATGACCACTAAGTTGCACACCCCAACCTACCTGAGTAGTATTGCTGTTTTTATCTATATTGTGCAGATACATATCACGGATAACACCCGAAACTCTTATATGGCTTGCACGATTTTCACCCCATGCGTACTGCGCATAGAGTATACCATCAGGCACACGCTGACTGATAGGGGCAAAGTGCTCGCCATATTCACCATTCACAGATGGCACCTCGGCTGCAATACCCAATATTAGGTGGTTACGCAATAGATGGTGCTCATAGCGTATCATCTCCGTAAAGTTGAAATTATAGGCATTTGGACCCTGGAAATCTACGGTTATTGGTGCCGCATTGAGGTCACAAAATGTTGTCACATCACGACCTACTGTAAAACCCTTGAGTTGCACATATGCAGAGCGTAGGCGTGGGATATAGCTAAAAGCCTCGCCACCACGGAAGTCCATATCACTGTAGACTACTATACGGCCAAGGAGCTTATTATTAAAGATTGCCTTAACAAAGAGACGCGATGTAGAGGCATCCATCATCACACGCTGGCGGTTCGAGTAGTTCTCAGACATCGGAATATCGTAAGGGACAAAATCTATGTTACCCATCACGCTATTGAAATCGTAGCTTGTTCGAAGGTTGACCATACCACCAATAGCAAACGATATGCGGTTATCTGGCGTAGCAAAGATAAAGTGAGGTTTATGGCTCTGCTGGAAGCCATGTCGAGCCGTCTCTACATAGTCGTCAATAACACGCAAGCGCAATGTTTCGTGATCGTGCTTATGGCCACCATCGTGTGCAATAATGTAAACCGATGGAGAGTACTCATCGACCTCAATGAGATAGCCTTGCGCCATAGCTGTTGCACTACCCATGAATGAGAGGGCAACCCAAAGAGATAAAAGTCTTAATCTTTTCATAATAAAAAAGTTTTAGTTAACTAAATAGTTTAGCAACGACCTCCAAATCAAGGAGTATGCCAAAGGCTTATAAAGAATTTTCAAGCATGATTGACACATTCTGCCCGATATTTGCTACGTCAGCAGCCAAAAGGTTTTACAATGCAACGAATAATTATATTAGCTACTTTACTTTGCATAGTATATAATGCTGATGCCCAAGTGTATATCTCATTTGATGAGGCAGTAGCCATAGCCTTTGACGAGAACCTATCGCTAAAGAGCGCCAAATACGACATATCTGCTGCCGACTATGAGCTAAGAGCAGCCGAGGGTCTGTACTTTCCAAAGGTAGACGTCATCGGTGGATATATACTTATGCAACATAGTATAACAGCAGATATATCTGGGGTTAAAGATAAAATTGAGGGTATAGCTAATGAGGTGATAAACAAAGGAATATCTTTAGGTATATTAACCAATAGCACAGCACAACTGATTAGTGGGCTAATATCACCACTTAGCACTACAAATTTAAGCTATACTATCCAAAATAGGTCATTTGCCATTAGTGCTGCAAAAGTCTCGATGCCTTTATACATGGGTGGAAAAATTCGTGTAGCAAATAGGGTAGCCAAGATACATCGCAATATTGCCGAACAGAGGTTAAAAGGCAAACAGAATCATATATATACGACATTAGTTGAGCAGTACTATAGTGTTGTAATACTGGAATATGCAGTAGATGTTCGCAAGTCGGTTGTAGATGTATTAAAACAACATCTTTTAGATGCTAAGGCAATGGAAGAGGCCGGCGAAATAGCTCATAGTGTCGTACTTGGTGTTGAGTATCGCCTTGCTGATGCAGAGCGTGAATTAGCAAACGAAAGCCATAGATTGCATATGGCCAATATGCTTCTTCGCTCAACGCTTAACATTGATTATGACATATATCCATCGGATGAATTATTTGTAGATAGAGCAATTTCATCAGTTGATTACTATATAGATAATGCCATTAACCTTAACCCAATTCTATCTGAGGCAAACATGGGTGTTGAGCTAGCAAACGAAGGTATAAAGGCTGCTCGTGCTGACATATTACCCGAAGTAGCAGCAATGGGCCTATTTTCGCTTTATAGTCCAAATCTCTCGGACATGATTCCTCGATGGGCCGTGGGTGTCGAAGCAAACATCACAATATTCAATGGATTGACCAAGGAGAATAAGTTGCGTGCAGCGAAAGCCGTGGCTAATGGCGTTACAACCAAAGTCGAAAATGCTAAAAATAACATCCGTCTAATTGTTGAGAATGAATACTATAATGTAATTAACGCCTTAGATGATATCACTACAACTGAGAGCTCCATACGACTTGCCGACAGCTATTTTCAGTCGGCACAAGATGGTTTTAAAGCAGGTGTTACGACATCAACAGAGTTAATGGATGCCGAGGTAAATAGATCAACATCGAGACTATTATACCTCAATGCCGTATATGAATATTGCATCTCATTAGCTCGTCTTCTGGAAGCTTCGGGCTTAAGTCATACCTTAAGCAATTATAGAGAAAATGGGATAAAACCAGAGTATATAATTAAGTCTAAGTAGACAATTATAATATTATGAAAAACAGAGATAAAACGATTATCACATCGTGCATATTATTGATGGTCTTAGCCATCGCCATAGTTGTTATAAACCGCCATTATAACAAGCAGAACGTGTCAGTAATCGAGGGTCGCATGGAGGCAGATGAGTATCATGCATCATCAAAGATAGCAGGTCGCATAGGCTCTATGTTTGTAGCCGAGGGAGACTGGGTAGAGCGTGGCGAGCTTCTCTACACTATATCAACCCCAGAACTTGACGCAAAGCTTTCTCAGGTCGAGGCGCTACTCCAAGAGGCTGAAGCAGTCAATGAGCAGGTGGATATGGGCGCACGCATAGAACAGATAGAGGCAACACACAGCATGCTTCTTCAAGCCAAGGCCGGCAAAGAGTTGGCTGCAAAGAGCTTTATGCGTGTAGAGGAGTTGTATTTCAAAGGCGTTGTCCCTCGCCAACAGTACGACGAGGCTAAGGCGAACCTTGACGCCATGTCAGCTACGGAGCAGGCCGCACGTTCGCAATATGACCTTGTGTTAGCAGGTGCCACCAAGGAGCAGCGCGAGGCTGTGGCAGCAAAGGTAGCCCAGGCACGTGGTGCCGTCGATGAGGTTGATGCATATATCTCCGATGCACATGTCTATGCCCCAGTATCTGGCCGCATATCGGTTATAGCAGCCCACGAGGGTGAACTTGTAGGCGCTGGCTACCCCGTTGTTACAATATTGGACATAGCATCGTCGTGGGCAACCTTCAATATCCGCGAGGACGATCTACATGGAGTTATTGTAGGCGATTGTTTCAATGGCTACATCCCTGCGTTAGAGCGCGATTGCGAGTTCGAGGTATACTACATCGCTTCAGAGGCTGACTACGCCACTTGGAACTCCACTCGAGCTAAGGGAGGCTTCGATCTGCGTAGCTTTGAGGTGCGCGCTCGCCCTATAAGTAGCGATATACAGCCACTTCCTGGTATGAGTATTATAGTTAGAGATGGCAGATTGTAATATGTTATTTCTTAGTGGGATATATCATTCATTTAGACGTGAGGTAGAGGAGATTGCAAACAACAAACTCTACCTCACATCCCTGATTATCCTTCCACTTATAATGCTACTGCTCTTCACACTGATGTTCTCACATGGAAGCATCGAGCAACTACCCATCGTCGTGGTTGACAACGACCACTCATCGATGTCTCGCCAACTTATTAGCATGATGCAGGCAACACAAGGTGTAGGCGATATTACAGAGACGCAATCAACCATTGATGCCAACAACCTTGTGCGAAGAGGCGATGTGAGGGCGATGATCGTCATTCCTGAGAACTTCGAGAGCAACATCGTTTCAGGCAAGATAACATCCGTAGAGACATCACTTTCAGGAGCAAACCTGTCCACTGCAGGCATATTACAGAGAGATATACAACAAGTGGTACGCAGTCTATCATCAGGCATCGCCATATCTAAGATGCAAAGTATGGGAGCCTCAGTAGATCAAGCATTAGCTAATGTAATGCCAATTAACGTACAGATACACACCATATCAAATCCATATATGAACTACGGCTACTACCTTGCGCCAATGTTCATTTTTGTTGGCATAGCACTCTTTGTAACACTAAACACCATATACTCCATTGGGCGCGAATTGCGATATGCTACGACTGGCGAGTGGCTCAAGTGCGCATCAAACTCACTACTCGCAGCCATCATAGGCAAACTGCTCCCCATAACTATTGCAATGATGATAATGATGGGACTTGCCTTTGTCATCCTATTTGTCGTTATGGGCATGGAGATTATGTGTAGTTGGATAATATTAGGCATCAATTCTCTATTGCTTATAATTGCATATCAGAGCATTGCCACCCTTATTATAGCCGTCACCGCCAATCTACGACTGGCACTATCACTTGGTGGAGGCTATGCCGTTATGGCCTTCACGTTCTCGGGAATAACCTTTCCAACTATCTCCATGTATGGCATAGCACAATTTATGGCAAAGCTTTTTCCACTAAGCTACTTTAGCGACATATTCATCACCCAAGCAGTGCGAGGAGCAGGTCTGAGATACTCTTTTGATAGCTACGTGTGGCTCTTAGGGTTTTCCATTTTAGGAGTTATTGTGTGGCAACGTTTGAGCAGGGTGGTACGCATGGAACAATACTGGAACAGAGATTAATATGAGTGTTATATCAAGCATATTTAGAGATTTCAAACACACCATTATCGACGAGCTCAAGTCGCTATTCTCCGATAGCGGAGCCCTTCTATTATTGGTATTTGCCACAATGATTTATACCACCATATACTCCATAGCGTATGGCAGCGAGGTGGTACGTGATGTGCCCATCGCTGTTGTTGATAACGACAACACAGCCATGAGCAGAGAGCTCATCAAGGGTGTCGAAGATGGCCCCGACACACGAGTTGCATACGAGACAGAGAGCCTTAATAGAGCCAAGCAGCTCTTCTACGAGGGTGAGATATTTGGCATTCTTCATATCCCCAACAACTACGAGCGCACATTGCTTGCGGGCGAGCAAGCCAACGTATCTCTTATGATTGATGGCACCCACCTTATGCTATATAGCCACATAATGCAGCAAGGCGTGGCCGACGTACTTACTGCGGGAGCTGAGGTGGAGGTATCGAGACTTTTGAAGGATGGGACAAACGCAGCTACGATACCCTCGTTGGTGGAGGCTATATCGTATAACGCCAATGTGCTCTATAACCCGAATATGGGTTACGGTAGTTTCGTGATGCCATCCATACTTATTGTCATCATACAGCAGACCCTCATCATAGGCTTAGCACTGATGGCCGCACGACGACGCGAACGAGGAGCAACCATCACAACAAAGCCCATTATATCAGTATTATCAAAAATATTGGTTTACACCATGATATACGGCATAAACTTAACCATCATATTAGGTATTATATGGCCGATATTCGATTTTCCTAATATGGGCAGCACTACAAATGTGGTGATACTATTGCTTATCTATATGGTGAGTGCGACAACTCTTGGTATAGCTACATCGCACCTCTTCACAAGGCGCGAATCACCATTGATGCTACTCCTCTGGAGCTCCATTCCCATCCTTCTTATTGCTGGTGTATCCTACCCCTATGAAGCCTTGCCTGAATGGCTATATACCATCGGTCGCATCTTGCCAAGTAGCAGTGCGGTAGATGCCTTTATCGAGATAAATAGCATGGGGGCATCGCTCGCAGATGTCTCATCAGAGATTACAACCCTCTTGGCTTTAGCCGCTATATACCTCACCTGTGCTATAATCGCAGAGAGTAGGCTACACAGAGATAAAACAATAGCATAGCCCTTACAACTACCTATTCGCCTCGCGTGCCATAAGCATTAGAGCCATAGGGATATGACAATAACCCGAGGGATTCTTGTCAAGATAGTCTTGGTGATACTCCTCTGCAGGGTAGAAGTTCTGCAGTGGACACATTTCCACAGCTAAAGGCTCGCCAACAGACCCGGCGACTGCATTATATACACTGCTTATTGTCTCGACATCACTCTCATCCGTGTAGTATATTCCCGTACGATAGCGTGTGCCACGATCTTCGCCTTGCTGATTAAGCGACGTAGGGTCAATCGAGCGGAAGAACATCTCGACAAGCAGACGAAGCTCAACAACCTCGGCATCGTACACTATATGCACCGTCTCGGCATATCCTGTAGTATCTGTATACACCTCCTCGTAGGTTGGGTTCGATGTTAAGCCATTTGCATATCCAACCTCAGTTGATATAACACCACGTATCTGTTTGAAGTAGTGCTCTGTACCCCAGAAGCAACCACCTGCCAAATATATCTCCTTAACCATATTAGTATTCGATATTATTCATCACCTCCTGAAGCCTATTCAAAAAACCAGTTGAGATGGGTCCATCCATCTGTGTATGGTGAAACTGAAACGATAGGGATAGGGTAGTCCTAAACCACCCCTTACGATATTTACTCCACACAGCAAAGGGGTTGTTCCAGCAACCGGCATAGACATTAACTACTGAGTCGAGTTCACACTTAGTGAGCGCCGAAGTGCCAATCACCATATAGCTATCATCAAGCGTTACATCTCCGTCGCTACGGCTCGCCTTGTCAGTAAGCCTAAGGTAGTCAGCCTCAAAGCTATGTATATCCTCTGAGAAGGGTATATCGCAAGTGTTGATGCCTCCATTCTTGGTCATCACAATGGTGTTGATGGCCAGGTTGTCAAACTCCATCAACTTATCACCCACGGGTAACATATAGAACTCTTTGAACTCAGATGCAGCCTTGACTATTGCATAACACATAAGCATATTTAGCTTCACGCCCTTACGTTTCGAAATACAACGAAGGCGTGTTATGTCGAAACGCTTTGTCATTGTCACCATAGGCATTGGCGCCTTCATCCATAGGTCAAATGCCTTGGCTCTCGAAGTTGTCTTGGGGTCTATCTCTCTCATAGTATCGTAATTTACTGCAAAGATAGTCATTTATATATAAATGCCCCACCGAGTGTTGTTCGTTTCGAAAAATCTTTTTACATTTGTAGTGCTATTCGGTTTGAATAGCAGACATATTGAAAGTGTTTTCGCAGTCCTTAATCGAAAATGTGGAAGTTTTCTTGGAAGAGGGCGAACGAATGGCACTCATCTCTTGTATAGCTATGTGAGGCTATGCACTGTTTGTGCGTATGCCCCACACTATTCAAGTGTGGGGCATTGTATCGTTTATTCTTCCATAGGTCTTTCCACAACCTTCGATTAAATAAACGGAAATCGACTCCACACTTTCTGTTTATATACACCCGCACAAGGAGCCGAGCGGATAGACCTAACAACAAACAATTATGAAACTTATCTACACCTCTTTGGCTGTTCTTGCCATCATCGTATCATCGTGTCGTCCTATGACCTATGTCGAGGAGAGCTCTACAGTGGCTGTCACTGCGACTACTATCGACTATTCGGAGAGCACCTCTCGAGTCTTGGATGCTGAGTCAAACCTCTTGGTTATGCCTATTGTTGCAAACTTGGATGTTGCTAAGACGAAGTTCGTACACGTTGAGAGTGAGGCCTTTGCTAATGTTAAGGTTAATAACTCAACTATTGCGAATATCGAGAAGTATAAGCGAGCAGCTTTGGGTTGTGCTACAAAGGCGAGTGGCGCAGATATCTTGATAAGCCCCAATATAGAGGTTGTTACAGAGAATGGTCGCTTTATTATCACTGTGACAGGTTACCCTGCAAAGTATAAGGACTTCCGCAATGCTACAACCAAGGATATCGAGTTGGTTAAGGAGGCTAACGAGGCTAACGATGGTGTGAGCATGATTGTTAACGACATGCTCAAGGTTCAAGTAAATAAGTAGTTATGAGGAAATTTATACTGTTATGTGCACTATTTATTGTGTGCAGTAGTGCTGCCTTTGCCCAAGAGGACAAGGTGACACAGGGTGTGGTTACTACTACCACCAATACTACATATACCACCGTAACACATACCAAGCAGGTGCGTATGTCCGACGAGGAGTGGGCTGAGTATAAGCGCCAAAAACGCGAGGCTCGTAGAGCTGCAGCCGACTCGTTGCGTGCTGTTAGGTTGGCAAATATGGAGCAGTATCGCTTATTGAGCGAAGAGCGCAAGGCCGCTACCGACTCGTTGCAAGCTGTTAGGTCTGCTAATATGGAGCAGCAGCGTTTGGCGCGAAAGGAGAAGCTTGCAAATAGGCTACCTCTTACTGGAGGCATTGGCTGGAAGAATTATATCAATATCAACATCACGGGGGCAAGAAAAATAGTACTTAGTGACCCACGTACTAGCAGTCCATCCATTGGCATTGAATATGTTGGAGGAAAGCGTTTTAATAGGGTCTTATTTTTGGGTTTCGGAACAGGTGTAGTATTTAACACATGTAACCATAATGAGAACGTATACGAAACTTTCAATAATACTTTATCCTATTCGAATTTAGGGCTATGTAAGGCAAGTTTCCCGTTGTATGCCAATTTTAGGTTGTATATGGCAAGTAGAAAGTGTCAACCATATTTCTCGTTGTCGACAGGTTTTAGATTTTCAGGAATGAAAACTACGGATATATCGAATTATGATGTAATGAAATCATCAGAGGAGAAACTTTATAAATACGCAACATATAAGGTTAAGTATGGCACCACACAATATTTCCTATCACCCGGATTTGGTATTGATTTTTTAGGTGAGTCTGGAAAAGGTTTATCCCTGCAAGCCTCACTCTTTGCCGTTACGAGACCAGGAATGAAAGCAGGTTACCATCACCATTGGAATGATTACCATTATGTGAATATTGTTGTTAATCATAGTATGGTTGTTGGATACCATATTCAAATTGGTTTTACTTTCTAAAAGATAGATTATGAAAAAGATATTATATGTGATTTTGCTTGTTGCATTATTGCCAATGTTATCTGGGTGTCATAAGGAGTATGAGTTTAAGTTGGACAAAAAACCTACCACGGGTTATGAAAATGGATATAAATGGGTAGACTTAGGTTTAAGTGTTAAGTGGGCATCCTATAATGTTGGCGCAAGTATTCCTGAGGAGTATGGTGACTATATAGCATGGGGCGATATTTACGAAAAAGACAACTATAGCGAAGATAATAGCGAAACCTATGGTAAGAATATTTCAAAATTAAAACTTACGCAGGATGCTGCATATAAGCGCTGGGGTGGCAATTGGCGCATGCCTACCAAGAGTGAGATTAGTGAGTTGGTAAATAACTGCACATGGTCATGGACAAAACAGAATGGAGTGTATGGCTATACGGTAAAGGGTGTTAGCGGTAATAGTATCTTCCTTCCAGCTGCAGGATATAAAACAGGAAATAGTTGCTACGATCGTGGAACGATTGGAATTTTTTGGACTTCAAAAGGCTATGATACGGAAGATGATGGCCACGTGTGGGCAAGTACGTTGTCTTTTGATTTAGAAAATGATGATGATGATGGTTTGTCTGATAGATGGGGTTACAGACGCTATTTGGGTGCCAGCATTCGCCCAGTACTCGGTGCGTAAGGGATTGTCGTTTTGTGATTACCGTAAATGGTTTCCCAGCAAAGTATAAGGGCTTCCGTAATGCTACAACCTGCGCATGGTTTGGACTTCCGTGACGATAATCGCAATATGTATTGGTGCTATCGCCACTTCGGACAATCTGTTCGTCCTGCAACAGAAGAATAATGCGTGGCGCATTTGATTAAAACTCTGCGGAGCCAAAGCCCCGCAGAGTTTTTTTTTGATGTTCGACATCGTTTCAAGCTCTTAGGTCTTTCTTTGCAGACAGTAGTGAATTTAAGGAGTTTAGTGAAATTAGGGAGTTACCTTCATTCTTTAAATTCCTTAACTCCTCTAATCTCTCACTCATTACTTATAAACCCTGCGCCGCAGACTCCTCCCTTTTCCCTTTAATAAACACCACTACTTATTCAGCAGATGTCTAATCGCCGCCACGGGATCGTAGATCATCATACGTGGGCCTGCCCAGCGCATAACATTGCGAATCTTCTCACGCATTTCGGGTTTATAGCAGTGTATAGGGCAGCGCTTACAAGCGGGTTTCTCGTTGCCAAACTTACAGCCATCGAGTCGCTTATGGGCATATATCTCCAATGCTCGATACTCCTCTGGCATCTCTTTTGCACCTAATCGCTTACGGCAATATAGTGCTATCATCTTGGATACTACACGTTTTTCCCTATCTATTTTATTCATATTTACAGTTCTATTTGACTACAAATATAGTAAAATTCAAAAAATATAAGTTATCTTTGTATAACAAAAATCCCCAAATCCTATGAGTTACTTACTAATACTTCTTGTTATATCCTTTGCGGTATCAGCCGTAGGATGGATATACTTCATCTATTTCTTTAGCATTGGCTACGGCCTCTCAATCTCAGCCCTCTCAGTAGCTACACTCGCAATCTTTGGCAATGTACTTACAACTCCAGCCATTGTACTATGCTGTGTACTTTTTATCTACGGCATACGCCTAGCGTTATACCTACTAATTCGCGAACGCAGGTCGGCATCCTACAAGAAGATACTCTATCAACCCGACAACACGACACGCAAGCCCATCTTCGCCATGGTGATGATATGGGTGTCGTGCGCACTCCTATATGTGGGACAGATCAGCCCCGTGACCTTCTATCTCAACAACCTTAAACAAGGTGCACCAGTGAGTGACACTTGGGCATGGGTAGGCGCTATTGTTGCAACATTGGGTGTTATTATAGAGGCTGTTGCCGATGCGCAGAAGAGTGCCTCTAAGCGCAAGAACGCCTCACGCTTTGTCGACACGGGCCTCTATCGCATTGTACGTTGTCCCAACTACTTTGGCGAGGTACTCATGTGGACAGGTAGCTTCCTTGTCTGCATTGGTAGCTGCTGCACTGCAGGTCAGTGGGTTGTAGCATCGTTGGGCTATGCAGGCATTGTATATGTCATGTTCAGCGGAGCACGCCGCATAGAGCTACGCCAGGCCGAGGTATATGGCAAGGATCCAGAGTTTAAGGCATATATCAAGCGTACACCACTAATGATCCCCCTTGTTCCCATATATAGTGTTGCAAAACACAAGTGGCTTAAGGGATGATATATGTAACTAGGTATAAACTATTGGGGCTATGCAACATAATCGTCGCATAGCCCCATGTGCTTATATAATATAGCTATTAGTAAATACCACCAGCATCACTGCGTCTATCCTGCATAGCATAGTCGCCATCATAGGTTACCACATATAGATTCTCCTCGTCCTCGAACTTAATCTCCAACTTTACAAAATCATCGGTAACGGTTAGCACTCCCTCAGAATATGGGCGATCGGCTATCTCCATACCAGAGTTATCATACTCCTTGTAGATGCTGAACGACTCAAGGAAAGTGCCTGCCTGGCCGTCGTTATTCACATTGAATGTGTATACACCATTAGGCACGCGAATATTGTTATAGTCCTCAGGGCGCTCCTCTGAGTATATGTCGAGGAAATATTTGTAGCCCTCAGCATAGAACGAACCATTAGCATCGTAGTCGCTCTCAGAGAAAACAAGGTAGTAGTTGTAGTTATATCCAGCATAGTCGCCATAGTAGTGGCCAAGGATATATGGAGCCTCTACTTTGATCTCCTCAGGACGCACCTTACCTGCCTGCTTAAGGCTAAGCGTTGCTACAACCTTACCATCATAACTGATATTAATATTTGCAATGCGCTCTTCATATGTTGGATTAGCATCAACCTTATAGCCAATCTTACCCATCTGTGAGTAGTCGAACGAGTTAACCCACTCCTTATCCGATGTAACCTCTACTGAAGCACCCATCACTGGGTTGTCGAGGGTGTAGGTGATGTTACCCATTACAGAGCCACTACCCACCGAGATCTCGGTCTTTGAGGTGATTGTCAATGCCGCAGATGTGGTGTTGTCATCACCACCCGATACGATAACGATAGTATCACACGCCACAACTACAAGGGCGCAGAGCGCAAAGAGCAAAAATAGTCTTTTCATATAAATAGTCTATGGTTAATATTTATTTTGCGACAAAGATATATCTTTTCGATGGTATATGGTAATAATAGCCCAACTTTTTGCATCTTTGCATCAAATAATTGCGATTATGCTTCGACTCGTAACACTTGTTATTATGGTGGCAACATACGCCACAGCCACAGCGCAACATAGCGCCTCGTACTTCGACGCCAAGATGAGCGAATATAACCTCGTAGATATCACCACATTAGAAGGAGGAGAGGATATACTCGTAGAGCTAAAGTATTCAACCGAGAACAACTTCGTTGGCGAGGATATGTATGGCGAACTCAACAGAGCATACCTCGAGGCATCGTTTGCCAAGAGGGTAGTTCAGGCACACCTATACCTCAAAAAGATACACCCCGAATATCGACTACTCATCTACGATGCCGCACGTCCCATCAGCGTACAGCGATATATGCGTAGCGTGGTCGAGGGTACTGAGTTCGAGAGTTTTGTAGCAGATGGTAGCAAGGGTGGTCGACACAACTATGGTGTTGCTGTAGACCTCACCATAGCGACTGCCGACGGCACACCGCTCGATATGGGAGCGCCCTTTGACGACTTCTCGGATATTGCCGCTGTAAAAGGAACACCCGATAATAGCGACCCCACAACACGAACTCTTGCCATCTATCGTGCCTATGCCGAGGAGCAAGTGCGCAAAGGTACACTCACAAAGGAGGCTGCCAACAACCGTCTACTTCTTATCGAGGTTATGGCAAGCGCCAACCTTGTGCCATATCGCCGTGAGTGGTGGCACTTTGAGGAGCTAATGTCGATGAGCGAAACGCGCACAAAATATAGGTTGCTCGACTTCTAAATTCTTATGCTATCGATAGGTGATTGTACTAACCACCATCCTCACCGAAGGTCCATCTTGCAAATCATTATTATACCAATAGGAGACTACCTCATTGCCCATAGCATCGTATTCGTGGGTTGAACGGACATACTCCAAGCCATCTTCATACACTATCCATTTCACCAGGTTTCCCGCCAAGTCGTATTCAAAAGTTTCTCCAGATATTAATACGCCATCGCAACTATACTTATTTCTTTTAATTCTGTTTCCAGCTGAGTCATACTTGGTTACATGACACCCAGACCCTTCACCGTTATTATTAATTTCCTCTATTAAAGTTCCTTCTGAGTTGTATTTATAGCTATTTACCCAATCCAAAGAGAGATCTTTCACACCAGAGTAACAAGTCTCTTCTATCTTATTTCCTGAGGGGTCGTATTTGAGGATTACCTTTGTAAGCTCATGGTAGTCGGAATAAATATTGGCATTAGAGTTATATGAGCGATATTCAATCTCTTCTATAATATCACCATTAGAGTTGTACGCGTATGTATATGCCCATGTGTCGTGCGAATCATATTTCTCCTCGGTAATTAGTCGCCCTGCTGCGTCATACTTATAAATATAGTTGCCAATACACCTGCCATCGGAATTATAATGCTTTTCCTCTATTTTATTACCCGAAGAGTCATACTTATAGTAACGCTTCTCATTTGAACTGATATCCGAATGATTCCAACGATTCTCCTCTATTAAATTTCCAACTGAGTCATATTTGTATGTTTTTCTATAGTTGTTCTGTGATGCATCAGAATAGTAATACTCATCTGTTAATATATTACCAGCCTCGTCATATTCACAAACTCGCTTTTGGGTAACCACACCATCAGAATCGTAGCTACACTCTTCGACAATATTTCCATTAGAGTCATATTTAGATGTATTATTACGCTTCAACACACCACCTTCTGCATAGTATGAGAATTCAACCTCTCTTCCTGCTGAATCATACTCAAACACCCTCTTCCAGTTGACTGTTCCATCTATATTATAACTAATATTATCTGTTACATCACCTGCGGTGTTGAAGTGATAGACTTCATAGTAGTCGCGTTTATGTGGAACTACTACTCCTGACTCCTCTATCAAATCGTAGTGTTCAACAACAACACTTGCCACATCTCCATATAAATCAAAGCCATGGACCAAACCATGACGTTCGGGGGCATCGGCCTTTTTTCGTTGGGTATAGCTTATCTGTTCTTGGGCGCAACTTGCCACCACGATTGCGATAAAAAGAGTAAATAAGAGACGTTTCATATAACGTTGTTCTGTTTGACTAACAAAAATAATTAATATGCGTTAGATTAGCAACTTTTAACATAGAAAATCTCCCTTGCGTGACATATTACAACACAAGGGAGACTTAATAAATTGGATAGCTTATCTGCAGACTACTTCGTCTTGATAACTATTTCGTAAGTCGATGATGGGGTGAACTCAGCGTCGTATAGGAGCATGAAGTTCTCGTCTACAACAGCCTTGCCCAACTTGTCACCCACAAGCTTTGGACTATTAAGTCTCTCGGGGAAGATGTAGCTAAATGGTAGATCAAGGACGTGCTCCTGCTTAAACTTATCACCGCGCATCTTCTCCATACTAAAATTATCACCTGTGGTAATTGTCACTATATAGCGCTTACCCTTGCGCTTTGCCGACACTGTATAATCCTGCTCACCAGCGCTCTGCAAGCGCACCTCCCACTTAGGGTCGCCATAATATACCAACACATCGCGATCGTGCCAAAAGCCTATCATATCCCAATCCTGAGCATTGTCAAGATCGACATCACGACCCACAACCTCCGAGACACGATTGGCTGCAGTGGTTAGCTCCTCCATAAACTCGTCGCAGAAATTATATCTCTCATCCAAAAGTGTTGGAGTCCACTCATTATGCTGATTCACAAGGTCCTGCTGGTTGATATATACAGCTTCAGCTAAGGTATAACGCTCAGGGTTCGACACCCAATATTTGAGTGCACCCCAACCATTACGACCATGCCATGTTGTAACCACATAGCCAATCATGGTAGCAGCATTCGAGCCATTCATCCATGCGGCAGCCATACTCTCCTTGGTGTTATTCATATCACCAATAAGACAGTTACCCACAGCTGTATATACACGGCGCTTGCCCGACTCCTTCAAGTCCCAAGTCTTACCATTAAATCTATCCTCAGCATAGAGTTTACCATCGCGAGGCTTAAGGTTGCCCAACGAGTATGGCATCTCGAGGTTTTGCTGGGTAGCGTGTGCCGCAGTAACTACAAGATCGGGGTCAAACTCAGCATATAGCTCGGTAAACTTAGGCAACACCTCCTCGGGTGCAACCATGCCCGTAACAATCTCGCCATCGAAGCCACGCTTCTTACCCCACAAGCCCTTAGTGTGGTCATCAATCCATGCGTAGTTATCGAACCACTTTGCCGAGTTAAGCTCCATAATGGTGGCAACAGCGTCCTTAATAACAAGAGGCTCGGTGCTATTCTCCACCATACGCATTGCCGCCTCGGCATCATATCCTGTGATGATGCCCCACATAAAGTCAGCATAGATATCGTCGTCGATATCGCGGCTCACATGGTGGAAATCGATAACATAATCGCGACCTATGTTCTCAGGCATATCGACAATGGCAACATAGCGAGGGTTAACCTTACGCAAACTCTCCATCGCTTCGCAGGGCGACTCATTGAAGATGACCACCGATGCGTCATGTTTCTTTGCCAAGGTCTCCACAACCTCACACCAAGCTTTATCCTGATTTACGCCCTCCGAGGCGAGCACCACATATTCAGGATTGGCAGCATGTGCATAACAGAGTGTGGCTACCATTGTAAATAGGGTAGTCAGAAGCTTTTTCATACTACTTATTATCTATGAGTGAACGAATATTCTGAATAAGCATACCTACAGCCACAGAGTTGAAGCCACCCTCTGGGATGATAACATCTGCATGGCGCTTCGAAGGCTCTACGAACTCCTCGTGCATAGGCTTAACAGTGGTAAGGTATTGATCTACTACCGACTGCATGGTACGACCACGCTCAATAACATCTCTAAGAATGCGACGGGCAAGACGTACATCTGCATCTGTATCGACAAACACCTTAATATCCATAAGGTCTCGAAGCTCCTTATTCTCAAATATTAAGATACCATCAACTATAATAACCCTTGAGGGCTTAACAAGTACACGCTCCTGGGTGCGATTATGATCAACAAACGAGTATACAGGGTGCTCAATAGGCACATTACTCTTGAGTGTTCGGATATGCTCCACAAGCATGTCTGTGTCGAACGCTGCAGGGTGATCGTAGTTTAGTTTTGTGCGCTCCTCGTATGAAAGTTCGGGATGCGCCTTATAGTAGTAGTCGTGGCATAGTGTTGCGACATCATCATTCTTGAAGGCCTCCTGTAGACGCTTAACCAATGTAGACTTTCCAGAGCCAGTACCTCCGGCAACACCTATAATAGTTACGTTCATAGTAGTCGTAGTTTGTGACCGATTAACATACACTACCACAAGCTGAGAGTCGGTCACTCCAACCCATGGGATAGTAAAAAGGGGCTGCGCATAAGCACAACCCCTCGATTTTATTAAGCGTCGATATTAGCGTAGTGTGCATTCTTCTCGATGAACTCACGACGTGGTGGCACCTCGTCACCCATGAGCATTGAGAATATTCTATCCGCCTCAGCTGCATTCTCGACAGTCACCTGGCGCAAGATACGAGTCTCGGGATTCATTGTTGTATCCCACAACTGCTGCTCGTTCATCTCACCAAGACCTTTGTATCGCTGAATGTGAACACCCTTGCCGAACTCTGCACTGATAGCATCACGCTCCTTATCTGTCCAACAGTAACGCTCCTGCTTACCCTTCTTAACAAGATAGAGTGGTGGGGTAGCGATATAGATATGACCATTCTCGATAAGTGCCTTCATCTTACGGAAGAAGAAGGTAAGCATAAGTGTTGCGATGTGCGAACCATCGACATCGGCATCGGTCATGATGATAATCTTATCGTAGCGCAACTTCTCGAGGTTCAACGCCTTGCTATCCTCTGCAGTACCTATAGATACGCCCAAGGCAGTAAACATATTCTTAATCTCCTCGTTCTCCCACATACGATGTTCCTGAGCCTTCTCCACATTAAGGATCTTACCACGAAGAGGCATAATAGCCTGGAAATTACGGTCACGACCCTGCTTTGCAGTACCGCCCGCAGAGTCACCCTCGACGAAGAAGATCTCGGCAATAGAGCGATCGCGGCTTGTACAATCGGCAAGCTTACCTGGAAGACCAGCACCCGACAATACGGTCTTGCGCTGCACGGCCTCACGAGCATTGCGCGCAGCATGACGAGCCTGAGCCGCAAGGATAACCTTCTGTACGATAGCCTTAGCATCCTTAGGATTCTCCTCAAGGTAGTTGCTCAACGCTGCCGACATAGCACGATTTACAGCACCAGCAATCTCGTCGTTACCAAGTTTGGTCTTTGTCTGACCCTCGAACTGAGGCTCTGCCACCTTTACAGAGACTACCGCCGTAAGACCCTCACGGAAGTCGTCGCCGTTGATATCAAACTTCAACTTAGCGAGCATACCACTCTCCTCGGCATACTTCTTAAGAGTACGAGTAAGCGCCGAGCGGAAACCGGTGAGGTGAGTACCACCCTCTATGGTGTTGATATTATTTACATAAGAGTGTACATTCTCTGAGTATGAGTCGTTATACTGCATGGCAACCTCCACAGGCACGCCACTCTCCTCGGTGTCAAGATAGATGATATTCTCGATAATCTTCTGACCACGTGTAGCATCCAAATACTCCACAAACTCCGAAAGACCATGCTCCGAGTAGAAGTGATCCGAGAGCGAGTTACCCTCCTCATCCTTCACACGGTGGTCGGTGAGTGTAAGGTGAATACCCTTATTAAGGAAGGCAAGCTCACGAAGACGGTTTGCCAAGATGGCATACTTATACTCCTGTGTAAGTGTAAAGATCTCAGCATCGGGCTTGAAGGTGATTGTTGTACCACGATCCTCGCAATCGCCAACAATCTCAACCTTTGATGTTGGGGCACCCTTAGAGTATGTCTGTTTATAGATCTTACCACCACGGTGAATCTCAGCTATGAGGAGTGTTGAGAGTGCGTTAACACACGACACACCCACACCGTGAAGACCACCAGACACCTTGTAGCTACCCTTGTCGAACTTACCACCAGCGTGGAGCACGGTGAGTACAACCTCCAAAGCCGACTTACCCTCCTTCTCATGGAAGTCAGTTGGGATGCCTCGACCATTATCCTTTACCGAGATTGAGTTATCCTCGTTGATGGTTACATAGATGTCGGTACAGTAGCCAGCGAGAGCCTCGTCGATAGAGTTATCTACGACCTCATAAACGAGGTGGTGAAGACCCTTCTCGCCGATATCACCAATATACATGGCGGGGCGCTTACGCACGGCCTCTAATCCTTCGAGGACTTGGATATTCGACGCCGAATACTCCTCCTCGTGTTTCATCACTTTTTCCTGTTCGGTACTCATATATTTGATATTATTTATATATTCTATATATAACGCACAAAGATACAAATAAAAAATCGTATTTCAAAACCTTTTTTGCGGAATTATTTACCCTTTAGAGCAATTAAATAGTATTAGACGAGCATCACCCTAACCCAATAGGTAAAAATCGCTCTAATGGCGCTAAAAATCGAATCTAAATCAATAATCTATTCCTCCGGCACATACGCCCATTTATCCACCAAGGATAACCTCTCATCAAAAAAGTGGAGTTCTTGTTTGCACAATTCATGCAAAATGCATACATTTGTACTATTATGAGCAACTATAAGAGTATCGTTTTTGATCTTGGGGGTGTCGTCTTTGCGCGCGATCCAAGAAAGTTTGAACCCGAATTTATAGAGTTCTTCTCCTATATATTCCTTCCTCGAATGCCACATTTTTGGGAGGAGTACGACCGTGGCATGGTGAGCTACGACGAGGTTATTAAAGCCCTTGCCGAGTACAATAATTGTGACGAGGAGTTAGCTAAGAAAAACCTCGATCGCTCAATACTCACCCAGGAGGCAATACCCGCAACAGAGGAGCTTATCAAGAGCTTAAGGGGTGCTCAATATAAACTTTATGTGCTATCTAATATGTCATTGGAGTTCATAGAGTTCCTTCGTAAACAATCCGTCTATAAAAACTTTGACGGCGAGGTTGTTTCATGCGAGGAGCACGTTGTAAAACCCGATGCTAAAATCTACGATATTCTAACCTCTCGCTACTCGTTAACCCCCTCGGAGACACTCTTCATCGACGACCGCAAGGAGAACGTAGAGGCAGCGATAGCAGCGGGGTGGCACGGCTACCATTTCAACGCTCGCAACCCCAAGGAGAGTTGCCAAGAGTTGAGCGAACTTCTGCTTAAACGATAGCTGCATAATAAACAAACGCAAACAACAACTATATATAATAATAAGGTATGACACTAAACCTACGATTAGAGTATCAGACTGCATATGGCGAGGAGCTATATGTAGTTATTGGCACGACTAAGGAGAAGGCCTACCCAATGAGCTACATCAGCGATGGCCTATGGTCTGCCAACATCAAGCTCAATGCCGAGCAGGAGCTCGCATATCGCTATGAGGTGCGCTATGGCACAACAACAATACGCCGTGAGTGGGGCACTAAGCACGTTATTGCCCTTGATAAGAAGGCTACCAACGTTCGCATAGCCGACCGCTGGGCAGATATGCCATCCGACCGTTCGTTCCACTCGTCGATGTTCACCGATGGTGTCTTCGCACGCCCAGCCCGTAAGAAGGCTCAGGGTGCAGCAGATGGCTACCTAACCATCCGTGCTGATATCGCTGTTGTGCGCCCTAACGAGAGCGTAGTTCTTGTGGGTGACGACAAGAGCGTTGGTAACTGGGATGTTAAGAAGGGTGTTATGATGAACGATGCCTTGGCCCCCATGTGGAGTGCACGCATCAAGGCCCCCAAGCGCCCATTTGCCTATAAGTTTGTCATTGTTGACACAGCATCGGGCAATGTTGTTGCATGGCAGGCCGGCGAGAACTACTACTTCAACGACCACGTAGAGGCTGACGAGGCTCTCGTTATCGAGGGCTTGCGTCCTCACTTCGACCGCGCACCATGGCGTGGCGCAGGTGTGGCCATCCCAGTATTCTCATTGCGTTCTAACACCAGCTTTGGTGTCGGTGAGTTCAACGACATCCGCCTTATGGTCGACTGGGCAAAGGCTACAGGTCAGTCTATCATCCAGATTTTGCCTATCAACGACACTACAATGACAGGCACATGGCAGGACTCATACCCATATAACGCCAACTCTACATTCGCTCTCCACCCACAGTTCTTACACCTCCCAGCCGTTGGTAAGCTCAAGAGCAAGAAGGATATGGAGCGTTTCGAGGTTCTCGGCCGTGAGCTCAACTCACTCCCCGACGTAGACTACGAGCGTGTCAACAATGCTAAGCGTGAGTATCTCCACCTCATCTTCGAGCAGGATGGTGCCAAGACCCTTGCAACCAAGGAGTTCAAGGCCTTCATGGAGGCTAACGAGGAGTGGTTGCGTCCATACGCTATCTTCTGCGCATTGCGTGACGAGAAGGGCACACCTGACTTTAGTCAGTGGGGTAGCATGGCTAAGTACACTAAGGCTAAGGCTACAAAGTATGAGAAGGAGCACAGCGAGGCTGTTGCATATAACTACTTCGTGCAGTATCACCTCGCTAAGCAGTTGCGTGAGGCACGCGACTATGCACACGCTAATGGCGTAGTACTCAAGGGTGATATTCCAATTGGTATCTCACGTACAAGTGTAGATGCATGGGTATATCCTGAGTTGTTCAACATGGACTCATCAGCGGGTGCTCCACCTGATGACTTCTCTGTAATGGGTCAGAACTGGGGCTTCCCAACATACAACTGGGCAAAGATGTCTGAGGATGGCTATGCTTGGTGGAAGGCTCGCTTTGTGAAGATGGCCGAGTACTTCGATGCATACCGTATCGACCACATCCTGGGCTTCTTCCGTATTTGGGAGATTCCATTGGATGCCGTAAACGCTCTTCTAGGTCGCTTCAACCCTGCATTGCCATATAGCTACGATGAGATTGCAAGCTACGGCTTCCGCTTCGAGAGCTGGCATGTAGGCAATATCGCTGAGACTGACAATGTGCTCTTCGTGGAGGATAAATTGGAGAAGGGTAAGTTCCACCCACGTATCTCGGCATACTCTACCGACTGCTATCGTTGGCTTGCTGACGACCAGAAGGAGGCATACAATCGCTTGTACAACGACTTCTTCTATCGCCGACACAACGACTTCTGGCAGTGGGAGGCTATGAAGAAGCTACCACCACTCACCGAGGCTACATCTATGCTCGTGTGTGGTGAGGACCTTGGCATGATTCCAGATTGCGTACCTTCAGTGATGTCGGGCGAGCAGATCCTATCGTTGGAGATTCAGCGTATGCCTAAGGATCCTAAGATTGAGTTTGGCTCAACATACGACTACCCATACCTCTCAATCTGCACCACAGGCACCCACGATATGAACCCATTGCGTGCATGGTGGGAGGAGGATAGAGGTGTTACCCAGCGCTTCTACAACCACATACTTGGTGCATGGGGCGAGGCGCCATACTTCTGCGAGCCATGGATTGCCGAGCAGGTAGTTGCTATGCACCTCAAGTCACCAGCAATGCTCACCGTATTGCCTTTGCAGGACTGGATGGCTATGGATGGTGGCTTGCGTAGAGAGAACCCACACGACGAGCGCATCAACGTGCCTGCTAACTCACGCCACTACTGGCGCTACCGCATGCATATCACCTTGGAGGAGCTCCTTGCATCGGAGAATCTCAACAATATGATTATGCAGAAGATCGCCGAGTCAGGTCGATAAGCCTAAGACTTAGATTATAATCGGGGAGGAGACTACATAGCGTAGCCAACCTCCCCGATACATTTTAGGGCTGGAGAATATCATATAACAGATACATCTCCAGCCCCTTTTTCATAGTTATATCGAGATTATCAACTCTCTTATTTTACCCTAATCTTTTGACCAATTAGTAATCTTACGGGATCAAGTCCAGGATTAAGTTCTAATATTTTTTTCGCAGTAGTTTCATATTTATAAGCCACATGACTAAGCGTTTCACTAGCTTCAAGCGTGTGATAAATATACTCTATCGGGAAAATACGATCAGCATATTCCTTCCAACCTTCAGCCTTCTTATACTCGTCCACAGATTCCGCTGGAACATATATATTAATATTATTATCAAATATACCGTTTGCTGCTTCTGGTGGTATTGTAGACATACAATACACATCCTCCAATTTATCACAATGCCAAAATGCTCCATCAATTCTCTTTACACTATAGGGGATAGTTATATCCTTAAGGTTATCGCAAAGCCAGAACGCACCATCACCAATCGTCGTCACACTATTCGGGATAGTATATTCTGTTAATCCAGCAGGAGCAAATGCATATAGAGTACCATTGCTAATTAAACATCTGCCGTCATTAGAAGCAAATTTACCCTTAAATTCTTTTAAGTTTTTGCAATTGCAAAATGGTCTACCATAAATCGACGATAACAGCCACCAATCTTCTATCGACCCTAATGTACTAGGCAATGTGACACTTTTTAAGTTTTGACAATGTTGAAATGCACAACCAATAGCTGTCACTCCTTCAGGGATATCGTATGTCTCTATTCCAACTGAAGCAAATGCAGATAAATCGCCATTGATAATCATACATCTTCCATCTTCTGTTGCATCTATACATCTAAACTCTTTTAAATTTTCACAACCCCAAAGGTAATACTCAGGCAGACCACTTAAACAATCAGGCAGAATTAACGTTTCTAAGTTTGTACACTCAGAGAATGGGCTAGATAATACATTTACTGCTACATCCTCATCAAACTTAATAACTCCTTTACCATCATTATATGTGTGTGATATCACTGTGGAAAGAAAAAAATCTTCATATACATCAATCTTCTTACTATCAGTTGTAATATACCAAATCTCATTATTAGGAGGCGTGGAGTATTGACATATATCAGCACTAATACTCTGATCACAATATGTGAGCGTAACGACAGCAGTTCGATCTTTATGTGTTGTATTAGCTTCTGCAGTGCAGCTAATAACGCCATCACTCTGCTCAAGGATTAGCCAATCAACATCCGTATTACACTTAACGCTCTCACCATCAATTGGGTTTGTAATGTCATATTTGATTTTAGCGACACCACCACCTACCTTAATAGTTTCGTTAGCAACCGACTTGAGAGAAAGTATAGTATTTATTGAAGCAGTTCTATCGACACTATCCTGCGATGGAGGCATAGACATCACAACTGAGTCCTGTACTACAGTTTGAGCATCAGCATTCTTACTTCCCTCTGACGAGCCACCACCAAGCAATACGAACGATACAACAGCTACCAGAACAAAGATAAAGATCAGCATCCACAAACCTCTCTTAGGCTTCTTGGGTATATGCTCATTCTTGGGTTGGGCTTTAGGTTCAACATTTATAATGGTAGACTCACCCTCTTGCCTAGACTCCACACTTATAACCGTAGCCTCAGAGAGTGGGGTAGCTACCTTATCATCATCAAGCAGTGCCAAGAACTCATCAATACTCTGGGGACGATCTTTACGCCAGTAGTACATAGACCTCTTAATAGCTCGGCGAACACCCGCAGAGAGATGTTCAGGAAGCAAAGGTAACCCATCCTCTCCAACATCAGTAGCATGGGGTGGCACGTTACCCGTAACAAGATAATATAACGTTGCACCCAGCGAGTAAATATCAGTTGTAGGAGAGAATGTACTAACACCACCAGCCTTATACTGCTCAATGGGGGCAAATCCATGACTTATGCCTACGGGCGTAGAACTTGTCTGAACACCACCATCGTCATAATGCTTAGAAAGTCCAAAATCTATCAGTATAGCATTATCACCTTGAGTTCGTAACATAATATTACCCGGCTTAACATCCAAATGGTTAATATTTTTATCGTGAATATACTTAAGAGCAGAAGCCACTTCCTTAATATATTTTACAGACTTTTCCTCTGAGAGTGTACCACGACTCTTAACCACATCGCTTAGCGACGAGCCTTCGATATACTCCATAACATAGTAGGCCGTGTTATTCTCCTCGAAGACGTCGAATATATGGACAATATTAGGATGGTAGAGTGTTGCGATAGTCTGAGCCTCTTTGATAAACTTACTTTTGAACTTACCCATAACCTCAGCATTAATCTGCGATGCAAGCGATATATTACAACCATCTATATCGCGGTTATAGTACTCCGCAGGAAAGAACTCCTTGATGCACACCTTGCGGTTATTCAACGATACCTGTTCGGCAAGATAGGTGATACCAAAGCCTCCATGACCAAGAGGCTTAACTATACGGTAGCTCCCGTTATGGAGCATGGTTCCTGATGATAAGTTCATAAAGGGTTGTTTTACTTAATTACAAAGGTATAAAATTTATGGACAAATCACAAATAGTCAAGCAGCAAAATAGAGGCAATAGGTGCGTGGTGAGTCTATGATGGCATGAAGAAAACGAGCAAATGTGATAAAAAGTTTTGCTGAAATAAAATAAAATACTAAATTTGCATCGTCAAAAAAATGACAGCGTTGCTCGGATGGTGGAATAGGTAGACACGCCGGACTTAAAATCCTGTGACCAGAAATGGTCGTGCCGGTTCGACCCCGGCTCCGAGTACCGAGAGAGGCAACTTTTGTTGCCTCTTTTTTTATTGAACGTAGTGAACGTTGGCGACGGACTATGTCCTACCGCAAATGTGATTAGATATCTATGCGTGCAAGCACGCAGATGCCAATCACATCTGCGGTTGCCTGCGGCAATCTCGCCAACTTATCGATTACAGGATTGCCGCGGTGCTCACCTTAATGAGCAGTTGCCGTATTTTTGCACATCTCGTGTGCAAAAAAGTACGGTTTCGATTGGGTTTAACCAATCGCTCGACCCCGGCTCCGATCATATAAAACACAAAAGGCGGCCCGAAGGTCGCCTTTTGTATTAGCTCTGGTGAACTAATAAAAATTATTTCTGTGCGAAGAATGCCTTGATATCCTCATCCTCCAAGATGTTCTGAGTCTGGAAAACATAAGCACCAGTCTTCTCTGACTTAACCATCTTAATGCACTTTGTGTACTTCTTGGCATTACCCGTTTTGAGGGTTGCAACTACTTTCTTTGCCATTTCTTACAACTTGTTAAAATTACTTAATCTCACGGTGTAAAGTTACTCGCTTCAAGTATGGATTGTACTTCTTACGCTCCAAACGGTCAGGAGTATTCTTCTTGTTCTTGGTGGTGATGTAGCGTGACATACCTGCTACGCCGCTCTCCTTCTGCTCGGTGCACTCCAAGATTACCTGCACTCTGTTACCTTTCTTTGCCATTTTGTTTCAGATCTTTTTAGTAAACCTTCTTTGCGGCCTTTGCATCGCGAAGTGCAGCTACAAGACCCTTCTTGTTAATTGTTTTAATTCCGGCTGCTGATACCTTCAAAGTGATCCAGCGGCCCTCCTCCTCAGACCAAAAACGCTTTGTTCTCAAGTTTGGAGAGAACGTACGCTTGGTGCGGATGTGCGAGTGAGAAACGTTGTTACCCACCATCGCTACCTTGCCAGTGATTTCACAAACTTTCATTGTACTTTATTTTTAACCTTAGTGCCACCGTGGCACAAAAGCGCACAAAGATACATATTATTTTTTATTCTGCAAACTTTCCACGTAAATAAAACTATTATAGCTTCGATTAACCACCTAATATCCCCTTTTAACCATATAAAAGCGCCAATAAACTACGCCTACACTAGGAATTTAACATCACTCTATTGTCAATTCACTAAATTTTGCTTACCTTTATGCATGAGTTGATGCAACTATGCATTGCTATAACTACACTAACACCTACGCTATTATGAATCTAAAGGAGAGATATGTGGCTCGCGAGGAACGCTACAACGAGTTCGATAAAATATATCAAAGATGTGGTCGCAGTGGTGTACTGTTACCCAAGGTGAGCTTAGGCTTCTGGCACAACTTTGGTGGTGTCGACCCCTATGAGCGTAGCCGCTCAATTGCACACTACGCCTTTGACCACGGAGTCACACACTTCGACTTGGCAAATAACTATGGACCTCCATTTGGAACTGCCGAGGAGACCTTCGGTCGCCTTATGGACGATGATTTCCGCCCATATCGTGATGAACTATTCATCTCAACCAAGGCGGGATACGATATGTGGCCTGGCCCATATGGAGAGTGGGGCTCTCGTAAGTACTTAATGGCGAGCCTCGACCAGAGCCTTAAGCGCATGCACCTCGACTATGTAGACCTATTCTATAGCCACCGCTACGACCCCAACACTCCTATGGAGGAGACGCTGCAGGCGTTGGTAGACATTGTGCGTGCGGGTAAGGCTCTATATGTCGGAATCTCAAGTTGGCCACTTGAAGCTGTGAAGTTCGCTGATATATACCTACGTGAGCGAGATGTGCCACTGCTCATATATCAAGGTCGCCTCAATATGCTCGACCGCGCACCCCAGGATGAGGGTATCGTGGACTATTGTGCAGATAACGGCATCGGCTTTATCTCCTATTCACCTCTTGCACAGGGACTTCTTACTGATAAGTATCTCGACACTATACCCGCAGGTTCTCGCATGTCGCGTGAGACAAGTCTACCCTCGAGCCGTCTAACACCAGAGCTTCGCAACCATCTGCGTGAGCTCAATATCCAGGCAGCAGAACGTGGCGAGACACTTGCAGAGATGGCTTTAGCGTGGATATTAGCACAACGTGGCGTCACCTCTGTGCTTGTTGGAGCAAGCTCCGTGGAGCAGATGGCCTGTAACCTCAAGTGTATACACTCTAAACCCTTTTAGTTTAGCTATTACACATATGATATAAAAGCTATTAATAAGATAAAAGTCCCGCTTTGTTAAGCGGGACTTTATCGTACAAGTATTAGAACGATAAAAGCTATATAGCCACCATTACTAATTATTATTGCTCTGATTACGTAACAAATAGCGGTATACAGCAACCTCCTGTGGATCACCCATCTCCTTGCCCTCGACATCCGATAGTTTTACGCATAGCTCCTTAGGTTGGCGTGAGTTAATCTGGCATGATGAGAGCTTCATCACTATATTACATGATGAATGACCCGTGTCGCATGTAAGGTTTGTTCCAATACCGAACATACACTTGATACGACCCTCGCATGCCTTCTTAATCTTAACGGCCTTCTCGAAGTTGAGTGAGTCACTGAAGACAATACTCTTGGTCAAAGGATCGATACCAAGCTCCTTATAACGGTTGATAGCCATATCGATAAATGCAATTGGATCACCCGAATCCTGACGCACACCATCAAAGAGGCAAGCATGCTTCTTTGAGAAGTTCTTGAAGAAGACCTCAGAGCCGAAGCTATCGGTAAGAGCTGTGCCGAGGTAGCCATCGTATACCTTAACCCAATCCTCCATTGTAAGGTAGTTTGCCATACGAGGTCCACCCTTCACCGCCGCTATGAACATAGGAAGTTCATGTGGATATGTACCAATCATCTTCATATCAAGCTCCATTGCAAGGTGGCAGTTAGAGGTTCCGGTGCAACCACAAGGGTTATTCTTGAGGTGCTTAACCACCATACGCTGCACATCATACGAGAAGCGACGACGTGTGCCGAAGTCTGAGAATATCAAATTGTTATCACGTGCTATCTGCTCCTTCTCTTCAAGTCGTTTAATCATAGCATCAGCATCGTAGCTATTGCGGAGGTGGAAGAGTTCCGATACGGTGGCAAGGATAGGTATCTCGTAGAGAGTCACCTTATACATATAGTCGGTAACATTGATCTGGAGGTGACGTTCCTCGTCGAGCCATACGTTAATCTTAGAGGCATCGAAACGGAAGCCAGTGAGCCACTCAAAGTAGTTCTGAGGGATGTACTTGCAGTTCTTAATCATGTACTGAAACTCATCGTCCGAGAGCGATATGCGCTCCAAGGCCTTAAGTTCCGCCTTAAGATCCTCAAGAAAGTCATCATCATACTGCGTCTTATCACGATCGTTGAAGGTAAAGGTACCTATCGCCTGTGGGTATAACTTAAAATAGGCGTACGATGTGGTAAACTTGTAAAGGTCAGTGTCTAAAATAGAGCGTATCATAATTTAGTAGTTTTGTATCATAATCTCTTAAGTTCCTCGTAGAGCATCTCAATGGCGTATGCCGAGGCACGGCTGATAATCTGCGAGCGGTCGGTGCCCGAATTGCGCAACATGGTACGTGTGCCCGATGGGGTAGCAACGGCCATCCACACGGTGCCTACAGGCTTCTCGGCGCTACCACCTGAAGGTCCCGCAATGCCTGTTGTGGCAATGGCATAGTCGGCACCAGATATGCGTCGAACGCCCTCTGCCATCTCAATAGCCACAATCTCACTCACTGCACCGTAACGCATTATATTATCATAGTCAACGCCGAGTATGTCACGCTTAGCCTCATTTGAGTAGGCGACAACACCTGCCATGAAATATGCTGAGGCTCCTGCCATTCGTGTAAAGAGCGAGGCTATTGTACCACCTGTACAACTCTCGGCAACAGCAAGTTTAAGCTCTTTATCGATGAGAATATTGTGCACCAACTCCTCGACACTACTTCCCTCCATGCCGACGATGTTATCACCTATAATACTGCTAAGTTTTGCAAATTGCTCCTCTATCTCAACCTTAGCAACACTCTCGTCGACATCGTATGCCGAAAGACGAAGACGCACAATATTGGGTGCTGGAAGGTAGGCTAAATGGAGATAATCAGGAAGTGCATCCTCCCAAGCCTCAATACGCTCTGCAAGTAACGACTCGGCAATGCCACGTGTTATGAGCGTGCGGTGAACAATAGAACGCAGTGTGTATCGTGTTTTGATGCGAGGCAACACCTCATCAATCATAAGGTGCTCCATCTCGAAGGGGACACCCGGAAGAGACACAATCACCTTACCTTCGCAATCGAACCACATACCAGGAGCGGTACCATGGGCATTATGTAATACGGTGCAACACTCGGGCAACATAGCCTGGCCTCGATTAAGCTCGGTGAATGGTATGCCACGACGCTTCAAAAGGCCCTCGATATGCGCACCCTCAGCCTCATTATAGACCAGATGCGAGCCAAAGTAGCGAGCTAACGTATGTTTAGTGATATCATCCTTGGTTGGGCCAAGACCTCCTGTGAGGATGATAATATCGCTAAATGTGAGCAAGCGCGAGAGCGTAGAGGCTATAGCATCAGCATCATCGCCAATAGATAGCTTCTCTACGATTGTGACCCCTATATCGTTTAGCTTACGAGCAATAGAGGCGGTATTCGTATCGACTATCTGCCCAATAAGAATCTCATCTCCTATGGTAACTACAGATGCATTCATAATATGATACTATTTAACAATACTATCCTTAATATCAAGACTATTAGCCGACTCAACTACAAGAGCCCTTGATGCATGTTTTAGGAGTTTCACGCCACTCTCTCTAATTCCTGAATTCAGAGCAACAAGCGATGCTCCAGCTTCAATCATGCGACGCACATCCTCAGGGTTCATCATACCACCAGAGCCAATAATAGGGTAGTTACCCTTGGTGCGCTTGGCAATATACTGCACCATCTCGATAGCTCGCTCGGTAAGCAGTGCTCCCGACACAGAGCCACGGCCATCGGGACTCAACTTCTGCGATCCAGCCACGGCCTCAATACCATCCAATGGTGTCTCAATAAGAATGTCAATAACAGTATCTAACTCCTCACGAGTAAGGTCAGGCGAGATCTTTAGAAGAATAGGTCTGTAGTCCTGCTGACCACGACGGAACTCAAAAAGTGGCTCAACAAGTTGGAGAATCTCCTCACGAGAGCGAGGGACAAAGGGTTTTGACGATGAGTTACAAGAGATATTCACTGAGAAGAAATCGACATACTGATATAGATTTCTAAACACACGTAGGTACTCCTTGGGGGCATCCATGCGATGTGTGGTTGTCAGCTTGCCAATACAGCAACCCAACACCATATCTCGACTCTTCGAGCGATCACGCACCCTGTCAATAACGTACTCCATACCACGACTTGGGTAACCACTATTATTGACAATCGATTCACGCTCCTTAAGACGATACAGGCGAGGATGGGGCGTACCATGCTGTGAGCGATAGGTCACAGTACCTATCTCCATAAAGCCAAAGCCAAGGGCTGCAAACTCATTCATGCAACGAGCGTCGGGATCGACACCCGCACCAATGCCAATTGGATTCTTGAAACTTAGGCCAAAGACACTGCGCTCAAGGTTAACCTTGTGAGGTGAGTAGCACCTTTTAAGCCACCAGCGACCAGTTGGTATTATGCCAACAAAGCGCAATAGAGCGAGGCGCACATTGTGCGCCGACTCAGCCGGCAACCAACCTAAAATATGTTGAAAGAGGGTCTTTTTCATCATTCATCAAATCCAACACAAAAGTGTTGAAAGTACAAAAGTAGAAATAATTTGCTATATTTCAAATTTTATTTGAATTTCCTCTCAACTTTTAGTTGAAGTGCACTATTAGTCTAAAAGTACTCATTGCGATAATCGTAGTTATTACGCATTGTCTCGAAGTTCTCTGGGTGTGCCTTAAGCAACTCCGTCTGTCGACTAATCGGACAATAGTCATCTATGGTATCACACAACTCCTGCCACGATATATCACGTGGTGTAGCAGGTTCAACATCAGCAGGAGACCACGTCATTAACGGAAAACCAAAATATGAAGATAACGCCCTAATAACCATCGTTGTTGCATTAGCCTTACCCTGCTTAGAATAACCTGCAATATGAGGTGTAGCAAGAGTCGCACCTCGAAGCACATCTGCAGGAATATTAGGCTCACCCTCCCACACATCAAAGATATAACGATTCGACCTTTTTACTATCTCCGAGTTATCTACAACAGGGCCACGTGAGGCGTTGATAATAGTGGTATCGGGCCCCATAACATCAAGCAACTTGGAATCGACAAGATGATGAGTCGTGTCGTCGAGAGGGGTGTGTAGAGTGATAATATCACACCTCTTAGCGAGCTCTTCAATAGGGTAGTAGTCGCCATCCTTCTCACGCTTTGCACGTGGAGGGTCACACTTCATCACCTTAAAACCCCACTTAGCAGCATAATCGGCAACAAGCGAACCTACATTACCAACACCCACAACACCCAAACAATACCCCTGAGGCGAACGGCCATCAGAGTGACATATATCCTTAAGAGCAGAGGCCACCCACTGCAATACGCCACGAGCATTACAACCTCCCGCAGAAGCGAGGATAATGCGCTGCGAAAGACAATAAGGGATATCTATATGATCTGTGCCGATGGTAGCTGTAGCTATAAACCTAACCTTCGAGCCATCAAGCAGAGCCTTATTACACTTTGTGCGTGTGCGAATAATTAGAGCGTCACACTCCTTAACACTTGCACGATCAATCTTTTCCGAGGGAAGATAGACCACTTCGGCAAATGGTTCAAGAACGCCCTTAATGTATGGGATAGCACTATCAACAACAACTCTCATAAGTATATTTTTACGTTGTAAAATTTTAACAAAGATAGAAAAAATATCTAAATTTTTACTATATTTGTGCGATATTTTGCAAGCAAATAATCATTAATGGCAATACTATGAGCAATAAAGAGTTCGACCCAAATACTATAACACCAGACAATGGCAACTATTTTGGCATTTCGCTCGAACCCGAGAAGTCGGCACTCGTGCTAATATCAGCACCTTGGGATGCTACATCGTCACTATACTCTGGCTGCTCCTATGCTCCAGATGCCATCATCGAGATGTCGCGTTTCGTTGACTTCTACGAGCCCATGGCACCTAACAGTTGGCGTAAGGGTATCGCCACCGTACCTATTGACTATTCGATACAGGACCTATCGCACAGACTTCGTTCGGATGCAGAGCGAGTGACTAAACTCCATGACGAGTTTGGTCTTTCGGTTATTGACAACCTCATGTACGAAAGACGCTTAAAGCGAGTAAATGAAGGATCTGTTGACGTCAATTTCATTCTCTACAAACAGGTTAAGCAGTGGCTTGAGCAGAATAAGATTGTGGGTCTTGTGGGTGGCGACCAGTCGGTATCCTACAGCATCATCAAGGCTATGGGCTACAGGTACGAGCATCTTGGCATCATACAGATAGACACAAGATGTGATATGCACGAGGCATACCAGGGTTTCGAATTCTCGCACGCATCTACAATGTTCAACGTCATGCGCGATGTTCCCAATATCGACCAGCTTGCCGTAGTGGGTGTTCAGGAGTTTAGCCCCATAGAGTGGGAGAGAGCCGCAAACGACAAGCGCATACGCCTCTTCACCGCACAGGATATGTGGGCACAGCAGTTCGAGGGCAAGACATGGTCGGCACAGGTTGACGACATCATATCAACAATGCCACAGAATGTATACATCACCCTCGACATCAACGCCCTACAGTGCGACTGCTCACCAGGCACGGGTCGCATTAATGGCGGTGGTCTGACTCTCTTCCAGGCCATATACCTCATGGATCGCGTGATAACCTCGGGACGTAGCATCGTTGGTTTCGATATTACAGAGGTAGTACCCAATATGGAAAATAAGCGCGACATATTGGCTGTAGCACGCCTTTTGTTCAAGATGTGCAGCATAGCACTCAAGGGCATTGAGGCCGAGAATGTCTTGTAACTATAGATAACACAAGGGATGACACCCTTCCCAATAACAGATTTTTCTTATGTCAATATTTACAAAATTTGGTAGAGTAAAGCGCAGCCATATTCTATCGCAACGCGGAAGCAACTTCCTTCAGGCCCCATGGGCGGGAGGTATTGTGCTGATTGTTTGTGTGATTATTGCCATGCTGCTGGCCAACATACCAGCAACCTCCGACACATATTTCCACATTCTACACATGGAGTTAGGCTTATCTATTGATGGCCAGCTATTCCCCGAGGCAATGACCGTGGAGAAGTTCGTCAACGACGCACTTATGGTAATCTTCTTCTTCAGCGTAGGCTTGGAGATACGTCGCGAGATATCTCACGGCCAGCTATCCACACCCAAGAAGGCGATACTACCAATCATCGCGGCCATCGGTGGTATGCTTATGCCCGCAATGATATACGCATCATTTAATGCTGGCTCTGCAGTATCTGGTGGTTGGGGTATCCCAACAGCCACAGACATTGCATTTGCCATAGCCATAATGTCACTACTAGGCGACCGAGTACCTCTATCACTAAAGGTTTTCCTCACAGCCTTAGCTGTTGCCGACGACTTGGGTGCTATACTTGTCATAGCGCTATTCTATGGCCATACCCCAGACCTCATACTCCTAGGCATAGCCGTAGCTATCATGGTGGGCATATACTTCATGCGTCGTTTAGGTGAGTTCCGCATAATGGCCTACCTAATCCCTGCGGTTATCGTGTGGATACTCTTCTACTACTCGGGTGTTCATGCAACAATATCGGGTGTTGCCATGGCTATGCTTATCCCCACAAAGCCTCGCTACAGCCGTTCGTACTACCTACATAAGGCCGATATTATTGAAAAGGGTATCATCGATGCTGACAAGATTGAGGATGAGCACGAAGCTAATGAGAGCAGAATGTATCACTTCCGCCGCATGAAACAGATATCGGATGGAGCCTATGGCATGAGCGACCGCATGGAGCACCTATTAATGCCATACGTCAATTTCCTGATTATGCCAATCTTCGCTCTTGCTAATGCTGGCGTTAAGATTGAGTCAATGGAGTATTTCAACATCTTTGAGTATAGCCCAGAGTTTGGATCTATAGGTATGGGTATATTCTTCGGACTTGTAGTAGGCAAGCCCCTTGGCATCACTCTCTTCAGCTACTTAGCCGTTAAGCTAGGTATTGCCGAGCGCCCTGCAGGATCTAGCTGGAAGATGCTTATGGCAGTAGCCTGCCTGGGAGGTATAGGCTTCACCATGTCTATCTTTGTAGACAACCTTGCCTTCCCGGATGCCAACATGAAGGCTTTCATCGACATGGGCAAGATTGCCATTCTCATGGCATCGCTCACCGCAGCCGTCGTAGGATCCATACTCATCGCCGCAGAGGCCAAGAGGGAGGATAAATCAGAATAGTATATATAATATCAATATGAAGAGATTATTTTTGGTAGTAACCCTCGTACTTGCAATCACAACCTTTGTGTCGTGCAAGAGCGAAAAGAAGAGTGTCATGAAGGTTAAAAGCATGGAGACAAGCACTGACTCTATGTCCTACGCCTACGGCATGGAGCTTGAGCGCATGCTTCGAGAGATCGACTCTACAATCAACATGGATATGGTTTGCATGGGCATCCTCGACGCACATCGTGGAGAGCCACGTCTTAGCGAGGATGAGAAGCGCTATGCCATGCTAAAATATAGATACTATGACGAGTATGAGCGTGTTGCACGCTTCGAGAAGCAGTTCCTCGACGAACTGCGAGCTTACGACCACGACTTCTACGCAACATCGTCGGGTCTAACCTATAAGATTAGAACATCGGGCGATAGCAAGCGTACAGCAAAGAACTCTCGCGACACACTGCGCATACAGTTTAGAACTCTGGATGTTGCGGAGCGTATTATAGACACTACATATTATCGCAACGACACTCTACGCATAGCTATGGGAGAGATGACAAAGGGTATGCAGGAGGCAATACGCCTAATTGGTCGTGGTGGTCACATCGAGGCATGGTTACCCTCGACACTCGCTTATGGTTCGGAGGGTTGCGATTCATTGGGCATTGAGCCTAACACCATGCTCTACTACGAGATTAAACTTATTGATGTGGAGAAACGTTAATAGATGATAATATGAAATTTAGATTTTTGATAATTACAGCAACCATCGCCGTAATGGCGGCTTGCTCGACTAGTAAGAATGATAAGGTGGCTTCAAAGAGCGCCCAAGCAGAGGGCCAGACGCTCAAAAATCCTGGCGTGGAGATGTACTTCCAGCCTATTGAGAACAACACCTATCTCGATACAAATGCCGAATTCGACACCCTATCCTATGCCGTGGGTGTGAACTACGCTATGGCCATGCAGGGACTATACCTTGAGGGTGGTCTTGATAGAGAGCTCTTCATGAGGAGTTTTAACGATGCCGTGGAGACCGAGAACATCGATCCACAAAGAATGTATTTTGACATCGTAGCTAACCGCGAGTTCCAGGATGCTTGCTACGCACCATATAACCGCGCTAAGCAGCGCCAAAAGATGCTCGAGCGTCAGAACCCCGACACCTTAATAGAGCGTCCAACACTCTTCAACGAGGAGTTTAACATGAATAGTACGGCTGGATTCCTTGGTCGCCACATGGCCAACCAGCTACGCATAATGGCCCTTCCAGTAAACCTTCACTGGGTGAGAGAGGCTTTCGAGGATGTTAAAATGGTGGAGGATATAACCAAGGCTGATTCGCTTCTACTCATCCCCGTGACGGATATGGTATCTATATATCGCAGCTATATACCCAACCAGGTATCTACATCTATGGCTGAGCAGAGCGAGATGTGGCTTGCTAATATCGCTAAGCAGGATGGCGTCATTGAACTCTATGAGCAGGGCATGGATAGCCCAATATACTACCGTATAGACAAAGCCGGAAACGAGAGACGCCCTCAGGACTTGCGCGACTCTATAAATATAGATTATATGCTCTATAGCAGCCACGGTATCTTGGTTGAGTCTAACGAAGAGCGTATAGCATCACTCGAGCGCCAGTTGGCACGAGTAAAGCGTAGCAACGAGCTCGACGAGGAGACACGCGAGAAGCTCACCGAATCACTTGAGATGCAACTTGAGCATGCTCAAAATACCACAACAACGCTTGGCGGTTTCTTCCAGGATGTCATCGGCAAGTGCTTGCCTAATATTGGCGAGGGTGGCGAAATTACTATCTGGATGCCAGCAAGCTACGCGCCAGGTGTTGCCATGAACAGCCGAGGCTTGGCATACCCCAATGAGGCTCTTGTCTTCAACATCGAGCTTCGCAAGGTAACCCCCGTAAGCGAGCAGATTAAGCCTATGCCTAAGCCTATATCTAAGGACGCGATATATAAACCAAACAATAATAATAGTAATAAGGGGCTGAAAGTTCAACAGGGCCACCCAAAGCAACTTACCCCTAAGGGCAAGTTTTCGACTGAGAAGGGTCCTGTAACCATCACACCCGTGAAGAGTGTTAAAAAGTAGGGTAGCACACCCAATACTTTAGGAGCATATAATCAAAAAGAATAGGCCTTGGGAGTTACCCAGGGCCTATATGTTTATATTCATTTTTGGCAAACTTATTCACCATCACAGTGCGAGCAGTGATGATGCTCTCCAAGCACTGTATGTGGAATATGTCCATGGCTAATAATCTGTATAGGGCAGTCGTAGTTTTGTAACTGCTCAGCAGTTATAATATTAGACTCGTGGCGATGTACGTGACGGTTGACACAAACTATATTGCGAACAACGCTCGATATAGTACCAAGGTCGTGCGACACCATTAAAATTGCCATTCTCCGTGACAGCTGCACAAGGATGCTATATAGTTCATTCTCAAAACGATTATCCACAAAGTTGGTAGGCTCATCCAAAATAAGAATCTTTGGATCCGAGATTAGTGCACGGCAGAGCATAACACGCTGCAATTGACCACCAGATAGCTCTCCAATAGCCCTATTATGAAGTCCTGTCAGGCCAACCATATCCAATAGCTCCGCAACACGAGTCCTATCCTGTTTGGTATATCTTCCAAGCATACCTCGCTCGGCTTGAAGACCCGAGAGTACCACCTCACCCACAGATATAGGAAAGCTGCGATCGAAGTTTGAGACCTGTGGAAGATAACCAATATGAGGCTTACCATGGCGATATATGTCGGGCGAGTACTCAATGGTTCCACTATGCGGCACTACCCCCATAATGGTCTTAACAAGCGTACTCTTACCTCCGCCATTTGGGCCTATGATACCTACAAAGTCGTTATCGAAGATATCGAGATCTACATGCTCCAACGCCACAACGCCATCGTAACGCACTGAGAGGTTACGAATGGAGATAATCTTTTTTGCGTTACTCATAATCACCACATATTATATCTGTTACGCGCCTAATCTCACCGAGGATATCCCCTGCCAGAGGGTTGGTTACAATGCACTCTGCACCAACACCATTGGCTACGGGCATCACCTTATCGACGTTATACTGTGGCTGGTAGAGAATAACCTTGACACCAAGATTGCGTCCCCTATCTATGAGTGTCGCAAGCTGACGAGGTGTAGGCTCTTTGCCATCGTGCTCAATGGCTATCTGCTCAATACCATAGTCGTGCGCATAGTAGGTATAGGCAGGGTGGTATATCATCATCGCACGCAAAGCATTAGAAGATATCTTCTCCTGGCAGTATGAGTCTAACTCGTCGATGCGCTTGAGTAGTTCATCTGCTCGAGCAATATATTCGCTCTTATCAGGGAACTGCGCAGCAATAACATCGCGAGCATTTACAACCATCGTGCGTAGCGTCTTAGGCGAGGTCCATACATGGGGGTCTACACCGTGGCTATGGTGATGGTGACCATGTGAGCAGCTACCCTCAATAAGCTCTATGCCCTTATGTAACTCGAAGACTCTGTCACTATTATCCAAATTACCAACTATCGAACGTTCGAAGTTTATCAATCCCGTAGAGAATATCAAGCGTGCCTCGTTGAGCTTGGCAAGCTGCTTGGCTGTGGGCTCGTATATCTCAGGGCTCGCCCCATCGGGAACAATTACCCCCACGCTGAAGTCGCCACAGGTTATCTCCTCGATGATAGCCTTGAGAGGGGTTATGGTTACATATATGGTCTTTTGATTAGCATCACTCTTTTTCAACGAACATGCTGCAAAGAGCAGCGAAAGGAGTATAAATGGTACAATTTTTCTCATCTTCAAAAATATTTATCACGCAAAGTTATAAAAAATGACGTATATATTTTGATTATTCGCAGAAAATTTAGATATTTGTGACAAAACTTAAAATATTGTGCAAAATGATTAAGAATATAACCGAAAAGATAAAGTATATCGGAGTAGATCACACCGATATCGACCTCTTCGAGAGCCAGTATGTTGTACCCAACGGAGTGTCGTACAACTCATATCTCATCCTCGATGAGAAGGTGGCAATCATGGATACTGTAGACCCCCGCAAAAGCGAGGAGTGGATGGCAAATCTCGATACAGCCCTTGAGGGTCGCACCCCCGATTACCTCGTTGTCCAGCACCTTGAGCCCGACCACGCTGGCACCATTGATAAGGTTCTCGAGAAGTACCCAGCAATGCAGGTCGTAGCCTCAGATAAGGCAGTTAAGATGATGCCTCAGTTCTTCTTCACAACTCGTTTCGAGGGTCGTGTTATCGGCGTTAAGGAGGGTGGTAGCCTATCGCTTGGTGGCCGCACTCTTCACTTCGTAATGGCCCCCATGGTACACTGGCCAGAGGTTATGGTGTCGTACGATAGCACTGACAAGGTGTTGTTCTCGGCCGATGGCTTTGGTAAGTTCGGCGCTCTATGCCACGAGGAGGAGTGGGCATGTGAGGCTCGTCGCTACTACTTCAACATCTGTGGCAAGTATGGTGCTCCCGTACAGACCCTTCTCAAGAAGGCAGCAACCCTCGATATCAAGATTATCTGTCCGCTCCATGGTCCTGTGTTAACGGAGAATTTGGGCTACTATCTCAACCTTTACGACATATGGAGCAGCTATACTCCTGAGGTAGATGGTGTACTCGTGGCCTATGCATCAATACATGGCAATACGGGTGAGGCAGCAAAGAAGTTTGCCGACATCCTTAGAGCTAAGGGTGTTAACAACGTCGCAGTTATGGACCTCGCACGCGAGGATATGTCAGAGGCGGTAGAGGCCGCATTCATGTACAGCAAGCTCGTTGTGGCTGCAGCCTCATACGACTCGGATGTATTCCCTCCAATGCACGACTTCCTGCACCACTTGGCAATCAAAAACTACTGTAATCGCCGCATAGGTATCATCGAGAATGGCTCGTGGGCACCATCGGCTGGCCGTGCTATGCGTAACATCATCGACCGCTTCAAGGGCGTAGAGGTTATTGAGGACGTTGTGACCATTATGTCTCGCCTTAAGCCAGAGGATGTACCAGCCTTGGAGCGTCTTGCTGACGAGATTATAAAGGAGAAGTGCGACCGCTGCGTAGAGTAGCACCGACCCACTAATAACTATAGGTAGAGGGATGACTACGAATGTAGACATCCCTCTACCTATATGCTATAAAAGGGCGGCTAATGCCTTACAATACAAAATAGGTATTAAGCTACAATTTAATTAGAAAATAGTGCACTTCTTTTCAAAAAATATACTACCTTTGCCAAGTATGAGATAGATAGTTTTGTAGGATAGCCAAACGAAGGGTTGCCCACATTATGCGGAACAACCCTTGAGTGACTCCGAAAGGATTCGAACCTTCATCGTAAGAACCGGAATCTTAAATTCTATCCATTGAACTACGGAGCCGATGCGCAAAGATAATACATATTTTTTGATTTGCTAAATTTGAGATTAGTTGTATTAATACTACTCTGCTATGCAACCCACTAAAGGAAGAAGTAACAAGCAAGATAATTGGGCTCGACTTAGCCTTGTAATCGCTTGGTCACGCCTTACAATAAATTCGTTTGCCAAGAGTATAGGTATACAGCGTGCCGAAAACATATACAACATCAAGAGGGGACACTATGGTATATCGAGTGACCTGGCAGATCGCATCGTGGCTAAATATCCCGAGATCGACCGCACCTGGTTGCTTTCGGGCATGGGAACAATGATACGAGACGAGAACATCGAAGGAGCACCACTGCTCTTTTACAATCAGGATGCCGAGAGTGTTATTGAGCACATTGAAAGCATAACGCCTTCTGGCTCTATCAACGTACCCTACATGAACAATTGCGACTTTGTCATCAGGTCATTTTCGCGCAGCATGAACGATCCTCAGTGCGCCGCCGCAGACCTCTTCCTCAAGAGGGTGTACCCCGAGGATATAGTGCAAGGTAATGAGTTCATCCTAACCCTTGACGACAATACAACCATCTGGCGTAAGATAAGATCCACATCAGATGACAATGGTTGGCGACTGGTGTCTCGTAACCGCGACGAGTACCCCGACATAGTTATAGATAAGAGTAGAGTGGTCAACGCCTGGCGTGTGATGGCCCGTCTTGCGGTGATGTCAAATTAGTATTGTTACAAAAAAAGGTTTTTAACATGAATATATTGCAGATTGTTTGGGACTGGGATCCCGTATTATTAGAAATCGGTAATATGCCCATTATGTGGTACGGACTTATGTGGGCCGTCGCAATACTTGTTGCTGAGCGTATATGCCGCTACACCTTTAAGCACGAGGGTCTGCCAGGGCGTACCATCGAGTCGGCATTCATGTGGATAGTGCTCGGCACATTCATCGGTGCCCGTGTAGGCCACTGCCTATTCTACGAGCCAGAGGTTTACCTTGCAGAGCCATGGCGCATAATCACCGACATACGAGAAGGCGGCATGGCAAGTCATGGTGCTACCATAGGTATTCTACTCGGCATATACTTCTTCACAAAGCGCAACCATCTGCCATTTATATGGGGTATCGACCGCATAGCTATAGTTGCCCCTATTAGTGGTGCGATTATCCGCATTGGCAACCTCTTTAACTCTGAGATTGTAGGTGATGTCACAAACGCACCATGGGGCTTTAGATTCTTGCGTTGCGCCGAGGACCGCAATTTACCCGATGCATTAGTCCCTGGTCGCCACCCATCGCAGCTATATGAGGCATTATGTTACTTGCTGACATTCGGCATTATACTATTCTTGTACTATCGTAAAGATTTAGGTCGCCGTCGCCCAGGATTTCTCTTTGGTGTGGCTATGATTGGAATCTTCCTATCTCGTTTCATTATCGAGTTTGTGAAGATACCACAGGTAGGTTTCGAGGATGGAATGGCTATTGACATGGGACAGATTTTGAGTATTCCATTTATCATCCTTGGCGTCTATATGATCATTCGTGCTATGCGCCGACCAGCCGTTGTGGATATCAATGCCGTTGTGGACCACGCAAACAAGATGTACGCCGCTGAGGATAAAAAGAGAAATAAGAGAGATGGTAAACGAGGTAAATAAGATAGTTAAAAACATCCTTATATGCAAGGGAGCAGTGACCCTACCCACGGTGGGAACATTGCGCCTTACACGCAAGTGCGCCCAACCTATGGGCAAGGGGCTCACACCGCCCGAGCAGACCATAACATTCTCATCGTCCGAGGATGCCATATCTATTGTAGATGCCATAGCAGAAGTAGCAAACATCGCATTTGCCGATGCTGAGGACATATACCTTCGTTGGCTAGATAAGACCCGTTCAGAGAGTAGGGTAGTTATTGGCGGAGTGGGCGTAATCAGCGATAAAAGCTTTAAGGCTGATGACGATATATTATCACAACTAAACCCTTTTAGAGGTAATGTCGTAATAGTATCGCGACGCAAAAGCTCTAAACGTTGGATAGCTATCGCAGCTTCTATCACGGTTATATTGCTTGTAGGTGGCGCAGCATATCTCTTCATGGGTAGCAACGCCACAAAAGATAACACCGAGAGCGTAACTAAGACCCCAGATAACGAGAGCAACAACATACCTACAATTGTTACTACTACGCCCCCAACTACCACATCAACTAATATCATAAGTAACGAGAGTGAAATCACTGATGATGTGAACATTAGCATTGCTAATAATGAAATAGACAATGGGGTAGTGGAGGAGACTGAAACCGAGACTAATACAGAGATCGAGCAAGAGGTCGTAGAGCCTATCATTGTCGGTCCATGGCACGATAACGCAGACATCAAGCACTATGTGATTGTTGGTAGCTATAAGCGACGTAGTAATGCTAATGGCGCCATAGCGGATATTGAGGCTATGACAGATGTTGAGATATATTGCCAGTCTATCAAGCGAGGAAATATGTACTCCGTAGCTATCTTTGGTAGTAGCGACATAACCTCATGTGAGGCCTTTGTTTCAGAACACAAGGAGCTGTTCCCCAAGGCGTGGATATACTCTGTTGAATAATATCAGCTGTGTTATATGAGCATTGCATATCGCATATCAACGGCTATTGATAGCCTATATATCAAGGCATTGGAGCCCATCATATCACGCCAATTCTTCCGTTATGGCGTATGTGGTGCTATCAATATGCTCTTGGATGCGATGTGGTATTTTGCCATATTTCACTTTGTTGTTGCCAATAGATTTATCGATGTTGGTTTTGTTGTTATCTCGCCACATATCGCCTCACTCATAATCGTATTCCCAATAACCTTCATCACGGGCTTCCTGCTAAACCGCTATGTTGCCTTCCAGGTTATGGCATACCGCAGCCGTGGTCAGCTTATACGCTACGCTATATCTGTTGGTGGAGCGATTCTTCTGAACTATGTGCTGATGAAACTATTTGTGGAGCATTGCAACATGTGGCCTACACCCTCGAAGGTGGTGACAACCATCATTTCGTCACTGTATAGTTTCTTAGCTGCCAAGTATTTCACCTTCCGCAAGATGTAATACCAAAGCCATTGTAGTTGGGTTGCTGAAAATATAGCTAAATAGTTGCATACAAAGTAATTTGTTGCTATATTTGTCTATCGGAAACAAACAAACTACTATGGAATTAAGTAACGGAACCCCACTTCAGGGTGGCAAATATCGCATCATACGCGCTCTAGGACAGGGTGGATTCGGTATAACATACCTTGCTGAGCATACCACGCTTGGTGCAAAGGTCTGCATCAAAGAGTTTTTCATCAAAGACTACTGCAATCGCGGAGATAATGGCATTGTGCAAAGTGTCGTTAGCGAGAATTCTAATATAGACATCAACCGCTACAAACGCAAATTCCTTGAAGAGGCACGCAAGGTTAGCCAGATAAAGCACCCCCATATCGTTGGTGTTAGCGATCTATTCGAGGAGAATAACACCGCATACTACGTCATGGAGTATATCGATGGTGTATCACTTAGCGATATAGTCAAGAGGCGCCGCACACTCCCTGAGGTCGAGGCAGTTAGGTATATTACGCAAGCTGCATCAGCACTCAAGCACATCCACGATAGAAACATTCTGCATCTCGATATTAAGCCCGCCAATATTATGGTGCGTACAGATGGCGATATGGTGGTTCTCATCGACTTTGGCCTTGCCAAGCACTATGATGCCGAGACCGGACACCAAACAACAACCTATCTTGCGGCACATAGCCCAGGCTATGCTCCATTCGAGCAGGGCCTTGCTGGCGGTGGTGTCAAGATGTTCTGTCCAGCGACAGACATCTACGCATTAGGTGCAACGCTCTATACATTGGTTACAGGCGAGTGCCCTCCAGAGGCAGCTATTATACCCAGCGCAGGGCTTCCCGAGTTGCCATCTACACTTAGCCATAGCACCCGAAAAGCTATCACCAGTTCTATGGAGTATAGCATCAAGAAGCGTCCACAGAGTGTTACTGAATTTATTTCGATACTTGGCAGTGAGGATCTTTGCAATAGTGGTCGTGTGATACAATCTACCACTGAGGATACCATTATACAACGTCCTTATGTAGAGAGAGTATCAACTTCTGAGAATACTTCTGGTGTGAACAGAAATACTCGCAATAATGCAACGAATCTTGCTCGTACTGCTGTGGAAAATCACTTTAATGAGGTCACTAAGTGTGGCTTTATGATTGGGTCTGGTCTAGGCCATAAAGTGACTACAGATATAAGGGTTAATGGCATACTTATAGTAACCATTGTCTCACAACCGAATAATCTGGGAGGAGTAACTTTATATGCAAAGTCCACTGAACACACAATATGCCTCACTAAGCTTATGAATCGTTGTAATCATTTTGAAATCAGAGCTAATGAGACAAAGTTTTTTGGTAATAACGCCGATGCAATTACCTCACTCATTGCGGAATATATTAATGAGATTAATCCATCGATTACATCGGATAGGGTAGAGATATTAAATAGTGTTAATAGTGTTAATAGTAATCGACAGTTTAATTGGTTATTAGCATCGCTGCCTATTGCCGGAGTGTTATATGTTATTTGCAATGCCTTATTAATGAATTTTAAAATTATAGAAATTGATCAAATCGCTTTGACTTGTTGTGCGGGACTGTTTCCTATAGCCAACATATTAGTAATGTTCAAGTCCAATGAATATGGTTCATCGGGGGGTGCTAAAATGAATAGAGTCTCTGATATACTATTTATTGCAATTATCTCATTTGTATGCATTGCTAATCTAATTAGTGGAAGTAAGTTTCATGTTGTTTACTCTGATGGTAGGTACGTATACGATACTGTACCAGTACATTCAATTGTTGAAACTGTTTGCATATTCTTGCATTCAGCGGTTGTGTTATATTCTATAATCAAATCTGTTTTGTTGTATAAGGAGTTTGGTAATCTAAAGATTTTTATAAACCTTTTTATACTTATTGTAGGAAGCTTGATATTTATACCTGTATTAGAAAGTGAAGCATGTCTCTCTTATATAGTTTCAATTCTTATGTTTTTTGCATGCTCTTTTTTAGATGCATTTATACGCCCCGTTAGAATAAGCAAAATAAAAGCATAACATACAACGTTGATAATTCTGTAGTAATGAAGATAAGATCATCAAAGAGCTTATCTTCATTCACACAGACGAATGTCGTAATATTTACAGTATGTTTACGCTGTATGTATACCAATTTCCCTGATCATTTCTCTTTTAGGGAAATGACACACACGCAAGTTCCTTTGCCGAATATACCTACTGGTTTCAAGCTGTCCAATATCCGTAGTGTAGCTTGGATTCTTGAGTCTGTTAGATCTCATGTCGGCAAACCCCTTTACATTAACTCTGGCTTCCGTTGCGCAGAAGTTAATTCTCGTGTGGGAGGTTCTCGAACCTCCCATCACCTTACTGGCTCTGCTGTTGATATCAGTATTCGTAATCTCAGCCCTATGGATTTAGAGATTCTCGAGCGTTCTCTTCTTGCTCACTATCCTTGTGAGTTTTTGAAGTACGACACGTTTTGGCATGTTGCTTTTGATATCAGCCGAGTAGCAAAAACAAATCGACCTCTTACTTATGAAGAGGAGTATCCTGAGGCTTTCCCTTTGCCTACTCCAAAACAAGGATCTAACGAAACAGATTTCTAATTTAAAACAAAACACGCTATGACAACAATTCAGTTTAACGAAATTCGTAATCACATGGAACTATCATTTTCCTTTAAACTCCATTTCGACCGTTCCCAGGCATACGCCGATATGATTTTCAAGTCTCAGAATACTGAGGCTATTGAGAAGCTTATCGCTTGTGCTCATGAGTATAACCAGGCCCTTGAGTCTGTCATTTCTAACACTCTTGTATCAGATGAGAACTCCAGAACAGAAAGCCGAGATATGGAGTAAGATACTCTCCTTTCTCGTAGACGTCTTGACTCTCGGTATTTCTCACCTCGTCAAGCGTTCAAAGAAATAAACCTCATGAAGCTTAATTTGGCTAATCGCTTTACAGCCAAATTAGGCTTCATACCTTATTGTAGGAGCGTCACTTATTCGACCCTATGGGTCTAAGATTTATTGCTACTCCTTAACGCGCGCTTTCGCGCGATATGTGAGTGGCGATAAATCTTTATGTCCACGGTGGAGAATAAGTGAAACTTATAACTCCCCTGTATACTATAAATTGAAATTTTTTTTTATAGATACATGTACACTATTTTATTAACGCACCTTTAGGTGGAACGATTCACGTATCGAAGCATGAAACTACTTATTACAATTATCATCCTATTAGGTAAGTTATCTAATAGGTTGCCTCGTTTTTTGAGGTTTGTAACCAACCTCCTTGGTCTATTCCTTGCGTTTATCCATGAATGTATGTGGTACGTAAAGAATAAGTATATCAAGTATAGCTCCCGCGATGTCTTGCCTCGTTAGGAAAGTTGTCGTTAACCCTCGTTATAAGAAGATAGCACCTTATAGTCATTTTAAACTTTACCATAATGTACATGGTATATATCCTAAGAATGACTATTATATCAATGTAGATTGTGGTCGTTGCATAAACTGCTTTCGCAAGTATATGTCTGCTTGGCGCTTCCGTTTACTCCACGAATTAATAAATCTTACCCCTTTAGAGCAACATAATACTTATTACGTCACTCTTACAATGTCTGATAAGTACTATAATGAATCTAAGATAGCTTTAAAAAAGATGGTTCGGTTGTTCTTGGAGCGTGTTCGCAAGCATAATGGCTCTTCTATTCGTCACTTCTTGGTCACTGAACGTGGTGATGATCCTAATGGTACTCATCGTATTCATTTCCATGGCTTCTTTATTAATACAAATATTGACCCTGCAGATATCTATAATTATTGGAAGTATGGTTTTGTTGATGTATACCGTTTGGATAATATGCCATATTCTATAGGCAAGCAAGTCTCTTACTGCACTTCTTACATTACTAAGGGTAAAAAAGGAACTCTACCTGATATTATTCCTCCCGGAGAAATGCCCCTTGTTCTCGCTTCACCAGGTCTTGGTGCCTCCTATGTCGATAAACATCATGGTCTCCATCATCAGTTGAATGGCACACTCAATCCATTTGCTTTTGAGTTCAATGGCATTCCTCGTTCTCTCCCTCGATATCTTCGTCAAAAGGTCTTTTCTGATAACGAGCTTCTTGAGCTTAAGAATCATTATTTTGAAAATATTGATGATGATGTCATTTCTGACGGTCCTTATTATGTTGGTGATCGTTTAATTCACGATTATACTCAATATGTCCGTATATGTAAACAATTTGAAACTAAATACAACAAATTATATGGCAAACAACATTTTAAATTACCTACTTGGTCTAAAGACCAAAGATCCTAATCGAGCAAATTGGCCTCTCGATTATGACCTTGTTGGTTCTAATGATTTCGGCTTTTGGAAAGTCCGTCATGTGGATGAGGTTATTGCTGGCACGAATTACAAACTTAATTTCCGTGCTGCTTTTTCTACTAACCCCACTATCTCGCCTGTTCTCTCTCGTGCTAAAGTTCAGGTCGTCGCTATCTGGGTACCTACGTCACTCTATGTTCCAGCGCTTCGTGATGGTGTAGAGGTTAAGCCTGGTAAGACTGACTATTCTTTCCCTGCTATCAACTTTGATTATCCCATTCTTAATCAATTTTACGCTTCTCAAACGCCTAACACTTTACTCGACAATTATGGTAGTGGCATGCCATATATACCTGAGGGTAGTATCTTCTCGGAGCTTGGCATGTGGCGTCCTAATTTTCAGCCTATAGGCTTCCTTAATCGAGCTGCACAACCTCAGTATTTCCCTGAGCCTAAGAACGCCATTCCTTACCTTGGTTATTTGGATTTTATCCGTAACTACGTTTTAAATACCCAAGACGATGCTATCCCTATGCGTGTTAGGACCTTTACCCCTGAAAGTGAACTTTACCCCTCTTACCCCTCTGTCTATGGATATGCATCTCATCAAAATTTTGATGAGCTTTTCCGTGAAGTTCGTTTAAGAGGTGGTAATTATTTGCAGGGTGATTTTGACGGTTATGTTCATCCTTTCGATATTACTGATTCGTTGAAAGCTTTTTTCCGAAACCTTGTTGTTGGTTCTAATGATTATTCGGAGCGCTTCATTTATGGTCCTTTCCCCTCTAAGAATGTTCTTGCTATTGAAGGTGGTGGCTATGCTTTCTTTTCTGATAACCATTTTGGTGAGTTCACTGGTACTTTCAGAGGTGACAGCTATACTGCTTTCTTGAGTAACGAGAATGTCGAATATGAGCGTTCTATTGCTCGTGTTACTGTCCAGGACGATGGCGGTTCTCAGGTTATTACTATGGAGCAGATCTATGCAGCTCAACGTGTTCAGAATTTCATTCGTAGATCTGTTTTCAAGAATAGTGATTACGCTGAATACATTGAAGACCAGTATGGTGTTCGTCCTCCTACTAACCTTACTAAGCCTTTGTTCCTCGGGTCTGTTAGTACTTGGCTATCCTGGAACGATGTCGTTTCTCAATCTCAAACTGGTGACGATGACGATATTGAATCTAAGCAGTCTCTTGGCTCTCGTGCTTCTCTTGGCTTTGGTCGTATGGTTACTGGTAAGTATGCTGGTAATGGTAACCGTAATTTTGTCAGCTTCACTGCTCGTGAGCCTGGCTATGTTATTGTCCTTGAGAACATCACCCCAGAGGTTGCTTACTACGAGGGTTTCAATCCCATTTACGATAAGCGTTCTTTAGGCTCTTTGTTCTATCCTGCTTTTGAAAAGGATGGCTACCAGGATAAACAGTTCAAGTATCTTGTTGAGCAGGTCTTCCCTGATTCAGATGAGAAGTATAGTCCTATTCATTTTGATGACTTTAACTCCTATAATGTTGCTTATGCTCAGGAGCTTGCTTGGCAAGAGTATATGGTTCGTCATAATAAGGTAACTGGTCAGATGACACAGCGTGGCGTTTATCGTCCTTGGACGTTTATTCGTAATATGTTTATTTCTGATTCGGTAACTTCTTCTCGCTATGACCATGAGGAGTATGTACGTAGAACTACTTCTACGTATGTCTTGCCTGAAGACTTTAACTATATCTTCGCTAATAACCAGGGCCTCGATAACTTCCAGTGTTATTATAGCTTTGATATTAATGCTTATCAGCCTATCAGTCATCGTTTCCAGTCATTCTAAAGCAAAAGCACCTCATTTGAGGTGCTTATTTGACTAAAACGGAGCTCTTCATTCTTCGATTTCGTATAGGTAATGCAATGTTCCGCAGTCGTAAATGATTGCGTCGCATTTTTCATCTTCTATTAGAAGTTCGTCGCAACTTACCAGGTAATTTGCTTTTTCGATTTCGCCACAAACGACGAATCCGCCGAGTCTTGATAGTGCGTCTGCTTCGTTGTCGAAGTGGTAAGAGCTTAAATCATTAGTTTTGTCAATAACTGCTGTTAATAAATCGTAGATGTACATAAAAATATAATTTTAAAGGTTTGTGACTACTTAACTGACATTGTAGAAGAATAGTTCCAAATTGGAGACTTGTACTATTTTGGATCTATTCTACAATGTCTAACTTTGTAGTCAGAATCCTTTCTATTATATTATGTACATCCTCGATTTAATATTTAATTATTAAAACTAATTAAGCTATGAAACACAATCCTTTCATTCGACAGAACCCTAAACGACACTTCAGGTCTGTCGCTCCAGTGTCTTCGACTGGCAAGATTCTACGTCCTGCTAACCATCATTTTGATTTGGTTAAGTCTAACATCATCGATGGCTGTACTACTTCTTCAGGTCTCTTTGATGAGGTAGCTGGTGAATGTGACGAGGTCTTTGACTTTCGCACTAATAAGTTTGACTTAGCAAACTCGCTTTTGGAGAAAGGTGCATCGCTTCGTGAAGCTTCATCTATGGCCTCAGGTGGTTCTGCTGAAATCAAGAGCGATTAGAAAAATTGACCAATTTTTTGGGGGCGCATATTGGAGACTTGATATAATATGCGAGACGCGTACTCGCGTCGTCCCCCATTTTAACTTTAATTCCGATTTAGAACAATGTGGTTAAAGAATTTAGCAATGGGTCTTGCATCACAAACAGCTACAGGACTTGTAAATAATGCCCTTGCTCGTGTTCCTGCTCAAGAGCAACGCGATTGGCAAGAAAAGATGTGGCATCAGCAAAATGCTTATAACACTCCCTCAGCTATGGCTGGTCGTATGCGTGCAGCTGGTCTCAACCCTTACGCTTTGACTGGAGCTGAGCCTGCCGGTTCTGCTGGTTCTGGCACAAAAGCTGACTTTATTCCTCTACAAGATCCTTTGAGTGTCACTCGTCAGATTGCCGATATCGAAAATATTCGTGCAGCTACTGGTAAAACTCTCTCAGAGACTGAGAAGCTTATTCAGGAAGCTTCTAATCTTCAACTTGCCCTTGAAAAAGGTCTCATCGAAAAGGAAGAGTATGAATTCCGCTTTAATAAGCTTAAAGAGGCTTGGAATGAGTCTAACCCATATAAGCTTGAAAATGAAAATAAGGCTGCAGATACTGCACTTAAGAAAGCTCAGACTGCTTCCACTCAGGTTGATGCTGACAATAAGCAACGTAAGTATGATGATGAGCATGCTATTGCCGTTTTTGAGGCTGCTACAAAATCTATTGCTTACCAAATTGAAAGTGAGACTAAACAATTCCAAATTGATTCCCGCAAGTCTCAGTCTGAAATGTTAAAAGAGGATTTGGATATTTTGCGTAAAACTAAAGAGCATAATGTAAATTTAGCTGAGTTTGAAGCAAGGTTGAAAGCTATTTCTGTGGATATCTCTTCTCATTCTTTGAATTATGAGAATTATATGCGTAATTTCCGCGATCTTGTAGGTTTTGACCCTCGCACTCTTCCTCCAGCTTTGCAGGCTCACTTATTGTATAATTTCAATATTTTAGCAGAAGAGACTGAGGAAAATGGTTTTACATCTATGGCTTCATATAAGTCTTTTAGAGACGATATGATTTCTGCTATTCAGTATTATATTGAACATGAAGCACATATTCCTATAAGTGAGTCTGAGAATTTTTCACTTACTGTGCTTGGCACTGGTATTTCACACGGAACAAGTTCTACATTTTAATTGCATATAAAAAAAAATGTATTATATTTGTGCCATGGATTATGCTTTAGTTGTGACATCGATAGCTTTATGTGCTTATTTTGCGTATTTGCTTATACGCTTGATATATGCTATTATTGATTATCTGAATCGTCATTAATTAACATAATGTTCTTTGACATTTTGCCCCCCAGGTATTCCCTGTAACTCTCTCTACGTTAGTAGTCTACGTTATTTTGTCGTAATATTTACATTATGTTAAATTAAAGGAGGAGAAGAGCATAAATGGGAAATGGAGGGCAAATATTATTGCCACTGCTACTCACTTAGAATTAAATTAATAAACTGCTACTCACTTAGAATTAAATTAATAAACTGCTACTCACCAAGAATTAAATTAAATAATACGCTAACTAATAAGTGTTCGAGAAGAGTAATCTTCAAGAAGAATAAATAACTTATAACAAAGAGCTGAGTTATGAAAAAGATCTTTACACTGCTATTGGGAATAACACTCCCAATAATTAGCGCATATGCCGAGAAAGACTCTGAGTCATACGATATTGTAGGCATATACGAAAGAGTGGAGCTTCCCAATGGATCAAAGGTGCTTAATTCATACTCGCTGAACGAGATAGATTACGTATTCGTCCCCACGACATTAAGTACCGGCAAGTACGAAGTAGAAATTAGTAGAGAGGACAGCAACTTCTACAAAGTATGTGGCACTGATATATACATCGAGACACGATACTGTTATGAGTACGGATATTATATCGACGCAATAATGGTAATAGATAGCAATTATGGATACGACAAAGGAGATATCATCTTTCTAGAGTAGCAAATAAAGGAGTTGTCATAAGTTTATGACAACTCCTTTATCTTTAAGAACATGCATATAAAATGCGTAGGCAATTATCTATTCTCCAAAATCGAATCTGCGGCCTCTACATCCTCAGCTCGCACCATCAATCTCACCGGAATAGCCATCGGCTGATATAAAGCCGACATACATTCATCGTACAACGTGCAGTAGATACCTGCACTCTCCAACATAGACTTGGCAATCTCTGCCATCATAAGGTTGTCAAACTCCTTGAGAACAACCAAAGAATCATTCGCACTATTCATAGTTCTAAGGTTTTTGTAAAGGTACGTAAAAAAAATGAATTAATGAAATATAGAGGGCTACTTTTTACAAAAAATATTGTTTATATTTGTACGCTGAATATTATATAACAAAACAAGAGGCAATGCAACAGTTTGTACATCTACATGTCCACAGCCAATACTCGCTATTGGATGGCCAGGCAAGCATCACTAAGCTTGTAGACAAGGCCATTGACGATGGCATGCCAGGCATTGCCCTTACCGACCATGGTAACATGTTCGGCGTCAAGGAGTTCTTCAACTACGTAAAGAAGAAAAACTCAGCACGCAAGGATAAGATAAAGTCTCTCCAGGGGTTCATCGAGCGTCTCGAAAACGGCACAGCATCGGAGAGCGAGAAGGGTGACGACGCTACCCTATCACTCGCCAAGGCTCGTCAGGAGCTCGACGCTCTGCCCAAGGCTGATTTCAAGGGTATCATCGGTTGCGAGGTATATGTGGCTCGTCGTCGCATGTTCAACCGCGAAAAAGCTATGGGTGACTATAGCGGCTACCACCTTATCCTCTTAGCCAAGAACATGGTCGGTTACAAAAACCTGATTAAGATTGTATCTAAAGCCTACACCGAGGGTTTCTATGGTCGCCCACGTACTGACCGTGTGGAGCTTGAGAAGTACCACGAGGGTATAATATGTTGCTCGGCATGTATCGGTGGTGAGATACCACGTCTCATACGCAGCGGTAACCTCGAGGAGGCCGAAAAGGCTATACTTTGGCACAAGAATCTATTTGGCGACGATTACTACCTTGAGCTTCAGCTACATAAGCCCACAGTAGAGAGAGCCAATCATGAGACATACCTAATACAGGAGGAGGTAAACAAACACCTCATAGAGTTAGCGCACAAACTAAACGTTAAGTTAGTGTGTACCAACGATGTACACTTTGTTGACGAGGAGCACGCCGAGGCTCATGACCGCCTAATATGTTTGGGCACAAGCAAGGACTTCGACGACCCAAACCGCATGCTCTACTCGAAGCAGGAGTGGATGAAGACAACTGCGGAGATGAATGCCATCTTCGACTACATACCCGAGGCATTGAGCAATACGGTGGAGGTGTGCAACAAGGTAGAGAGCTACTCTATAGACCACTCCCCCATCATGCCTACATTTGCAATCCCCGAGGAGTTTGGCACAGAGGATGGATATCGTCAAAAGTATAGCGAGAAGGATATATTTGACGAGTTTACGCAGGATGAGAATGGCAATGTCGTAATGTCCGAGGAGGACGCCAAGAAAAAGATTGATAAGCTGGGTGGTTACGACAAATTATATCGAATAAAGCTTGAGGCAGACTATCTTGCTAAATTGGCGATGGATGGTGCCCATAAGCGATATGGAGAGGTACTCGACGAGGAGACTGAGACACGTCTTAAGTTCGAGCTTCACATCATGAAGACCATGGGTTTCCCTGGCTACTTCCTTATCGTGCAGGACTTCATTCGCGCAGCACGCGAGGAGCTCGATGTGTCGGTAGGTCCTGGCCGTGGCTCAGCCGCAGGATCCGCAGTAGCCTACTGCCTGGGTATCACGCAGATAGACCCTATCAAGTACGACCTTCTGTTCGAGCGTTTCTTGAACCCCGACCGAATCTCGCTACCCGATATCGATATCGACTTCGATGATGATGGTCGAGGTCGAGTACTCAACTGGGTAACGCAGAAGTATGGCAAGGAGAAGGTGGCACACATCATCACCTATGGCACCATGGCCACCAAGATGGCTCTTAAGGATGTTGCACGTGTGCAGAAGTTGCCTTTGGCACAGGCCAACCAGCTATGTAAGTTGGTTCCGGACCGCATTGTCGACCCTAACGACAAGGATAAGCAACTCAAGATAAACCTCAAGAACGCCATCATGGCAGTACCAGAACTTAAGGCTGCCGAGGAGTCAGAGGATCCTGTAATGCGCGATACTATCAAGTATGCAAAGATGCTTGAGGGTAATGTGCGAGGCACGGGTGTGCACGCCTGTGGTACCATCATTTGTCGTGATGACATCACCGACTGGGTACCCGTCAGCACAGCTGTAGATAAGGATACGGGCGAGAATATGCTCGTTACGCAATACGAGGGTTCGGTGATTGAGGACACGGGACTTATCAAGATGGACTTCTTGGGTCTCAAGACCCTATCAATCATAAAGGATGCCGTTGAGACCATCAAGCAAACACACGGCGTTGAGATAGATATCGACAATATACCTATTGACGATAAGAAGACATATGAGCTGTACTGCAAGGGTGGTACCGTAGGTACATTCCAGTTTGAGTCGGCAGGTATGCAGAAGTACCTAAGAGAGTTGCAGCCATCAACCTTCGAGGATCTTATTGCGATGAATGCGCTATATCGTCCAGGTCCTATGGACTATATCCCCGACTTCATCGACCGTAAGCATGGCCGTAAGCCTATCGAGTACGATATTCCTATCATGGAGCGTTACCTCAAGGACACCTATGGTATTACGGTATACCAGGAGCAGGTCATGCTTCTCTCGCGCCTCTTGGGTAACTTCACACGAGGTGAGTCCGACACGCTGCGTAAGGCGATGGGTAAGAAGATCAAGTCGAAGCTTGACGAGCTAAAGCCCAAGTTTATCAGTGGTGGTAAGGCTAATGGTCATGAGGAGAAGGTCTTGGAGAAGATATGGGCTGACTGGGAGAAGTTTGCATCATACGCCTTCAACAAGTCGCACGCCACATGCTACTCGTGGGTTGCCTACCAGACGGCATACATCAAGGCTCACTACCCCTCGGAATATATGGCGACGGTACTTAGTCGTAACCTTAACGATATCAAGCAGGTTACGATATATATGACCGAGTGCAAGAGTATGGGTATTGCCGTGCTCTGCCCCGATGTCAACGAGTCGCAGATTAAGTTCTCGACCAACAAGAAGGGTGATGTTCGCTTTGGCCTTGCAGCCATCAAGGGTGTTGGAGAGGCAGCCTCGGAGTCTATTATTAAGGAGCGTAACGAGAATGGTCCATATAAGTCGATATACGACTTCATGGAGAGAGTAAACTATAGCGTTGTTAACCGCAAGTGTTTGGAGAGTATCGCCTACGCTGGTGGTTTCGACTCACTCATTAGCTTCAACCGCTCACGCTTCTTCTCGGCAGACCCATCTACAGGCGTAGTATTTATCGAGGCGTTGATACGCTATGGTCAGCGTGTTCAGCAGGAGAAGCAGAATGCACAGCAGAGCCTTTTCGGCATGTCGGGCGATGGTGGTGGCAACATTCAGCAGCCAAACATTCCTGTGGTTGAGGATTGGAACAACCTTACTATACTAAATAAGGAGCGTGAGGTTATTGGTCTATACCTATCGTCGCATCCATTGGACCGTTTTAAGTTTGTCATCAACAAACTATGCCATGCCGAGCTTGCCGATATGCAGGACCTCACCCCACTCAATGGCCGTGAGGTAGGCATTGCAGGTGTTGTGACATCCGTAACGCCTATGTCGACGAAGGATGGTCGCAGATATGCTCGCTTCGTTATGGAGGACTACAACTCACAGCACGAGTTCACACTTTTTAGCAAGGATTACGAGAAGTTCGGAATGCTTATTGAGCAGAACAACTTTTTATACCTTAAAGGACGTATACAACCACGTCCCTACCGTGAGCCCGAAGAGCTGGAGTTCAAGATAAGCAGCATACAGCATCTTGCCGATGTTGTAGATAGCATCTCGGCAATCAAGATTGAGATGAGCATACACGAGGTGTGCTCAACACTCACAGAGATGATTGTGGAGAAGGCAACAAACAACAAAGGTAAGGCATCGCTGAGCTTTACGATTGTTGACCACAACGACGATGTGAGAATTAGACTAAGCTCAAAGAACTTCAGAGTGGCACCAACAACTGAGTTCATGGACTTTTTGGATAGCAATGATTTAAACTATGTTATAAACATCAATTAACTTTAAACTTTAAGTATTATGGCACTAAAAATTAACAACGAGAATTACGCAGAGGTAATGGGTCAGGGTCTTCCAGTTGTAATCGATTTCTGGGCAACATGGTGTGGTCCTTGCCGTATGGTAGCACCTATCATCGACGAGCTTTCTGAGGAGTACGACGGTAAGGTAGTTATCGGTAAGTGTGATGTAGAGGAGGGTGACGAGGTTGCTGCTCAGTACCGCGTTCGCAACGTTCCTACCATCATCTTCATCAAGGATGGCAAGCAGGTAGACAAGCACGTAGGTGCAGCTACTAAGGAGCAGCTCAAGGCTAAGATCGACGCTATGCTCTAATAATAGCTCCGCGTATAAACGTAAAGAGTGGTTGACCGCAGCAATGGTCAACCACTCTTTATTTAGTGCTATACACACTACCCTATTTTTGTGAATCCAGCGTGTCGTCGTTATCAACAACATTTACATCACCCTCTGACACAATCTTGGTGGCAACCCTACCCTTGCGTCGTATGGTATGTATTACATGAGTCATTCCCAATAGCGCCACAACGAGCGATACGGTGTAGACTACTGACCAGTCCACATGCTCACCAATAATCTCCACAACACTCTTATCCTGGTATGACAATATTATCAGCGAGTACGCAATGGCATTGTTACACATGTGTAGAATTATTGGAGCTATAATAGAGCTCTTAATAATATAGGCGTAACTAAATATTAAACCTGCAACAAAGCCCTCGACAATAACCTGGGGTGAGCCATGCACCGCACCAAAGAGAAGTGCAGAAAGCATAGCCGACATAAGTGCCGATGTAGAGTGACGCATAAGCGAGAATAACCTACCACGGAAGATTAACTCCTCAAGAATTGGAGCGACCACACATACCGTAAATAGAGTCCAGCCGCCAAGTGGCAAATCACGATCTACAGCAGGGAGCACAGAGGTCACAGGGGTCAACGCTATATTGGTGGTAATCAACAGTATCACACCCCACAGCACAAATGTTGGATCAAGGCCTCGCACCGATACTTTAATGGGCATAGAGTAGCGATAGCGCCAACTTTCGTAGCGTGTAACAAAGAGTATAATAGGTAGCATAGAGGCGGTATACAACATACAAAAACCATAATCGGTTACCGCGCCACTATCATTATATATGCCCGCCACATTACCCGATACAACTATCGACACCAATAGTTGCACAACGAAAAAAATAGCTGCAAAGGCTAATATATCGAGACCCCAATATCGAATATTTCTTATCTTTCTTCTCATAGTTATTATCACTGGTGATTAAGTCGACACATGGCCCTGACTAACAACAATGTAGTTGAGCCTTGCTGAAAAAATCAAACAAAGATACATTATTTTATTGATATAGGGCTACTAAATCCGATAAAATTTATTATTTTTGCCCGTATTATTGAAGTGAAACAAATAAGAGCGATATATTAATGGCAAAAGTAGTTGCTTTAGCAAATCAAAAAGGTGGCGTAGGTAAGACCACCACAGCGATAAACCTCGCAGCATCTGTCGCCCTATTAGGCAAGAAGGTGCTGCTCATTGATGCTGACCCTCAGGCAAATGCCACATCGGGTCTTGGCTTTGACATATCTCTTGACGGCATCTACGAGTGTATCGTGGGTAAGTGTCGTGCGGAGGAGGTCATCCAGCATAGCGAGGATATCAAGAAGTTGTGGTTACTACCCTCCTCTATCAACCTCGTAGCAGCCGACACTGAGCTTGCGTCAATGGAGAATGCTCACCACATCATGAAGGGTATTATCGACCCTTTGCGTGATTCTTATGACTACATCTTCATCGACTGCTCGCCATCCTTAGGCTTCACCACGGTAAACATTCTTACGGCTGCCGACTCCGTAATGGTACCAGTACAGTGTGAGTATCTTGCACTCGAGGGTCTTAGCAAACTGCTTAACACCATCAAGATGGTTAAGGGACGCCTAAACCCTGAGCTTCAGATCGAGGGTTTCGTGCTCACCATGTACATGCGTAACCGCCTTAACAACCAGGTTGTCCAGGAGGTACGCGAGCACTTTGGCGAGCTAACATACGAGACCATCATTCAGCGTAATATACGTCTAGGCGAGGCTCCATCGCATGGCAAGCCCATCATGCTCTACGATGCTTCGGCATCAGGCTCGATAAACTACCTGAACCTTGCACGAGAGTTTATCAAGCGCAACAAGAAGTAATAAGTATAAAACTCTAACAACTATATGACTGCAAATAATAAGCGAGGATTAGGCCGAGGCCTTGATGCACTCTTTGGCGATCTAACACCCAAGACTAAGCCCATGAGCGAGATGGCCGAAGTTGCCATTGCCGACATTGAGCCAAACCCCTTGCAGCCCCGTAGAACATTCGACGAGGAGGCACTCCAGGAGCTCGCCGCCTCTATCTCGCAACTTGGCGTCATACAGCCCATCACCCTACGCCGCCGTGCCGATGGCAAGTATACCATCATCAGCGGTGAGCGTCGCTGGCGTGCATCGCAGATTGCAGGCTTGGAGCATCTGCCAGCCTACATCCGCGAGGTTGACGATGAGAACCTTCATGCTATGGCGTTGGTTGAGAACATCCAGCGTCAGGATCTAAATGCTATTGAGATAGCCCTTGGCATGCAGCGCCTTATCGAGGAGTGCGGCCTTACACAGGAGGCCATGGCCAACAAGGTGGGTAAGAAGCGTTCGACAGTAACCAACTACCTACGCCTATTATCACTTCCCTCGGAGGTACAGCTTGCACTCAAGGAGGGTTTGGTGACCGCAGGTCATGCTAAGGCTATTGCCGGCATGGACCCCTCAGAGCAGATTAAGGCCTTGAAGAAGTGTATCAAGCGAGGTTTGTCTGTTCGCCAGATGGAGCAGATGGCACGCAAACTTAACGAGCGAGCAGAGACCACACTGCTCGAAGACGAGGAGTATCCCGAAAGCTACGCCAACCTCATAGATGAGTTGGAGCGTCTATTCTCGGACAACATATCACTCAAACGCACAAAGAGTGGCAGTTGCCGCATCACCATTGAGTGTGCTACGGATAGCGATATCGAGCAGCTTATCGAGCGTTTGAAGCGTTTAAAATAAATGTATTAGTTGGTGCGTTAGCATAAAAGTATGATAGGTATTCGTAGAGTCATAACCCTTGTCATTGCGATATTTGCCTTTGCGGCATTCAGCGAGGATGTTGCAGCTCAGGAGCTTACACGCAATAACACACGAGGTAACATCCGCACTATTAATCAGGGAGGTCTTGTGCCAATAGATTCGGTGGCCATCAAGCGTGAGCAGGCACGTTCTGCTGCACGCCGCGACTCTATATACTACAGCATACTCGACTCAATAGGCCGTGGAGCTAACGAGAACTACGATATGCTCAGCATAAAGTCACGCGACTCTATGCGTACGGCTATCGCCGCCAAGCTCAATCGCGACTCTATGGCCATAAGCCGTGGCGACAGCATTTCGCCCGAGGGTAAACGCATTCGCCTTAATAGACATGGCGAGGTGCGTAAACCATTTATCAGTGATTCCATGGGTCTATCAAGAGTCTGCTGGCTATCTCTCCCGCTACCAGGCTTCGGACAGATATACAACAAGCAGTACTGGAAGTTAGGCGTGCTATACCCCGTTGTGGGAGCATCACTCGGAATGTTCATACACGAAAATAAGCAGTATAAACCCCTCAAGGCTGAGTACGACCAATATCTTATCGACCACGGATATTTCCGAACACCAGAGTTAGACAAGATACAAACACAACTTATTCGCCACAATACACGACAACAGATATACGCTGGTATAGCTATTGCAACATACCTATACTTCATTGGCGACGCAGCCATCAACTACTCGACAAACGAAGTATCTAAGGTAAAGAAGGCTACTACCCTATCCACCATATTCCCTGGTGCAGGACAGATATTCAACAAGAGCTATTGGCGTGTTCCTATAGTCATTGGAGGTATGGCCTCCACGATATACACCATCGACTGGAATAATCGTGGATATCAACGTTTTAAGACGGCCTACGCACTAAGTGTGGATTACAAGAAGAACCCCGACAAATATCCTAACGGTGCGCCCGATGAGTTTCGTGGAGCCTACTCCGAGACCTTCCTTAAGAATCTTAAGGATAGCTATCGTCGTAACCGAGACCTATGTATCTTGCTAACGGCAGGTGTCTACATTCTCCAGATTATCGATGCTCATGTCGATGCCCATCTTCAGGATTACGACATCTCCGACGATCTATCAATGAACGTTGAGCCCTACTTCGACTACTCGACAGTGGCAACAAAGCCTGTATTTGGACTAAATCTCAATCTCAACTTTTAGATTATATAACCCCAATGAAGTACCATATGCTTAAGCGCGTTATACTACTGGGCATAATGCTATTCATGCTCGTTCCAGTAGCTGAAGCATCATTTAAGAAACCTCGTCGCCAGAAGAAGAGATACACAAGTCGCGAAGAGATCACATACATTCAGGATAGTATCGCCAAGGCAAACACAATAGATAGCCTCACTACCACTCCTGATAGACCAAATAAAATCATCGATATTGAGACTGGTCCACGAGTGAATACTCCACAACAGATAGACTCGGTATTGGCCATGTGGCAGAGCATATCCACACAAAAGGCCTACGATGACTATTTCAACGATATGCTCTCAGTGTCTCAGCGTATAGACACGCTCTATAGCTCTACGGATGTAGACTCCATATACATCGAGCGTATGCAGGCCCTCCTCTCACCTGTACCCCTAAAATATAACTATGAGGTGCGCAAGGCTATCGAGAGATATACATCTAAGCACTATGAGGTAAGCATGGGCTATGCCTACTACTACTTCCCCATGATCGAGGCTGAGTTTATCAAGGCTGGCATTCCCATAGAGTTACGCACCCTTGCCTTTGTGGAGTCGGGACTAAACCCTCTCGCACGCTCAAAGGCCGGCGCAGCGGGCATCTGGCAGTTTATGCCAGAGACAGGTAGGAACTATGGCCTGGAGATCAACTCTCTTGTCGACGAGCGCTGCAACCCTCTGCTCGCCACACGTGCTGCAGCTAAGTACCTCAAGAGCATGTACGAGCAGTATGGCGACTGGACCCTTGCCATGGCATCATATAACACTGGTCCTCGCAATATTAACAAGGCTATCATACGCTGTGGTGGCGAGCTCTCCAACTACAAAGGGTCGTTTTGGGATATATATGAGCACCTCGCATCTGAGACACGCGCATATGTACCACTCTATATGGGAGCTACCTACGCCTTCGCCTACCACAAGGCTCATGGCATGAACCTCGTGATGCCACCACTCCCCCTTGCCACGGAGATTGTCATGGTCGATAGACCCATGCACCTCGAGCAGGTATCATCAACAATTAATGTTGACATAGAGGTACTTAAGATGCTTAACCCTCAGTACACCATGATGATCATCCCAGCCACATCTAAGGAGTATATGCTCACCCTACCTGCCGAGATTGTCTCAGAGTATTGGGCAAATGAGGAAGCCATACATGCTAAGGATGCGGAGTACCTTAAGGAGTTCACCGTGCACGCCAACCTCGAGAAGAAGCGCGCGGAGGCTCCACCAGCAAAGTATCATACAGTAAAGAAGGGTGATACACTTGGTGCCATCGCCAGGAAATATGGACGTACCGTCAAGCAACTTATGAGTTGGAACGGCATCACCAACCCTGATGCTATACGCGAGGGTCAGAAATTACGTGTCAGCCCACAGTAATCGAGTATGCACTATTCATCGTTCGACACCACAACTACAATCATCGCCCCCGCCACAGCCTGCGGAGGTGCCACTGTCGTTGTGCGCCTTAGCGGCAACAATGCCATAGCAATTGCGGACAAGATGTTTCGTGGTCGCACACGCCTTGCCGATGCCAAGGGATATACCATGCACTATGGTGATATCATAACTCCGTCGGGCGATGTTATCGACGACTCTATAGTTGCCATTTTTCGCGCACCCCACTCATATACGGGCGACGATAGCGTTGAGTTCACACTTCATGGCTCCGAGTATATAGCCTCACAACTTATACAAACCGCCATTGCGCATGGCGCGACTATGGCTACACCAGGCGAATTTACCCGCCGAGCTTTCCTCGCAGGCAAGATGGACCTCAGCCGCGCCGAGGCTGTTGCCGACATCATCGCCTCGGACTCACGATGGTCACACAACATAGCCTCTACGCAGATGCGTGGTGGCTATTCCGATAAGATAACATCCCTTAGAGATGAGCTCCTGCGCCTATGCTCACTCCTCGAGCTGGAACTCGACTTCTCGGAGGAGGATGTTGAGTTCGCCGACAGAAAACAGCTCGCAACAATTATCGAGGAGATAGCTAAACAACTTGAGATGCTGTGTTCATCTTTCACTTTGGGTAATGCGCTGAAGAATGGTGTAAATGTGGCAATTATCGGCGAGCCCAATGTTGGCAAGAGCACACTGCTTAACACCCTTATTGGCGACGACTGCGCCATGGTGTCGGACATCGCCGGCACCACACGCGACACAATCGAGGCTGTGACTACTATTGATGGCATACGCTTCCGCTTTGTAGATACAGCAGGCCTTCGCGATACCGACGATAGCCTCGAGCAGATGGGCATCGAGCGCACCCAACGTGCTATTACGAAGGCACATGTCGTGCTACATATCGCCTCGGCAGAGACTCCTACATTCGAAACAATAAGCACAACAGACTCGCAGCATTATATCCGAGTTATCAATAAGATAGATAAGATCACATCAACTGATAGCTTAGATAAGGACGCAGTGCTAATATCGGCGAAGAACGATATCGGCATCGATGCACTACGCAGACGCCTACGCTCCTCTATTGATACATCTACGACCAACATAGGCGACATTGTTGTATCGAACATGCGCCACTACGAGGCCTTCACTAAGGCACTCACGGCACTTAGAGATGCCGAGCGAGCGATACACTCGTCGCTACCCACCGACTTGCTGACTGAGGATATCCGCAGAGTCATCCATCACCTTGGTGAGATTACAGGCGAGATCACCTCAGACGACATCCTCCACTCTATCTTCTCGAAGTTCTGCATCGGCAAATAACCATTTGTAACACACTGAATATCAACAAGTTATTACTTATCTAAATAGAAAGTAAAATTAAGTAGATTTATGCATTAAATAGTTGATAATTAACACTTTAAGGATTTTGCAAAAATTTGCAAAATCCTATTTTTTTGCCCTATTTCACCCCCAAAGTGATAATTTGTGCTAAAAACAAGTCGCTCTCTCAGGGCCATACAACGAGGGTGAAAAATTAAGTTGATACTCAGCCGATACTCATATTTCAAAGTGTTTACTATGCGTTATATTTATTAAATCGTTCAACCAAATGATTTAATAAAATATGACAAAAATTAAACAACCAAAACGAGGTCTTGCGCCATTGGATTTGAGAGCGCAAGAACACTATGAAGAGATGCTGACCGTTGACGAGGCTGCAAAACTATCAGGATTTTCCAAGCAATTTATCTATCGTCTAACAAAAACTAATTCACTACGATACTGTATATTAGGTGGCGTTACACGCATTAAGTATCGTCATCTACGAGCGTGGTTTGCAAAACTCCCATCTAACAAGGATTGCCCATTTTGCCCCGCTTCATTCTCGCTTGCAGGACTGATGAACTACACGAAAATGGGGCGTTGTTGGGTGTTGCGTTTTGTCGAAAGATACAACATTCGCTCCTATTATTTGGGTAATTCTCGTCGCTTTAATTATGAAGATTGTATCGCTGCGTGGGCTGTTGAACTGACTGCCAATCCGCAATGGATAACCATAGAAAAAGCGGTCAAAGAATACGCGATAGAGAGTGATATTTTACTTTCTGCTACAGCAAGTAAGAGAGTTCGCATCAAATGTAAAGATACAAAGGTGCTGGTAAATGTGAATGATGTCAAACAATTAAAAGAGTTAAAGCAATGGGAAGAGTTGTAATCCGCACAAAGAAAAAGTGCCACGGAACGATGTTATCGGTCTATCTTGAATTCTGCCCTCCATTTACTGATAATAGTGGCAAGCAAGTACGCTATGAGTTTCTCGATCTTGAAAAGTACACGACACCTGCCAATGATGCACAACGAAAGTTCAACGCCACCATAGATGATATTGCTGATGCGATTCGTTGCGAGCGATATATCAGCCTTGTACATAAGGACTATGAGTTCCTATCCAAAAGGCGAATCAATGAAGATTTCTTGGAGTATTTCCACCGCAATATCGTGTATCGTGGCATTAAGTTCAAAGTTAGCCTAAAATATCTACATAGATTCTGTAAGGGCAAGTGTAGCTTTAAGGATGTAACGGTCAGTTTCTGCGAGCGTTTCAAAGGCTTTCTCACCAACACTAAAGGACTACATAGACGAGCAAAGTTGAGACAGAACACGGCTTCGGCATACTTTAATGCGTTTATGAGCATCGTGAATCTCGCTCATCAAGACGGCATAATAAAGACCGACATAAACACGAAGATATCTCGCATACATTGGAAACACGACACGGCAAAGGAGTATCTCGACGAGAAGGAGATTCGCAGACTCGAAAGAGTTGAGTTTACGGAATATCCCGATATCCAACGAGCGTGCCTACTATCTATCTACACGGGACTGCGGCGAAGCGATATACTTGCACTCGATTGGAAGTGTGTACACATCAATTCGAAGAAACGATCATATCTTGATATCGTTATTAGCAAAACACAAGTGGCCGTAAAACTACCTCTCTCACCCTCTGCGATTGAACTACTCGGCAAACCTCAAAAGAGAGGGTTGGTCTTTCCCGACTTGACGAGTTATAAGTTAAGTTTCTACCTTCCACGCCCACTACAACTCGCAAAGATAGAGAAGTACATCACCTTCCATTGCTTTCGCCACACCTTCGCTATGCGCCTCTTGGAAAACGGAGTGGACATCTACACTATCGCCACCCTGCTTGGACATAAATCAGTCACCAGCACGCAGGTCTACGCCCGCCTCTCCCCGACACAAATCCGAGAGGCGGTAATGAGATTGTAAGTCCATACATTACCCAAAAATTACCACTGTGTACTTTAATTCAGTTATGCTTTTATGGCAAATCACTATTTGAAATTATTCGATTTGAGAAAAATTACATATCTTTGAGGTTGAATGAGTATGGCACTCATGCAATTTTAAACAAATAATACACAAACAAGGCAATGAAACACTTAGCTTATCTAATATTAACAATTCTATTTATATCTTGCAATTCTGTTCCCAATCTATCTGAGCATGAAGCTATATGTCGCATTTCAGGCGAAGGATTTAATGTAAGAAATGTAAGAATTTGCTTGGTCTGGTCAGATATGCGAAACGGAGATGATTATCAAGAGATAAAAATTAAAGATGGTCGTTTTGAATCTGATGTTGTTATGGATACAAATCAAGTTTATGAGATATGTGTGCCCGATCCAGAATACGGGTATACAGCATACAAAACTTTAGCCTTCTTCTACTCAAAAGATGGGGTGCAATTTGGAACGCAATCTGCAATAGATGGTCAAAGAATTGCACTTATCAATCCATCAGGCGAAAATCAGATATACTATGATTATAAGAATCGTAGAGATAGTTTATTCATGGACCGCTATACGAAATTGATGGAGTCGCAGGATAGTCTGAACAACATTGGACAGATGTACGATCCTCTATGGATAGAACTGTGCAATATGCAGAATGACAAAGATATTCCCCAATCAGTTAGAGATAGTATTACTATTGAGGTCAACAAACTTTCAATGAGCAATGCTAATCGAACGCCTGCAGGACAATTGTGGCTACAGGACTGGAATGAATATCGTTCTGATAAACAAGATTATGACTATGACTATTTATCATCTGTTGAGCCAAACAATATGGGGCTGTTTATTATTATGGATAACATCCGCATATCTAAATTAAGAAATAATGACATTTCTAAATGGTTGAGTATTTACGAAGATAAGTACAAACTGGTTACTCCAAACAATAAGATGCATACTCATATTTCATCAGAACGAGATGCAGCGACGATGGTGGAAGGTAGGTCATATATAGATTTCACTTTACCAGATAAATTTGGTGAATCACAGACATTATCCAAGCTAATTAACGGCAAGGTTGCTGTGATTGAGCTTTGGGCATCGTGGTGTAAGTCTTGTCGAGTGAATGCAAAATCATTTAGACCTCTATACGAGAAATACAAGAATAGAGGATTTGAGATAGTTGGCATTGCCCGTGAATATAAAGACACTAACAAATGGCTTAATGCATTGGAAACTGATCAGTATCCTTGGCCAAATCTGGTTGCAATGGAAGAATATCATCACATATGGGCTCAATACGGCATTCCCAATATGGCTGGTAGAACTATATTGGTTAGCAAAGACGGTATTGTAATTAAAATCGACCCGACAGCAGCCGATGTCGAAAAATATCTAATGGACAACAAATAACTATATGGCAGCCGTACGGCATATCACTCGTATGGAGATTCTCCAGATGGAAGAATGTAAATGCCAATACCGTTGAATGCCGTTCATGCAATTTTAAAGAGGATGGAGATATCCAACAATAAAATCTAACACCTCAAAAGTAACCCGCCTGCAATGCTATATGATGCAGGCGGGTTCTGTTAATTCGAACAAATTACACAAAAGAGTATAGATTGAGATACCTATACGACTTTAACTATACATACGGTTTATGTCCTTTAATAATATTATATAAACAGATAATAAATGCTAGCCTCTAATCATTCTTTCATATGCTTCTTTACCTTTTTCTTGATTAACTTCCTTCTGAATGAGTTCTAATTCCAATGTAGCCCATTCTGCCACCACAGGATTAGGATGTTCTAAGAGTTGCTTAAGAAAAGGAATACGTATGGCAATAAAGTCTGAGAATCCATTGATTCCAGTCCAACTATATGTACCCATATTAGAACTGAATGAGTGTAACATTTGCTTTTGATCGCCAAAATTATCACTCAACCATAGGAAGAAATCACTAAAGTTTTGAATTTCTCCTGTATCAGAATATTTATAAACAGGACACATACTGGCGAATCTTTGAGGCAGAATAGATGGGTGTTTTATGCATGCATCCTTCAATATATCTGAATTACATTGAAAAAGGGGACCTGCTCCAAGAGAAAAACCTGAGCCAAGATTGTTAGACATTCGATAATAAAACATCATTCTTTCGTCTTCTGACGCTAATACTTCACACAAGTCATCTAAAATTACATCTTGATATTGGGGAAGTAAGGCAAAATAAAGTTGTTCAAAGGAATGAGAACTAGCCCCTTGAGAGCATAAGTATTGTACAGCCTTAACATGTACAGCTTTTGCAAGTTCATGTTCATTACCAAACTTTAAAATATCAATAATGGCATCAACAATCTGGGATGTTAGATATGTATCATCAAAGTCGTATCCTAATAATATACTTTTGTATTTCTCAAATGCGGCTTCATCATCCCTATTTATATGATATCTCAGATGGTTCATTATGAATGGATAGCATACTTCTTTGCTTGATATCTCAGCTATATGAAGAATATCAAAAATCTCAAGAATACTATGAATAGTATAATATTTATAATAGCGTAAATAATTATTAATGCAATGATCATCAAAAACATTAGATTCGTATCCATCTATCAAGACTTGTAGCAAAGCATAATTTTCTCCATCAAGGGATCCCGCTACAGATGAATATAGATTAAACCTTTTGTGGGTCATTAATTTGCTCATAAAGTCTTCAATCGCCTCGGTATCATCAATTCGGCATATTAATGAAGGAATAAAGTCGCACTCAAATGATTCAGAGCGACCTAACACCACTTGTAATGTACTTGCTAGAAGCTCTTTTGCAAGTCCTTTATCGTTTGTTATTTCTGCCATACATGCAACAAACCAAGGAGAGTGTAATTTGTCATCCAACATAATATCCTCATATTCTTGAGAATTGTACAATTTATGACTTATGAACTCTTCTGCAAATGGGTACATTTGACTCATCATCTTTTGAGTATAAGCTTTCATATCGTCATCTATTTTGTGGCGTTCATCTTTTAGACTCGCCTTAATTCTTCCAAGGAGTGTTTTGGGAGTCATTATTTTCAGCCATTTTATCAGCTCTCCTCGAAGTTCTTCTGATCCTTTAAACCAATATTGATTGCACATACTAAGGTTATCTCTCATATCTGGCCAATCATAATCTCTATATTTGCCATAGTATTCAATCAAACGAAATAGTAGTGGCAACTCATGAATATGAGCAAAATCGCCTACATGTTTTGGAAGTAACTCTATAACTACAGGTACTAAGTCCGGATTTTGTTCTGTAATATACTGCAATATATCAGCACAATCACGCCAATATACCTTAATCTCGCTCATTAATGGCTGATAATCATCAATTGTTTCCTGGTATCTTACTATGCCACTTGTGTTGGTTCTATAGAATCCTTGTGCAACAAATGCATTACCGATGGCTTGTATCAGTAATGGCAAATAGATTTCATTTTCGCGTAGAGATTGTATTAAGCTAATTCGCATCTTCAGATCGGCTTTTGTACCTGAAAGAAAAATGTGAAAAAGCTGTAAAAACTGCCCAGTGGCATTGTTAGAAATATTCTCGTTCTCTGCAACGGATAGCTTTGCTAAACATTTTGCTCCATCTAGGAATGCATTTGCATCAGCACAGATATTTTCAAGTGCCCACACCAAATTTCTGCGTGCATCAGAGTTCATATCAGTATGTAACCATTCAACAGTTTTACTATCTATTAAACTCCAAAGATTCTTAGCGACCATTACTGGACTCACTAAACCCATAGAGAGGAATAGCTGTGAGCCAGATTTTGAGAATGCTATCCTCTCGTTATGAAAAGAACCATTTTCTGGGTTATTTATAATGTCAAATACATTTTTTGCATTTATAGAGCTGCTCATTTGTTTAAAGCGGTTGTTTAATGCTCTGAATAATCGCTTGGAAAGATTTTCTTCCAAATTGGCAATCTCATCGATAATATTAGGCATGTCGCTTCCATATTCTATTAGCCAACTCTCGGTTAACCATTCTGCAAGCGGTCTAGGCCGTAGTCGAATACTCCATCCATCCTTCTCTATTAATTGTCTTTTCTGGTAGTCATTTATTACATCAATAAAAACTCTATTTACAACTTCTTGATTCAATGGTATATGATGTATTTTATCATTATTTATTACGAATTCATATTCCTCTTTAATTTCTAGTTCATATCCTAGTGGATCAAAAAGTGATATAGCTTTAAGTGCATTTTCAATATTTTTCTCTGGATTTTCATTTCCGGTGAGAATAGCTCTGAGAGTATCATCTGCATTACCAATGGAAAGAGTGTTGTTCTTACGATATGCTTCAAGCAGTAGTACAGTCATATATGGAATATTTCCACTACGTTCTCTTATTGCGGATATCAAATATTGATTATCTTGAATGCTAGTTTCTGCAGCTAACATTGATTCAACAACCTCTTTTGTGTCATTATAATCTAGCACACGGAGTTGGCCACGTGTACTTTGTTCATTCGGAGTTGGAATATTATGTATTGTTATAAGCCTAATATGTTTACCTGATTCATCTATTCTCTTCTGTATTTCTCTCATTGAATTGTTACAACAATTATCAACAATCACAACTGCTGGGTCTTTCAACTTAAGCAATTCGTATACGCCGTTTACACAATCTCCTGTATACGAATAATACACATTGGGGGTTCCTCTGAATGTTTCTGACATAATTCGAGTCTTTCCCATACCTGATAGAGCTATTAAACGATAATCCTTTGTACCACTTTTAATTTCTTCCATCAACTCATCAATTCTTGCACTTCTAACAAAGTTTGATTTCATTACTACATTGTTAGGACGATTAATGAACTCATCCAAAAGTACAAAAGGCGATATGGCATGGGTTATTCGGAGCTCTTCATCTCTATGCAACGCATCAATATATGTCTTATATAACACCTCTAATTGATAGGGATTAGGATAATGACGAATATTGTTGCCATCAGGATAATCGTTGTTAACATCTAAAATAAAATCCTGAAAATCACTTTGGTAATATTTCCTAACAGCATACTGGACACCTACTTCACAATCCACAATTTGGAAACTATTTCGATATTTAGAATCATTAACATATGTATTTGCAGCTAAGGTCCCTGATGTGTTAACTTCAAGAAATGCACGATTGCTCAATGGTGCCTGCATGTTAACATACCCTTGATGAGAATGACCGCAAAATACGACATCAAAATTGCGGGCACATAGCTCCATAACGATATGACGTTCTGTCTCCTTTAGATATTCAATCGGATAATGCATCACGGCAAGTCGTATTGATTTGCCTTCTAGATGCCTCGTATATTCTGCTATTTGATGAATACCGAGGGCAATTTTATCTTTATCGTTACAGCTACATCGCCATACATTGTTTAATGCAGAAACACCAACAGTTATTCCATCAATATCATATTCAAATGTTGAAACGAATCGAGACCCATTGTATAAAACGTTATCGAGATCCTTATAAAAATCTTCTTCAAACTCCTTAAAACTGTCTATTCGTGCAGTGTATTTGGCGATTTTAGGGCTTTTGGCAAAATTTACTATTCCATTATAGTCTTTAGTATGTTTTTCTATACCATCTTCCATCATTTCGTCATCTGCATCACGATCAATATCATGATTGCCAGGAGCAAATATAAATCGAGACAATGGAATCCCAAGTTCTGCCATTATAGGATTTATAACGACTTCTTTGAAACTTGTAAATGCTGCTTTTAAATCCTTTTCATATCCTTCTCCTCCTCTCTCAAGCATGTCTCCAGAAAACACCACTAGATCTATAGCTCTCTCATTTTGAATCTTCTTGATTGCTTTAAGCATAAAGTTTAAAGTGTGTTTTGCATCTGAGATCTTTTCCCCATTTAAGTGAAAATCCGAAAAATGTAATATTCTCATAGTCTCTATATTAATGCTATTTCTCTATTTCTCTATTTCGTAATATCAATATTGATCTACTGCGTTACAAACACTCTCCAGCTACCATCTTTTTCACCTCGCTCAACATACTTCTTTTGGATAAGTTGGTCGAGTAGCTTCTGAATGGCAGCAATGCTGATACCCGTTATCTCTTTCATGTCTGCAAGAGTTAATGTCGGTTCTGTGCGCATAGCATTGAGAATCTTCGTGTAGTTCGGTGTGCGGAATGCGATTCGTTCGCCATCATACCACCATACATTCTCATTCTTCTCGCTCACAAACAACACATCGTTATACACCTCCGTAGCTACCAACTCATTGAAGTATTTCATAAATGGACGGATGTCTTTGATATCCGCATGAGCACCATCACTAGGCACTGGTCCAACCTCGAGGTCTGCCTGATGCAAAGCCTCCAAATATTCGCTCTTCTTTCGGCTACGAACAACAATCATCGGATAGTCATGGCGAATCAGAATAAAATTCACCATTAGTCGAGCAATACGGCCGTTGCCATCCTCAAAGGGGTGAATGCGTATATAACGATAGTGGAACAATGCTGCCAACTCTACCGGCGACAGATTGCCCTCTTGCTCCGCCTTATTATACCACTCTACCAAGTCTGCCATCAAACCAGGGGTTTCCTCTGGTGAAGCATACTCAAAACGATCTCCATATCGCGTAATCACACTATTTGGGCGTGTCTTATATTGACCAGCGTGTATCACATAGCTAGTTTGAACGCCACCAGGCAAATTGCGATGCACCGTATAATCCTCTCGAAGCAGAGTCTTATGCAATGTTCTGATAAAGTTCTGCGTCAATGGAGTTTCCTTTACTTTTGCCTCCTCGGTCATCATACGGAGTCCGACATTGCTTGCAGCCATCTCTTGCACATCTCGCACATCAGCTTCGCCAATCACTTTACCGAAAAGTAAGAGGATCTCAGTCTGACCATAGGTCAATGTGTTGCCCTCGATGTGGTTGCTATTGTAGTTAAAATCTACCGTAAAACGACGACTAAGCCTATCTCTGTCCTTTTCAGACAATGGCTGTAACTCCTGCCAAGCGGCCAACGCTTTCTTGATATTTAGGTATTTCATGAGACTAAACATTTATCATATAGTGCAAATATACAAAAAGTTTTTAATATGGTTGTAGCCATACAACCCTTTTTATTATTTATTCAGCACAAATAACGAAAAAATCTAATGACATACCAAACTGAACCAAATACCATTTTTTTTAATCCATTAGTTCTAAGTTTTATGAAATTTCATTATCTTTACACTCGAATTCGAGCACCAAACCGAGGATGATAATTTATCATTGATTATCATTATTTATCAATGTTTATCAAAATTTTTCGCCCCATTTGAGCCTCAAATTAGCTAAGTACCTGATTATCAATGGTGTTTACATTCTGCATCGGCAAGTAATTTTCACACACTAATACCCACGAATAACGCCGACAGGATCAGTAGCACTTCGACCGAGCGACTATTAAAAAGTGGCTCGAGAAGAAACAAAATATCGAGTGCATCACCAATATGGAGGAGTTCGAAAAGTTTATGACACCCGACCCATGGCGCTACCGAAATCGACGCTAATAAAGCGAGTTGATGGATTAGACACAGATTAGCAAGGCGGATTTAGTCCGCCTTTTTCTTTTGACTATAGTAAGATTTACCTAACGATAATACCTTATATTTATTGATTGTTTACAAACTTTTCGGCGCGGATGCCTTATTCTGCCAAATTTTACTTATTTTTGTATGTTGGAAGTTTTATACACTTCTACAAAAAATGCAAATTGTCAGAAGTTGTCAAAATACATATACAACTTTGCACCAAATGAAAGCACAATTAGATAGAAAGTAGTTAACGAATTATATGGCAAGAATTGTATCTCTCTTCTCTGGATGTGGTGGTCTCGATTTGGGTTTTGAGCAAGTCGGGGATTATACCACGGTATGGGCTAATGATTTTAAACACGAAGCGTGTGAAACATTTAGAAATCACTTTGGCGATGTTATCGTCGAAGGTGATATCGAAAGGATAGACCCATACAATGATCCCAATGTACCAGATTGCGATTTAATCCTAGGTGGCTTTCCATGTCAAGACTTCTCTATAATATGGAAACAACCTGGCCTCAATGGAGAAAGAGGCAATCTTTATAAAAGTTTTTTGCGTTTTGTTGATGCAAAGAAACCTTTAGCTTTTGTTGCCGAAAATGTAAAAGGTATTCTAACCGCCAATAAAAGAAAAGCAATTGAGCAAATTGTTAAGGACTTTCAAGATATTGCGCCTGGATACATTGTAAAACCTCATTTATACGATTTTGCCGAGTACGGAGTTCCAGAGTATAGAGAACGCGTATTAATTGTTGGTATCAGAGTGGATACCGGCTTCAATTTCCAACATCCCAAACCAACCCATGGAAATGGAGAAGGCTTGTTGCCATACGTTACCGTTGGTGATGCATTTAAAGGAGTTGAGCAAGTGAAGGCAAATAATGAACTCATCAAATGCGCAGAGAGGACACAAAAAATAATCAGTTTAATATCAGAAGGTGGCAACTTTACTGATATACCCAAAGATAGTCCATACTATGTGAAGGGTATGATTAGCCATGTTTATCGTCGTGTTCATTTAGGTGAGCCTTCAAAAACTATTATCGCCGCAGGCGGTGGTGGAACTTGGGGATATCATTATCCAGAAAATAGACCTTTGACAAATAGAGAGCGTGCAAGAATTCAGTCGTTTCCTGATGATTTTGTATTCTTCGGCAATACCACAGAAGTTCGTCGCCAAATTGGAAATGCTGTACCTCCTGTAGGCGTACACGCAGTGGCGAATGCATTGAAACCGCTATTTGAAGGCAATTATGAGCGAGTTGACTTATATGCCGAGCTAGAGCATCTACGAAATATGCCTTTCGAAGAACGTTTTAAATTGATAACAAAGTAAGATATGGGCCTACTTCTAACGAAGAATCCTATAATAGGTGGATTAAAAGCCAAAAGCGTCAAGGACTATACCAGTGGATATTTTGAGACTGCAACACATCTAAATATTGCCACGGGGTTTATATCTAATGAGTCTATTGCCGAGTTAAGGCGTTTGATTGAGTATCGACAAAATACTCTACACCTATCGTTATTTATAGGAATGAATTATATAGATGGCTTTACTAAATTGCAGTACGAAGCCGTCAAGGAGTTTAGTGCCCAATTATTACACAACCATATTGGAGATGTATATGTTTCACCAAAGGCATTGTTCCATGGTAAAATGTATTCATTCTTGCAAGGAGACAAGTGCTTAGGTGCATTTGTTGGCTCATCTAATCTTGGTAGTTTTACTGGTACAAGTCAAAACCTAATTGAAGCTGATGTTTTGTTTGAATCTGATAATGGATTGTTTGTAAATGATAGTATTATAAAATTAACACGTACTCTCGGAGAATCACTATCCACAGCAGCAGAGATTACAACATTTAAGGACCCAAGTAATGCATTGCTTGATGGATATGAGTATGTGGAGAAGTTATCAGATGAGGAGAGAATGAAACTCATAATGCAAAAAACATCAAATAGAGTTGCTATCCCACTCAAAACTGAACCCAAGTCAAATCTTAACACATATTTCGGAGCAGGAAAGGTTAAGGACCGTTTTAGTAAGCGAGATTATTACGAAGTTGAAATTATAATTAACAAAAGTACACCCAATTTATCCATTCTACCCGATAGTGAACATGGTAATTTCCGGGTTGTTACCATAGATGGTTATAGTTTTGAGTGCTCAAGACAAGGTACAAATAGTAAAAACTTTAGATCTGCTCACGATTTGAAAATTCTCGGCAGATGGATTAAAGGACAGATGGAGAATTGTGGAGCGCTAAAGTTAGGAGAGCCTGTTACAGAAGAAACATTAAGAAAATTTGGTAAAACTCATATTGTATTGACACAATCTACATCAGGTGATTATTGGATTTTAAGTTTGGAGTAATATGGGATATTTGGATTCATATGCAGATAGGTTGAACAATGATTCATTAGCGGAGTCAGTCAAGAAAACAGCAGACTCTGCATATCAATTCATTGAAAATAAATTTAACTTCTC
>JAZRMM010000017.1:0-23309 GCA_045647535.1 Alistipes sp.
TGAACCGACATACTGAAAATTTGAGCTAAATCAAGAAAAGGTGCATTGTTCCAAATGAACAATTTTTTTATTTTATGTTATATTGCAGTATATCAGCATTTTACCACCCCCCTCGGAAATAATGACAAAGGGTTGCTCGAATTAGAAAAAGTTTTATTATCTTTGTATTCGATGCTATATTATTGACAGCAGCTCGGAGGCTCAGGCTGTTTGTCGATGGCTATAAAGTAGTTGTAAGAGCCTGTTAAACATTTAGCAATTATGGGAAAGTATATCCTCTATTTTGGTGCTATTATTTCGTCGTTCCTCTTTTTCGGCTGTCGTGCTGACGAGCCTATTGATGAGTTTGAACCAAGTGGTGATTCAGAGATTCGAATAAGAGTCTCAGAGCATAGTATTGATGCTTCTGGAGGTGAGATTAAGGTGGCCTATGCCCTGATGAATGGTGGCGATGAGCCTATGACCATCTCAAAAGGTGAGAGCGAATATTGGTTTGAGTGCGAAATTCAAGAGAGTTATATTGTAATAACTGTCGAAGGTAATATCGATGGACAAAATCGCGGTGGCCACGTTGTGTTGAGCCATCCTCGTGCTGAGGATGTGACGCTCACCATTAACCAGAGTGGCTATGAGGGTGATATCATCAAGTGCTGGGCAGAAAAGATAAATCCCACGGATGCATTCTTCCATTGGGATTGCGAGCTTGATAATATGTATGTTGTAGGTATGGTGCGTCCTGTGTCGTATTTCAAGGATAACAATATTACCACTGCCGAAGAACTCTTTGCACACGACGAAAACCTCTCGCACGCCTATTCGGGCAATAATGCTTTCGAGCGATTCTGCTCTACGGGATGGATGTTCCAGTCGCGCGATTGGGAGTATCTGTTGCAGTTGCATCCTACAGTTCAGTATGTTGTCTATGCCTATGGTGTTGAGTTTTCGCAAGATAATGAGGAGTGTGTGATGATTACAGATGTGTGTTACGAAATAGTGACTATGCCCGATATAACCGATAACGGCGTGCGACTCGAAGCAGATTTGACTATAGATGGAGCAAAGTTGATTGTCGATGTGAAGACTAATGGCTACTCTGGAGCATATGACATAGTCCTATTTGCCGAGGATGATAGCCATGCTCCGCTATATCTGCCCGAGGGTACGGAGCCCGATCAGCTCTACTATAACAATATTGCACGATATTTCAATGTCGAGTGGTACAATTTGCAGTATATTAATTCGATGACTGTTGATCAGGTAATGAATTCCTATCCAACAGGAGATTATCGCTACGAGACCCATTTGTGGCCAGAGAGAAACTACACCGTTGCACTCTTTACTATAGATCGTGAGAATGACCGTCCTGTGTTGACATCGTTACCAACGCTATATCATATAACAACAGGTGAGCCAACAAGCAATCTAACCATAGATTTTGAGGTGTCAAATATCAATGCTCACGGCTGCGACTATAAGATTATCCCATCGAACGACGAGGATACATATGCATTTCGTCACGTTAAGACAAGCGAGATCGAGGGAATGACCGATGATGAGATTATCCAATATCTATTTGATGTTGAGTATGTAATACCGAGGTATAGTGGAGTATTATCGTTCGAAAATGATGATCTCTATTTACCTGATACCGAATATTCGATACTTGCTTTCGGAGGTGCTAATGTACAGGGTAATGTGCTCGATGGCTATGCTACAACACAGCTATTCCGTTACGACTACCGTACCTTGGAGGCTGTGCCAGCAAATAATAGGATTACCAATATTGAGATTTTTGGCCCATACGACTATTACGAGATTCGTGACAAGTATCCCGATTTCGAATTTGCTCCAAGTGTGTCGTATCCGTTCATCTACTGCTGGAAGATTACTACCGAGAACGACGATGTCGCCCACATTGAATCGATGCTCTTTAGTGCAGGAACAGCAGAGCATTTGGGATATGACGATGCGTGGACCTATACTATTGCTCCAATCAAATCCTATTGTTACGGTAGCTCTATAGATAAAAAATTGGAGGTGTGTGCTATATTGAAAGATAGCAATGGCAACTACTCTGAATTGTATGTATCCGAGCCTTTCGATTTTAAGAATGTCGAGTATCGCGACCCAGCAGAGTTTATTGAGATTGTAAACTGTAATAAGTGGTAGAGATATTTGTCAATAAAGACATGATATTTATTTGTTAGTCCTAAACAAAATAGCCTATCCCGATGTGAAAGGATAGGCTATTTTGGTTATTTAGTATGTGCTACTTTGCCTGCGACTCGCAATATACGCAACGCACGATGCCCTCCACCTCCTCGAAACGCTTGCGCACAGGCTCAAGGTTCGAGATACATAGTGGGTTAGGACAGCTGCATGGCATAGCCTTACCACCGTGGTCGAAGTGTCGCTCGCTCTCATTCTGCCACTCAAGGAGCTTAAGAATGAGGGCCATGCGTACAAACTTGCCATTCTCCACCTGACGGAAATATGCGGCACGAGGGTCGCTATCTACATCTATGGCTATCTCGTTGACGCGAGGTAGTGGGTGCAGTACGGCCATGTGCTCCTTCGCGCCACGCATCTTCTCAGCATCGAGCACAAAGCAATCCTTAACACGCTCATACTCCTCCAAGTCGGTGAAGCGCTCCTGCTGAACACGCGTCATGTAGAGGATATCTACATCGCCGATAACGCTCTCTATGTCCGAAGACTCGCGGTACTCCACGCCGTAGCGGTCGCATACATCGTGCTTGATGTAGTCGGGGAGTGCCAACTCGGGAGGTGCTATAAGCACAAACTTAGTGTTCTGGTAACGAGTCATCGCCTTGATAAGCGAGTGTACGGTACGACCATACTTGAGGTCTCCTACCAAACCTATGGTGAGGTTGTTGAGTGTGCCAAGCTCACGCTTGATGGTCAATAGGTCGGTCATGGTCTGCGTAGGGTGGCTATGCGAGCCATCGCCAGCATTGATGATAGGTGTGCGCGACACCTCTGTTGCTGCGAGTGGCGCGCCCTCCACCTTATGGCGCATGGCGATGATGTCGGCAAAGCAGTTGATAACCCTCACGGTATCCTGCACGGTCTCGCCCTTGGATACCGATGACGACTTAGCATCGGCAAAGCCCAAGACATTGCCACCAAGCTCCATCATAGCAGCAGTGAAGCTCAGGCGTGTGCGTGTGCTTGGCTCGTAGAAGAGCGTAGCAAGCTTCTTGCCTCGGCAAGCCTCGCTATACTTCTCACGATTGGCGATAATATCCTCAGCCAAGGCGATAACCTCGGCGATCTCATTTACCGAGAGGTCGGTGGGGTCTATCAAATGTTTCATTACGCTCAATTCTCTTTTCTTGATTACTTAATCCAGCTCTCGTCTGATGGGTTGTTGCGGAACTTAAGGATACGCTCCTTATCCTCAGCCTTGATGTAACCCTCCTCAGCAGCAACCTCCACCAAAGCGTCGAGGTTAGAGAGTGAGTAGTTCTTAGTGTTGGCAGCAGCGATGCGGTCGATACCCTTCTGCATGCCATATGTGAAGATGCTTACGATACCCAATACATCGGCACCAGCGTTGCGCAAAGCCTCAACTACCTCGATGCAGCTACCACCTGTTGAGATAAGATCCTCAACAACAACAACCTTCTGGCCAGCCTCGAGCTTACCCTCAATCTGGTTACCACGACCGTGGTCCTTAGAGCCTGAGCGAACATAGCCCATAGGGAGGTTAAGGATTGTAGCTGTGATAGCAGCGTGAGCGATACCTGCAGTCGATGTACCCATCAATACCTCTACCTCAGGGTAGTGCTTACGGATAAGCTCTGCCAAGCCCTCCTCCACATGGTTGCGCACCTCAGGAGCGGTGAGTGTTAGACGGTTGTCGCAGTAGATAGGGCTCTTAATACCACTTGCCCATGTGAAGGGCTGCTCAGGGCGCAAGAATACTGCGCCGATAGATAGCAAATCTTTTGCAATTTTCTTTTCCATAGTATCTTATCTTTATTTATCTTACTTATTACTTAATATATGATTACTCGCCTACGAACTCACGCATGCAACGCTCGTATGCAGCAACAGGGTCGTCAGCAGCGGTGATAGGACGGCCCACGACGATGAAGTCTGAACCAATCTCACGAGCACGCTCTGGGGTAGTTACACGCACCTGGTCGCCAACATCGCCATCCGCAAAGCGAACGCCTGGGGTAACGGTCATAAACTCCTTGCCACAAGCCTCTTTAACCATAGCTGCCTCCAATGGTGAGCACACTACGCCATCCAAGCCAGCAGCCTTAGCATTCTCGGCATACTTAACAATAGTGTCGTTGATAGATGCGCCGATAAGCAACTCCTTCTGCATACGCTCCTCAGAGGTAGAGGTGAGCTGTGTAACGGCTATAAGCAATGGACGAGTGCCATCCTCACGTGTGAGACCCTCGATAGCTGCCTTCATCATATCTACAGTACCTGCTGCGTGTACGTTGGTCATATCTACATCCAAGTTACGCAATACAGACATAGCCTTCTTCACAGTGTTTGGAATATCGTGAAGCTTGAGGTCGAGGAAGATGCGGTGGCCACGCTCCTTGATGGTGCGTACAATCTCTGGGCCCTCAGCATAGAAGAGCTCCATACCAATCTTCACAAATGGCTTACGGCCTGTGAACTTATCCAAAAAGTTAAGTGTCTGCTCCTTGCTGCTAAAGTCGCAAGCAATAATTACATCACGCTTACTCATAATATCTCTTGTTTATTGTTTTTCTCTATTTAACTATACCGATAATGTCCGTTAGGCGCTCGATACCAAGGCGCTCCATCTCCTGAGGTAGTGCCTCGATAATCTCCTTAGCGGCATATGGATTCTTGAGGTTTGCTGCACCCACCTGTACAGCCGTTGCACCAGCCATCATCATCTCGATAACATCCGAAGCGGAGCTAACACCGCCACAACCCATCACAGGGATGTTGCAAGCGTTGGCCACCTGGTATACCATGCGCACGGCAACGGGGAAGATAGCATCGCCCGAGAAGCCACCCATCTTATTGGCGATAACGGGCTTGCGACGCATGGTGTCGATACGCATGCCAAGCAGTGTGTTAATCAGACACATACCATCAGCACCAGCCTCCTCGCATGCCTTGGCAATAGCCACGATATCCGTAACATTAGGGCTTAGCTTGATGAATACTGGCTTATTAGTCACCGCCTTAACACGACGTGTAACCTCGGCAGCCGACTCCGGCTGAGTGCCGAAGCTCATGCCGCCATTATGCACATTAGGGCACGATACATTGACCTCGATAATCTCTACCTGCTCCTCTTTGTCAATCTTCGAGCAGCACTCCTCATACTCCTCCAATGAGAAACCACTGATATTTGCAACGATAGGGTTGTGGAATATCTTGCGTAGGTTAGGAAGCTCCTCGGCAATAACCTTGTCGATGCCTGGATTTTGCAAACCTACCGAGTTGATAAGACCAGCCGAACACTCAGCAATACGAGGTGTGGGGTTGCCAAAGCGAGCATCCCTTGTTGTGCCCTTGAACGAGATAGCACCCAAGCAGTCGAGGTCGTAGTACTCTGCGAACTCACGGCCAAAGCCAAATGTTCCCGATGCGGGAATTACTGGGTTGATGAGCTTCACACCGCAAAGCTCAACAGATGTGTCATAGTGCTTTACCATATTATCTCCTCTCGTTTAAGTACTGGACCATCCTTACATATACGCTTATAACCGTACTTGGTCTTGCACGAACAGCCCATGCAAGCACCAAAGCCACAACCCATGCGCTCCTCGAAGCTAAACTCCGCAGGGGTGTCACACGAGTCGTACAACGCCTTGAGCATTGGCAGAGGACCACATGTATAGAGGTAGTCAAACTCAATGTTATTCTCACGAATAGCGTCGGTGACAAAACCCTTAGTACCCACCGAGCCGTCGGCCGTAGAGCAATATACATCTACGCCCAACGCCTTGAACTCCTCGGCAAAGAACAACTCACTGGCGGTGTTGAAGCCCAACACCACGCGTGGATGCTTACCCTCAGCAAGGAGACGCTTACATAGGTTGTACATTGGTGGGACACCCACGCCACCACCCACCAATAGTGGGCGGGTGGCGCTGTTGTCTGTCGAGAAGCCGTTACCTAAACCTGTGAGGATATCGAGCTTCGTGCCTACAGCAAGATGGCGCATCTGCTCGGTACCACTGCCCACCACCTTATATATTATTGTGATGGTTGTGGCATCGTAGTCCGCAACCGAGATCGGGCGGCGCAAGAACTTGCCATCAAGCTCTATGTTGATGAACTGCCCCGAGCGAGTGATATACTGGGTATCACCCTCCAGTACCATGCGGTAAACTACCGAGGTAAGGGGCTCGTTCGCTACAATCGTGTATATTCCCTTCTTATACATTACTACTCAGCATCAATTGTTGATACACCCAAAGTGATCTCCTCCAACACGTCGAGAAGCACGCTTACGGTCTCGAGTGCTGTGAAGATAGTCACGTTGTTCTCAACGGCGCAGCGACGGATGTCGTAGCCATCAAGACGTGCACTATGCTGGTTGATATCAATAGTGTTGATAACATAGTTTACATGACCCTTGCGGATAGACTCAAAGATCTCGGTAGAGCCCTCGCTGAGCTTGCGGAGCATACGAGTGCGAATGCCATTCTCGCGCAAGAATGTTGCAGTACCACCTGTAGCCTCGATGTTGAAACCGAGCTCGTAGAAGCGGCGGATGAGAGGCAAAGCACGTGGCTTATCGGCATCGGCGATAGATACGAAGATAGTACCATAGTTGGCGATGATCATGCCTGATGACTGCAATGACTTGTAGAGGGCGCGACGCAATGATGAGTCGTAGCCGATAGCCTCACCCGTAGACTTCATCTCAGGCGAGAGGTATGAGTCAACACCGCGAATCTTAGCGAATGAGAAGGCTGGAGTCTTAACATACCAACGCTTCTTCTCATCGGCGATAACCTTGGTGATGCCCTGCTCCTTGAGTGACTTGCCGAGCATTACATTGGTTGCTATGTTTGCCATAGGTGTGCCAGTAGCCTTTGAGAGGAATGGTACGGTACGTGATGAACGTGGGTTAACCTCGATGACGTAGACCATATCCTTGTCGTCGGCGATGAACTGAATGTTGTACAAGCCCACGATGCCAATCTCCTTACCGAGACGGATGGTGTAGTCGATAATAGTATCCTTAACCTTCTGGCTTACGCTGAATGTTGGGTATACGCTGATAGAGTCACCCGAGTGGATACCTGTGCGCTCAACGTGCTCCATGATACCTGGGATGAATACGTCGGTGCCGTCGCAGATAGCGTCAACCTCCAACTCCTTACCCATGATATACTTGTCGACCAAAACTGGCTGATCCTCATTGATCTCAACCGCATTCTTGAGATAGTGGCGCAAGGCCTCCTCGTTTGATACAATCTGCATTGCACGACCACCCAATACATAGCTTGGACGTACCAATACGGGGTAGCCGATGCGTGTTGCAGCTGCCACACCCTGCTCGATGTCGGTGATAGCCTCAGCCTCAGGCTGTGGAATGCCAGCACGACGCATGATTGCCTCGAAGCACTTTCTATCCTCAGCGTTGTTGATAGCCTCGATACCTGTGCCGATAATCTCAACGCCAAGGTCTGCAAGAGGCTTTGCAAGGTTGATGGCTGTCTGACCACCCAACGATACAACCACGCCTGTAGGCTTCTCTAGGTCGATAACATTCATAACATCCTCCACGGTGAGTGGCTCGAAGTAAAGCTTGTCGCTGGTGGTGTAATCTGTAGATACTGTCTCAGGGTTATTGTTGATGATGATAGCCTCGTAGCCAGCCTCACGGATAGCCCAGATGGCGTGTACGGTAGAGTAGTCGAACTCCACGCCCTGACCGATACGGATTGGACCCGAACCGAGTACTATAATCTTCTTGCGGTCGGTGACGATTGACTCGTTCTCCTGCTCATATGTAGAATATAGGTATGGTACCTTAGAGTCGAACTCTGCTGCGCAGGTATCAATCATCTTATATACTGGGAAGATGTTGTTAGCCTTACGAAGAAGGAATACCTCACTCTCGGTCATATTCCAGAGCTTGCCGATGAACTTGTCGCTGATGCCCATGCGCTTTGCCTCACGCAATACCTCAAGGTCGCCAACATTAGCCTTAACCTGACCCTCCATCTCAACGATGTTCTTCAACTTCTCCAAGAAGAAGAGGTCGATCTTGGTGTTGTCGTAGACATGCAAGAGGTCTACACCACGACGAATAAGCTCGGCGATAGCATAGAGACGATCGTCGGTGCCCTTGCGGATATATGCGAGGATGCCCTCTACTGACATGTTGTCGAACTTCTTGTGGTAGATGTGGCAAACGCCAGTCTCGAGTGAGCGTACTGCCTTCAATAAGCCCTCCTCAAAGGTGCGGCCTACTGACATAACCTCACCAGTAGCCTTCATCTGTGTGCCGAGCTCGTTAGAGGCATCGCTAAACTTGTCGAATGGGAAGCGTGCAACCTTGGTTACGATGTAGTCCAAGGTAGGCTCAAAGCTTGCTGGGGTGTTGGCAATCTGAATCTCGTCGAGTGTCAAGCCAACGGCAACCTTCGCTGTTACACGAGCGATAGGGTAGCCACTAGCCTTAGACGCTAGGGCTGAAGAGCGGCTCACACGTGGGTTAACCTCGATGATGAAGTATTTGAATGATAGTGGGTCGAGTGCGAACTGAACGTTGCAACCACCCTCAATCTTGAGCGCGCGGATAAGCTTCAAGGCACTTGAGCGGAGCATGTTGTACTCCTTGGCAGCGAGTGTCTGGCTTGGAGCAACCACGATAGAGTCACCAGTGTGAATACCTACTGGGTCTACGTTCTCCATAGAACAGATGGCAATAGCCGTATCGTTCTTATCGCGCATAACCTCGAACTCAATCTCCTTGTAGCCCTTGATGCTCTTCTCAACCAACACCTGGTGGATTGGCGAGAGGGCAAGAGCGTTACGCATAACGTCGCGTAGCTCCTCCTCGTTGTCCGCAAAGCCACCACCAGTACCACCAAGGGTAAAGGCTGGACGCAATACTACGGGGTAGCCAATCTCCTCGGCAGCCTTAACACCCTCCTCAATAGAGTTGGTGATGCGTGATGGGATGACTGGCTCGCCAATGCGTACGCAGAGGTCCTTGAACAACTCGCGGTCCTCAGCCTCCTCGATAGAGGTGAACGAAGTACCAAGAATCTCGACACCACACTCCTCCAAGATACCCTTCTTGGCGAGCTGTACGGCGAGGTTCAAACCTGTCTGACCACCAAGGCCTGGCACGATAGCGTCGGGACGCTCGTAGCGGATAATCTTGGCTACATACTCCAAAGTCAAAGGCTCCATATATACCTTATCGGCAATATGGGTATCTGTCATGATGGTTGCAGGGTTTGAGTTAACGAGGATAACCTGATAACCCTCCTCCTTGAGTGCAAGACATGCCTGTGTTCCGGCATAGTCGAACTCTGCGGCCTGACCGATAACAATAGGTCCCGAGCCGATAACCATTACTTTTTTGATATCTGTTCTTTTAGGCATTTTTCTGGTCCTCCATCATTTTAATGAATTTGTCGAATAGATATGTGCTGCTTGCCTCAGGGGTGCAGTCGGGCTGATACTGTACAGAGAACACCTTGTCTACGGGTGCCTCGATACCAGCTATGGTGTTATCCAAGAGGTTGCGGTGGGTGATTGCGAGAGGTGTGCCAGCAAGGGTTGACTCATCTACAACATAACCATGATTCTGTGCCACAATCTCAATCTTGCCATTATCAAGGTACTTAACAGGGTGGTTGGCGCCACGGTGACCAAACTTCATCTTGCTGATGTTAGCACCATAGCTCATAGCTATAAGCTGATGGCCAAGGTCTACACCAAAGATAGGAAGCTTGCCACGCAAAGCCTTGATGGTGTCGCATACTACGGCAGCATCTGCAGGGTTACCTGGACCGTTCGAGAGGAAGATGCCATCGGGGTTGAAGGCCATGATATCCTCTGGAGTAGAGTTGTAAGGTACGATAGTTACGTTGCAACCCTTGGCGTTGAGCTGGCGAATGAAGCTATACTTTATGCCGCAGTCGACAGCCACAACGTCCCACTTATGGTTGGGGGTACGTGAGAACCAACGCTTCTTGCAACTGATGCACTCAAGCATGTTGCGACGAAGCTCCGTGCGACGGATAAGCTCCATTACCTCGTCGTGAGGCATATCATAGTCAACGATAGCAGCCTTTTGTGTGCCCTCATTGCGGATGATGCGAGTGATCATTCGGGTGTCGACGCCGCTGATTGCAGGGATGTCGAGCTCCTCGAAGGTCTCGTTCATAGTCTTTGTGTAGCGGAAGTTGCTTGGGGCATCGCAGCACTCGCGTACGACCATACCGCCCATAGATGGGAACTTACTCTCGTAGTCCTCATCCATGAATCCGTAGTTACCCATGAGTGGGTAGGTCATAACTACAATCTGGTCGGTGTACGTAGGGTCTGAAACAATCTCCTGGTAGCCTACCATTGAGGTGTTAAAGACAATCTCGCATACCGTTGTACGCTTCGAGCCGAAGCCATAGCCCGGAAACTCCTTGCCATTTTCAAGTACAAGTTTCTTGGTAAAAGATTTCATTGCTTCGTGTAATTAATTTATATTATTTTGTCTTGTTGTCGTAAACAATATTTCCGCGGTGAATGGTCATCGCCACATCGCCAACCATCTCGCGGCCGTCGAACATTGTGATCTTACCCATAGAGTAGAACTGCTTGCTATCTACTCGCCACTCCTTCTCAGTGTCGATAAGAACTACATCGGCTCTATCGCCAACATTTAGTCCGCCCTCAATGCGGAAAACCTTGCGTGGGTTGATGCTCATGAGCTCAACGAGGCGCTCAAGGGTAATCACGCCCTTGCGCACAAGGTGGGTGTTGAGTACTGCAAAGGCGGTCTCAAGACCTACAATGCCCATGGCGCTATCCTTCAAGCCTCGAGACTTCTCCTCGATGCTGTGTGGCGCGTGGTCGGTGGCAATCATATCGATGGTGCCATCCTTGATACCCTCGATGAGGGCTGCGCGGTCCTCTGCCGAGCGCAAAGGTGGGTTCATCTTCCAGCGAGCATCCTCCTGGAGATCCATATCTGTGAAGATTAGGTAGTGAGGGCCAGTCTCACATGTTACCTGAACACCACGGGCCTTAGCCTGACGTACAAGTTCCACGGTCTCCTTGGTCGATATGTGGCACACATGATAGCGGGCGCCAAGTCTCTCGGCAATCTCGATGTCGCGCTTTACCTGCTCCCATTCACTCTCAGAGCATATACCCTTATGTCCATTGATTCGAGCATACTCGCCATCATGGATGTAGCCACCCTTAAGTAGCTCCTCCACCTCGCAGTGTGCAGCTATAAGTTGGTTGTGCTTTACTGCCTCGGTCATGGCGCGCTCCATCATACCATCAACCTGAACACCGCTGCCATCATCCGAGAAGGCGCATACCTTGCCTACAAGCGATGCCATATCCACGAGCTCTTCGCCTTTGCGACCTATGGTGATAGCTGCGTAGGGTAGTACCTCAATCTTAGCGTCACGGTCGATGATGTCCTGCTGAGCCTTGAGGTTCTCAACGGTGTCGGGTACAGGGTTGAGATTGGGCATTGAACATACGGTGGTGTAGCCGCCGCGAGCTGCTGCCATGGTTCCAGTTGCTATGCGCTCTTTGTAGCCATAGCCTGGCTCACGAAGATGTACATGAACATCGACAAAGGCGGGTGCAATCATGAGCCCTGTGGCATCGATGATGATATCATCGGCCAGTGTCTCAATATGATCTGCGCACTCAGCAATGCGTCCGTCTATGATGGCTATCTCCTTGTGGCCCATGCCTACGACTGAACCATTCTTGATGATTGTTCTTGTGTTGCCCATACTATAAAAAACAAGCGGCCCAAAGAGCCGCTAATATTAATTAAAAATAGTAATACCAAGTGAAATGAAACCGGGGCAAAAATAGGAAGCCTTCTTATTTCGAAGATTACACAACACCATATTTTCAACCGCTCGTTTCATAGTTATTATAAATTTGCGCAAAGATATGAACTTTTTGCAAATCTCGCAAGAGTTTTGGCTGAGATTTTTTATTTATTTTTATTTGGACAACCAAAGCTTATTCATCTTGTCACTATCTCGTTCTGAAAAATCTTTCAAAGATTTATCAATTTATTCCAATCGCTAGTCTCTTTGATTGCGAAAATGGGTGCTGTGATCATATATCTTCTTTGCGATAAAAAGTCGAATATTGGATAAATTGGCTCTATGATAAATAGTCTTGTTTTGTTTGCGATTATTATTGCCGTAGTTGGTGATTGGTGTAAGAAAATATAGCTTTACTATCGGATTTAAATTAGCTGTGCAAGAAGTGTTGAAAAATGCTGTGTTATATAACCTTATAGGTTTGTTGTTTGTCTCTGTTAGGTTATGTTTTATGAATGTAATTCTGTGTGATTAGTTTATCTTAAAGTTGGTAAATATTCTCTGCATAAGAACTGAATTTATGATAGTGATAATTGTTGTCATGTTGATATTTATTTTATGCGTCTGTTTGGTAGATATGGTTGGTAATTAGCTGTGTAAAGATGCTAATTTACACTATGTAAACTTTCATGACGAGTGGTACTTGAATTTGGAGTTTCGTGCTCTCGTGATACAGCTTTTTTAGATATGTTAAAAAAAAGTTGATAAAAGGGTAGTGGGTTATTTCTTATTTAAGAAATTATCGCTATCTTTGTTGCATGAATAATATATCTCTACAACCCGCTACTCAAATGAATGGTAAAACGGCATTACGCAGTTGGGATATTGCTTATGATGCAATGTCTGACTATGGTGCGCAAATTCTATCTGAGGTGTTGTGTATCTATGCTACGGCTGTGGAGTGCCCAGTGTGTAGATTGGTGTAGATTGTAAACCGCTGACATGTAATATGTTGGCGGTTGTTTGTTTTTGAAAATTAAGTTAATAACAAAAAATATTAAAAGATTATGAAAGTAGCAGTTATCATGGGTTCTACCAGCGACTGGGATGTTATGAAGGCCGCAGTCGAGACTTTGGAGGAGTTGGGTATTGAGTATGAGAAGCGTGTTATCTCGGCTCACCGTACACCTCATCTTATGGTTGAGTATGCCGAGGCAGCTCGCGAGCGTGGCATTGGTGCTATCATTGCTGGCGCAGGTGGCGCTGCTCATGTAGCAGGTGTTACTGCAGCGTTGACCACTGTTCCTGTTATCGGTGTGCCTATCAAGACATCAGCACTCGGAGGTCTCGATTCTTTGCTCTCTATCGTTCAGATGCCTGGTGGTATTCCAGTCTCTACTACTGCCATTAACGGTGCGAAGAATGCCGCTCTTATCGCAGCATCAATCTTCGCTCTTACCGACAAGGCTTTGGAGGAGCGCTTGATCACCTTCCGTAAGGCACAGACCGCAAAGGTGCTCGAGGCAGAGTTGTAATTTACTCATTAACCCATAACGACAAACTGACAATTATGAAGAATCGTCGCATATTTGTTGAGAAATATTCACGTTTTCAGGTCGAGGCAGACACCCTTCGCAGGGAGCTAAACACAAACCTCGGCTTAAATATAGAGCAGCTACGCTTTATCAATGTTTACGACCTCTTTGGTTTCTCGGATGAGCTTGTGGAGAAGAGTCGTTACAGTGTCTTTGGCGAGGTTGTTACCGACCTTGTTACCGATGAGTGTGATACTAAGGGTATGCCTTCACTCGCAGTGGAGTTCCTCCCCGGTCAGTTCGACCAGCGTGCAGCATCTGCTGTAGACTGCGTACACCTCATCGAGCCAAATGCTCAGGTTAAGATTAAGTCGTCGCGTCTCTACATCTTTGATAAGAGTGTCGACGAGGCTGCTATGGCTCGCATTGAGAAGTATCTAATCAATGCTGTGGAGTCTCGCAAGAAGAATCTCGATGTGTTGTCGGATGCTGAGAGTGCTGAGGTTAAGCCTGTGGCAGTCTTGGAGGGCTTCCGCAATATGCAGGAGGAGGATCTTGCTCCATACTGCAAGGCAAATGGCTTGGCTATGAATGCCGATGACTTGCGCGAGGTTGTTACATACTTCCGCAATGAGGGTCGTGATCCTATTGAGACTGAGCTTCGCATTTTGGATACATACTGGAGTGACCACTGTCGTCACACAACCTTCACCACCGAGATTGAGGAGATCACCCTCGATGAGTCCTTCATGAAGGAGGAGTTCGAGGATGCCCTTGCCCTTATGCGCAAGATTCGCTCGGAGCTCGGTCGTGAGCAGAAGAGTCTCTGCCTTATGGAGCTTGCAACAATTGGTGCTCGCTACCTCAAGAAGCAGGGTAAGCTCGACGATATGGAGCAGAGCGAGGAGAATCACGCTTGCTCTATCTTCGTAAATGTGGATGTTGACGGCGTTATGGAGAAGTGGTTGTTGCAGTTCAAGAACGAGACCCACAACCACCCAACAGAGATTGAGCCATTCGGTGGCGCATCTACATGTCTTGGCGGTGCTATCCGTGACCCATTGTCAGGTCGTAGCTACGTATACCAGGCTATGCGTGTTACTGGTGCTGGTGATATCTACAAACCTGTGGACCAGACTATGGAGGGTAAGCTTCCACAGCGAATCATCTCTACCAAGGCTGCTGCAGGTTACTCAAGCTATGGTAACCAGATAGGTCTTGCTACAACACATGTTCGTGAGGTATATCATCCAGATTATGTGGCTAAGCGTTTGGAGGTAGGTGCTGTTGTTGGTGCTGTTAAGGCTGACAATGTGCGCCGTGAGAGCCCAGCGCCCGGCGATGTAGTATTGTTGCTCGGTGGTCGCACAGGTCGTGATGGCGTAGGTGGCGCTACTGGTTCGTCTAAGGAGCACACCCTAACATCGTTGGAGGAGTGTAGCTCAGAGGTGCAGAAGGGTAATGCTCCTGAGGAGCGTAAGTTGGCTCGTCTGTTCCGTCGTGGCGATGTTACTCGCCTCATTAAGAAGTCTAATGACTTTGGTGCTGGTGGTGTAAGTGTGGCTATCGGTGAGCTTACCGACGGCTTGGATATCTATTTGGATCGAGTTCCTACAAAATATAACGGTTTGAACTTCTCGGAGCTTGCTATCTCGGAGTCGCAGGAGCGTATGTCTGTAGTTATCGAGCGCAAGGATATGGAGCAGTTCATGGCTCTATGTCACGAGGAGAATGTGGAGGTGACATACGTTGCTGATGTTACCGATACTCGTCGCATGCGCATGTACTGGGGTGATAAGGTCGTTGTTGACCTATCGCGCGACTTCATCGACTCGGCGGGTGCTAAGCACTACACCAAGGTGCGCCTTGGCGAGGTTGAGAACCGTAACCCATTTGAGCGCAAGGTGGAGGGTGCTACAACCACTAAGCGTATGAAGACTAACCTCTCGGATGACAATGTCGTATCGCAGAAGGGTCTTATCGAGATGTTCGACTCTACAATCGGTGCTTCAACCGTCTTGATGCCTTATGGTGGTAAGACACAGCAGACCGAGACTCAGGTGTCTGTGCAGAAGTTGCCTGTAGGTGGTGGCTTCACCAACACGGCAAGTATTATGGCCTATGGCTATAACCCATTCATTGCTAAGTGGAGCCCATATCATGGTGCTGCCTATGCCGTAGTTGATGCATGTGCTAAGGTTGTTGCTGCTGGTGCACGCTACGACAATATGCGCTTCTCGTACCAGGAGTACTTCGAGCGTATGACCGACGATAAGTCGTGGGGTAAGCCTATGTCGGCATTGCTTGGTGCTTTGAAGATGCAGGTTGAGTTGGGTCTTCCATCTATCGGTGGTAAGGACTCTATGAGTGGCACATTCCGTGATATCAACGTGCCACCAATGCTTATGGCTTTTGGTATCACCACTGTTGATGCTCGCAACGTGATCAGCCCTGAGTTCAAGAGCGCAGGTAATAATATATATGTAATACGTCACACTCCTGAGGCTAACTTCATGCCATCTACCGAGTGCTTGAAGTCTAACTTCAACTTCGTGTCTGAGAAGATTGCCGAGGGTGATATCCTCTCAGCATGGGCTGTAGGCTTTGGTGGCGTTGCCGAGGCTGTTGCCAAGATGTCGTTTGGTAATCGTGTAGGTGCTGCACTTGAGTGCAACGAGGAGATGTTGTATAACTACTCATATGGCTCAATCGTTGTTGAGAGCCGCCGCACACTAAACCACCCATCTGCCGAGCTTATTGGTACTACCTCTGAGGAGGAGGCGATCTTTGTGAATGGTACACGCCTTCCTATCGATGAACTTGTGGAGGCTAACACCGAGAAGTATGCTCAGGTATATGCAGACAAGGGTAAGAGCGGCGAGCCTACACGTGTAAGCGATGGTAAGGGCTTTGTTAAGCAGTATGAGGGTGAGAAGGTCGATAAGGTTAGAGTATATCTCCCTGTATTCCCAGGTACTAACTGCGACTACGATACAGCACGTGCCTTCAAGCGCGCAGGTGCAGAGGTTGTAATCTCGGTATTTAAGAATCTCACAGGTGAGGATGTATTGGAGTCTATCAAGGAGATGACCGAGAATATTGCTAAGTGTCACATTATGGCACTCAGTGGTGGTTTCTCAGCAGGTGACGAGCCAGATGGTAGTGGTAAGTTTATCGCAAACGTTCTAAATAATAAGGATGTCGCCGATGCTATACACGCTTTGTTGGATAGAGGTGGCTTAATGCTTGGTATCTGCAACGGTTTCCAGGCATTGGTTAAGTCGGGCTTGTTGCCATATGGTCGTCTTGGTATGGTTACTAAGGAGTCTCCTACTCTGTTCCGCAACGATATTAATCGTCATATCTCTCAGATAGTATCAACACGCGTAGGTACAACAGCATCACCTTGGTTGAAGTCATTCGAGGTGGGTGATATTCACTCTATCGCCGTAAGCCATGGTGAGGGTAAGTTTGTTGTTAGCGACGTTATGGCCGAGGAGTTGTTCCGCAATGGTCAGGTAGCATTCCAGTATGTAGATGCCCAGAACCGTCCAACTACCGACTCGCCATATAACCCTAATGGTTCGAGCTTCGCTATCGAGGGTATCATCGACCCATCGGGTCAGATCCTCGGTAAGATGGGTCACACTGAGCGTTATGAGCGTGATTTGATGAAGAATATTCACGGCGAGAAGGTTCAGGACATCTTCTCAAATGCTGTTAACTACTTCCTTAACCGATAACGAGTATGAATCAGTTAGAACTACTCTACGAGGGTAAGAGCAAGCAGATATTTAAAACCGATAGCTCAGAGCATGTTGTCGTGCGCTTCAAGGACGATACGACAGCATTCTATAACATCAAGCGAGCTACCATCGAGAATAAGGGTCGCCTCACGTGCGACATATCATCTATGGTGCTTGAGTATCTGAATAGCCGCAACATCAACACGCACTTTATTGAGCGTGTTGGTGATGATGGCCAGCTATGTCGTATTGTGGAGCATATCCCAATGGAGGTCATCGTGCGCAATGTCGTAGCAGGCTCTATGGCTAAGCGCCTTGGCATGGACGAGGGTATAGTCCCCGAGAATACCATCTTCGACCTATGTCTACGTCGTAGCGACCTTGGTGACCCACTCATCAACGACCACCACGCTGTGGCGTTGGGTCTACTCAGCTACGAGGAGTTGGCTCATATGTATGAGATGTCGTCAGCTATCAACAATGCTCTAATAGAGTTGTACGATAAGGCGGGCATCACCGTTGTTGACTTCAAGATTGAGTTTGGTCGTGCCGCTGATGGCTCGTTGGTGCTTGCCGATGAGCTCTCGCCCGATACATGTCGTCTTTGGGATAAGAGCACTGGCGAACGTATGGATAAGGATCGCTTCCGTCGCGATCTAGGTCATGTTCGTGAGGCCTATGAGGAGGTTGCTAAACGTCTACACAACGCACTAAAATAAATATTGGTATGCTTAAAGATTCATTAGATATATATGGCGACGACCTGCACGAAGAGTGCGGTGTGTTTGGTGTCTTTGGTGTCGACGATGCCCCCAATCTTACCTACTATGGTCTCCATGCTCTGCAGCACCGTGGACAGGAGGCTTGTGGTATCTCGGCATTTGATGGCGACAAGCTAAATACTGTCAAGGGTGAGGGCCTTGTTACAGAGGTGTTCAACCAGCAGAAGCTCTCGAAGCTTAGTGGTCGTATAGCTATTGGCCATGTGCGCTACGCTACAACAGGTGGTGGCGGCGCAAACAATGTTCAGCCATTCTCGTTCCACCACCATACGGGGGACTTCGCTTTGGCGCATAACGGCAACTTGGTAAACTCGCGTGAGTTGGCCGAGTATCTCGAGATTCGTGGTAGCCTTTTTCACTCATCGTCAGATAGTGAGCTTCTCGCCCACCTTGTAAAGAAGGATAACCGCGAGGATAAGCGTATCGACAATATCATCGAGGCACTCAATATGATTGAGGGTGCATTTGCATTCCTTATAATGACCAAGAGCCGTATCTACGCATGTCGCGATAAGCATGGTTTGCGCCCATTGTCTATAGGTAAGTTGGGCGATGGCTATGTTATCAGTTCGGAGACTTGTGCTTTGGATATTGTTGGTGCTGAGTATATCCGAGATATTGAGCCAGGTGAGGTTGTAACTATCGACCACCACGGTATTCGCTCGAACTACTACTCGCGCTACCAGCGTCACTTGATGTGTGCTATGGAGTACATCTACTTTGCTCGCCCCGACTCAGATATCGAGGGCTGCAACGTACACTCTTTCCGTAAGCTCTCGGGTCGCTACCTCTACGAGCAGTGTCCTACTAAGGCTGATGTTGTTATCGGTGTTCCCGATTCGAGCATCAGTGCTGCTATTGGCTACTCAGAGGCGAGTGGTATCCCCTATGAGATGGGTCTTATCAAGAATAAGTATATCGCCCGCACCTTTATCCAACCATCGCAGGAGATGCGCGAAAAGGGTGTGCGCATGAAGCTCTCGGCTGTGCGCTCACTTGTCAAGGATAAGTCGGTGGTCTTGATCGATGACTCTATCGTGCGTGGTACAACATCACTCCGCATCGTGCGCCTTTTGAAGGAGGCGGGTGCTAAGGAGGTGCACGTTCGTATCGCCAGCCCTGCAATCACCAACCCATGCTTCTATGGTATCGACATGTCGACACGCCAGGAGTTGTTATGTGCGCGCATGACCAAGGAGGAGGCTTGCATGGCTATCGAGGCCGACTCGTTGGAGTTCCTATCCGAAGAGTCGTTGCTTAAGTCGGGTAATCGTTCGGAGTTGTGTATGGCCTGCTTCAATGGCTGCTACCCAACATCGCTCTACAAGAATAAGTTGTAATAAATAATAATATTATATAAATAGGTATGGCAAAAAGTTACGAAGCTGCCGGTGTAAATCTTGAGGCAGGTTACGAAGTAGTTCGACGTATTAAGTCACATGTATCATCTACCAAGCGTGTAGGCTCAATGGGTAATATTGGTGCCTTCGGTGGTATGTTTGACCTTGCAGCGCTCAACATCAAGGAGCCTGTATTGGTTAGCGGTACAGATGGTGTAGGTACAAAGCTTAAGTTGGCTTTCGAGATGGATAAGCACGATACTATCGGTATCGACGCTGTTGCTATGTGTGTTAACGATGTCTTGGCACAGGGTGCTGAGCCTTTGGTATTCTTGGACTATGTGGCAGTAGGTCACAATGAGCCTGCTAAGGTGGAGGCTATCGTTGCTGGTGTTGCTGAGGGCTGCCGTCAGGCTGGTTGTGCATTGGTAGGTGGCGAGACTGCCGAGATGCCAGGTATGTATCAGGATGGCGAGTACGATATCGCAGGCTTCACCGTAGGTGTTGTTGAGCGCTCTAAGCTCATCGATGCTGGCGAGCGTGTTAAGGTTGGCGATGTGTTGGTTGGTATCGCCTCAAGTGGTGTTCACTCTAATGGTTTCAGCCTTGTACGTAAGGTGGTTAGCGATAATAACCTCAAGCTCGATGAGACATATCCTGAGATCGAGGGACGCAAGCTTGGTGAGGTTCTTCTCACTCCTACACGTATCTACGTTAAGCAGGTGTTGAAGGTTATTGCTGAGTGTGATGTTCACGGCATTAGCCACATCACTGGTGGTGGTTTCGACGAGAACATTCCACGTATCTTGAAGGAGGGCCAGGGTGTCGAGGTTAAGGAGGGCACTTGGGATATTTTGCCTATCTTCCGCCTCTTGGAGAAGTATGGTAAGGTTGCTCACCGCGAGATGTTTAACATCTTCAATATGGGTATCGGTATGGTTATCGCATTGCCTGAGGCTGACGCCCAGAAGGCTATCGCTATCCTTGCTGAGTGTGGCGAGAAGGCTTCGGTTATCGGCCGCGTTATCGAGGGTGAGGGCGTAACAATTATCTAATTTTGGCTATGAAGAAGACAAAATTGGCAGTCTTTGCAAGTGGCAGCGGTAGCAACTATCAGGCTATCGCTGAGGCTTGCCAAGATGGTCGCATCAACGCCGAGATTGTGCTTTTGGTTTGCGATAAGCCAGGAGCAAAGGTGTTGGAGCGCGCCGAGCGTTTTGGCACAGAGTGCTTTGCATTTAATCCCAAGGAGTATGCCTCACGCGAGGCCTACGAGACGGTGTTGGCAACTATGCTCGATGAGCGTGGCGTTGACTTTGTCTGCCTTGCGGGATATATGCGCATTGTTGGCAAGGTGCTATTGGAGCGCTACGAGCAGCGCATCGTGAATATCCACCCATCGTTGCTCCCCTCGTTCAAGGGTGCTCACGCCATTCAGGATGCAGTGGACTATGGTGTTAAAATCTTCGGTGTCACAACCCACTTTGTTGATGAGACATTGGACGGTGGTCGCATCATAGATCAGGGTGCTATTGTCTATGAGGGTGACGACATCGAGGAGCTTACTAACCTCATTCATAACATTGAGCACAAGCTCTATGTTAAGACTATTAACAAATTGATAAATAAGAAATATTAATAAAGATAAGATATGCGAGCATTAGTTAGTGTTAGCGATAAGCGTGGCGTAGTGGAGTTCTGCCAGAACCTCCGTCGCCTTGGTTGGGAGATTATTGCCACAGGTGGTACGCAGAAGCTTTTGGACGATAGCGGTGTTGAGACTATCGGCATTAGCGACGTTACGGGCTTCCCTGAGATTTGTGACGGTCGTGTTAAGACCCTTCACCCTAAGGTCCATGGCGGTCTGTTGGCACGTCGTGACGACGAGAGCCACCTTCAGGCCTTGCGTGAGAACTCTATTGAGTTCATCGACATGGTATGTGTAAACCTCTATCCTTTCCGCCAGACTATTGCTAAGCCTGATGTTAAGATGGAGGATGCTATCGAGAATATCGACATCGGTGGCCCATCAATGTTGCGCTCGGCAGCTAAGAACTATCGCGACGTAACCGTTGTGTGCGATCCTGAGGACTATGCTCGTATCATCAGCGAGATTGAGTCAACAGGCAACACAACGCCTAAGACACGTCTTGAGCTCTCGGCAAAGGCTTATACCCACACAGCTGAGTACGATATGTGCATCGCCACGTATATGCGTAAGCAGGCGGAGCTTAACGAGAAGTTGTTTGCATCGTTCGACCTCGTGCAGTCGTTGCGCTATGGCGAGAACCCTCACCAGGAGGCTAAGTTCTATGCTTCGGCAGATGTTGTGCCATTCTCGTTGGCTACAGCTAAGCAGCTAAATGGCAAGGAGATGTCGTATAACAATATCCAGGACGCTAACGCTGCGCTCAACATCGTGCGTGAGTTTAGCGAGCCATTTGCTGTGGGCCTTAAGCACATGAACCCTTGCGGTGCTGCTATCGGCGCTGACATCAAGGAGGCATGGACAAAGGCTTACGAGGCTGATACAGTAAGCATCTTCGGCGGTATTGTGGCTGTAAACCGTGAGATTGATAAGGAGGTGGCAGAGCTTATGAAGCCTATCTTCTTGGAGATTATCATGGCACCATCGTTTAGCGACGAGGCTCTTGAGGTGTTGTGTACAAAGAAGAACCTTCGCCTCTTGCAGGTAGATATGACCCAGTCAGATGCTACTCAGACTCAGTATGTTTCGGTAAATGGTGGCTTGCTTGTTCAGAAGCTCGACACCGAGACTAAGGAGGTTGTTTCAGATATGTGTGCCACTGAGCGTAAGCCATCGGCTAAGGAGCTCGAGGATATGAACTTCGGCTGGCGAATCGTGAAGCATGTTAAGTCTAACGCCATCGTGGCGGTTAAGGACGGTCACACTATCGGCGTGGGTGCTGGTCAGATGAACCGCGTAGGCTCGGCGGAGATTGCTCTTAAGCAGGCTAAGGCTGCGGGCTTCACTGAGGGTCTTGTGCTCGCCTCTGACGGCTTCTTCCCATTCGATGACACTGTGACTCTTGCACGTGAGTATGGCGTGACTGCTTTGGTGCAGCCAGGTGGCTCAGTGCGTGATGAGGACTCAGTGAAGAAGGCAGACGAGTTCGGTATGACAATGCTTATGACCGGAATGCGTCACTTCAAGCATTAATTTGTTGTGATAAAGGGTCATCTGCGGCGTCTGGCTCATTGCCCCGAATGGGGAAATACCCTAAGTATGTCCCCATCCGTTGCAAATTAGACCAGCCTCACAGCTAACCCTTTCTAACAACAAATTTGATATAATGTATTATTGTCACTAATTGCAAATTAAAATGAACGTATTGGTTATTGGCTCGGGTGGCCGTGAGCACGCTATTGTCGAGGCGTTGTCGCGTTCGCCTAAGAACCCAAAGATATATTGTGCCCCTGGTAATGCTGGTATTGCTCAGTTGGCTGAGTGCGTGGCTATCAAGGATACCGAGGTTGAGAAACTCGTTGAGTTTGCTAAGGCTAACAACGTAGAGCTTACGGTTGTAGGTCCTGAGGCTGCGTTGGCTGCAGGTGTTGTCGATCGTTTCCAGCAGGAGGGCCTTCTAATATTTGGCCCAACAAAGGCTGCTGCCGAGATTGAGGCAAGCAAGGATTTTGCTAAGCGCCTAATGGTTAAGTACGACGTGCCTACAGCTGCCTATGCTACATTCTCTGACTTCGACGAGGCGATGGCCTATGTTCGTCAGGGCTCGTTGCCTACGGTGCTTAAGTACGACGGCTTGGCAGCAGGTAAAGGTGTGGTTATTGCTACAACAATGGAGGAGGCTGAGGCTACACTCCGTGATATGTTGCTCGACACTAAGTTTGGCGAGGGTAGGGT
>JAZRMM010000018.1:0-13275 GCA_045647535.1 Alistipes sp.
TCGTTCAAAAACATAGGGAAATTGAACGATTGAACGTTGAACGCCGCTGTGTCAAGCCCACGACTTCATTCACTCTATTCACGCATTCACGCATTAACAAGGGCGTGAATGATGTTAATAGCGTTAATGATGTTAACGATGTTAATGATGTTAATAGCGTTAATGATGTTAATGGTGTTAATGATGTTAACGGCGTTCGTTGCGAGGGCTTTAGCCCGTGGCAATCTCTGGGGAGGACCGCTGCGCTCTGGGGAGAGCCGAGGGCGTTGCCCTCTCTGGGGAGGACCGAGGGCATTCAGGCGGACTGGGTTCTGGTGGGGTCTGGTGAGTTCTGGTGGGGTCTGGTGGGGAGCGCTTTCCCCATTAGAACCCATTAGAACCCATTAGAACCTATCAGAACCTATCGGTTTTTTCTCCGTTCGCTGCGTTCGGTTCGTTCGGTTCGTTCGGGAACCCTAAGAGACGAAAGGGACGAAAGAGACAAAAGAGACGACGGATATCAATAGACCGTCATGCCGAGGAGCGTGAGCGACGTGGGCATCTGTCAGCCGTGGGTGAACGCTGACTACCAAGAGATTGCCACGGGCTAAAGCCCTCGCAATGACGCCCTCCACTGATACTCGCCCTCTCTTCTGTCCCTTATGTCTCTTACGTCTCTTCTCGAACGAACGGTGTTCGTTCGGAACGTCAAAGACGTTCGCCCCGTTCGCCCTTGAGACATCCCCTCACACAAAAAAAGAAGAGCGCCATCGGCGCTCAGTATTACTCATTACTCGCTACTCTCGGGATCCTATATTCCTTCAGCTCCTTGTCGAGGAGTCTCTCACGGCCATCCACCAGGGTGTTGAGCAGGGCGTGGAAGGCCGCCGAGTGGTTATGGTGGCGGGTGTGGCAGAGCTCGTGGAGGATGATGAACTCACGCAGATGCTCGGGCAGAAGCATCACAAAGAGCGATATGCTGATGCCATTCTTGCCACTGCACGACCCCCAGCGTGTGTGTGCCGAGGATATGCGTAGTGTGTTATATGTGAGGCCGTTATCTCTTGCTAAACGCTCTATAGTTGGAGGTATATATTTGCGTGCCTCACGCCTTAGGCGCTCCACCTCCGAGGGCGTTATTGTTGGCATGGCACTCGAGCGCTCCCTGAGGCGCTGGCGTGTGCGCTCTATCCATGATAGCTTACTCTCGGCAAAGGCTATGGCACGGCTCTTGGCGGTGAAGAGAGGGTATGTGAGGCGCAGTGTGCCATCGGGGCGCACCACAAGACGAATAGAGCGTGCACGCCACGAACGTACACACTCTATATCTCCAAGCAATTTATGTCGCTCCACAGCCATTAGTCGCCAATGCGCTGACGTACCACCTCGAAGAGCATGATGGCTGCCGCCGCCGACACGTTTAGTGACTCGGTATGGCCGATAAGAGGTATGGCCAACTGCTCGTCGCAGAGCTTGAGGAGCTCCTTCGAGATGCCCGTATCCTCGGCACCCATGACTATGACCGTAGGGCGCTTGAAGTCGGCATCGTAGAGCAGTTTACGGCTCTTCTCCGAGGCTGCAACAATCTGGAAACCCTCGGCCTGCAGCATCTTGGCGGTGTTGCGCAGCGACCCTACACGGCATACGGGGATGTTGTGCAGAGCACCTGCCGACGAGCGTATGGCGTCGCCATTTACGGGTGCAGAGTTCTTCAGCGGCGTGATAAGTCCGTGAGCACCAGCGCACTCTGCTGAGCGTGCTATGCCTCCGAAGTTGCGCACGTCGGTGACACCGTCGAACATGACGATAAGGGGTGTCTCATCCTCGGGCACACGCTCCAAGATATCCTCTACGGATACGTACTCTATGGCCGCAATCTGCGCCACAACACCCTGGTGGTTGCCCTTGGTCAGGCGGTTAAGCTTCTCTACGGGCACCTCCTGCCAGTGTATGTGGTGGCGTGCCATAAGGTCCTTTAGGTCGTTCATAAGCTGACCCTCAGCACCCTTGCGGATGTATATACGCTCAATCTGCTTGCGTGCCTCTATAGCCTCGGCAACGGGGCGTATTCCAAAAACGATGTTCTCCATATATGGTTGTTCTTCAAGTTAATTCTGTTCCGTAATCTCCAGCTCGTAGGATGCCTTCTCCCACTCGTGCATAAGGTGGTCGTAGCGCTCCTTGAGCTTGTTGTATGCGGCATACTCCTCGGCGTTGTACTCCGTAGCCTCGGCAAAGCGCTTGTCGTAGGCCGCAATCTCGGCCTCCACACCTGCGAGCTCCTCCTCCACAGCCTCCACAGCCTTGCGTAGCTTGCGCACTATCCTCTCCTGCTCCTTCTTCTGCTCGTAGCTTAGCTTGCCTCCCGAGCTCTCCGAGGTGCTGTTGTTTGCTGTCGTAGGCCTCTCCTTGCGCTCTATATCTTGCAGTGACTCCACCTTGCGCTTCTCCAGGAAGTACCATATATCGCCCAGATACTCCCTCACGCCACCATCGCGGAACTCATATATGCGGTCCACAAGGCCGTCGAGGAACTCTCTGTCGTGCGATACTACCACCACCGTGCCGTCGTACTTCTGCAGGGCGCTCTTGAGTATATCCTTCGAGCGCATGTCCATATGGTTTGTAGGCTCGTCGAGGATGAGGAGGTTGTATGGCTCGAGCATCAGACGTGCCATGGCCAGTCGCGAGCGCTCGCCTCCCGAGAGCACCTTGACCTTCTTCTCTATATCCTCACCACGGAAGAGAAAGGCACCGAGGATATCCCTCAGACGTGTGCGTATGTCGCCCACAGCCACCCTGTCGAGGGTGTCGAAGACGGTGAACTCGCCATCCATAAGGTCGTCCTGGTTCTGTGCGTAGTAGCCTATGTTGACGTTGGCACCGAGCTTTATCTCGCCCTCCGTAGCCTCCAGCTCGCCTATGAGCATGCGGGCAAAGGTTGTCTTACCCTCGCCGTTACGACCCACAAGGGCTATCTTCTGACCTCGCTCAATGACAAACTCCGCACCCGAGAATATGCGCTTTGGACCAAAGGCCTTGCCCACACCCTTCACATCGGCCACTATCTGTCCCGAGCGTGGCGCAGGTGGGAACTTGATGTTCAGACGCGATAGGTCCTCCTCGTCGACCTCTATGCGGTCAATCTTCTCGAGCTGCTTGATGCGTGACTGCACCTGGTTGCTCTTCGTGGGCTTGTAGCGGAACTTCTCGATGAACTCCTCGGTCTTCTCAATCATGCGCTGCTGGTTCTCGTATGCCGCCATCTGCTGAGCACGTCTCTCGGCACGTAGCTCCACAAACTTCGAGTAGGGCACCTTATAGTCGTAGACCTTGCCCAGGGATAGCTCTATGGTGCGTGTTGTCACATTGTCGAGGAAGGCACGGTCGTGCGATATGAGAAGCACCGCACCGTTGTATGTCTTAAGGTACTCCTCGAGCCACTGTATACTCTCGATGTCGAGGTGATTTGTTGGCTCATCGAGGAGAAATATCGAGGGACGACGTAACAGCAACTTCGCCAACTCGATACGCATGCGCCAACCTCCCGAGAACTCACGTGTGGGACGCTCGAAGTCCGAGCGCTTGAAACCCAAGCCCAGGAGCGTGCGTTCGATGTCGGCCTCACGGGTGTCGCCACCAAGGATGTGGTAGCGGTCGTTGGCCTCGTTAAGACGATGTATCAGCTCGGCATACTCCTCCGACTCGTAGTCGGTGCGCTGTGCTATCTCCTCAGTTATGCGCTCTATGTCGGCCTCTATGCGTAGCACCTCGTCGAAGGCCTTGGCAGTCTCGGCCACAAGCGATGTGGTGTCGGCAACACGCATCTGCTGAGGCAAGTAGCCTATCGTGCACTCGCCATTTATGGTCACCATGCCCTCGGTGGGCTGCTGCTCACCCGTAATCACACGCAGTAGGGTGGTCTTGCCAGCACCATTCTTACCCACAAGACCTATGCGGTCCTTGGGGTTTATCATGAAGGATATGCCGTCGAAGAGAGTCCAGCCTCCGTAGCTTATCGTGAGGTTGTCGAGAGATATCATCTGCTATGCTTTACGAGTTAATCATGTCAATAATAGCCTGCTCAGGGTCCTCAGCACCAAATACCGAGCTACCTGCCACCAATGCCTCGGCACCAGCGTCGAAGAGAAGGCGTGAGTTAGCTGCCGAGATACCGCCATCAACCTCTATAATAAGGTTGTCGAGGCCCATCTCCTGCTTCTTCTTCGTAAGGTACTCGCACTTGGCGATAGACGAAGGCATGAACTTCTGACCTCCGAAGCCTGGCTCCACGCTCATCACAAGTATGAGGTCGAGCTGCGAGAGCCACTCGTCCAAGACATTAGGCTCGGTGCCTGGCTTTATAGATATGCCCACCTTGGCACCCGCCTTGCGGATGAGGTCTATGCACTCCTGGATATTCTCCGTAGCCTCGTAGTGGAAGGTCACATAGTCGGCACCAGCCTCCACAAAGCGTGTCACATACTTCTCGGGAGCGGTGATCATCAGATGCACATCCAATACCTTAGTTGTGCCCTTGCGTAGGGGCTTCATCAGTGGGAAGCCAAACGATATGTTGGGCACGAATACGCCATCCATAACATCGACATGTACCCACTCTGCCTGTGAGCGCTGGAGCATCTCCATATCGCGGTTGAGGTTGCCGAAGTCGGCTGAAAGTACCGAGGGTGCAATAATTCTTTTCATAGTCTATATGGGTTGTTAAAGGTTATCCTCTATAATATTCGACAAATTTACAAAATATGTTTCAATTTCGTGCCTATAATCTCGTATTTGTTTCGTATCTTTGTGCTATAACTCAACTTTTGTACTATGACAGGCTATATTTTATCGATAGTTTTTCTTCTTGTGGCCCTCGTGGTCGTGGCCCTTATGTGGCGTAGGGATGTTAGGTCTTATGGTCGCACCATCGAGGAGCGTGATACGATGCTTAGCCGCCGTGCAGAGGATGTTGCACAGCGAGATATGCTTGTGGCTCAACGTGATAGAGAGCTCTCTGAGGAGCGCATAGCCCATGCCCGCACACAGAGTGAGCGTGATGCCCTCAAGAGTTCCATCGAGGATATGCGCCAGGATAGGGAGTCGTCGGAGAGTAGCCTCAAGCTCGAGTTCAAGAACCTTGCTAACGAGATACTCGCCGAGCATCAGCACAACCTACGACAGACTAATCGCGACTCTATAGATCTGTTGCTCAAGCCCTTCAAGGATAACATTACCGAGTTCCGTGAGCGTGTGGAGCGCATCTATGCCCACGAGAATGAGCAGCGTGGAGCCCTCAAGAACGAGCTCGACAACCTCTTAAAGCTCAATCAGCAGATGACCACCTCGGCAGCTACACTCACCGATGCCCTCAAGGGTAACTCCAAGGTGCAGGGCGACTGGGGTGAGGTGTACCTCGAGACTATCCTTGAGAGCACAGGCCTTGTGCGTGGCATACACTACCATATACAGAAGAACCTCAAGGGTGAGGAGGGCGAGAACCTACGCCCCGATGTGGTGTTGTCGCTGCCCGAGGAGCGTAGCATTGTCATCGACTCCAAGGTCTCGCTCACGGCCTATGTCCGCTATGTCGAGGCCGAGACTGAGGCTGAGCGTAAGGTGGCTATGGCTGAGCATGTTAAGTCTATCACGAAGCATGTCCAGGAGCTCGCCAATAAGGAGTACCAGAAGCTTCTCAACTCGCCCGACTTCGTCATCATGTTCATCCCAACGGAGCCCGCCTTCCTCGAGGCCTTGAAGGCCGATAATAACATCTGGGCCGATGCCTATGCCAAGAAGATTATCATCTCGTCACCCACCAACCTCTTCGCCCTTTTGAAGATGGTGGGCGATATGTGGCGCAGGGATGAGCAGACCAAGAACCAGGTCGAGATCCTGGATAAGGCTACTAAGCTCTACGACCAGCTGGTCATCTTCACCGAGCAGCTCGAGGGTGTTGGCACAGCCCTCGATACGGCCAAGAGCAAGTATGATGAGGCCTACAAGCGCCTGCACACGGGAAACAACAATATCGTGCGCCTTGGTGAGCGCCTCAAGCGCCTGGGTCTACCTACCAAGAAACAACAATCGGCAAAGGCTCTTGCCAATGCCGATATGGATGTCGACGAGGAGGAGTAACGACTAATAATAAAGGGTCTGATGCGCAACACATCAGGCCCTTTACTGTTTCCTCGCCTATCTCTCTCGCTTTAGCGTGAAGCTTATTGGCGTAACATCGTTGTCATACTCAATCTCTACGGTGTTGTTGTCTTTGAACTCAATGTCGTAGACAATGCTTTGTCCCACAACGCTATTGTAGGCATCTAAGAGGTTCGACTTGATCATATCGCCGGCGCTGTTTAGCGATGGGTCTGAGAATGTGATGTTCATCTTGATAACATCAAAATCATTTAGAGTTAAGGTTAGGTTGTCACCACTCAACTCCCAACTACCCCTCTCGGTCGACTCCATCTCCATGTACATCATCACGCCCATGACATTGGCAGAGCCTTTGACGTATGAGTTGGCGCTGTAGGTCTTGTCGCTTGAGAATGTCCAGTGATTATCAATCTCCTCAATCTCACCTCCTAAGGCCTGTATCATTGCATACTGACCGCCACTGGCCTCTGCCTCCCACTTGCCCACGAGAGACTGTGCCGATGCGTTAACTGAAATTGCTGCCACGATGGTCAGCGCAAATAGTGTGAATAACTTTTTCATGATACTCTCTCGATAATTAGCTGTTTACCTATCTTGCTTAAATGCAACAAAGCTGCCCAATCCGTAAGGATAGACAGCTCTGTTTTAAAATCTCGAAAGGGGCTATATTACATGCCCATGGCAGCCATTACAGCAGCCTCGAACTTAGCCTGATCCTCAGCTGAAAGCTTGTCGTACTCAGCCTCCAAAGCGTTGAAACCAGCCTCATCATTGTTCTGAATAGCTGTGATAGCCTTATTGATAAGAGCGTCTACATTGTTAGCAACAGGAATTACAACGTCAGACATGATAGCAGGAATCTCCTCGTCGCACTCGCCGCAGCATACCTCGCCGCAGCATACCTCCTCGCAGCACTCCTCGGCGCACTCACCTGTGCATGCCTCGCCACACTCCTTGTTGCACTCCTGCTCGCACTTGCCGCAGCACTCGTCAGCCTTAGGAGCCTCAGGAGTAGCCTTCTCCTCACCAGCAGTAGTAGCCTCAGTTGTCTGAGCATCCTTCTTCTCGTCCTTCTTCTTCTCATCACCGCAAGCAACCATTACGCCTGCAAGAGCCAAAAGCAAAAATAACTTCTTCATAGTTGAAAATTTTTAATTAGAGTTAATAAAATATTGTAAAACTTAATCTTTTCCGCACCCCATTTGATAGCCCCAAATCCTGTTACAGGGGCCATAAATGGAATTTCGTAGCACAAATATAGTATAAATTTCTTATATTGATCACTAATGGAGAATTTTTATACGAATTAAGAGCTTGATATGTGTAGTATTATATGTTTGTGATGCTAAATACTTCCCCTTCCCGAGGAGGCACTACCCCTTGTTAAGCCGAGGAGAGGGCAAAATAATTAGTAATGAGTAATTAGTAATAAGAGCGCCGCTAGCGCTCTATAAGCCTCGTCATGGCGAGGAATTGCAACCGACTACCTTGCTGATACCCACGACCATTCATGCAATTCCGTGGCCATCTACCTTTGTGTAGCAACCCGACTGATACTTGCCCTCTCAAGGGAGAGCCGCTTCGCTCTGGGGTCTTGAGTCTTTCCCAGAGTAGACTCTGCTTGCGGTGCTACCCAGTTTAACAAAGCGTTCGGTAAGAGACTAAAGTGACTAAAGAGACATAAGAGAAGACGAACATCCATAAATCGTCATGCCGAGGAGGCTCAGAGCCCATTTGTCAACCCCTTGAGCTACTACCTATGACAATCTATATAACACAACAAAGCTGCCTAACGGTTGTTAGACAGCTCTGTTTTATTAATGAGAGACGATTACTCGAGATCCTCAGCATCATCCTGGATATCCTCAACATCAACCTCAACCTCAACCTCATCAGCAGCAGCAGGAGCAGGAGCCTCAGTTGCCTGAGCATCCTTCTTCTCGTCCTTCTTCTTGTCGTCAGCACATGCAACCATTACACCTGCGATAGCCAAAAGCATAAACAACTTCTTCATAGTCTTAAAAGTTTTTAGTTAGTTAATAATAAGTGTTATAAATAATCTCTTTTCTTGTCAAAAAGGTCCTGCAACGTGGTTACTTTAACCTTCGTTGTTAATACAAATTTATGTAAAAAATTCTTAGTTTCCAAACAAAATGTAGATTTTTTTCTACGAAATAGCCTGCCGGTAGCCTATCACCTCCCGTTCAATTTGGTCCAAATGGCGTATTATCAGCAATATAAAAAGAGTGCGAGGACCCGCAAAAAGCAAGTCCTCGCATTAGAATAATAGTTCTATATCCTACCAAGCGAACAATGGATACTCGTTCATCATGGCATTTACATCCTTGCGTACAGCTGCGATGTTCTCCTCATTCTCGGGGTCTGACAACACGCGGTCGATAAGCTCTGCGATGTAGTCCATCTTATCCTCCTTGACACCACGTGTGGTGATTGCAGGAGTACCGAAGCGCAAGCCCGATGTGGTGAATGGGGTGCGTGAGTCGAAAGGCACCATATTCTTGTTTGTGGTGATGTCGGCAGCTACCAAGCACTTCTCCGCAAGCTTACCTGTGAGCTCTGGGAACTTGGTGCGAAGGTCAACGAGCATAAGGTGGTTGTCGGTGCCACCAGATACGATCTTGTAGCCACGCTTGGTGAGTGCCTCAGCCAAAGCCTTTGAGTTCTTAACCACCTGCTGCTGATACTCCTTATACTCTGGGGTGAGAGCCTCGCCAAAGGCAACAGCCTTAGCTGCGATGACGTGCTCCAATGGACCACCCTGGATGCCTGGGAATACTGCAGAGTTCAAGATCTGCGACATCTTCTTAACAACGCCCTTAGGTGTGGTGTAGCCCCATGGGTTGTCGAAGTCCTTACCCATAAGGATGATACCACCACGAGGACCACGCAAGGTCTTATGTGTTGTTGAGGTCACGATGTGTGCATACTTAACAGGGTTGTCGAGGATGCCTGCAGCGATAAGACCTGCGGTGTGCGCCATATCTACCATGAGCAATGCACCTACCTTGTCAGCTATCTCGCGCATACGCTTGTAGTCCCACTCACGAGAGAATGCCGAAGCACCGCCGATGATGAGCTTAGGCTTGTGCTCCAATGCCAATGCCTCCATCTCCTCGTAGTCGATGTTGCCGGTCTCCTCCTTTAGCTTGTAGCCCACAGCGTTGAAGTACATACCCGACATGTTCACTGGTGAGCCGTGTGAGAGGTGACCACCGTGCGATAGGTCGAGACCCATGAAGGTGTCGCCAGGCTTGAGGCAAGCGAAGAATACGGCCATGTTAGCCTGAGCACCTGAGTGAGGCTGCACGTTGGCATACTCAGCGTCGTAGAGCTTGCAGATGCGCTCGATGGCGAGGTTCTCAATCTTATCAACCACCTCGCAGCCGCCATAGTAACGAGCAGCAGGGTAGCCCTCAGCATACTTGTTTGTACATACAGAGCCCATAGCAGCCATTACCTGGTCGCTCACGAAGTTCTCCGAAGCGATAAGCTCAATGCCCTTAGTCTGACGCGAACGCTCCTCGGCGATCAAGTCAAAAATCTGTGTGTCTTTGTTCATTTTAGGTCGGTTTATTTTAGTTCAAATATTATCTGTTTATCTTACTAACTAACAAAGGTAATAAAAAATTTTATTGATGCAAAAAATTTTTTGGTCTTAAAGAGTAAAAATATATCGTACGCCCGACTGTGTAGAGCCAAGAGACCAGTGTGAAGAGGCGGACCATTGTTGCGAGCAGACAAACAGACAAAAGACAAGCAGACAAATACGAAAAATTTTGTTAAGTGACAACGCCTTCTGTTTGTCGTTATTGTCAAAACGATTGGCGACCGAAGAGACCAAGAGACCAAGAGAAGACGCGGACCTTTGTCGCGAGCTGTGACAAACGGACAAGCAGACAAACAGAATGCAAGAGCGCCATCAGCGCTCATTATTACTAATTACTCACTACTAATTATTTATGTCATTCTGAGCGATAGCGAAGAATCTCCTCATTGCCGACAAGCGACAACCAAGTAACTAACAAAGCGTTCTAAGTGTGTCGTCGCGTAGGAGATCCTTCGTTTCACTCAGGATGACAGTTTGAGAGTATCGCTTGTCGTTATTGTCTGTTTGTCGTTTTTGTCAAAACGATTGGAGACCAAAGGGCCCAAGAGACCGAGAGACCATGAGAAGACGCGGACCATTGTCGCTAGCGGACAAACGGACAAGCAGACGAATAGAAAAGAAGAGCGCCATCAGCGCTCATTATTACTCATTACTAATTACTAATTATTTATGTCATTCTGAGCGATAGCGAAGAATCTCCTCATTGCCGACAAGTGACAACCAAGTAACTAACAAAGCGTTCTAAGTGTGTCGTCGCGTAGGAGATCCTTCGTTTCACTCAGGATGACAGTTTGAGAGTATCGCTTGTCGTTATTGTCTGTTTGTCGTTTTTGTCAAAACGATTGGCGACCGAAGAGACCGAGAGAAGACGCGGACCTTTGTCGCGAGCTGTGACAAACGGACAAGCAGACAAACAGAATGCAAGAGCGCCATCAGCGCTCATTATTACTAATTACTCATTACTAATTTATATTCACGCCGTGAATGCTCGCCCCCATTGATAAAAACAGACAACCCTAAAGCCTAAGCCTTAGGGTTGCTATACCTATATATAATATAGATTACAGATCCAACAGTCCGTCGGGAAGTACGAACTTTATTGTTCGCTTGTCGAAGTCAATGTGTGCGATGAACTCCTCCTGCGCAGGGATAAGATGCTCCTTGCCGTCGATTACAACCTCGAATAGTGGGTTTGCCTCGCTATCGTAGTAGTCCGTGAGCTCGCCACGGAGCTTGCCCACGCTCACCTTGAAGCCTATGAGGTCCTCCATGTAGAACTCGTCGTCGTTCTCTTCGTCGACCTCCTCGATGAATATCTCACGGCCTATGAGGAACTCCTCGGCACGACGCTCGGTGTCAATGTCGTCGAAGTGGATGACGGCACCTGCCTGGCCACGGCGCTCGAAAGAGGCACAAAATAGAGGAACCGCAAGCTCGTCGATAACAACGAACAGCGGTTCCTCATTTGAGAAATCGTCGGGGAACGCAGTGTAGAGAGTGACCATCACTCCGCCATCGGTGCCAAAGAGGCGACCTATGCGTCCTACGGCGATCATAGCACCTGAAGATTAAGCCTCAGTAGCCTCCTCTGCTGGAGCCTCGGCAGCCTCCTCAGCAGCTGCGGCAGCAGCCTCAGCAGCCTGAGCAGCCTTCTTCTCAGCGATAGCAGCAGCACGCTCCTCCTTAACCTTAGCCTCGGCAGCAAGCTGAGCCTTCTTAGCAGCAGTAGCATCAGAAGCGAGCTTGTTGCTCTTAGCCTCGATCTTGCCCTGCTTGTCAGAAGCCCACTTGTTGAACTTTGCCTCAGCCTCAGCCTCAGTGAAAGCGCCCTTAGCAACACCGCCCAAGAGGTGCTTCTTATACATTACACCCTTGTACGAGAGAATTGCTCGACAAGTGTCAGTAGGTTGTGCGCCCTTCATAACCCAATCCAAAGCACGGTCGAACTTTAGATCGATTGTAGCAGGATTCGTGTTAGGGTTGTAAGTACCCAACTTCTCGATGAACTTACCATCACGTGGCGCTCTGCTATCTGCGGCAACGATGTGGTAGAAAGCATAACCCTTCTTACCGTGACGTGCCAAACGAATTTTAACAGCCATTTGCTATAAAAATTTATTGGTTAAAAAAATAATTACGCTCAACCCTTCTGGGTCAATTAGCGCGCAAATATACACACTTTTTTTCTTCTGACCAAGAAAACCCCGAAAAAAGATTCGCCATGTCACCATTAAGCCCCGTCCCATGTCACTTTTTGGCTCAAGTTTTGCTCTTTGTGGGGGTGAGTTTAATCTTAAAAAACCTTTATGTTATGATGCCAGTAAAAAAACTAAATCGTTTGCCCGATGTGTGGGGCGACCTCTTCTACGACCAGTGGCCAGCGCTATATCCTAAGCGTGGCACCACACCTCAGATTAACGTCATCGAGACTGACAAAAAGTTCAAGATCGAGATTGCTGCTCCGGGCATGACCAAGGATGACTTCAAGGTGGAGCTTAATGGCGACAACCAGCTCGTGGTATGCCTCGACAAGGAGGAGGAGATGGTCGATGGCAAAAAATGCTGTGGCGACGAGGACTGCTCTAAGGATGAGAAGCACCACTTCTTGCGTCGTGAGTTTGCCTACACCTCGTTCCGTCAGATCTTCAACCTCCCTGAGAATATCGACCGCGAGGCTATCAGCGCCAAGATGAAACATGGCGTATTGAACATCAAACTTCCTAAGAAGGCGGGTGCCGACAAGGCCCCAGAGATGAAGCAGATAGCCATCGAGTAGCCAAGGTCAAGAGCCGCCCACGAGGGCGCACCTATGCCCTCCAGCGAAGAAGCCCCGACGGGTAGCCTTATTCTGGCACCTGTCGGGGCTGTTGGTAATTATCCGTCGGATAAGCAGACGAAAAGATTAGAGATCAATGAGACCGAAGAGACCAGCGTGAAGACACGGACCGTTGTTGCGGAGGGACGAACAGACAAACGGACAAATACGAAAGAGCTTTGCTCAGCGACAACACTATCTGCTTGTCGTTCTTGTCGCTTGTCGGCTTTGAGGAGATCCTTCGTTTCACTCAGGATGACAGTTTGAGAGTATCGCTTGTCGTTATTGTCTCTTGTCACTATCATCGTGATACCCATCCTCGCTTCGGTCCCTTGGTCCCTTGGTCCCTTGGTCTCTCGTCGTTATAGTCTCCGTTTCAGCCTGTCATTCTGAGCGTTAGCGAAGAATCTCCTACGCGACGTCACACTAAGAACGCATTGCCGGTTGCTTGGTTGTCGCTTGTCGGCTTTGAGGAGATCCCTCGTTTCACTCGGGATGACCATGGGTATCAGCGAGGCCATTGCACAATGGTAGATGGCCACAGAATTGCATGAACGGCCTTCGGTATCAGCAAGACCTGTGCTTGCAATTCTTCGCCATGACGGGTGGGTATCTGTGTCATTGCGAGGCTTGGTCACAAGCCGTGGCAATCTCTCGGTCGTCAGCGCACCCACCGCACACACCAACGCCCCAA
>JAZRMM010000019.1:0-90651 GCA_045647535.1 Alistipes sp.
CTGGGCAGAGCGTAGTTATGCTAATCGCAACGATGTAAGCAATGAGGCGTATGTAGAGCGTTGCATCGCACACTTCGCAAATGGCGATTCGATGATGGATGCCGAGACCGAGTGGCAGTTGGCACAGATGTTTATCAACTCGCTAACCGTAGAGCAGGTTAATCAGGCATACGCCGAGATGGCAAAGCCTAACGAGAACCTTGTGATTCTTGCTCGCTCACCTAAAAAGGATGGTATCAACATCCCTACCGAGGATGAGTTGTTGGCAATCATCGCCGAGGTGGAGGCATCAGAGATTGAGTCATACAACGACAACACCGTTATCGAGCCACTTATTGACCCAACAACAAAACTGAAGGGCTCAAAAATTAAGACTACCACTATCAATGAGTCACTTGGTTATACTGAGTGGACATTGAAGAATGGCATTAAAGTGGTAGTTCGCCCATCAACTCTAAAGGCGGATGAGGTGATTATCAACGCTGTGTCAAAGGGGGGTTGCTCTATGCTCAACGATGATGAGTACTACCACGGTCAGTTTCTCGGTATGGTGATGAGTCAGTCGGGAGTGGGTAAGTTCTCTGCTACGGAGTTAAACAAGCAGTTGGCGGGTAAGTCTGCTTGGGCATCCACTGCAGTGGCAGCATACGAGCACGCTATACAGGCGGGTGGTTCGCCCAAGGATATCGAGACGATACTTCAACTTGTATATCTCAACTTCACTGCTCCTCGCTTCGATGATAGCGACCTTAACAACCTAAAGAAGATGTACGCCCCATACTTTGCCAATATGGAGCAAGACCCTAACTACATATGTTCAAAGGAGTTGCAAAAGACACTTTTCAACAATCACTATCGCCAGCAGATTACTTCGGCTGCACAGATTGAGGCTTTGAATATCGCTACATTGCAAAGTGTACACTCGCAGTTGTATGGCTATGCTGATGACTTCCGCTTTGTTATCGCTGGCAATATTGATTTAGAGACGTTGAAACCACTCGTTGAGAAGTATATCGGCTCGCTACCTACATCTAAAAAGGTGGAGTATGCAGTGGTTGATGATGGCGTTCGCACAGCCGAGGGTAAGGTAACTAACGACTTCCGCACTCCTATGCAGCAACCTAAAGTCTCTGTTCGCCTCAACTATACAGGTGCTATCGAGAATAACGCAAAGAATCGCCTTATTGTCGATTTGTTGGGTAGAGCACTCGACTCTCGCTATATGGTCTCTATCCGCGAGGAGAAGGGCGGCACATACGGTGTCGGCGTTAGTGGCAGCATCGATAAATATCCAGTTGAAACATACCAGTTGTCTATTGGCTTCGACACTAACGAGGCACTTGCAGATGAACTAATCGAAATTTGCGATGCCGAGATTCGCAAAATTGCAGAAAATGGTCCATTGGCAGAGGACATCGCAAAGTCAAAGGAGTTCTTGCAGAAGAACTATAACAATGTTCTCGAGAGCAACAACGGCTGGATTTCGGCTATCTCACGCTACTACGACGAGGGTTACAACTACAAAGATGAGTATCTCGGCATCCTTGAGAGCGTAACCGCCGATGATGTCAAGGCATTCGCTCAAAAACTCCTCAACGACGGTAACCGCACCCTCGTAGTGATGCGACCAGAGATTGTTCAATAGCCATCTTTGAGTCTCACAGCATCTCAAGAATGAGAAAATTGAGAAGAAGCGTTCAAGTGGGAAAAGGCGTTAAGCGGAGCAGACCTTGGTCTGCGCAGTAGCCAATCCCTCCTCTTGGCAAGATCACGATGCAGAGCAGACGACTGAATAAGTTGTCTGCTCTCTTTTTTATACTCCAACATAAGCAAGATTGCAGTGTGCTTAATTTGCAAATTTTTTACTATATTTGCAATCATCAATTTAATTATTGTAGTATGATAACCTTTGTCATTTGTCTTGCTGTACTCATTGCGGCATACTTTCTCTATGGCGGTGCGCTTAGTCGCATTGCGAAGCTCGACAGGAGTGCTGATGTTCCCTCAAAGAGTATGTACGACGGCGTGGACTATATGCCCCTACCTCGTTGGCGCATCTTTCTTATACAGTTGCTAAATATCGCTGGTACAGGCCCTATCTTCGGTGCGATACTTGGTGCCTGCTACGGCCCCGTGGCGTTTCTGTGGATTACGCTTGGAGGTATCTTCATGGGTGCTATGCACGACTTCTTCGCAGGTGTTATCTCTGTGCGTCACGGCGGAAAGAGTCTTCCCGAGACTATTGGCATATACCTCGGTGGCGGAATGCGTAAGGTGGCTCTTGTGATCATCCCGCTCCTTATGGTCATTGTGGGTGGTGTCTTTATCGTAACGCCCTCGGAGATTCTTGCCTCGATGACAGATGTCCCATATATGACATGGGTCGCTATTATCATCATCTACTACTTTGTGGCTACGATAATGCCTGTCGACAAGATCATTGGTAAGATATACCCCATATTCGGTGCAGCACTTATCTTCATGGCGTTGTCTATGTTGGGCGTATTGCTCTTTGGCAACTACGATATGCCAGAGCTCACATCGCTCGATAATATGCACTACAAGGCTGATAAATTGCCAATCGTGCCCACGCTATTTATTAGCATTGCGTGTGGTGCTATCTCGGGTTTTCACGCTACGCAGTCGCCACTCATGGCTCGTTGTGTGACCTCTGAGACACAGGCTCGCCCCATATTCTTTGGTGCTATGATTGCCGAGTCTATCATCGCCCTTATATGGGCTGCTGTGGCCATGGCATTCTTCGGTGGTGTCGGGGGTCTCAATGTCTGGATGGCGGATAATGGCGATGCTGCGGGCCTTGCCGTGTCGACAATATCTAAGGAGACGCTTGGTGTTATTGGTAGCATCCTCGCCCTCTTGGGTGTTGTTGCTGCGCCTATTACCTCGGGCGACACGGCCTTTCGTTCAGCACGCCTTATCGTTGCCGATATGCTTCACTTCGATCAGCAGCCTATATGGAAGCGCCTTGCGGTGAGTCTTCCGCTCTTCGCTGCCGGCATCGGCATAGCATTTATCGACTTTGACACCATCTGGCGCTACTTCGCATGGTCCAACCAGGCACTCTCGGTATTCACGCTATGGATGATTACGGCGTGGTTGATGCGTCGTCGTAGCCGCTATGTTATCCTTGCGCTACTCCCGGCCTTGATAATGACATATATATGTTCGTCGTTTGTCTTTGTGTCGGGCCAGTTTGTGGGTATGGGAGGTGTTAGTGCAGCCTATATCTATGGTGGTGCGGTCACAGCCATTATTGCAGGGATAATGATTACGAATATTCGAAGAATAAACAGAACGGATAATACTATCTTACCATAGATGCGACTATAGGCTCTATATGCAAAACAGGACTACCCCTCATGGTAGTCCTGTTTTTTGTATGTGGTGTCTATCTATCGTTTCGTTGAGGCTCTAAGACCCTCTATTACACTGTGGGTGAAGCCTGCCGCCTCCATGGCGTTGAGTCCTCTGATGGTAAGGCCTCCTGGTGTTGTCACACGGTCGATCTCGGCCTCGGGGTGTGTGTCGTTGGCCTCAAGCACGTCGACAGCTCCACGTAGCGTCTGCATCACTATGTGTTTGGCGTCGTTGGCACGTATGCCCAGCTCCACGCCGCCCTCCATGGCTGCACGCACATAGCGCAGGGCGTATGCTATGCCGCAGCTTGCGAGTGATGTGGCTGCCGCCATCTGACCCTCCTCTATTATCATGGCCTTGCCCAACTCGTTGAACACCTCGAGGAGGTAGTTGTCCTGCTCGAAGGTAGAGCGTGCCGAGGAGATAAAGGTCATGCTGCTCATCGTAGCTATGGCGGTATTGGGGATTATTATGTACGTAGCAGGTAGCGTGCCGTCGCCCTTGTCGAGCCATGCTGATAGCTGCTCTATGCCCAGGCCACCCACCATCGAGCCTATCGCCTGATGAGAATAGTCGAGGTGTGGCTTAATCTCGTCGAGCACCTCCACCACCTTCCATGGCTTCACCGCCAGCACGACGATGTCGGCCGAGGCTATGGCTGTGCAGTTGTTGGTTGTCACGTTGATCTCCGGGTGCTCGCTTTTAAGCCTCTCGAGTTTTGGTGTCGATGGGTTGGATACATATATATCCGATGTTCGTATCATGCTACCTTGAGCCAGTCCGCGTGCTAAGGCGCCGCCCATATTACCAGCTCCGATTATTGCTACCTTCATCTACTTTTTGTTTTATGGTTGTGTGCTATATTACTGTTTTTGTGGTTGTTGTGCGCTAGGCGAGCTGCCTGATTATTGCGCACATATCCTCATATTGGCGCTCCATGCTCTGCAGTAGCTTGTGCTGGGCACGTGTACGCACGAGGTTGTGGTCGGCGTATGCCGTTTTGTAGTATTTGTCGCCGTCGATGTAGTCCATCAGGAAGCGTAATACCTGCTCGAATGTTATGTAACGTGCCGAGAATGCGAGCCACTCCTTCTCACTTGCGCTCATCGTTGCGCGCTGCTCCGAGAGGTAACCCTCGGCGTAGGCACGGAACATCTCGATGTTCATCTCCACATTGGCAAGGTCACGGTCATCCTCAGCTCCCGTGTTTGTGTAGGAGCGTATGGCATCGCCAAAGTCGTTGAGCGATGTTGAGCTCATCACGGTGTCGAGGTCTATGGCGCAGAGCACTTGGCCTGAGGGGCTGTCGAAGAGTATGTTGCTTATCTTGGTGTCGTTGTGTGTCACTCGTGTAGGTATCTCGCCCGACTCCACCCTCGACCAGAAGGCGAGCATCTCGTCACGACGCCTCTCCACCCAGGCTATCTCCTCCTGCACCTCCTTGACACGCCCCACGGGGTCTGCGGCTATTGTGGCATCCCACTGCTCGAAGCGCCAGCGTATGTTGTGAAAGCCCTTTATGGTCTCGTGTAGTGGCTCTGTGAAGTCGGCAAGTAGGGCCTGAAAGCGCCCTATGCCCACGCCACCCTGGTATGCTAGGGCGGTGGTATCGGCACGGTCGTAGGTCACCGTATCGGCGATGTAGAGGCACGCTGCCCAGTAATTGTTACCCTCCTCGACATAGAGCCTACCATCCTTGGCTGGCACTATGGTGAGTGTCTCACGCATGGGGTCGGCAACCTTGGTCTTGATATGCTCGGTGACACGCTTGATGTTTGCCATCATGGCGGGCACATCGGGGAATACATTATGGTTCTTGCGCTGCAGTATGTAGTTGGGCGCATCGCCCGAGGTGGTCACCACGTAGGTGTCGTTAATAAAGCCCTCGCCAAGGGGCTCGATGGCTACTATCTCGCCCTCGATGGTAAACTGCGAGGCTATGCGTAGAAGTCTCTGGTCAAGCATAATACTCTTTTTGTTTTAGCAAAAGTAATAAATATTTCAATTCGCCCCGACGTATTGTGATATAATCTTTTTGCTGTGCCACAAAATTTGTGCTAATGCTCATAGGTTTTTGAGCGCCACATTTCGTACAATAACCCCATGTGTTGGTGTAATATATGGCTATTTTGTTGGTGGTTAAGAATTAAGTTTCTATCTTTGTACTACAAATTTTAATGACCCAAACTATGCAACTGAAGAGAGACACACTTCTCGAGAGGGGTAAATATCGTATCTTGGAGACCCTTGGTCGTGGTGGCTTTGGCATCACCTACCTTGCCGAGCAGGTTATGACCAGACGCAAGGTCTGCATTAAGGAGTACTTCCCTAAGGACTACTATAATCGCGATGCCGACACCAATAGGGTCTATATAGGCTCGCAGGTGAGCCCCGAGGCTATGCATAAGTATAAGGAGAAGTTCATCAAGGAGGCGAGTGTCTTGGCGCACCTCAAGCACCCACATATCGTCTCTGTCTACGATGTCTTCGAGGAGAACGACACGGCCTACTACGTTATGGAGTATGTCGAGGGAGAGTCGTTGAATGCCTTTGTGAAGCGTTGTGGAGCTCTCGATGAGACTAAGGCTGTTGGCTACATCCGTCAGATTGCCGATGCCCTTGGCTATATCCACGAGCAGAATATCAACCACCTCGACGTGAAGCCCGCCAATGTTATGGTCAGCAGCGAGGATGATGGCGCCATCTTGATAGACTTCGGCCTCGCTAAGCACTACGATGCCGTTGGCGAGCAGACTAGCTCTACACCTGTGGGCATCAGCCACGGCTACGCCCCTATCGAGCAGTACACCTCGGGTGGCGTTAGGGAGTTTTCGCCCTCTACCGATATCTATGGTCTCGGCGCTACACTCTACTTCCTCGTCACTGGCGAGGTGCCACCCCATGCCACCGATGTTGGCGAGGAGGGTTTGCCTAAGCTCCCCGATCACCTATCGCACGGCGTTTGCCAGGCTATCGAGCGCTCAATGCAGTACTGGCGTAAGGACCGCCCTCAGAGTGTTAAAGAGTTCTTGAAGTTGTTGGATGATGATAAGATTGTCGCTCCAGTTGTCGAGGCTACTATTATAAATGTTGAAACTAAGTCGGTGGATAAGTCTACCGTTATCAACGTTAAGCCAAAGCAGACGCCAAAGCCTGCGCCACAGCCCAAGAATGAGCCCAAACCCAAAAATGAGCGAAAGAGTAAGAAGGGCTTGTGGCTTGGAATTTTCCTCTTCGTTTTGGCAGCTGCTGCATCGTTCATTCTCTTTGGCGGTGGCTCATCGAAGAGGGAGAGCGCTCCAAAGAGCGCAGTCGTAACGGTTGATACTCTTGCTTCTTCGAACGACTCGCTTAACCTTGCCAAACCTAAGGTAGATACTCTTCAGTTGAACGACACCCCAAAGGAGCAACCAAAGGAGCAACCAAAGGAGCAACCAAAGCCCTCGGAGACCAAATCAGTGACTAAGCCAGAGCCTCCAACTAAGGAAGATACCAAGCCAGTGACTCAACCTAATAACGAGATATGGTACACATCGTCAGATGGTAAGGTTGTTAAACCATATAAAGAGGGTAAATATATATTTTGTGCAGAGGTAGTCTCTAATACCTATAAAGATGGCAAGGGTATTCTCAAGTTTAATGGCGATGTAACGACGATTGGAGAGTTTGCATTCCGTGAGTGTAGTAGCCTAACCAGTGTCACTATTCCGAATAGTGTAACTGCGATTGGATGGGGTGCATTCCGTGAGTGTAGTAGACTAACCAGTATCACTATTCCGAATAGTGTAACGACGATTGGTGGTGATGCATTCTATAAATGCGAGAGCCTCACCAGTGTCACTATTCCGAATAGTGTAACGTCGATTGGAAAGTCTGCATTCTCAGGTTGCAAGAGCCTAAAGAGTGTCACTATCCCGAATAGTGTAACTGCGATTGGAAGGGGTGCATTCTGTGAGTGTAGTAGCCTAACCAGTATCACTATACCGAATAGCGTAACGACAATTGGAGATGATGCATTCTCTTGGTGCACGAATCTAAAAAGTGTCACTATCCCGAATAGTGTAACAACGATTGGAGTGTGCGCATTCAGTCGTTGCGGGAGCCTAACCAGTGTCACTATCCCGAATAGTGTAACGTCGATTGGAGGTAGTGCATTCTCCGGTTGCAGTAACCTCACCAGTGTTACTATCCCGAATAGTGTAACGACGATTGGATCATCGGCATTCTATGAATGCAAGAGCCTAACCAGTATCACTATCCCAAATAGTGTAACGACGATTGGAAATTATTCATTCTATGAATGCGATAATTTGTCGGAAGAGACAAAGAAAAGAATTAAATCAATTAACAAGCATGCACTATAACACTCTGCGGGGCTTAGGCTCCGCAGATTTTTTTACTAATTACTCACTCCTCATTAATCAGCCCCTCCCTCTTGCGGGTATTAAAAATAATACCCGCGATTTTTTTGGGCGTTTGTGTGTGCGGTTGATGCGCTGACGACCGAGAGATTGCCACGGCTTGTGACCAAGCCTCGCAATGGCACGCTTTGGGTAGTGCCGCAAGCAGAGCTTGCTCTGGGTAATACCGTGCGCACGCGCACTCTGGGTAATGCCGCAAGCCAAGGCTTGCTCTGGGTAAGACTCAAGGCCCAGAGCGAAGCGGTTCTCCATAGAGAGGGCAACGCCCTCGGTCCTCCCCAGAGCGCAGCGGCTCTCCCCAGAGAGGGCAACTGTCCGACTGGGTGAACGCTAACTACCGAGAGATTGCCACGGCTTGTGGCCAAGCCTCGCAATGACGTGCTTTGGGTAGTGCCGCAAGCAGAGCTTGCTCTGGGTAATACCGTGCGCAAGCGCACTCTGGGTAATGCCGCAAGCCAAGGCTTGCTTTGGGTAAGACTCAAGAGCCCAGAGCGAAGCGGTCATCCCTAGAGAGGGCAACGCCCTCGGTCCTCCCCAGAGCGCAGCGGCTCTCCCCAGAGAGGGCAACTGTCCGACTGGGTGAACGCTGACGACCGATAGATTGCCACGGGCTAAAGCCCTCGCAATGACACGCACCCCCGCCCGTCGTAGCGAGGAGGGGGGGGTGTGCAAAAAAAAAAAATTTGTGTTGCGATGTTACATTTTTGTGGGTATAGTCGTTATATTAGCAGAAACAAACAAAAACAAAGGCTGTGAATAGCATAGAGGAGTACAAAGAGTTAATAACCTCGATAAGGGATACCCTATATCGTCTGGCGCTGAGCATTGTCGTAGATAGTGCCACCGCCGAGGATATAGTACAGGATGTCTCGGAGAGGGTGTGGAGGGCCCGCGACAAAGTGCTGCAGAGCGAACACCCCAAGGCCTATATATGTCGCATGGCTCACAACCTCGCAGTAGATCGTGTTCGTCAGCATCAGCGAGAACGGAGCATAGTCCTGGAGGGTATCGCAGTGGAGGATGGCAACAGCGTGTCGAACATCAACGATATGGCAGCGCTAACACGTAAGATAATAGCACAACTACCCGAAAAGCAACAACTGATAATACATATGCGTGATGTCGAGGGGTATGAGTTCGAGGAGATAGCGCAGATTGCCGAGTGCGACGAGGTGAGCGTGAGGATGAACCTCTCGAGAGCACGCAAGAGGGTTAGAGAGGAGTTAATAAAGATGATGAGCTATGGAGTTAGATAGATTAAAGATACTTGTAGAGAGATACTTGGAGGCTGAGACAACCCTCGACGAGGAGCGTGAGCTTGCCGACATCTTCGCAGCAGGTGAGGATATCCCCGAGGAGTATGAGCCAGTGAGGGCTATGTTCCAGACATTCGACGCTATCAAGGAGCAGAGCGCACCCAACATCGCCCCACCAGTAGCCGATGAGCCCAAGGCCCACATGTCGCATAGGCGCAGATGGTGGCTTATAGGTGGCATGACGACAATAGCCGCAGCAGCAGCCTGTCTTGTGGTGATGCTCAACCCACCAGCATTGGTTGTCGACGATATGGCTATCGAGCATGAGCTCGCTACACCCAGGGTGGTATGTTACATAGATGGCAAGATGGTGACAAATGATATTATTGCCTGTCAGCAGGCAAACAAGATACTCGGAGGCATGGCCAGCAACATGCAGCTTGCCATGGCCGAGGTGGAGAAGATAAACTTTATAATAGGTAAATAGATATGAGAGGCTTAGTAACAATAGTATTAGCGGCGCTAATGGCGACAAACGTAGCCTGGGCGCAGACAGACACCGAGGAGGGTACCATATATCTTAGTGGTAACAAGGAGAGCAGCGTAACATCAAAGGATGGTCGTATGCAGCTTACGCTCAACGGCTTGAACTTCGACTTTGGCGCTAAAAAGAGTAGCGAGCGCACCGTGGTGCACACACGCAAATCGTCGGGCAAGAGTGTATACTTCGGTATTGTGGGCATAGGCTCGCCCAACATCAACCACCTTGCAGCAGTAGAGTTAGGTGTCAACACCCTGGTAAATACCGACTACTCGGCATACACTCCCGAAGAGGCTAATGCCATGCTCTTCAGTAGTCGCAAGGCGGTGAGCTTCACCTGCAACATAGCAACGCTCAACGCCCCTCTCAACAAGCGTCGTACGCTGGTGGCATCAATGGCCTTTGGCATCACAAGCGAGAACTACACCTTTGCCGGCCCATACACCATGGAGCTACGCGATGGCATGATGCACCCCGTGAAGATAGATGATGGCACCAAAAAGTCGAAGCTCACAGCGACATATATCCATATGCCCATAATGCTCGACTGGAACATCAAGAGCAACTTCTTCATCGCTGCGGGTATAAACTTCGATGTCCTTGTTGGCTCGCACCTAAAGTACAAGTTCCCAAAGACTAAGGTCAAGGATGAACTTATGCTTAGCCCTGTGCAGGTGGGCCTCACTGCACGTATCGGTTGGAAGCGTCTATACGGCTTTGTGAACTATGCCTTTGTGGATATGTTCAAGCAGGGTGGTGGCCCCAAAGGAAAGAGATTGTCGGCAGGTGTAGGTTTCTGGTTCTAAATAGATTGTGTAGTTATGAAACAGTTGATATTGCTAATGATGATGTGCCTACCGCTATGCGTATCGGCACAGAACGACAAGCTTGTGGATAAGTATTCGCAACTTGAGAATTGCTCGACAATAGAGCTATCTAAAGATATGATACAGAGCATGGGCGCAAGCAAGGGCATAGATACCCTAACTGCCATATCTGTCGAGGATAGCTCGCTAATAGAGGGCTTCTACGCCGAGGCCATGGAGTATGTGCAGGGCATGAGCAGAATTATGTCGGTGGTGCAAAGTGGTCAGCGAGTGATGATATACACCACGATGGACCCCGCCACAAAGAGAGTTGTTAGGATGGTGATATACACCTCCGATGGCAAAAGTGCCGTGATGGCAATACTCACGGGTGAGGACATAGAGCTTAACAACGTGGGATCAATAATGAGTATAAACCTATAAAACAATAACTTATATGAAACGTTTTCTTTTAGCTGTTATGATGTTCGTGCCATTTAACCTTATGGCAGCCATCCCAGAGTTTAGTGCCATGGCCGACAAGTATGGCGACACAGAGTCTGTTATAGTCACCAACATAGACCGCGACATGATGCAACTATTTGCCTCTCAGATGGAGGGCATAGAGATGATTGATAACATCCTTGTGATACTCTCCGAGGATCAGGCCGTGGGCAAGGCAATTATCGACGAGGCGAAGAGTATTGTCCTGAAGATTAAGGCCGATGAACTCCTCGACGCCAACAATGAGGGTACCGACGTAGAGGTGTACACGCTCAAGGAGGGCGATATGATTAGCGACATAATCGTGATAATCGGTGACGATAGCCAGATGGGTGTGTCGGTAATCTCGGGAAACATAAGCCTCGAGGATATAGGCAAGCTTATACAGGTGCAGATGTAGTATAAGGTTATAAATTCAAACGAAAGAGCCTGACTAACAAATTACTGTTGGTCAGGCTTTTGGTTTTTTAATTGTGGTGGTCCTCAACAAATAGGCTCCACCCCTGCTCCACATCCGAGAGTATGGCTGAAGTGCCATTCTCAATCTCGGACATGGCCCTCACTATGGCTATCATGTCACGCTCGTTGAGGGTGTCGATAGCAGCGTCGGCAGCTATGCCCGTGCGTACGGAAACAAAGCGGATGTAGCCGTCGGTGAAGTTCTCCGTAGGGGGCGCGTAGCGTGTGAGCATCGAACGTATGGTGCTCAGACCATAGCGTCGCTCATAGCTATGCAGCAGCGTGAACATCGCGCGGTAGCCATAGGCCATGGAGCAGAACTCCTTGAACTCCCTATCGCGGCTGGGGCGCACCTCGCCCTCGTAGCGGGTCTTCGAGCGGCGTATGTTGCCCGGGTTGTTGTTCCTAAGTCCTCTACTTATCATCGACGTGGCTATCTATGCGCCTCTTAACCCACTTGCTCAGCCACTCGAAGAGTGGGGCGCGGCTGATGGTCGAGGCATTCTCTATGAAGGACCACAGCTCAACGCCACAGACAAAGCCTGTGAATATGTTGGCAAGGTTAAGGTTCATAAAGCCAAGGATGTGGCTATCAATTACTGAGATAAGGACAATGGACGTAAGCACAAAGCCTAATTTGAGGACTGTGCGCCACGCCTTGCGGCTCTCGAACCACCACTCACGACCCGCACGTCGTGACTCGGCACGCGAGGCGATGACACCCGTGATAAAGTCGATAAGAATAAATATCGATGTGGCGATGATAAGTGGGGCTATGGGGCATAGCAGGGCGGTAAGGGCGGTGGCTATGCCACTAAAGTATCTGAATAATATCTCCATCAATAAAGCATCTGTTTAGGGGGTTGTTATAGGGGTTATACTCTGCATAGTCGTCACCGTGGGCGTTGAGGTGGTTGCTGAGGCGGCGTAGGAGGGTGCGTGCCTTCTTCCTCAGGGCACGCAGTGTGGATAGATGGCGCTCGTTATCTGCCGAGGAGGTAGCATCATCGTGGCAGGCCATACAGCGGCGGTGTGCCACATGCTCTACAGCATAGCGTGTCCAGGCGGCAAGGGCTGGGGCGACATACTCCTCGAGGAGTGTTGCGTAGTCGCCCGCATAGAGTCTTGCCGTAAGGCTCTCGCCAAGGATGGGGAGGATATAGCGGCTCTCGGCCTCGGCAATATCGCTTCTGAGGATTGATGATGGGGTCTGCAGCTCGTTATCGCTATATGCGTAGACGATAACATCATAGGGGGTGATAAGTGTTGTCATGGCTTACTCTACTGAACGAATGTTATACTTGGTGATCTCGGCCAAGAGGCGCTGCTGCTCGGGGTCCTTCTCGTCGTAGTCTAAGCCATCAGCCTTGCGTGCCTCCCATACCCTCATGTAGATAGGCTTTGAGCGTGTTGGTGGGCGGTTGATGATGGCAAGCGACGAGGCATCGATGCCGAGGATGGTGCTGAAGATGTGGCGTATTGGCTCCAGGAGCTGCTCCTGCTCGCTGAGGATGACGGTGTTTAGCGCCACCTCGTACTCGTGGAGTATGCGCTCGGTGGAGAAACCCGAGGCGTAGTCCAGGCCGCTAAGCGAGCGAAACCACGAGTGCGCCACCACAAGGTCCGACTCCGACTGCTCGTGCAGCGAGTGCCAGTCGCCATCCGACGAGGTGTTGATGGGTATGAACTGCGAAGTGTTGCCCTCGGCGTGGTCGCGCAGTACGAAGAGCACCTGACCTGGGTTGCCCGCAAAACGCTCCTCGGCCATACGTGCTATGCGGTCGGCATCCGCCTCGTTATCCACGGCGCTGTCGAGCATCATAACTCCCGATAGTTGGAACGAGCTATCTATGCGCGATATGTTCCACTTGTCGGTCTTATAGATTATGGCTGCGGCATTAAGACCTGCGATATATGGCGCTACGCCATAGTGCGAGAACATTGGCTCATAATCTTTGTAGTGCACCACTGAGCGTAGAGTGCCATCCTCCTGCTCCTCGAAGTTGGGGTATAGGGGAAGGGTGCGGGCCTCCGAAGAGTTGAATGCTCGCCAGTTGTGGTGTAGAACAACATGGTCACTCTCCTTAGCACGGCGGCATGTCGAGGCGTCGATATGGTAGAGCGAGAGGAAGGTGTGTGAGACGTCGGTGACAACCTCCATGAAGGCGTTGCCGAACATAGCCTCATCCAATGCTAGGCGTGCTACGATGCTGCGTAGGGTCTCGCCCTCGCCATTGGCACGGTTGACAAGGTTGCCGAGCAACGGCACACCCTCGTTAAAGGTGAAGCCCTTGCCAGCTATGTAGTCGGCCTTGTCGTTGATGATGCGGCGGTGTGCTGTGGCATTGCGTGCCATGAGCGAGAGCGCATAGGGAAGCATGTTATCGTCGCCCCAGCGCCACACCTTGTCGCTCGACACGGCGCCACTCGCCACCGAGCCCAAGAGGGGCTCGGCGCGGTTGTTAGTGGCGACAATGCGTGTGGGAATACTCTTTTCGGACATAGTACACAGTGATTAGAAGCGTGAGTAGACCACAAGAGACTCGTCCAAGATCTCGCAACCAGCCATGAAGGTGGCACGCTGGCGATTCTCCATCTCGTCGGGGTTGTACCACATGCGTACCTCCGAGCCTGGGTAGTCGCTGGTGTTCACCGCGAGGGCGAGGTTGCGCTTGTCGGTGAGGAGGCAGATGTGGGTGTTGGCGGGTAGAATGTGCGAGATGCGCATATCCACGATCTTGATGCCGTGGTACGATAGCTCGCGGCGACCTGTCACCATGTCGGTGTAGGCGGCATCGTTACCCATCTGGTCGAGGTAGCGCTCGTAGGCATCGTAGATGTTCGAGGTCACAAAGAGTATGAGGTTACCATCGCCCTTGAGGCTCTTGAGCGTATCGCTGGCCGACTCCCACATCTTCTCGAAGAGTGCTACTGCACCATCTGCCGTGAGCGCACTCTCCGAGTAGGTGACTGCTGGACACTGGTAGTTAGAGGCGAGGGTAAGGAAGCCGTTGAAGAGGTTAAACTCATCCTCGTCGGTGTTGCCTGCCCACATGAGTACACGAAGGCTCTCGGCGATGGCTGCGCGGAACATCTCGGTCTCGGCCAATTCGAGCTCCGAGCCTGTGAGATCATCGAGGTTGACGTCCGCACGGCCTGTGATAAGCTCGTAGACCTGGTTGAAGTAGTCCGATGCCGAGAAGCCTACCTCGGCCTTGACCTTATGTAGCTCGATGGTCTTCTGCTTGCGTATGGCCGAATCACCACCTGTCCAGCCTGGGCTGTAGGGCTTGAGAATGTCGGACTGTGGGCTCCACATCTGAATAGTGGTGGGTACAGGCATGTTGTAGAGGGTGCGGATGCCAAGGTCTACGGCGTTCTGGCCAGTTACCATAGGGCGGAAAAAGATTGTCTCGAGGTCGCGACCTGTGTAGGTCTTAGGATTTTCAATAAGTCCCATAATTGTAAAAGATTTAAGGTGTTAATAAATTGTTGTTGTGGGCGTTATGCCCGTGCATGTTGTTTGATGTTTGTCTGTTATCTGCTGCGTAGCGCCTGGGCATCTCTGTGGTAGGCGTTGTCGCGAGGGTGCGAGGGTGCTTCGGTAGGTGAGGGGTCCTCCACAGACTTTAGTGTGGTGGCCTTGACCCTCTTCTGTCCCTCGTCGAGGGCTACGAGCGAGTGTGATGTTGAGGCTTTTGGCAGTGGCACTATATCCCTATCGCGAGGTATGTAGTTGATGTCATCTTCGGGTGATGGCTTCTCGGCATTGGCATCAATGCCTATGGCCTTGAGCAGAGCCTTGACGCCCTGCTTCGAGCGCTCGACAATGGATGGGCTTTCAGTGGTGCTGCTGATTACTCTATCTACCAGACCCTCGGCGAGGGCCTCAGAGGGGGATAGCCAGCGACCGCGACCACCATTCTCGGCCATGAGGGTGGCCATCTCCTCGACGCTACGTCCCGAGCGTGTGGCGTAGATCTCGGCGAGACGACTATCGGTCTCGCGTAGCATCTCAACCTCGGCCTGGAGCTCCTCGGCATTACCCTCGGTTGAGCATAGCGAGTTGTGGATGAGGTAGAGTGTGGAGGTGGCAACCTCGCGGCACCCCTCGCTTGCGGCCTGAGCTACGATGGTGGCCGCTGAGGCTGTGTAGCCATAGCAGCGTGTGGTGATATGGGCCCCCGTAGCACGCAGTGCCTCGTAGATGAGGATGGCATCGTTGACATCGCCACCCGTAGAGCGTATGTTGACAATGATTGCGCTGTTCTTGATGTCGGCAATCTCTGATACACGCTCACGGAAGCGTTCGTAGGTTGCCACACGGCTCTCAGGGTTGTCGAACTGCCACTCCTCCGAGAGACCTATGGTGCCCTCGATGTCGATGATGGTGCAGTCGACGTCGTTCTTAATCTTGATTTGTGAGTTCATCTTTTTGTTGTTTAGTCTGTTATGCTCCATGTCGTAGATGGTGTTGCGCACCTTCTGGTAGGAGCAATTGAATAGCCCTGAGGTGAGTGCCATGGCGTGGCATCGTCCGTAGCCACGACGTTGCAGCATATCAAAGTGGTGGAAGATCGCTTCACGCTCGCAGGCTTTGATGTCGACCAGGTTGTGATTTAGGAGCTCTCCAATGAGGCGTTCATATCGACTCAAGGGGCGAGGTAGGCGTGTGTGGGGCCTATAGCACTCAGATGTAGGGCTATTCATGGTTGTTGATAAATGTTTAGTGGTTAATCGTTTAGTGTGCGCCTGAAGGTGCAGGTGGCGCAGAGTCTATCGTTGTCGTAGTTGTCGATACTCTCGAGGATGAAGTTTGACGAGCCATACTCGGTACGCAGGCGAAAGCGTGAGCGTATGTTCGCACCCTCGCTCGTTGGGTCTAGTAGGTCGATATACTCATCGGGACGAAGGGCTATTGTGCAGCGTAGGCGACCTCGCTCGGAGCGTTCGTTGAGTTCACGGTCGTAGTATTTGTGTAGTCCTGTAAGACCGTCACGATCCTTGAAGCTGAGTGTTGCCTCAGCATTGGGCGAGTGGAAACTTGCATAGGGGTAGTGCGACGAAGTGTTGTAGGCCTGCCATCGTTCGCCTGTGGGTAGCTCGCGCAGTCCATGGTACAGCACTATGCGTGGCTCGAAATAGTTCGTTGTGGCGATAATGTCGCGGTCACCCACGGTGAGTATCTCGGCCGATGGTGCCGTTGTGGATGCCTCGGTGAGCGACACGGTGGGCATGAAGAGGGGGTTGGTGATACTCTCGCTACCCATCTTACTGCCGTAGCCCGAGGTGTTGTATACCCATTCGTAGCTATCTTCGACCCCTTCGGTGCGAAGGGCCACACCATCACCTGAGGCATACCTCAGCCTTGTGTGCTCGAAGCAGTCGACCAACCCCTCCTCGTAGCTCCACTCTCCGTCGAGTTGTCGCTCTTGCCAGTCCACCACCTCGCCATTGAAGAAGTCGTCATAGGGCTCGATGAAGAGTCGTTTTGTTGGCGTGTGTGAGTAGATGCATAGGTTGAACATCTGGATAAGGGCGTATAGCAGCGTAGATAGTGATATGTCGTGGTGTGCCACATCGTTGAACGTAACACTGTCGCCATAGCCCACGCCACCACCAAAGATTGGTCTGAGGCTGCAGCCACTATGTAGGGTTAGTTGCTGACCCTGCATGGCCCCACTGAAGTATATGTCGTTGAACTGCTTGGGTGAGGTGGGCGTAACCCTTTCAAAGGGTGTGCGTACCACAATCTCGAACTCGCGGCTAAAGCTACGCTCTACATGTCCGTCGTATAGGGCCCAGTCACCCGTGAATAGGCTGTATTTCGTCTCCGACCTCTTACGCACGTAGAGCTGTGTGGTTTGTGGCGTGTTGCTGGCAGAAGTCTGCACGATACTATCGGCGCTCAGCCCTTCGCCGATGTTCGATAGCTTGTAGATGTTGCCCTCCTCGTGGTCAAAGACCATTAACCTATACTGCATTGATGGGTGTATATCGTTGCGGCGGTCGACATATGGGTTTTGTAGTGCTATCTCAACATCGGCACCATTGCCCAAGTGTATGATGTTGAAGCCCTTGGCGCGTGTTGAGGATACTATGCGACACTCGCTTGTGTAGTGTAGATAGTACTCAAAGGCGACGTTAATCTCGCGTGTGGGGGTGAATATCGGTTCGTTGTCGACAATGCTCACAACACTATTGTTGCAGTAGGCTCCGCTCAACATATTGCCGTTCTCATCCTGTGTTGAGGGGTCTGTGCTGTTGACTATCGCTCCGATGTTGATGCCAATGCGGGGCTCGCATACATCCACCTTGCCACTCTCGGGTGCGGTAGCAGTGTAGCTAAATGTGCGGTAGGCCTTGAAGCCCATATCCTGTTCGGCCACAGAGATGTTGACATTTTTGTAGGCTCCGCTCATCATCAGCCGTTGGAATAGTCTGCCCTGCATGAAGTCGCTATGTAGCGTGCAGTCACCACTCTTGACTATGGCCTCCACAATCTTGCGAATGGAGAGGAAGGGGTGGTAGTCGTTGGGACTCATCATGCGCTCGATGCCATATATTCCCGATGGCGTTGGCTTGGGGTAGCTGTCGTGTTGTAGCGGGAGAAATGTTATGGCGCCATCGTTACTCCACGACTGCTCTATCTCGCTGAGTGTTACATCTATGACCTCGTCGATAGGAGTGTTGGCGAGGCGTGTTAGGACCGCATTTTTAGCCCATTGAGCACCTCCCTGACGCACTCTTAGCCTGTAGCTTAGCGTGCCATTGTTTGAGTGGGTGGATACCAGTGTTGCCTGCCCCTCAAAAATGGGTATATCGTATAGCTCGATGCGTGCCGTGTGGCTCTGGGTGTTGAAGGAGTCGTGGCGATGGAGGTCGGCAGCGTAGCATAGCAGGGCATCTATCTCCTTGCTCGAGGCTATCTCAACCTCTATATCTGTGCCCGAGCGCCAACCATCAATGTCTCGTAGCATGGATATGTTGTAGCGAGGCATTACCGATGAGCTGTTCGTGACCTGCGCCTCAATGTTGTCTATGAATAGTCGTATCATCTTACACCCCCTTTCCATGGCTCGGTGATGTCGAGGCATAGCTGCTTAAGCGTGCCGTGGCTATCGAAGATGACCTCTCGCCTATCTATGACTACGGGAGTTGTGGATGTGCCCTCGATGAGGAAAACGCGTGGCGAGAATACTATCTCGCTAAGACGCTCTATCTCGCTCTGGGGCTCTTGTGCCGAGCATAGACGATAGTGTGCCGAGGCCTCTTTTACTCTTGCTGGGAGGTGGATACTACCGCTATCTTCGCCCTCGACTACAGCTTCGTAGCTTGTGCGTATGACATGGGTAAAGAGGTATGTCTCTATACCGCCACTCTTGTTATACCACATCAGGTACTTGTTATGGCTGTTGGCCTCGATTATTCGATATGTCATTGTCGCAAAGGGTGTTGTGGTGGTGCTAAACTCCAGCACGATGCTTGTTATCGAAGGGTCAATGTTGGATGTTGGTATGATTATATTTACAGGTAAGCCCGTTGTTTTTGCGGAGAGTGTCGATGTGGTTGTCGCGGTTGGTGATATGTATTTTATGTTTGCTGTGATGGTGTTGCTGGTGGTGGATGTCATGATGATGGGCTCTCCGCGAGTGATGCATCGTGTGGGGGTGGCGTAGCTTATCAGACCAGGTGTCGAGCTGTCGAACGTTGAGTGAAATAGCTTTATGGCATTTGAGGGTACTCCGTTAACTACAACTCTCGCCAGAAGTGATGATGGCGATGTGGTGATTGTTGCTCGTGAAGAGATTGTTGGAGGCCGGCAGCTGAAGACTCTAAGATAGGGCGCTATGTCAATTGTTCCGGAGCTTACGCCGTACATCTTGCGGTGTGCTACTACCTCGACGCCAGATATAATATCAATAGTGACATCTATGGGCTTGTCGCTCTCGGTATCGAAGCTAAAGGGTAGCGGGTTGCTCCACGATGAGCCATTTGAGGGGATTGATGTAAATTTCATAATATTAAATAATTTAATAAAGGGTAACTTCCTCTGATGCCTCCCATTAGGGGTCTTGGTCTATGGTGGAGGTTTTGTGGGGGAATGAAGTGTTGATAACTTTGATGATAATGTGTTTATAGTTGTTAATACAAATGTATATAATACTATATATCAGCGCATATATTATGTTGATGAGATGACCAAGACCCCTTTATCTTCTGTTTATTATTAGGAGGCGTCTTGCGCTGTTAAGTGTCGAATGACAGTGCAAATATACAACATCAAATTGCGTTTGTCAAGAGTTTTTGTTAAAAATTTTTACCATAAATTTTAGAAATAAATCAAACCATTTAACCATCAACCCGTTAGCGATAGGGCCTTGTTGAGCGATTTGGTGCAGAATAGTGGCGTGGGTATGCACTGCGAATAAAAAATTTTCGTTATATTTGCGCGGAAATTAAAATTAAGATGAGGTAACCTCATAAGAACAAAACATACAACACAGATATGGCAGATAATTCAATACTTATTCGTCTTGACGGCCTTAAGCTTAAGTACGAGGAGATTGGTCAGAAGTTGACCGACCCAGAGGTGATTGCCGATGTTAAGCAGTTCGTGCAGCTCACCAAGGAGTTCAAGGAGCTTGAACCTATTGTCGAGACCTCGGATCGCTTCCGTACCGCTCTTGCAAACCTTGCTGAGGCAAAGGATGTCCTTGCAAACGAGAAGGATGAGGATTTCCGCGAGATCGCTCGCGAGGAGATAGCCGCTCTTGAGCCTGCTATCGAGAAGATGGAGGCTGAGATAAAGCTTCTTCTTATCCCCAAGGATCCTCAGGATGATAAGAATGCCATTGTCGAGATTCGTGGTGGTACCGGTGGTGACGAGGCGGCAATCTTTGCTGGCGACCTCTTGCGTATGTACACCAAGTATATCGAGTCTAAGGGTTGGCGTTACGAGATCACCTCATCGTCGGATGGCGCTGCTGGTGGCTACAAGGAGGTTGTGCTCAAGGTTACAGGCCAAAGCGTGTATGGCACCATGAAGTATGAGTCGGGTGTACACCGTGTGCAGCGTGTGCCACAGACCGAGACACAGGGTCGTGTACACACCTCAGCAGCCTCTGTTGCTGTGCTCCCTGAGGCAGAGGAGTTCGATATCGAGATTTCGATGAACGACATCCGTAAGGATATCTTCTGTGCATCGGGTCCTGGTGGTCAGTCGGTGAACACCACCTATTCGGCTATTCGTCTTACCCACATCCCTACAGGTATCGTGGTGCAGTGTCAGGACCAGAAGTCGCAGCTCAAGAACTTCGACAAGGCCTTCGAGGAGTTGCGTACCCGTGTTTTCAACCTCGAGTACTCGAAGTATCTCGACGAGATTGCATCTAAGCGTAAGACCATGGTATCTACGGGTGACCGTTCTGCCAAGATTCGTACATACAACTATCCACAGGGTCGTATCACCGACCACCGTATCAACTACACTATCTACAACCTTTCGGCATTTATGGATGGTGACATCCAGGATGTTATCGACCAGCTTATCGTAGCCGAGAATGCTGAGCGTTTGAAGGAGTCGGAGTTGTAGGGTTTCGGAAGTTTTGGGTAGCATACCCCAGGTTTACGGCCGGACCTATGTTGTGGGTTCGGCCGTTAATTTTAAATGCCTTTGATTATGAGAGTGTTGTTTCTTACAATAGTTATGCTTATGTCGGCGTTTGTTGTCAGGGCCGATTATCCCGAACGTGGCGATGTGGCTCGTCACGAGGGTAAGGCTATGATGGTCAAGGAGTGGAAGACTACACCCGATGGTAAGAAGGAGTGGGTCGACCATGCCGAGGTCTATGATGCCCAGGGACGACTTATTGAGGAGGCCGAGTATAGCGACTTTGGCACTCGTCTGGCATGGCGCGCGACCTTCGAGTATAACGATAAGGGACAGCTTGTGGTGGAGCGCATCTACAACGAGCGTAACAAGCTTGACAAATACCGCAAGTATGAGTACAACGAGGCTGGCGTATGTGTTCGTCGCCTTAACTACTCATCGGATGGAAAGCTCAACTCATACCGTAGGTTCGAATTTATCTTCGAGTAGCAATGCACGATAGGGTGTTGACATACAGCGATCTATGTAATCTTGAGGTGTGGCAGACTATGCCCACAATCACGCTCTCGGAGATGCGCAGCGTGAAGCTCATGAACCGCATAGATACCAAGTATGTCGTAAGCGAAGAGGAGGTTGTCGAGATCCTTCGCCGAGCCTCAACCAAGGGGTATATGGTGCAGGTTGTTGGAGACCTCAGGGTTGCCCGCTACGACACGCTCTACTACGACACCGACCTTCGCGATATGTATGTCGTGCACCACAACCGCAAGCTTGTGCGACAGAAGATACGCACTCGCACCTATCTGGATAACGACCTATCCTTCTTCGAGGTTAAGATGAAGAGTAATACGGGTCGTACTCGCAAAAAGCGAGTGGCAATTAGGCGTGACGAGTTCTCGAACTTCTCTCTATGTAGCGATGCTTGCGAGCTCTATGCCACCTATGGCAACTACGATATCGAAAGCCTCTCGCCAGCTCTTGCCACACGTTTCTCGCGCATAACGCTTGTCAATAGCTCGCTGAGCGAGCGTCTGACAATAGATATGTCGCTTTGCTACGAGGATATGCGTTCGGGGCGTAGTGCCTCCATAGAGCGCATGGCCATCGTGGAGCTCAAACAGGATGGGCGCACGAGCTCGGTAATGCGCGATATATTGCAGAGCATGCGCATACCACCCCTCAAGGTTAGTAAGTATTGCCTTGGCACTGTACTTACGGTTGAGGGTGTAAAGAAGAATCGTTTTAAGCTCAAGTTGCGTGATATAGAGCATCGTTTGGGTAGCCTCAAAATAGTAAACGTAAATAACTAAATAGCTGATTATGGCAGAATTTGATTTGTCGCAAGTCCCCACTGGATCGGATGAGGAGATGGTGGCAATAGCCAACTCCAATGATAGTATTTTTGATTTGTCAACCTTTGACCTATCGCCAGCCATGGAGCTGTGTACACAGTTTCTCTTCAACATACTAATGTGTTCGGCTGTCATCTGGCTCTTCTACTACCCCAAGGGTGGGCGTAAGGAGTTTGCCACAACCTTCATGCTCTTCTCGGCGGCAGTCTTCCTCCTGCTACATTTCATGGGAGGTGTGAGTCTCGACATCACCGTGGGCTTGGGTCTCTTCATGATCTTTGGTATCATGCGCTATCGCACAGAGATGGTGCCTATCAGAGAGATGACCTACCTCTTCCTCACCATCGCTCTCTCGGTGGTCAATGGTATCAACAATCTCGATGATAAGCTCATCCTCGCCAATGCCCTACTCATTGTGCTACTGCTCGTTGTGGAGTATGTTGTGGTGTTGCGTCGTGAGTCATCTCGCCTGGTATGCTACGAACGCATTGAGCTTATACGTCCTGAGCGTCGTTCGGAGCTTATCGCTGATTTGGAGAACCGCTTGGGTCATAAGGTGTTGCGTGTGGAGATTGGCAGTGTCGACTTCTTGCGTGATGTAGCCTTCCTCAAGGTATACTATCGCCCTGGCAAGGGTGAGTCATCAGCTGCGGATAGCACCATGAAGATAAATGAGAAGAATGCCTTTAACTCTTAAGATGTATAACACGATGAGACGATTTTTCATAGTATGTTTGTTGCTATGTAGCTCCTATGTGGCTGTGGCGCAGGAGAGCATAGAGCCTATTCGTCGTAGCACGAATGACTTCCGTGGTCGTGTGGAGGCGGCCTTTGAGTTTGAGCCCGTCAAGAATCTCTCTTTGGAGGCGGGTGTGCAGCTTCGCCTTAAGGATGATATTGCCTCTGTGGACCGCATACAGACCTCTGTGGGTGCTGAGTATGAGGTGTGCGACTACTTCAGCTTGGGTGCCGACTATGTGCTTATCAATGGTCGTGACGATAGTCGCTGGGATAAGCCTCGCCACCGTGTGAATGCCAACCTCGTAGGCTCGGTGAAGATTGGTCGTGTGGAGCTATCGCTGCGTGAGCGTCTGCAGACAACCTTCCGTACCGACTCGGTGAACATCTACGAGAAGCCTAAGAATGAGATGATTCTTCGCTCACGCCTTATGGCTGAGTACTCGATACGCCACTCGCGCTGGACCCCCTATGTGCTCTTTGAGTTGCATAATACGCTCAACGCCCCAGGTGTGGTGAGCAACTACAAAAGTGACCCATACTGCACCAATAACTACGTCACACGTTATCGTGCGGGTATTGGTGCCAAGTTGCGCATCACACGTAGCCATCGCCTCGATTTCTACTACTACTTCGACTACGACCGTGGTTACGATATAGACTACAAGGGTAATAAGGGCGACCTCAAGGGGTATGTCCAGGAGAACGAAATACGCCATATCATTGGCATAAGCTACAAATTCAAGTTATAGCATGCGCCGCCTAACGCTCATCGTTGCGATGCTCCTTGGTACGGTGTCGCTCTATGCTCAACAACCATTGTATGTGGTTAATGGGCAAATAGTTGATGGCATCGACCATATACCCCATGAGGCTATAGAGCGCATAGATGTACCCCCTGCCGACGAGCAGACTATCCCCGAGTGGGGCATCGAGGCCAGCGAGGGAGTTATCATCGTGCGCTTACGCTACGACCAGGAGGCCACCTTCCACCACGAAGGCTTCAACTCCTTTACCGACTACCTCGCTTCGGCCGTACGCTGGGATGATAGTATGCCTCCGGAGCGAGTGTCACTGCGTGTCGTTGTTGATGCCCAAGGCTCAGCCTTAGTGTCGGAGGTGCTGGAGTCAACGTCGCGACAATTTTTGAAGCGTGTGGAGCGTGCCATAGAGGAGGCTCCCAAGTGGCAACCAGCCATGCGTGATGGCAAGGCTATTGAGAGTGTACACCTTGTTAACCTACTGCTGCCCAAGGGTAAGGAGCTACCCGAGGAGCATATTGTGATAATCCTTTAACAACCATCCATGACAACACCTATCGACATACGGACATCGCCCTCCGAGAGCCTTACCCTCTACGACCTTCAGCGTATGGTCAAGGGTACGCTTGAGAGTCGCTTTTCTCAGCCGTTGTGGATAAGTGCTGAGATCTCGGAGCTCAAGGTAAATCGTTCGGGTCATTGCTACCTCAACCTTGTGGAGAAGGGGTCAACGGATGGCGCACCTCGTGCCGAGGCCCGTGCTGTCATCTGGCGCTCGGCATATAGTACCATAGCCTCGATGTTCGAGCGTGCCACAGGCTCGCCACTGACCAATGGTATCAGGGTGTTGGTGCGTGTTGTTGTCACCTACCATGAGATATATGGCTTCTCGCTACAGATTGTCGACCTCGATGCCAGCTATACGCTTGGTGAGGTGGAGCGTCGCCGTCGCGAGACCATTGCTAACCTCCAGGCCGATGGTGTCTGGGATATGAATAGGGAGATCACCCCGCCACGCCCCATGATGCGCTTGGCGGTGGTGTCGAGTGCTACGGCTGCGGGCTACCGCGACTTCGTGCAAGAGCTTCAGCGTAGTCCCTACCGCTTTACTATAACCCTCTTCGAGAGCCTTATGCAGGGTGACATGGCCGAAGATAGTGTTGTGCGTGCCCTCACGGCTGTCGCTGCGCGCGAGGAGGAGTTCGACTGCGTGGTAATCATCCGTGGTGGTGGCTCAACGAGCGACCTCGCCCTCTTCGACTCCTATCGCATAGCCTCCTATGTTGCACAATTCCCACTTGTGGTGCTCACGGGTATAGGTCACGATAAGGATGTCTCTATTACGGATATGGTGGCGCACACCTCGTGCAAGACCCCTACAGCGGTGGCAACACTCCTTGTGGAGATTGCGGATGCGGAGCTATCCATTGTGGAGAACTATGCAAGAGATATATCCTCGCTTGTTGAGTCGCGTCTCAATGATGAGACCCTACGTATCTACACCCTGGGCAACGATATAGAGCGCATGGCGTCGACTATCATAAATGAGGAGTACAACCGCCTAAACCTTGTTAAGAGCTCTATGCAGGGTCGCCTACAACTCATCCTTGCATCGGAGCTGCAACGCCTAAGTAGTGCCGAGCGCTCGCTTAAGAGCTACTCCATAGATAACATCCTGCGTCTGGGCTTCGCTGTGGTGCGTAGTGGCGATAACGCCCTTAGGAGTGTTGAGGATGCTGAGGTTGGTCAGATGGTGGATGTTGAGCTTAGTGATGGTGTTATGGCTGCAGAAATTAAGAGAATAACAAAGAGATAAGATATATGGCTAAGAAGACAAAGATGACGATAACCTATGCCGAGGCTATCAAGGAGCTTGAGCAGATTTTGGAGCGACTACGTAGTGGCGAGGTTGATATTAATGAACTCCCCTCTACGGTGAAGCGTGCTAACGACCTTGTTGAGGAGTGTCGTCGTCAGCTCGCCCTCACACGCGAGGAGCTCGATAAGATAACAGGTGTAGCCCCCTTTTAGCCTATGATGAAGGGTGCTATACGTTGGGCTTTGAACCACATACCACGTAGCTGGCTTCAGCGCATGGCATCGTGGGCCGTACCCGTTGCGGGACTTCTCTACATCGGGCGTGGTCGTCGTTGCCCGATATGTGGTCGCCGTGGTAGAAAGTTCATGCCCTATGGCTATGTCACCTCAAGGGAGGATGCACTATGTCCAAGATGTCTATCGCTGGAGCGCCACCGCATGATATGGCTGTGGCTCGAGCGCTCTACTAAGCTCTTTGCAGAGCGCCCACGACTTCTGCACATCGCCCCCGAAGTATCGCTAATGCGTCGTTTCAAGCGCCTCTATCGTGGTACGGATAGATATATCACAGCCGACCTGGAGTCGCCCTTGGCAGATATGCACTTCGATGTGCAGCATATACCTATGGCTGATGCCTCGGTGGATGTCATTATATGTAACCACCTTCTGGAGCATGTCGAGGATGATGCGCGGGCCCTCTCGGAGTTGTATCGTGTCATGCGTCCTGGTGGTTGGGGCATAATGCTTGTACCTGAGGATAGGGGTAGGGCTACCACCTTCGAGGATGATAGTATCACTGATCCTGAGGAGCGCACACGCCTCTTTGGCCAGTATGACCATAGGCGTGTCTATGGCCGCGACTATGACGACAGGCTGCGTGCTACAGGCTTTGAGGTTAGTCGCATACCCTTTGCCGCAACCCTCACAGAGGAGGAGCGTGCCATATATCGTGTGGGTGGCGATGATTTAGTTGTTGTAAAAAAATTAGGTTAGATTATGGATCTAAAAGAGAGATATAGTGCCCTTCGTAGCATTGTGGCATCGACCTTCTCGGAGCGTACGCAGAGGATGGTCGATCACGCCCTGCTATTTGCCGAGTCGCACCTATCGGGGCTTACCCGTTATGATGGTAGCCCTATGCTGGACCATGGTGTGGCCGTTGCTCAAATTGTTGTTGAGGAGGTGGGTCTTGGTCGTAATTCGACCATCGCTGCCATTATCCACGATGTTGTACGTATTGCTGCACAACAGCATCGTGAGGAGCTTGAGAGCCTCTCGGAGGCGATATGCCATGAGTATGGCGAGGAGGTGTGGGGCATAGCCCTCGCCCTGTGCAAGATATCGGATATCAAGCTCAAGGTGTCTAAGGAGCAGGCCTCAGATTTTAGGGATATGATTGTGTCCTACTCCGAGGACCCACGTGTGATACTCATCAAGCTCGCCGACAGACTTGAGGTGATGCGCTCGCTTGCGATGTTCCCCGAGAAGAAACGCCTTAAGAAGAGTTGGGAGAGCATGAACCTATATGCCGAGATTGCTCATAAGCTGGGCCTCTACTCCATAAAGAGCGAGCTTGAGGATCTATCGCTGAAATATATTGAGCCCGAGGCGTATGCCCACATTGTCGAGTGTTTGGAGCAGAGCAAGGAGGAGCGTATGGCCTACATCGAGGAGTTCTTGCGTCCTGTACGCGAGAAGCTCGATGCCGAGGGTATACACTACCATATCAAGAGCCGCACAAAGTCCGTCTTCTCCATCTTCCAGAAGATGCGTAAGCAGAGGGTTGAGTTTGATGGTGTCTACGATATCTTCGCTCTGCGTATTATCATAGATTGTCCTCGCGATAAGGAGAAGTCGCAGTGCTGGACGGTGTACTCCCATGTTACGGACCTCTATGTGCCTAACCCTGAGCGTATGCGCGACTGGATAAGCATCCCTAAGTCTAATGGCTACGAGTCGTTGCACGCCACTGTGCGTACGGCCGATGGTCGCTGGATGGAGGTGCAGATACGTACTGAGCGTATGGATGAGGTTGCCGAGCGTGGTATCGCCGCACACTGGCGCTATAAGGGTGTCAAGCAGGGAGGTATGGGTGCCGAGGAGTGGCTTGCACGTCTGCGTGAGATGCTCGAAAGCACAACGTCGGAGACCATAGCTCACCGCTTTGAAGCTAAGCCTGCGGCGGGTGAGATCTTCGTCTTCACCCCTTCGGGCGATATACGCAAGCTCCCCGAGGGTGCTACGGTTCTCGACTTTGCCTTCGACATACACACCTCGTTGGGCTCGTCGTGCGTAGGTGGAAAGCTCGGTGGTAAGGTTGTGCCCATCAAGGAGCAGCTGCATAATGGCGATATCTGTGAGGTGCTTACACGCCGTGACCAGACCCCCAAGGCCGACTGGCTCTCTATATGCGTTACCTCTAAGGCTCGCTCACGTATACGTATCTTCCTGCGTGAGGAGCGACAGAAGCATGCTCGATTGGGTCGTGAGGAGCTTGAGCGTAAGATCAAGAATTGGAAGTTGGAGGTAGCCATCGACGAGGCTGTATCATACCTCTCGAAGCACTATAAGGTGCGCCGTGGTACCGACCTGTATATGCTTATCGCCGATGCTAAGATAGATATGGGCGATATCAAGGATGTTCTTCAGCGATGGTTGTCGGGAGCTATCGACGAGGAGCGCCGTGTCGCTGCTGCCGAGGTTGAGGAGCGCAAGCTACGCCTTAGAGAGGAGCGTGGCGAGGAGGCCCCACGCAGTAGCGATGCCCTTATTATCGACGAGCAGATTAATAATATTGAGTATAAGCTCGGCCGTTGCTGTAACCCCATTAAGGGTGATAACATCTTTGGCTTTGTGACCATATCGTCGGGTATAACCATCCATCGTGACGACTGCCCCAATGCCCGTCGTATGCGTGAGCGCTACCCCTATCGTGTTATGGAGGCGCGCTGGAGGGACGATGCCGTGGGTGCCTTCCGCATCACCGTGGGCATATCGGCCGTAGATATACCTGGCCTTGCCACCACGATTATGGATGTAGCATCCAAGGAGCTAAAGCTCGCCGTGCGTGGCATCAACTTCTCACCCAAGGGCGATGGCATGGCCTCGGCGCAGCTCACCGTCGAGGTGCCAAGTAGTGGCACTGTCGATATGTTGCTGCACTCGTTGCGCAGAATCAAGGGTGTGAGAAATGCTTATAGAATTAACTAACCTTTTACCTAAACAATATTATGATGAACTTTGAGGATATCCGTTGCCCATGGGGCGATACGCTAAAGACCTGTGCTATTACCGTCTGCGACCTAGATGGTGTGGTGTTATACCAGAATAAGCGTTCAATAGAGGTTAATGGCGATGTTAGAGGTAAGTCTATGATACCTTGCCACTCGGAGCGCTCTCGCCAGATTATCAACCGCCTTATTACCGAGGGTAGTAACAATGCCTATACTATCCAGAAGCGCGACCTTCGCAAGCTTATCTACCAGACTCCATGGTATGAGTCGGGTGAGGTAGCTGGTCTTGTGGAGTTCTCGTTGGAGATTCCTGCGGAGATGCCCCACTATGTTAGAGAGTAGAGGCCATTTATTGCATAATATTAGAGGCGTGTCACAAGACACGCCTCTTTTGTTTGGGCCTAATGTGCTTCCAGCCAATTATCTCCGCTGTTAACCTCGGCGATAAGTGGCACACGGAGCGAGGCAACACTCTCCATAGCCTCCTTGATTATGCGCTTGACACTATCTACCTCCTCGTTGAGGGTGTTGATGACAACCTCGTCGTGTACCTGCATAATCATCTTTGAGGAGATATTCTCGGCTATAAACCTGCGGCGTATCTCGCTCATCGCAAGTTTCATAATGTCGGCTGCCGAGCCCTGTATTGGGGCATTTATGGCATTGCGCTCGGCAAGACCTCTCACGGTACGGTTCGACGATGTTATGTCGTGCAGCGTGCGTCGACGACCAAACATGGTCTCGACATACCCCTTTTCGGATGCTTGCTGAATGGCGTTGTCCATATACCCCTTAACATCAGGGTAGGTAGCAAAATAGTTCTCTATGAGCTCTTTAGCCTCTCTATTAGGGATGTCGAGACGCTGTGCCAAGCCAAATGCCGAGATACCATATATAATACCGAAGTTGGCGGTCTTGGCCTTGCGACGCTCGTCTGAGTCTACCTCCTCGTTGCTCTTGTGGAAGAGGCGTGCAGCGGTTGCCGAGTGTATATCCTCGCCATGGTTGAAGGCCTCGATAAGAGCACTATCGCCACTGAGGTGCGCCATGAGGCGTAGTTCAATCTGTGAGTAGTCGGCAGCGATGAGCGTATGTTCCTTGTCCGAGGCTACGAAGGCTGCGCGTATGGGCTTACCTAAGGCATCGCGTATGGGTATATTCTGTAGGTTGGGGTTTGTCGACGAGAGACGACCTGTTGCTGTAACCGCCTGGTTGTACGATGTATGTATACGCCCCGTGGCTGGGTTTATAAGCTCCGGTAGGGCATCTACGTATGTCGATAGTAGCTTCTTCACGCCACGATACTCCAATATCTTGCTAACAATGGGGTAGTCGTGCGCGAAGCCTTGCAGATACTCCTCCTCGGTGGAGAACTGCTTGGTCTTGGTCATCTTGGGCTTATCGGTGATGCGCAACTTGGCAAAGAGCACCTCGCCCAGCTGGCGTGACGAGTTGATGTTAAGCTCCGCCTCGCCTGCCAACTCACGCACCTCGGCTTCGAGCGAAAGAAGCCTCTGGCGTAGCTCTACGCCGTAGCGTGCTAGCGCCTCCCTATCTATAGTCACACCCTCGAACTCCATATCGGCAAGCACATCAATCATAGGCTCCTCCACATTGTGGTATAGCTCGGCCATGCCAAGCCTCTCGACCTCGGGGTAGAGCTTATGTTTGAGCTGCAGCGTGACATCAGCATCCTCGGCGGCATACTCCGCAACACGCTCTATGCTCACCATGTCCATGGTTAGCTGCTTCGCTCCCTTGCCTATGAGTGTCTCAATGGCTATTGGTGTGTAGTTTAGGTAGCGTTCCGCAAGGTAGTTCATGTTGTGTTGCGCCTCGGCATCGAGGAGGTAGTGCAGAAGCATTGTGTCTATCTTTCGACCTCGTACCTCAAGACCATATCTGCGCAACACAAGGATGTCGTACTTTATGTTTTGACCAATCTTTGTTGTCTTCTCATTGGCGAAGATAGGTCGTAATATCTCAACGTAAGACTCTATGCTGCTTCTGTTTACAGGAATGTACCACGCCTTGTGAGGCTCTACTGCAAGGGATATGCCCACCAGAGAGCATAGCATAGGTGACACTCCAGTAGTCTCGGTGTCGAAGCAGAACTCCTCGAACGAGGCTATGTGGTCAACAACCTTTTGTAGCTCCTCGGCACTGGTTATCGTGAGGTAGTCGTGGGGAGTGTTCTCAGCATTACGCATCTCCCAATCCTCAGCCTCAACCGCTGTGGTCTCAGCTACTGGCTCGGCAGGAGCTGTTGTTGGGGCATCGAACATGGCAAAGAGGTCGCCCTGTCCCTCCATCTTAGCCTTACGCCTGCTCTCGGCCTTGGCTCTCGCCACCTCCTGAAGCTGTGTCTGTGGCTCTTGCTTCGGTCCCTCGGTCGCAGGCTCTATGGGAGCAACATTCTCAAGGTCGCGTGCAAAGAGCGAGAAGTTGAGTTCGGCATATAGTGCCTTTAGCTTCGTGTAGTTGGGCTCGCACAAGGTTAGTGCCTCCTCGTCGAGCTCAATAGGGGCATCGAGACGTATCGTCGTAAGCTCCTTGGCAAGACGTAGTCTATCGCCCCACTCGGCGATATTCTTGCCTGTCTTACCACCTATCTTGTCGGTATTATCTAAGATGTTCTCTACCTCGCCCCATTCGCGTACAAGCTTGCACGCACCCTTCTCGCCAATGCCTGGCACGCCAGGGATGTTGTCCGAGGCATCGCCCCATAGTGCCAGCATGTCGCGCACAAGAACAGGGTCGCTGAAACCATATTTTTCAGCTATGGCGCTCTTGTCAACGATGATTATATCGTCACCCTTCTGGTTGTATATCACGCAGTTATCATCGACCAGCTGTCCATAGTCCTTGTCTGGGGTTACCATGTAGACGCTGTATCCCGCCTTTGCGCCCTGCTTGGCGAGTGTGCCTATCACGTCGTCGGCCTCGAAGCCCGCAACCTCAAGCGTAGGTATGCACATGGCCTCAAGCAGTCGCTTGACGTATGGTACCGATATCTTGATATCCTCGGGTGTTGGAGGTCGGTTAGCCTTGTACTCGGGGAAGATGTCACGGCGGAAGCAGCCTCCCGCAGGGTCGAAAGCAACGCCTATAAGGTCGGGCTTCTCGCGCTTGAGAATGTCGCGCAGGAACTTCGTAAAGCCAAATACCACCGAGGTGTTTAGTCCTTCGCGGTTACGCATGGGGCGTCCCATGAAGGCGTAGTAGTACTTGTATATCAGCGCATAGGCGTCTATGAGGAATAGTCGTTTAGCCATTGTGCCCAAGCCTTAGAAGTTATCCGATGCGTACCACTCGGCAAACGATGTTGCTGTCTCGTGTAGGCGTAGTGAGTGAAGCTCTATATCGTCGGGGAGAGCACCCAGAAGACGCTCCGCAAAGTCGCCGAGCATATTCTCGCAGGTGGGCTGGTAGTCGGTGAGTACGATCTTCGAGAAGCCTATGCCCAGATCCTCGGCAACCTGCTTGGCCATAGGTGTGTTGCGCATCATGAACGAATGGTCAAGACGCTCGACAATCTGCTCGTTTACAATGCGTTTTAGTTGGCCGAAGTCCATTACCATGCCGAGTTTTGGCGACTCCATATCACTCTGTGGCTCGCCCTTGATGGTCACGAACAGACGATATGAGTGGCCATGAATCTCACGACAAAGGCCATCGTAGCCCTCCAACATGTGGGCCGCCTCAAATGTAAACTCCTTGGTTAATCTAATTACCGACATTATATTATCTTTTAATCGTTATTAATCACACTATTGCACTACTACACATAGTAGCACAAAGATACTATCTTTTATTCGCTTTTGCAAAAATCACGAACGAATAATATCCATAAAACAGAGGGATGTCCGACTATCGTGTCGAACATCCCAACCTTTGGATATCTAATACTCTCTACACCACCACATGGTGCTTAATTATTGCCTCCTATCTTTTTACTGGTCGAACGGCAATCTTATTGTGGCAATGTGTTGAGTGAGTATTCTTGTCTGGATCCTGAGTGAAGAATAGACGGTGTGCCTTTGTTGCATCACTAACGTCGCATGTAGAGCTCCAGTAGTAGCCCCCTTTATTAATGCCCCCCTCTTTTCCATCAATTATGTAGCCTGATGCGGGAAGGAAGATGCTATTGCCATTGCTGCCCTTAACTTCGTAGCCATTGTTCTGCCATGTCCACTCGCAGCAGCGAATTAGCTCATTAAACTCATCTCTGGTAGGTAGTCGCCACTCTGTGCCGCAAGCCTCCTGGGCCGCCTCAAATGTGAAGAGTTGCCCATGCTCATTTGGTTTTTTAGCACCAATGTTGCATGTCGCCCACTTTGTATTTGAGCCTAGTCCCAGGTCTACATAGTTGCTATCCTCGCTCTCTATGATCGATGTCTTAGGTTTGTCGTCTTGCTTGCCACCACCGCCAAGTAGGGTGAATGTCGTAATTGCTGCAATGACACCTATAATAATCATCACCAACGCAGTCACGATATTGGACCTCTTCTTACTCTTAGGCTTATGCTCTAACTTCGCTTCAGGCTTTGGTTCGGGCTTGTAGTATGCTTTCGCTGGGCTATCCTCGGCAAACTCTACGTCCAGCACCATTACCTCTGCATCCTCATCCTCATCCTCCATTGAGGCATTGTTGTCTGCAACAGGGGGCGTTGCTACCACCCTGCCTTCCAGGATGGCTATAAACTCCTCAATGCTCTGTGGACGCTCCTTGCGCCAATACTGCATAGCCATGACGATTGCCTGGCGCACACCCTCGGATAGATGGTCTGGAAGTTTGGGGAGACCCTTCTCGCCAATATCTGTGGCTTGAGGAGGTGTGTTGCCCGTCACAAGGTAGTATAACGTAGCACCAAGCGAATATATATCCGTGGCTGGTGAGAAGTGACTTACGCCGCCCGACTTATACTGCTCGATAGGTGCGTAGCCATGGCTGACACCCACAGGTGTAGAGGTTGTCTGCTCGCCACTCGAGTTGTAGTGCTTCGAGAGACCGAAGTCTATGAGTATGGCGCTATCATCCTTGGCACGTACCAAGATGTTTCCTGGCTTCACGTCGAGGTGGTTGAGGTGAAATTTGTGGATATAGTCAAGTGCTGAGGCTATATCCTTGACATATTTTACGGCCTTATCCTCGGGTAGAGTTACGCCCCTTTTGATGTTATCGCGTAGCGATCCACCCTCGATATACTCCATGACGTAGTATGCCGTGTTGTACTCCTCGAAGACATCGTATACGGCGATGATATGCTGGTGGTTAAGAGCTGCGAGTATTCGTGCCTCCTTGACAAACTTGCTCTTGAACTTACTCATCACCTCCTCATTACTATTTGAGGCGAGCGAGATACTGCAGCTATCCGCATCGCGGTTGTAGTACTCCTTTGGGAAGAACTCCTTGATGCACACCTTACGGCGAGCCATTACATGCTCAGCAAGATAGGTGACGCCGAAGCCACCCTGGCCAATAGGCTCTATAATGCGATATTTGCCACCCTGTAGTAGTGTGTCAGGGGCGAGCACTTTATCATAGGTTTTAGCCTCACTATTTCTACTCGAGGAGTTGTTCATATTTACTATATGTGAGTTAGCAGTTTGTCAAAAAGTATAACAAAGGTAATAAATTGTTGTTAAACACCAAAATAAACTTCTGTTATGTTACATCTGCGAAAAGTGCCTACCCAACGATTTACGTGGATAGGCACTTTTGTGATAAGGAGCTAAGAGCCCTGGCTTGTTACTTTTTTAGGGTTGCTGCCAAGCGCTCGAAGATTGAGCTACGGAGCTTGGCAAGGTGTGCAACCTTTGCTCCATTCTTGCCCGCAACAAAGCGACAGCTACCCAGGAACTTATGCCACAAACGTACATAGTTCCATACGAAGATATACATGAATGGGAAGACAGCAAAGTAGCCCAATGCCCACCAGAAGCCCGCAAATATCCATATGAATATAAGAGGTATCATTAGACATATTGGTATGCCAATGAGTGCGCATACCGCAACGTTGAACGAGCTGATGAACATTCTATCCTTGATAAGACGCTTAATGAAGATCTTGGGTATTAGGTATAGAAGGAATGTGGGCACTAACGATACTGCGAAGAGTGGGAATAGAAGGATCATGAGCAGACCGCGCATGATGGCACTTCCCATGTTTGCACCCTTGGCAAATAGCCAGTCACGAATCTGCAGGCTCTTCAACCCCTCGTTATACTCCTTGGTGTCGGCATATATGCGCTCCATCTTCTCCTTGTCGGCATTGTATGCCTCCTGGAGCTCGGCTACAAGGTGCTTATCGGCAAGGAGTCGCGATGGCAGATGGTTAGGTTTGTAACCCAACTTAGCGGCATAGCTATCGCCGAACTCTGACTGGCGGATTAGGTCTATCTCATCGTAGTGCTCCAGGTCGTCGACATGAAGCATGAGATTCTGCACCTCGGTGCGCACACGGTCGTTTACAAGACGCATTGTCTCACGAGGCGCCTGCTTGTACTGCTCGTAGTATGGCTTTAGCGATATAGGCTTGCCGAACTTCATGAGCATGTCAATACGTGCGTGGTAGTAGTTTGAGTAGTGGTTGCACGATGGTAGCACCACCACATCGCGTTCGAAGTTCATGCGCTCGGCGGCGTCGAAGGCTATGCGCAGATAGTTAATCTTGTAGTCACCCAGCCAACGCTTATCCTGGTGTCCGCCCTCGGGGTAGAGTATCAGTGTCTCGCCATTCATCAATGCTCCACATGCCTCTTCCATGCTCTCCTTGTTTTTGGCCACGGCAGCAAGACCCTCATGGCTAGCGCGATATGCTGGAAGCAAACCGAAGGATCTGAGAATCTTGTTGAACAATGGGCGCTGGAAGACATTAGCGCGGGCGATGTAGTTTAGGCGTCTATCTCTTAGATTTAGACAAACACATAGTGGGTCGTTAAGACAGTTCTGATGGTTCGAAACAAGCACTATGGGGGTTCCGTTCTCGGGGATATTCTCTCTATCTACCATGTGCTCTCTGCGAAAGTATAGCAGTGAGTTTGCATACCTAAGATATCCGCGAAATACTCTAAGAATAAAAGAGTGTTCTCTTGGTTTTCTTAATCTCATACGGTGTAGTTTTTAAATAAACATCCCTCAAATATAGCGTTTTTTTGTTAAATGTAAAAAAAAGTTCACACTATTTTTTATGTGTAAAATATTCAATTATAGGCAAAAGAGCTCTTTTTTATACTATTTTTCCGCATCTGCAGTTATGTGATAATTGCCTATATAACAACGCGAGGTCGCTCAATAGAGATATTGAGCGACCTCGTCTATATCGCGTTTATGCAGAAAAACTTAGAATCTAAAACCGAGTGTGAGAACTGCTAAGTGGCGCTTGCTGTTGGTCACCACAGGTATGCTCTCGATGTTTTCCGCCATGTTGCCATTAGTTGCGTAGAACGACTGGTAGGCGGTGCGCTTCACGCTGTTGTACTGGTATGCCAAGTCGAGATATACCGTATTGTTGAACTTGAAGCCTACACCCGCAGTTACATAGTTCTCGTTTGTGGTTAGCGGATGTGAGTATATAAGACTATTGTCACGAAGACCACCGTCGCTATAGATATATCCTGCACGCAGATCCATGAATGGCAATAATCTAAGCTCGGCACCCACTCTTAGGGTGTTCGAGCCGCGGAACATATCCTTCATCACATCGCCATAGTTGCCCAGATTCCATATAGGTGAGTTTGTAAGGCGCATTGACTGATACCAGCTACGCTCGTAGTCTGCCGAGAGGATAAAGCGCTTAGCTATGGTAACGGCAGCACCCACCAAGAGGCGTGATGGCGAGCGGTAGTTCCACGAGTACTCACCCGTATCCTCCTGTAGTGGTGAGTATACATCATCCGAGAAGTAACCATCGCTACCTATATCATAGCCCTCGGGGTTGTTGCCTGCGCTGTATGTCTCCGACCACATCTCAGCCTCGTAGCTAAGCGATAGCGAGTAGAAGGTAGGCGTATGGTATGCCACACCCACACGTAGCCAGTCAATAGGACGCCATGTAATACCCAACTTGAGGTTGAGGCCCGAGCCTGAGAGGTGTGTGGTCTGCATATAGTTCATATATGTGAGCTGATAGGGCATCTCGCTTCCCGATGGGTATGAGTTGTAGAGGTAGTCCTCGCCGTAGAATACGTTGCGCTTGTAGTTCACGCTCTGTATTCCGAGTGTAGCACCAAAGTAGAACTTATCCACGAAGTTGAAGCCCATGGTTAGGGCATACTCACCTATCGAGCCTCGTGTCTCAAGCGCTGTGTACTGGTCGATAATGGCATTCTCGCCTATGCGGTCGATGTACCAACCCTCAGCATCCTTGTTGGTTAGACCATTCTTGTATGCCAATACCGCTCCCCAGTAGTAGGGGTCGCCACCAAAGGGCATTGTGCCGTCGGCGTTTGTCTGCAGACCATCGAGATTCGACTGTGTGCACAGAAGGTTTGCCATTGACTCGGTTGCAGGGCGGCCAAACGATGCGAACTTGCTGTTCTGGTTGAAGTCGGCAATGCGGTTGTAGACCACGCCTATGTTAAAGTTGGTGAGAGCGCCTGTGCCTCTGTCGGCAACAAACACAGCGCCAGCACTTGCCATGCCAAAGCGGTTTGAGCGCTCGCTGAAGGCGGGGCTATTGTTGTACTCGGCACCCATCGTAGGGCTGTAGTTAAACTGCATCATGGGTGTGAAGCTCACATCGCCATTGACATACATACCGATACCCGCAGGGTTTATCGATGCCGATGCAAGGTCGGCGCCAAGTGCCGTGAAGGCGTTACCCATGGACATTGAGCGTGCCGTGCCGTAGTTGTGTGTTGTGAACGACAGGTTGTATATATCGCCCCAGCCGAGGATATCGTTGTTGAGGGCCAAGCCACCGACATTGAGCTGCTGTGCCGAGCTATTGGGTGCAAGCCCCAGGCTCATAATAGCCACTGCCACAAGTGTATATATCTTCTTCATAGTCGTATTCATTAAGATGTTATGTCGATCTTTTACTTAATAGTAGGGGGGGTATGCCATTGGGACACACCCCCTACCTAAACGAGTGTCGCTATCTGCGTGATGAGGTGCTACCGCCACTGCGAGAGCTTGATGACGAGCCTGAGCTTCGTGACGAGCTTGACGACGAACCTGATGAGCGGCTCGACGATGATGAGCTACGGTACGAGCTCGATGAGCTTGACGAACGACTCGACGATGAACTTGACGAGTTGCGATATGAGCTCGATGAGCTTGACGAGCGGTTCGAAGAGCTCGATACGCTCGATGAGCGTGACGAGGATGTTGTGCCACCCCTGTTGCTCGATGAGCTATTTGTCACCGTTCCCGACGAGCGATTTGTGCTGGTGCTACCACTGCCCTGGCGGAAGTTGCTGTTCTTGCTGTTGGTGTTAACACTGCTGCTGCTGCTACTTCCTGTTGAACTTGTTCCTGTGTTGCTAATACGTGTTGAGGTATTAGAGCTGCCCTGACGGAAGTTACTGTTGCTATTGCTGTTCGATGTTGACACTGAGCTATTTATGCGAGTAGTGTTATCCTTGCTATTCAAAGAACTGTTGGTCGAGGTGTTCACCTTGAGGTCGGTCGCGCGGTACGAACTTCCGGTGTTCACACCTGTAGATACTGTGCCACGGTTGTTGTCGCGATTGCCGCTCTCCACCTTGCCGTAGTTGCGATTGGATGTTGGCGATGTATATCGCGAACCCGAGTTGTCGCGTGTGCCGTTAAGGTTGTGGTTAGGTCTACCTGCCGAGCCTCCTGTGCCAGTCACAAGGTTGTGGTTAGGACGATTATCGGGACGATAATTTGGCTTGTGGTGCTGTGGTGGGCGGTTAGGATAGTAGTGGTTGTTGTTGTGGTGGTGATGATGGTGGTCGTAGTAGTACCAGTCGTAGCATCCATACCACCAGTCATGATAGTGGTTGTGGTAGCATACGTTCCAGTTCCAGTCGTACCACGAGTATCGAGGATATCCCCACCATGCGTAGTAGAATGGATCTACTCTATATCGCCAGCCGTAGTTCCAAGGCGAGGCGTAAAGACCGAATGTCACGTTTGTTGCGCCCCACGCACCAAACATCGATGTCACGTAGCGTGGCTCCACCCACACCTGGTTACCCGATATCATGATGTTGTAGTAGGCTGGGTCGTATGCCGAGGCATATACCATAGCGCTACTTGTGAGCAGGTCGTAGTAGCTCGATGGCAGGTTGTAGGTTGCCGACTCGAAGCCGTAGAGACGACGTGCGTATGCACTCTGGTAGTCGTTGGCTACTACATTGACGTAGTTTGGTGTGTCGTTCAATGTTGCGTAATACTCCTCCTCTGCGGCCTTGGCGTTGGCCTCAGCTATGCGAGCCTCCCACTGTGCCTGACGTGCCTCCGCCTCCAGACGTGCAGCCTCGGCTTCAGCCTTCAGCTGGTTTGCTACTTGTATGCGATTGTCGGTGCGGTATAGGTCGTTCGACCCGATTGTCGATGATGTGAACATTGCCGTGCAGCTACTCATTAGCAGTGCTATGCCCACCATTGCTGTAATCCAATATGACCCTCTCATAACTACTTATTCTTTAGTTAATGCCTTCAACTCCCCGTAAGAGGTGTTGTGCTTATCTTTCTATCTATTACAAAGGTAGTCAAAAATTATTCAAAATTGTATGTTTGGGGGTTAATTAGTGAAAAAAAAGGGGTGAAGCGCCCATTTTAGGGGGTGGAACGTACTCTTTTCGTGCGCTAAGTTCTGTTTTATCCCCACGCTATTACATACATTAATCGATATATTTTGTGTAATAACCCCCAAAATAGTTGGCAGGCAACATAATAATCACTATCTTTGTTTTGACAAACAACTAATCAACCAAGCGAATTATGGAGCTAACCTCGGGCACTCTTCTTGAAAGGGGCAAATATCTTATTATCTCAACCCTTGGTCGTGGCGGCTTCGGCATCACCTACCTCGCCGAGCAGACTATGGCTAAACGTAGGGTATGTGTCAAGGAGTTCTTCCCTAAGGATTTCTTCAAGCGCGATGAGGGTGCTGACACCATCTCTCTGCTCTCGCAGAGCCATGCCGGGACCATGTCTCGCTTCAAGGAGAAGTTCATCAAGGAGGCCCAGACTATCGCCGCCCTGGATCACCCCAATATCATCCATATCCTCGATGTCTTTGAGGAGAATAATACGGCCTACTACGTCATGGAGTATGTCGAGGGTGGCTCGCTTAGCGATGTTGTCAAGCGTGGCGGTAATGTTGCGGAGGGTGTCGCCATTAAGTATATCAGGGATATAGCCTCAGCATTGGGGTATATACACTGTCAGAAGATTAACCATCTCGACGTTAAGCCAGGCAATATCCTGCTACGCCCTAAGGAGGACCAGACGATATTGATAGACTTTGGCCTTGCTAAACACTACGACGCTGGTGGTGAGCAGACAAGCTCCACCCCTGTGGGCATTAGCCATGGCTACGCCCCTATCGAGCAGTATAAGTCGGGCGGTGTTAGTAGCTTCTCGCCCGCCACGGATATATATGGCCTTGGTGCTACGTTGTACTACCTTGTCACGGGCACGGTGCCACCCTCGGCTACCGATATGGGTCGAGAGGGCGTTGAGGTCCCCTCTAACCTCTCGCCTGGTGTGCAGAGGGCTATCAAGGAGGCTATGAACTACTGGCGTGAGGAGCGCCCACAGAGCATCGATGATTTCTTGAAACTGCTGGATAATGAGCCAGAGGTTGTTGCCCCCGTTGCCGAGAATACTATTATAGACGTAGAGCCTAAGCACGACGATGAGTCTACCATTATCAGTGTTGAGCCTACGCAGACCGCGCAGCCTGCGCCACAGCCCAAGAATGAGCCTAAACCCAAGAATAAGCGAAAGAGTAAGAAGGGCTTGTGGCTTGGAATTTTCCTCTTTATTTTGGCAGCTGTCGCATCGTTCATTCTCTTTGGCGGCGGCTCAAAGGAGAAGGAAGATGCTCCAAAGAGCGCAGTCGCAACTGTTGATACTCCTCAGTTGAACGAGTCTCCAAAGCAGAAGGAACTTAAGCCTGAGCTAATTGTAGAGTCGGAAAGTGAGGTTATTTTGCCTTATGATGGTGGTAGCGGTGAGATAAAATATTCGGTCAAAAACGACGATGGAGTCTCTGAGGTTAGCTGTGCAAATAGTGGCGACTCGTGGCTGACTACGACCATTGATATAGATGTTATTCACTACTCAGCGAAAAAAAATACCACTGGTAGCGAGCGCAGTGCCACCATCAAGGTGATATATGGCAATCAGAGCTTCGAGGTTGTCGTCACACAGCCTGCCGCCCCTGTTGGTTTCACACTAAATTCAAGCGATAGTATTAAACTATCAGCAGATGGCGGAAGTGCTAAAATAAAATATACTATTACCAACCCCGTCGATGGCGAGAGTGTTAAGTATGCTACTGATGCGGAGTGGCTAACCCTTAAGCCCAACGATGGCGTCGTTAGTTGCACAGCACAGGCTAACACAATAGGCAAGGATCGTAATGCAACTGTCACTCTAACATATTGCGGCCAGAGTGTTGAGGTTAATATTTATCAATACCTCCTACCTTTCAATGAGATATGGTACACCTCATCTGATGGTAAGGTTGTTAAACCATATAATGGGGGTAAAAATATATTTGGAGCAGTGATAGAGTCTAATACCTATAAAGATGGCAAGGGTATTCTCAAGTTTAAAGACGATGTAACGACGATTGGAGAGTGGGCATTCGAACATTGCTACAGCCTAAAAAGTATCACTATCCCGAATAGTGTAACGACGATTGGAGATAGTGCATTCTATCATTGTGAGAGCCTAAATAGTGTCACTATCCCGGATAGTGTAACGACGATTGGAGAGCATGCATTCGCACATTGCGATAACCTAACCAGTGTTACTATCCCAAATAGTGTAAAGACGATTGGAGAGGCGGCATTTTCGGATTGCCGCAATCTAAAGGAGTTTAGAGGAGGGTCTACATTTATCAATGGCAGATGTTTAATTATCAATTGTAAGCTTGTAGCTTTTGCCCCTGCAGGCATTACGAAATTTACTATTCCAAATAGTGTAACGACGATTGGAGAGTTGGCATTTTGGGGTTGCAGTAGCCTCACTAGTGTCACTATTCCGAATAGTGTAACGACGATTGGTGAGTTGTCATTCTCTTTTTGCGATAACCTTACCAGTGTCACTATCCCTAATAGCGTGATGACAATCGGAAATTATGCATTCAATGGTTGCGAGAGCCTCAAGAGTGTCACTATCCCGAATAGTGTAACGACGATTGAAAATTGTGCATTCCAAAATTGCAAGAGCCTAACAAGTGTCACTATTCCGAATAGTGTAACGACGATTGGAGAGAGGACATTCAATGGTTGCGAGAGCCTAAAGAGTGTCACTATTCCAGATAGTGTAACGACGATTGGAGAGTGGGCATTCTATGGTTGCGGTAGTCTAACAAGTGTCACTATTCCAGATAGTGTAACGACGATTGGAGAGCATGCATTCTATTTGTGCGAGAGCCTAAAGAGTGTCACTATCCCCAATAGTGTAACGTCGATTGGAGCTGGTGCATTCGCATGTTGCCGCAATCTAAAAGAGTTTAAAGGAGGGTCTGCATTTATCAATGGCAGATGTTTAATTATCAATGGTAAGCTTGTAGCTTTTGCCCCCGCAGGAATAACAGAATATACTATTCCGAATAGTGTAACGACGATTGGAGATTATGCATTCGCATATTGCAACAACCTCACCAGTGTTACTATTCCGAATAGTGTAAGGACGATAGCAGCGTCGGCATTTAGAGGTTGCAAGAGCCTAAAGAGTGTCACTATCCCGAATAATGTAACGACGATTGAAGATTATGCATTCTATGAGTGCAAAAATTTGTCGGAAGAGACAAGGAAAAGGATTAAATCAATTAATCCTTAGGCACTATAACACTCTGCGGGGCTTAGGCTCCGCAGATTTTTTTACTAATTACTCACTCCTCATTAATCAGCCCCCCTCTCTTGCGGGTATTAAAAATAATACCCGGGCATAGGTCGGCATTGCCTGGAGTCTGTTGTGCAGATATCACGTGGCCATAAAAAAGGGGCTGACTAAAAAGTAACTTAGCCAGCCCCCATAACCTAAGAGAGTGAATAAAAAGATGTAGTTTTAGGCTTGCGAAGCCCGAAAAAGCGGAGTTTACTGAGCGTAAATGAGCATTTTGAGGGCAAGCGTAACGACAAAATACACTTTTTATTCACTCTCTTATCTTCTTGCCCAAAGCTACTAACGTTCAGGCTTGATGTCCTTGACTCTTAGCTGCTTAGAGACTGTGCCACGGTAGTGGTTCTCAACAATCTGGTAGCATACCGAGATTGGCTTGCCGCCACGCACCCACTCGTAGTGTGTAGGCTGCTGGAAGGCGATAGCCGGAATCGTGGTATGGGGCTTCTGTCGCTGCATAAGGTCCATACGCAGGTGGTCGCACTCAACGCCCACAAGCTTTGCGTCGCCACGGTTGCTCGCACCGCGTGTCATAAAGACAGGCGCCGAGTTACCAGGGCCGAAGGGCTGGAAGTTATTGAGCTGGCGGTAGAACTCATCGGTGATCTCCGAGAAGAGCAACTCGCTGTCAATATCTACCTGCGGAACGAGAATCTGTGGGTCGATATTTCGCTCCACATAGTCGTTGAAACGCTTGGTGAAGGCCTCGACATTCTCCTCCTTCATTGTGAGGCCTGCGGCGTACATATGTCCACCGAAGTTCTCCAAGAGGTCGGAGCACGACTCCACAGCCTGGTAGAGGTCGAAGCCCGCAACAGAGCGCGCCGAGCCTGTGACCAAGCCGTTAGACTGGGTGAGCACCACCGTAGGACGGTAGTAGGTCTCTATAAGGCGTGAGGCTACGATACCCACAATACCCTTCATCCACTTAGGGTTGTAGATAACCGTGCTCTTCAAGGCCTTGAGCTCGGGGTGCGACTCCACATAGTCGTGGGCCTCCTGTGTTACGTTGCGGTCGATGCTCTTGCGGTCCTGGTTATACGAGTCGATAACCTCGCCGAACTTCGCCGCCTCCTGCTCGTTACCCTCGATAAGAAGGCTCACGGCAGCGTGGCCTCCCGAAGGTGCAGCATTCTCGTCATCCTCGTCCATGCGCATGCGGCCAGCGGCGTTGATGCGTGGGCCAATCTTGAAGACTATGTCGTCGATGGTGATGTTATGGCCCTCAAGACCACATATCTTGATTATCGACAACAGACCCTTCGAGGGTGCCGAGTTAAGTTTCTTCAATCCGTAGTGTGCCAAGATGCGGTTCTCGTCAACCAAAGGCACAATGTCCGAGGCGATGCTCACAACCAACAAGTCGAGGAGATGCTCGATCTCCGAGAATGGTATGTTGTTGCGGCGAGCATAGGCCTCAACGAGCTTAAAGCCAACGCCACAGCCTGACAACTCATCGAAAGGATAGTTGCAGTCGGTGCGTTTGGGGTCCAATACAGCCACTGCCGCAGGAATCTCCTCGGCAGGTAAATGGTGGTCGCAGATGATGAAATCTACGCCTTTCTCCTTGGCATAGGCCACCTTCTCCACGGCTTTGATGCCGCAGTCCAGAGCTATGACCAGCGTAACGCCTTTACGTACAGCATGGTCGATGCTGCGGACTGATATGCCATAACCATCGACATATCGGTCTGGAATGTAGAACAACAAATTTTTGTGTCCTATCTGGCTCAAGAACTTGTAGACAAGGGCTACTGCGGTGGTTCCATCTACGTCGTAGTCGCCATAGATCATTACCTTTTCGCCACTCTTCACTGCTCGCTCGATACGCTCTACCGCGCGATCCATATCCTTCATTAGGAACGGATCGTGCAAGTCGCGAAGCGCGGGCGAGAAGAACTTCTTGGCCTTCTCCACGGTGTCTATGCCCCTCTGAACTAATAGGTTGGTCAAGACTGTCGACATCCCGAGGCGTGAGGCCAAGGCCTCCACCACCGCGCGATCGCCCTGCGGCTTGACAACCCATCTCTTTTCTATGGGCATAACTTTTACTTTTTATATATTTTAACATTCAAATTTTTCGTTAGGTAATCAATAAACTTGGGCTTTACCTCCTCCATGGTGACTGTGCGTCCTGTGAGCGACGAGAGCGAGCATACGCCTCTGTCGGTAAAACCACAAGGGTTGATGAGGTGGAACCAGTTGAGGTCGGTAGCGACATTCATGGCCAAGCCATGCATTGTCACACCATGCGAAGCACGCACACCTACGGCGCATAGCTTCTCGAGGCGCGCACCACGCGTAACCCATACGCCTGAGGCACCCTCCGAGCGGTGGCACTCTATGCCATACTCCGCTGCAAGGTCTATGACACTCTGCTCCAAAGCCTCGATATATCGTCTCACGCCCAAGCCTGCGGCGTCGAGGTCGATGATGGGGTAGCATACAAGCTGCCCAGGACCGTGGAATGTTATGTCGCCACCACGGTCAATATGATAGAACTCTGCGCCGAGGCTCTTGAGATACTCCTCGGTGCATAGCATATTCTCTTGATGTCCACTCTTGCCGAGTGTATATACGGCGGGGTGTTCTACGATGAGTATGGTGCCACGAGACTCATCCTCCTCGAAGCTCTTGGCAAGCTTCTTGGCACACAATGCGTCAAATAGCGAACGCTGTAAATCCCAGCACTCGCCATAGGCCATACTCTGTAAATCTCTGATTTCTACCTTTTGCATACCTTTCTCACAGCTTCAAGTGCGGCATCTGCCAAATACGACGAACGCACCAGGGGTGCACTCGCGCAGTAGCTGAAACCCATCTCGAGAGCCTTGAGTCGGTACTCTTCGAACTTTTCGGGAGTGATATACGCCTTTACAGGATAGTGCTCCTTTGTCGGACGAAGATATTGACCGAGAGTTACGATGGCGACTCCCACCTCGCGCAGGTCGCGCAGGGTCTGGAGAATCTCCTCTTCGCTCTCGCCCAATCCGACCATCAGGCCGCTCTTCGCAACAGCTCCGCTATCGGCAATATGCTTAAGTGTTGCCAACGATGTGCGATACTTAGCGCGTGATCGCACCTCGGGAGTTAGTCGCTCGACGGTTTCGATGTTGTGTCCCACAATGTCGGGACGTGATGCAAGCACCGTGTCAAGTAACTCGGGGCGAGCATCCATGTCGGAAATAAGGAGCTCTATTGTTGAGTCGGGGTTCTCGCGGCGCACTGCCTCCACGGTACGTGCCCAGATGGCTGCACCATGATCTTCGAGGTCGTCGCGTGTCACCGACGTGATAACAACATGCTTCAGGCCCATCTGCTTCACGCTCTCAGCAACCTTGTCGGGCTCCTGCTCATCGGGTGGCAGGGGGCGGCCAGTTGTTGTAGCACAGAAGCGACAATTACGAGTGCATATATCACCCAAAATCATAAAGGTTGCAGTACGGCGACTCCAGCACTCCGCCTTGTTGGGACACATTCCGCTGCTACATATTGTATGTAGACAACGCCCCTCGACGATTTGCTCGACCTCGGCCGTATTTGCAGTACTCCTTAGGCTAATCTTGAGCCATTCGGGCTTGCGCAGATACTCGTATTGTTCACGTACCTTAGGCATTTTTTAGTTCACTTTTTTCCATTTGATGCAAATGTATAAAAAATATCAATAACGGCAAAATTTTTTATAAAAATATTGCACTCTTCCTATGATAATTCTTAAAATTGTAAGAAATAGCCCCCAATGTCCACTCTCTGTGGTTGCAGGCGCTACTCTAAATTTTGGCCCTATTGTGATGTGGTCAAAATAAAACCAAATAATATACAATAAACATTGTTATTTTAGAAACTATAAGCGTTTCTTATTTGGCGATAAATATTTTTGATTTGCAATATTGATTTATTCGCTTTATATTTGCATCGAAAACAAATGAAAAAGGCTAAAAACGATTTGCCAAAAAGTTGTTTGGTAGTTTATAGGCGGCGTTTGTTTAGAGATTTTGAACGAATATTAAGAGAATATATAACCATAGATTAGTATTAACGTTTAAAAGTAGAGAATAAAAGTTTGTGTAAAAGTTGAATTAGTAGTGTAAAAAGTTAATAATTGTTTGTGTCCGTGGACTGCCGATCTTGTGTCGGCAGTCTCTTTTTTTGGTATCTAATCTTGTGTAAAAAACAAGACCATCCAGGACTCCCTGGATGGTCTTACGTTTGATATGTGCCGCATGAGGCGGCATATCACTTGGGATTACTTCAATACGCCAAGCTTCTTGCCAACCTTCACGAAGGCCTCAACGCAACGGTCGAGCTGCTCAACAGTGTGGCCTGCAGATACCTGAACACGGATACGAGCCTGACCCTTAGGTACTACTGGGTAGTAGAAGCCAGTCACGAATACGCCCTCCTGCTGGAGCTCAGCAGCGAAGTCCTGTGAGAGCTTTGCGTCGTAGAGCATAACAGCGCAGATAGCTGACTGTGTAGGCTTGATGTCGAAGCCAGCAGCAACCATCTTAGTGCGGAAGTGCTCAACGTTAGCTACGAGCTGATCGTGAAGCTTATCGCTCTCCTCCAACATCTTGAACATCTCGATAGATGCACCAACTACTGCGGGTGGCAATGAGTTAGAGAAGAGGTATGGGCGTGAGCGCTGACGGAGCATGTCGATGATCTCCTTGCGGCCTGTTGTGAAGCCACCTACTGCACCACCAAATGCCTTGCCGAGGGTACCAGTGAGGATATCCACCTTGCCACGAAGATCGTAGAGCTCGGTGATACCGCGACCAGTCTTACCCAAAACACCTGCTGAGTGGCACTCGTCAACCATTACAAGAGCGTCGTACTTCTCTGCAAGCTCGCAAATCTTGTCGAGTGGAGCAGCGTTACCGTCCATTGAGAATACACCGTCGGTAACGATGATGCGGAAGCGCTGTGCCTGAGCCTGCTTCAAGCACTCCTCGAGCTCTGCCATGTCGGCATTAGCATAGCGGTAGCGCTGAGCCTTGCAAAGGCGAACACCGTCGATGATAGATGCGTGGTTCAAAGCGTCAGAGATGATAGCATCTTCAGCTGTGAACAATGGCTCGAATACGCCACCATTAGCGTCGAAGCAAGCTGCGTAGAGGATAGTGTCCTCAGTGCCGAAGTAGTCGGCGATAGCCTTCTCAAGCTCCTTGTGCATATCCTGGCAACCACAGATGAAGCGTACTGATGACATACCGAAGCCGCGCTCATCCATAGCCTTCTTAGCTGCGTCGATAAGGCGCTGGTTGTCCGAGAGGCCGAGGTAGTTGTTAGCGCAGAAGTTCAATACTGGGCGGTTAGCCACGTCGATCTCTGCACGCTGTGGTGACTCGATGATGCGCTCTGTCTTGTACAAGCCGGCAGCCTTAATCTCTGCCAACTCGTTCTGCAAATGCTGCTGAAATTTTCCGTACATGGTCGTTAAAGTTTTAGTTATTGTAGTTAAACATGATTACTCATAGAAGAGGCCTACTGACACAATCAACTACAAAGATACAAAACAATCTCTAATATTGTTCTTTGTAGAGCGATTATTTTTGGGTGGCACAAAAAAAAGAGGTGGCATCACTGTGCAAAGCACGATGCCACCCACCTATATTAGGGTTTAGTAATGACTAACAAATATTACCACTCCTCCTCATCTGACCACTCGTCATCGTAGTCATAGTCCTCGTCATCGTAGCCATAGTCCTCGTCGTAGCCATTCTCAGGGTAAGCTATCTCATCAATGTACTCGTCGAAGTCGATGTTCTCAATAGCCTCTATTACCGCCATAAGCTTCTCTGGGCTCTTCTGGAAGTATGCCTCAAGCTCCTTCTCCTGCTCTGGAGTGAGCTCATCGCCCCATTCGTCTGTTATTATAGCGAGCTCAATGAAGCGCTCCATGTTGCCGCTCTGAAGAGCATCGTACATAGTGTCGAACAACTGAGCTATAGTAAGCTGCTCAGTCTCCTGCTTGCCAGCCTGCTCAGTCTCCTGCTTGCCAGCCTGCTCAGTCTTCTGCTCGCCAGTCTGCTCAGTCTTCTGCTCGCCAGCCTGCTTAGTCTCCTCCTTCTTCTTCTGCTCGCCGCCGCATGAAACCATCATGCCGCATACGGCCAATAGTAGAAATAGTTTTTTCATGATTTTAGTGTTTATTAAGCTTTAAAAGAAATTTTGTTGCACAAAGGTATAAAAAATATGCTATTGGCAAATAAATATCCATAAAAAAGGGTCGGCAAGAGTAACTCTCCTGCCGACCTCTATGGTATAATGTTATGGTATGTTACTCTGTAGGAATATCCTTGTTCACATTCTTAGAACCTACAAGGGCGTAGAAGAGCAAGAATGCAAGACCTGCAGCGATCACCCAGTAGCTTACGAGGTAGTTGTCGGTAGCATCAACAACGCCGTTCTGCAACAATGGCAAGATACCACCACCGCAAACCATAGCCATGAAGATACCCGAAGCCTTCTCGGTGTACTTACCAAGACCCTCAACAGCGAGGTTGAAGATGCCACCCCACATTACCGATGTGCACAAACCGCACAACACCAACAACGCAGCATTGATAGGCACCTCGGCCAAGCCGAAGCCCTCGGTCTTCATAAATACTGGGAGGTTAACGGTGTTTGCTGGGTCGAGGAAGATAGCGCCAAGAACCAATGCAAGGCCAAGGAGCGATACCGATGTGAGCATAGCCTTTGCCGACATCTTAGCACCAAGCGCAGCACCTGCCAAACGGCCGAAGAACATCAACAACCAGTAGGTTGCAGTCACTGAAGAGGCGATAGTCTCAGCGTTAGGGTTGAGGCCAAGACCACCATTCTGCAACCACTTCTGCAATACGTTAGGAATACCTACCTCGACACCTACATAGATGAAGATAGCCACGGCACCCAACATAAAGTGGCGGAACGACATTGGGCTATACTTATCCTTCGCCTTGTTCTGAAGCTGCTGTGGAGCACTCTCAGGGATATCGGTGCGAAGAACAACGAGGAAGGCGATAGCGAAGATTGCCAAGGCGATGAACATCAATGGGTATACCTGGCTAATCTCGGCCTTTACAATGTCTGGAACGAAGATACCAGAGAGGAAGATGACCGCTGTACCCATGAATGAGTTGAACGAGCCACCCACCTGCAAGAGCTGGTTACCTCGGTTACCACCACCTGCGAGCTTGTTAAGCATAGGGTTAACCACGATGTTAAGCATACACATTGAGAAACCTGCGATGAAGGCACCAAGAATATATACGCCAAAGGCAGTGTTGCCCTCCAAAGTGCCTGCGATGGTCTGAACACCCACACCGGTGAAACCTACGGCTATAGCTGCCAAGGCGGTGAACTTGTAGCCACGCTTCTGAAGGAGGTTACCCGCAGGGATACCCATACAAGCGTAGGCAATGAAGTTGGCAAATACGCCAAGTGTTGCCATCCAGTTTGGAATGTTGATAGATTGACGTGCAAGGTCATACTTAAGTACATCACCCATAGGCGATGCGAGGTTGGTTACAAACGAGATCATTCCGAAGAGCAGAATCATCACGACTATAGCCAGTACGTTACTCTTTTTCTGTGTACTCATAATTATTTGTTATTAGTTAATATTCAGCTGTTTATATGGGTTTTATCTATCGCGCTCGGCAATGAACGAGCATAGGCTCATCAGCGACTTGCGATATGGTGTGTCGGGGTATTTCGATAGCAGGTGTAGGGCGCGCGAGAGGTATGCTTGCATGGTCTTTGCTGCAAGTTCTGCGCCACCATTCTCGTCGACAATCTGCTGTATCTTGTTTACCGCCTCCTCGTCGTTGTTGCAACGCTTCAAAAGCGCAATAATCTCATTGCGCTCCTCCTCCGACTTGCGCTCCATAACCTCGATGAGCGGGAGGGTTATCTTCTGCTCACGAAGGTCGTTGTTCGAGGGCTTGCCCGTATTGTTCTGGCGGTTGTAGTCGAGGATGTCGTCCTGAATCTGGAATGCCATGCCTATGGCCTCGCCAAACTTACGCATCCTATCTACCTCCTCGCGTGATGCTCCCACCGACAATGCGCCAAGGGCGGCGCTTACACCCAAAAGGCTTGCCGTCTTTTGGTAGATGATGTTGTAGTAGTCCTCGCGCTTGGTATCGAAGCTCTTGGCGTGCTGGCTCTGAAGCACCTCGCCCTCGCAGAGTGTCGCCATGGCTGTGCCGATATAGGAGAGTAGGTCGTACTGTGCCGATGCCAAACCCAGTGACATGGTGCGTGCAAGGATGTAGTCGCCAAGGATTATTGCCATGTTGCTCTGCCACTTGGCGTTCACCGAGGCACGACCACGTCGCTCATCTGCCGAGTCGATAACGTCGTCGTGAATGAGTGAGGCTGTGTGTATCATCTCCACAAGCATTGCTCCAAGGTAGGTGCGCTTGGTGGCGTGGCGCTCCTTGCCACACTCCTCGTCGGTTGCTGCCGAGGGGTTGTTGAGTGATGCCGAGAGTAGGGTGAGTATTGGTCGGATGCCCTTGCCACGTGATGATAGCGCATAGGTGAGCATCTCGCTCATAAGCTCGCCCTCGGCCGTGAAGTTCTCCTTAACGAAGTCGTCGAAGGCCTCGAGGTCTGCAGCTATAGGTTTACGAATATCGTCGATTGTTACCATACTAACTTGTTTAATTAGGCAAAGATAACGAATTTTTATAAATTGTTTGTATTGGTGATGTATTTTTTATTTCTAAAGTGTGCAATAAGGCTCTATTGATGTGGCTCTTATTTCGTGTTTTGCATCTTTTCGCCTAGCGATTTTATAGTTTGGTTTTTTTTTCGTACATTTGTACGATATTTTGCGTTTTTATTTTTTAGCAAAAAATAGTATGGATAATCTCTTCACAATGGAGCGTCTTCGTGCGTGGCTCTTGGCAGCTCTGCCATGGGCTGTGGGCATTATGATATTTGTGCTTGTGTGCAACCACTTCTTCGCTCCGCAGTTCGATAATAAGACTCTGTCTCAGGGCGATATCGTGCAGTACGAGGGTATGTCGCGTGATGTCAAGGAGCACCGTGAGGCTACGGGTGAGGATCCTCAGTGGACAGGCGCTATGTTCTCGGGTATGCCCGCCTACCTTATCGACATGGAGTACCCCACACAAGATGTAAAGCAGACTGTGGGCAATGTTGTCAAGGTCGTGGATGGACCGATGAACATGATACTCTTCGCCATGCTCTTTATGATGCTTGCTGTGGTGCTTATGGGTGTCAATCCCTGGATAGGTATCATCGCAGGTCTTGCTTATGGCCTATCCACCTATTTCCTCCTTATCATCGATGCGGGCCATATCACCAAGATGTGGGCGTTGGTATACGCTCCACCTATGGTGGGTGCTGTGTGGTATGCTCTGCGTCGCAATATGTGGGTGGGTGCGGTGCTTGCTACGCTCTTCGGCTCGTTGGAGCTTGCGGCCAACCATCCGCAGATTACCTACTACTTCCTCTTCGCCTGCTTGGCGCTATGGATAAGCGAGTTTGTAGTATCCATCAAGGATAAGGTCCTAAAGCCCTTCGGCTATAGAACGGCTCTCTTGGCATTGGCAGCACTCCTCGCTGGAGGCTCCAACTTTGCACCACTGTGGTATGCCAAGAGCCATCAGAAACATACGGTAAGAGGTGTTTCGGATGAGTCTAAAAGCGCTGAGGAGGCTCGCCAGGAGAAGATAGCTTGGAATACAGCTTGGAGCTACGGCAAGGCCGAGAGCTTCAATATGCTTGTCCCCAACTATATGGGTAGCGCAACAAACCAGGATTGCATCATCGAGAAGAATTACGATATTCTGGAAACGCTCGCTCATGAGTATGCAGAAGAGAGAGTAGAGGGAAGAATCGAGGATATGATCATTGAGGAGACAATTGCGATTATGCATAGTGAAATGCGTAAAACAGATCCCAATGTGACACTCGATGATATTTGGACACTTATCGACTCCGATAAATCGTTTGAAGAGTATTTTTATGATTTATCCGACTACCTCTATAATCAGTACCATGAGGAATTATTCTATGACTGCTATGAGGCTTTATTCCACGAGTATTACAATAAGTTGAATCCTGAGGCACATAAAGCTTGTTCTACCTACTGGGGTGAGCAGCCTGGTACGGCAGGCCCTACATACCTCGGCGCGGTGGTAGTCTTCCTTGCTATCTTGGGTATCTTTCTTGCTGCTCAGCGCAACCGCTGGTGGTTGGTGGCGGTATCTATCTTTGCCATACTCTTGGCGTGGGGTAAGAATATCATGGGCTTCTACGAACTTATGTTCGACTGGCTACCCGCCTATAGCGATTTCCGCACCGTCTCTATGGCGCTCGTTGTTGTGGAGTGGAGCGTTGTGGTGTTGGCTGCCTATGCTCTTATGTCGCTATGGCGTGATGAGCTTACCACACGTAAGATGGTGAGCTACATCCTCGCATCTGTGGGTGTGGTCCTTATGCTTATTATCATCATGGCTATGGTTGCCGACTATGGCGTCCCTGCTATCGAGAGCTTGGGTGATATGTGGTGGGTTGATGAGCTTAAACATAATGCCGAGGAGGTTCGTAGCGGTATGTTCCGAAGTGACGCTTGGCGCACAATAGGCTATGTTGTTGGTGCTGCAGCCATCCTTCTGCTATATGCCATGTACAAGTATAGGGATTTTGGTGTTGTGCTGATAAACAAGGCTCTGCCATATGTGATGCTCACGTTGGTGGGCTTGCTGCTTACCCTCGACCTCGTGGGTGTCGGCGACCGCTATCTCAACGATAAGAAGTGGCACGAGAGGAGTGCTGTAACAATAGCGCCATCGGCAGCCGACAATGCGATACTCAAGGATAAGGAGCTTGGTTTTAGGGTATTTGACCTAAATAGCAAGGGTACTGCCTATGCCTCATACTTCCACCGCTCGGTGGATGGCTATCATGGTGCGAAGCTTGGTCGCTACGACGAGGTGCTCAACAGATATATCTATGGCATGTATGATGAGTATGTCTCAGAACAAGAACTTAGCCCCGAGAATATCAACATCTTGGCGATGCTCAATGTCAAATATTGCATAGTAGGCAATAGCCACATCTCGCTAAGCAGTGGCTTGGGTGTTGCGCCTATGGGTGCAGCCTGGTTTGTTGAGGGTAGCAAGAGGGTTGATACCCCCAAAGAGGCCTTCACGGCTATTGGCACTGCCGACCTCTCGAAGTATGCTGTAGTTGAGCCTTCGGCGCCCCAATTAAAGGAGAAATATAGCACTGCTGGAAGTATCGCCCTTGTGGAGTATGCTCCTAACTACCTAAGATATGAGTACGACTCGCCTGCTGAGGCCTTGGCCCTATTCTCGGAGATATACTATCCCGATGGCTGGACAGCATATATCGATGGTGTTGAGGCCGACTACTTCACGGCGGATTACATCCTTAGAGCCATGGAGCTTCCCGCAGGTAAGCATACCGTGGAGTGGAAGTTCCGTGCACCTAACTGGGGTGTGGCATCTGCCATTACGGGCATATCATCGTGGTTGATACTCATAGCGTTGTTGTTGCTCCTGACAGCTCCGTTGAGCAAGCGATATGTCGTTCCACATATCGTAAGTTGGTATAACTCAAAGAGATCAAAAAAGTAAAGATATATGGCAAGTAACAGAGATAAACGATTAAAGCGCAAGGTGCGCCACTCCTATATGCTCTCTACAGCGAGCATAGCCTTGGTGCTCTTCATGCTGGGTATTGTGGGCTATGGCTCGTTCAAGGCTATTAGGAATATCCTCGACCCGGCGTTGCGTGTAACCCTTACCGTGGATATAGCGAACAACCTCTTTGATAACGAGAAGGAGGCGATAGTCAATGGTATCAAGGCGCTTCCCGAGACCCAGAGTATTACCTTTGTGTCAAAGGATGAGAGGTATAACCGCTCGGATATACCCTTCGATATTGATATGGAGCTTCTGGGTGGCGAGAACCCGTTGTACGATTGCTACGAGGTGGTACTCAAAGAGGAGTGTGCCGATATGCAGCATATCAACGCTGTGGCCTCAGAGTTGATGTCAATCCCGGGTGTTGAGTGTGTGGTTAAGCCAGAGCTTAAGTATGTCGAGCAGTCGACACAGAATATTTCAGCCATATCTATCGTGCTTATAGCTTTCTCTATAGGTCTGTTTGTTATATCTATTCTGTTGCTAAATAACACATTGCGTCTTGCGATATACTCTAAGCGCTACCTTATAAACACCATGAAGTTGGTGGGTGCTACCAAGTGGTATATCATGCGTCCACTGCTTGTAAGTGCTCTCAAGCAGGGTCTGCTGTCGGGTGTTATAGCCTCGCTGATGATATGCTCTATAATATATGGCGTTGTGGATATGCTCCCCGAGGGTGTTGCCACCACTAGCTACGTGGAGCTTGGCATTGTAGCTGGCATTGTGACAACTATGGGTGTTGTCATCACCGTATGTTTCAGCGCCATGGCTGTCAACAAGTTTGTAAATATGAAGTCAAATAAGATATACTTATACTAATGGCTAATAACGAGAACAGGGGCGATAATAAGCGTATGCCCCTATCTGTGAAGAACTATAAGCTTATGCTTATCGGTGCGGCTATCATAGTCCTAGGCTTTATCCTTATGTCGGGTGGTGGCGATCATACGTCGACCCATTTCGACGAGTCGATATACTCTGTGCGTCGCATCACCATAGCCCCTATTGTGGTTATTGCGGGCTTTGTGTTTGAGATATATGCAATAATGAAGCGCTTCCCAGAGAGCGATAATAAGTAGTATTGGTTGTGGGAATATTCGAATCAATAGTGTTGGGTGCGGTGCAGGGCCTTACGGAGTTCTTGCCCGTGTCGAGTAGTGGTCATCTGCAACTCGCCAAGGAGCTTCTTGGTGTGGAAATTCAGGAGAACTTGGCCTTCGATATTACGCTCCATGCCGCTACGGTGTTAAGCACCATTGTGATACTATGGGGCGAGATATGGTGGCTCATAAAAGGTCTGTTGTCACGAGGCATGAACGAGGAGAAGAGCTACTTCTTAAAGCTCGTCGTCTCTATGTTGCCTATCGGCGTTATAGGCCTCATCTTCAAGGACGATATCAACGCGATGCTCGCCTCGGATGGTATCATGGTCATTGTGGGCGCTATGCTATTGCTCACCTCGGTGCTCTTGGCCTTTGCCTACTACGCACGCCCTCGCATGAAGAGTACGATATCCTATCGCGATGCCTTTATCATTGGCGTGGCGCAGTCCGTAGCCTCCATGCCTGGCCTTTCGCGTTCGGGCTCTACCATAGCTACGGGTCTGCTTCTCGGTAACCAGAAGGCGGCGGTGGCCACCTTCTCATTCCTTATGGTCCTGGCCCCTATTATGGGTGAGACCCTTCTTGAGGTTGTCGACGGAGGCTTGGCTCTTGAGGGCGTATCTACAGCGGCACTTGTTGCAGGCTTTGTATCAGCCTTTGTTGTGGGCTGCTTGGCCTGTCGCTTTATGATAAATATTGTTAAACGAGGCAAGCTGATATGGTTTGCCATCTACTGTGCTATTGTCGGCATTGTGGCGATAGCAAGCTATATTATATAAGGATATATGGAGAACCTTTCACTCAAAGATGTTAACTTCCCCGAGGGATATGTGGCTGTTATTGACAAGCCCTACGAGTGGACCTCGGCGGATGTGGTGCGTAAGATAAAGTTTCAGCTTCGCAAGTGTGGCTACCCAAAGAGTAAGATTGGTCATGCTGGCACACCCGACCCTTTGGCTACAGGCATCTTGCTCGTATGTATAGGCCGTGCCACCAAGATGGTCGAGCAGTTGCAAGCCGAGCAGAAGGAGTATGTTGCAGAGTTGCAGCTCGGTGCGACAACGCCCTCTGGAGATATGGAGCATGAGGTAGACTGCACCTACCCCACAGAGCATATCACGCGCGAGATGGTAGAGGCTGCCTTGCAGTCGCTCACGGGTGAGCGTGATCAGCTTCCACCGCTATACTCAGCGAAGAAGGTGCAGGGTGTGCGTGCCTATGAGTTTGCTCGTGCTGGCGAGGAGGTGGAGCTCAAGCGTGCGCGTATTAATATATATGGTATGGAGCTCTTGGAGTACGACCTACCACGCATAAAGATTAGGGTTGAGTGTAGCAAGGGTACCTACATCCGCTCGTTGGCTTTCGAGATTGGCGAGGCGTTGAATAGTGGTGCATACTTATCGTCGTTGCGTCGCACACGCAGTGGCGGTTTTAAGGTGGAGTATGCCCATGGCCTCGATGATTTTATGGAAAAATTACGCGAGTGTGAAACAAAATAGAGAAACTTGCGTATATTGTTTGATTGTTTCACGCTTTTTTTGAGAAATATATGAAGTTATCGCAGTATGGTTACGACTTTTCGCAGGATATGATTGCTAAGTATCCTACGACAAATCGTGACGATGCACGCCTTATGGTGTTGCACCGCTCTACAGGAGAGATCGAGCACCGCACGTTTAAAGATATTATCGAGTATTTCGATGAGAAGGATATGTTCGTATTCAACGACACTAAGGTCTTCCCAGCGCGCCTTCAGGGCTGCAAGGAGAAGACAGGTGCCGATATCGAAATCTTCCTTTTGCGCGAGCTTAACCGCGAGTTGCGCCTCTGGGATGTGTTGGTTGACCCAGCTCGTAAGATACGAATTGGCAATAAGTTATTCTTCGGCAACGATGAGCTTATGGGTGCCGAGGTTATTGATAATACCACCTCGCGTGGTCGTACCCTTCGCTTCCTCTTCGACGGCTCGTACGAGGAGTTCAAGGAGGCGTTGTACAACCTTGGTGAGACCCCTCTGCCACGCTGGGTACGCGAGAAGGTAGAGCCCGAGGATGAGGAGTGGTATCAGACTATCTATGCTAAGAACGAGGGTGCTGTGGCTGCACCAACAGCGGGCCTTCACTTCTCGAAGCACCTCATGAAGCGTATGGAGATTAAGGGCATCGACAGAACCTTCATCACCCTGCATGTGGGTCTTGGTAACTTCCGCACTGTGGATGTTGAGGACTTGTCGAAGCATAAGATGGATTCCGAGCAGTTTATCATCACTCCTGAGTCTGTTGATAGCATCAACACCGCTAAGCGTGAGGGACACAAGGTTGTGGCTATTGGTACCACCGTTATGCGTGCCATGGAGACTGCAGTCTCTGTGGGTGGCATGATTAAGCCTATGGAGGGCTGGACCAATAAGTTTATCTTCCACCCATATCAGTTCACAGCAGCGGATGCCTTCGTTTCGAACTTCCACTTGCCCTACTCGACACAGCTTATGATGGTGGCTGCTTTTGGTGGCTACAATGCTGTTATGAATGCCTACAAGATTGCTAAGGATGAGGGTTATCGCTTTGGTACCTATGGCGATGCCATGTTGATTTTGTAGAAAGTTTTTTGTATATTTGCAGTGTAAATTGCGCTACTATGGCAAAACATAAAATATTGTACGTCTGTCAGGAGATCTCTCCCTACCTGCCCGAAACCGACTTCTCGAAGCTAAGCATCGAGATGGCTCGTCAGATGCAGGAGCGAGGTTGCGAGGTTCGCACATTTATGCCTCGTTATGGATGTATCAACGAGCGTCGTAACCAGCTACATGAGGTTATACGTCTCTCGGGTATGAACCTTATAATCAACGATAATGACCATCAGCTCATTATCAAGGTGGCATCCATCCCTGCAGCACGCATTCAGATATACTTCATCGATAACGACGACTACTTCTCACGCCGTGCTATTCTTCACGACGAGGAGGGCAAGCCATTCGAGGATAACGATGTTCGTGCTATCTTCTTTGCTCGAGGTATGCTCGAGACAGTTAAGAAGTTGCGTTGGCAGCCTACCATTGTGCATTGCCACGGCTGGTTCTCGGCTATTGTCCCCATGTATCTCAAAAAGGTATTCTATGACGATCCTCTCTTCCGCGATGTGAAGATTGTCTTGTCGCTTGGCGACGATAAGTTCGAGGGTTCGCTTGCTGTGGACTTCAAGCAGAAGCTCGAGGGCGAGGGTGTTATGGATAGCGCAATGACAGTTTTGGAGAATCCTACATACGAAAACTTGTATCGCTTCGTTATAGAGTATGCCGATGGTATTATTGTTACCTCGGAGAATGCTAACAAGGAGCTTGTGGAGTATGCTCGTAGCCGTGGTAAGCATGTGCTTGACTACCAGGAGTGTGATTCTAAGGAGCTCTTCGATAACTATGAGAAGTTCTATGGTGAGTTATAGAAGATTGATGACTATGGTGGTGGCCTTGGTTGTTGCGACACTCTCGATGGTGGGTTGCACAACTGAGGTGGACTATACTATGGGTTCGGAGTTCATTCCTACGGATCAGAAGATGGAGATGCATCGTCGTGTCTATAAGGGAGGTATGATGTCTTATAACGGCGAGCAGACACCTCTTACGCTGGCTACTACACAGCTCTACCGCACCGACTCCATTAAGTCATCAAATCTCGATAACGTATACTTTGGCTATGAGCTCAACACTGACTACGGCAAGCGTAGGGCGGGCTTCATGTCGCAGGTGCTCTTCGGCTCTAAGCTCAACGAGGATTATGGTTGGGGCTATCGTCCTATATTCGACTCTATGCAGTTGGCACTCTATGTCACAGATTTCCATGGTGATACCACACGTCGTCAGACCTTCAACGTCTATGAGATTACCTCTAACGACTACCTAAAGGGTGAGGGGTGCGATAGTATCTTCTACATAGATTTCGACCCTACGAGCTATGTTGCTCAGGAGCCTATCTTTACCTTCGACTATCCCGATCAGGAGCGTGGTGTCTATGTGGGTGATATTGAGAATCCTCAGCCTCAGAGTGTGACGTTGCGTCGTACGGCAAAGACCGATGAGTATATCTCTCGTCTGATGTTCACCACCGACCTCGCCGAGAGTGATGGCTATGGCTTGGATAAGGATGAGATCTATGAGCAGGGTAACGAGGAGCTCTTCGTTGACCGCATACGAGGTGTCTATGTTGCGCCTGCTGATGCCCCTACGGAGGGCGATGGTGCGATGTTTGCTACCGATGTGGAGAATACCGCGCTGGTGCTCTATGCTCGTAGCCGTTATAAGGAGGATCCTACCATTATCAAGGATACCACGATAATGTCCTATAACTTCTATATCAACCCTGTGGACTACGGTGTTAAGGCTGGTAATGTCTCGCTCTCGATGGTTGAGCATACCCTCTCGGAGAGTATTAGTCAGGATATAGAGGCGGGAGCTGATGTTGAGGTTGCCTATGTAGATGGTATGGGTGGTGTTGTCACCGAGATGCTGTTTGCCGATGAGTTTATTCAGTCGCTCGCCGACCTTGTGCACTCGGTTGAAAACCCCGAGGCTGTTATCTCGGTAAATCAGGCGCACTTGTCTATATACCTTGAGGGGTCGGATTATGACTATATGCTTATCGACCCTATTACGATGGCCACAATAATGGACGCCTCGATGCCCCGTATGGGTCTATACACCCGCTATGGAGGCACCGATATAAATGATAATAATCTCATAGCTATCTCCGATTACGCCTACACCAGCGAGGGTAGCGTAACCTTGGACTACGATGGTTACATCAACCGCTCGCTTGGCTGCTACACAATGGATATCTCGACACACATACAGTCGTTGATGATGGCCGCAGCCGAGAATGTTGATGAGCAAGGCAAGGTGTTGCTCGATAAGTTCAACCCCGATAGTGCGGAGGCCGACATGGACCTTGTGCCATATCGACGAATCTACATCGCACCAGCCGCCGACCAACTCTTTGGCTTCAAGCGCCAGACCATCTATGGCGGCGACGGTGTTGAGGGTATGATTAACAATGCGCCAATAGCGCTTGAGCTTACTTATACCATTGTAAACTAACGAGATAGTACTTGAGATTACATAGTTAAGGCGAACCTAAGTTACGAGCTTAGGTTTTGCTGTGTAAAAATGAATAATTGAGATGCAAGAGAATTTAGTTATTGTTGAGTCCCCCGCCAAGGCTAAGACCATCGAGAGATTTCTCGGCAAGGAGTATATGGTCAAGTCCAGCTTTGGCCACATTCGTGACTTGGCAAAGAAGGGTCTTGGTATAGATCTTGATAATAAGTTTGAACCATTATACGAGATTCCAGATGATAAGCGTAAGGTCGTTGACGATCTGTCGCGTTTGGCTCGTAGTGCAAAGACTGTGTGGTTGGCATCCGATGAGGACCGCGAGGGAGAGGCCATCGCTTGGCACCTCGCTAAGGTCTTGGAGCTACCTATCGACCGCACCAAGCGTATCGTCTTCCACGAGATTACGCAGCGTGCTATCCTCAATGCGATAGAGAATCCACGCACCATAGATATGAATCTTGTAAATGCTCAGCAGGCACGTCGTGTTCTCGACCGTTTGGTGGGCTTCGAGCTATCGCCCGTACTATGGAAGAAGGTGCGTCCAGCACTCTCGGCAGGCCGTGTGCAGAGTGTTGCCGTGCGCCTCATTGTGGAGCGTGAGCGCGAGATCATATCTTTCAAGTCTGCGCAGCTCTATCGTGTTGTTGCGCAGTTCTATGCCACTGAGGACCCCACACAAAGTCTCTTCAAGGCTACTCTCTCACGTTCGTTCGAGACTCGTGAGCAGGCCGAGCAGTTCCTCAACGACTGCATTGGCGAGGAGTTCGTTGTTGGTAAGATTGAGGAGAAGCCTGTACAGCGCTATGCTGCGGCCCCCTTTACAACCTCTACGCTTCAGCAGGAGGCAAGCCGTAAGCTTGGCATGAGCGTGTCGCAGACCATGTCTGTGGCGCAGCGCCTCTACGAGCAGGGTCTTATCACCTATATGCGTACCGACTCTGTGAACCTCTCGCAGATGGCTATCACGCAGTGTAAGAATGAGATTACTCGCCTCTTTGGTGCTAAGTATTCAAACCCCCACAACTATAAGACTAAGTCGAAGGGTGCGCAGGAGGCTCACGAGGCTATCCGTCCTTCGTATATCGAGCGCCAGGAGATTGAGGGTACAGCCGCCGAGAAGCGCCTCTACGACCTTATCTGGAAGCGCACGGTAGCCTCACAGATGGTACCTGCCGAGCTCGACCGCACACAGATTGTCGTGGACCTCAAGCGTCGCTCAGAACAGTTTGTGGCTACAGGTGAGATAGTGCGTTTCGATGGCTTCATGCGCCTATACTCTGAGGCTGTGGATGAGGATGTAGCCCAGGAGGGTGAGGGCGGCATACTCCCTAAGATGGGTGTCGGTGATAAGCTTACAGCTACCAGCATCACCGCCTCGGAGCGCTATACACAGTCGCCAGCTCGTTATAATGAGGCGGCACTCGTCAAGCGCCTTGAGGGGCTTGGCATCGGTCGTCCATCAACCTACGCTCCTACCATCAGCACCATCATCAACCGTGGCTATGTCGTTAAGCAGAGCCGTGATGGTCAGAAGCGTCAGACCGAGCAGCTCACATTGAGCAATGGTAAGATAGTCTCTAAGCTCGTTACCGAGAGCTACGGCAAGGAGAAGAATCGTCTTGCCCCAACCGATATAGGTATGGTTGTCAACGACTACCTCGAGTCGCAGTTCTCAACAATCATGGACTACCACTTCACGGCAAACGTGGAGAAGGAGTTCGACCGCATCGCCGATGGTGAGATTACATGGCATACAATGATTGGTGATTTTTATGATCCCTTCCATAAGCTTGTGGATGCGGCTGTTGGCACGCAGAGCGACCGCTCGCAGCAGGCTACACGAGTACTTGGCGTAGACCCCAAGACAGGCCTTACGGTTAAGGCCCGCATAGGCCGCTATGGTCCTATGGTGGAGCTCGAGGGCAAGGATGACCAGAAGGGTCAGTTTGCCTCTCTAAAGAAGGGTCAGCTTATTGAGTCAATCACCCTGGAGGAGGCCTTGGAGCTCTTCGCTCTACCACGTAACCTCGGTGACCTCGATGGCGAGCCTTTGATGGTGGGCGTGGGCAAGTTTGGTCCATATGTGCGCCACGGTAAGACCTTCGCATCGTTGGCTAAGGGCGATGACCCATATACTATCACACGTGAGCGTGCCGAGGCACTGTTGCAGGAGAATAGCGAGAAGCAGCGTGCTGCCGCAACTCCATTGCGTACGTTCGAGGAGGATGCTGCCATGGTCATCAAGAGTGGTCAGTATGGTCCCTATATCTCGTACAATGGCAAGAACTATCGTCTGCCTAAGGGTGTGAAGATCGATAACTTGACATTTGTTGAGTGTCAGCGTATAATAGCCAAGACAAAGAAGTAAACAACATTTATATTCACCTTAAAACTAATAAATTATGAAGAAAATCTTTGCATTAGCCCTCGGCCTTGTAATGGCTAGCGGCGCTATGGCACAGGATGCGGCGACTACTGAGTTTACTGTAGTTAAGGAGAATCCTATTACCAGCATCAAGAATCAGAACCAGGCAGGTACTTGCTGGTGCTACTCATCATTGGCATTCATTGAGTCAGAGCTTTTGCGTATGGGCAAGGGCGAGTATGACTTCTCTGAGATGTTCATTGTTCACAACACTTACCTCGATCGTGCTGATAAGGCAGTTCGTACACATGGTGATGTGTCATTCGCACAGGGTGGTTCATTCTACGATGTTATCTACGGTATGGAGGCTTTCGGTCTTGTTCCAGAGGCTGAGATGCGTCCAGGTGTGATGTATGGTATGGAGCTTAGCAACCACAACGAGCTCTCTGCAGTGAGCGACGCTGTTGTTGCAGCTATCGCTGAGGGTAACCACCGCAGCTTGCAGGTAGGTCCTGATGGCCAGCCATTGTGGAAGAAGGCTATCGAGGCTATCCACGACATCTACCTCGGTGTTCGTCCTGAGAAGTTTACCTACAATGGCAAGGAGTACACTCCTCAGTCATTCTACGCTACTTTGGGCTTGAACGCTGATGACTATGTATCGTTGACCTCTTACACTCACCACCCATTCTACAAGAGCTTCGCTATCGAGATTCCTGATAACTGGCGTTGGGCACAGTCATACAACCTTCCTATCGATGAGTTGATGCGCGTATTCGACAACGCTATCATGGAGGGTTACACCGTAGCTTGGGGTAGCGACGTTAGCGAGAAGGGCTTTACTCGTATGGGTACTGCTGTTCTTCCTGATGAGTCAAAGGGCGCTAGCCTTGAGGGCTCTGATATGGCTAAGTGGCTCAACCTCACTGAGGAGGAGAAGAAGAACACTCCACGTCCATCAGCTGAGAAGTGGTGCACACAGGAGGAGCGTCAGATCGCTTACGATAACTGGGAGACTACCGATGACCACGGTATGCTTATCTACGGTATCGCTAAGGATCAGAACGGCACTGAGTACTACATGGTGAAGAACTCATGGGGCGAGGCTGGTACTTACAAGGGTATCTGGTATGCTTCTAAGGCATTCGTTCGTTACAAGACTATGAACATCATCGTTCACAAGAACGCTATTCCTAAGGATCTTCGCAAGAAGCTCGGTTTGTAATTTATCGAGATAGGGGGGGGAGAATGAAGGTTCTCTCCCCTTCATATTTGAAAACCCCTCGGGTGTACAAGGTGTACAATCCCGAGGGGTAATTTTTTGTATCATTGCCTACCGCTCTTTTGCGATGTATGAGGCTATCTCTTAGACGCTGCCCACATGCCGAGCATGGTGAGCGCTGCGTTTACGACAATTATCTCGTAGCTAAACTGATAGCCTCCCAGCCAGCTATCGGCATTCGACGAGAGAATGTAGCAGAGTAGAGGTGAGACAATGGCGATGATGGGTAGCGCTCTATCCTCAACCTTACGCTTGGTCATAAGTCCAAAGAGGAACATGCCGAGTAGTGGGCCATAGGTATAGCTTGCCATGGTGAAGATAAGTGTAATGACACCACCAGAGCTGAAGTGGTAGAAGAGGACGATGATAAGTGTCATCGCCACAGCTATGAGAGAGTGTGTGCGTTGGCGTAGTCTACCCAAAGCCCTCTCCTCCAAGCGCTTGCCATCGAGGATGTCGAGGCTAAAGGATGTGGTAAGTGCCGTCAGCGCAGAGCCTGCAGCCGAGTACGTCGAGGCCACAAGGCCGAGAAGAAAGAGCACGCCCACAACAACGGGTAGCCCGCTCTCTGTGGCAACATAGCCAAAAAGATCGTCACCACGCGCAACAACCGTGGCTCCCGAGCCATCCACAAGGGGCATGGCGCCATTTGTGGCTACAATGCCACGCTGGGCAAGGAAGAGGTAGAAGAGTGCGCCGAGGGCCAAGAATAGCAGGATGACCACCATCTGCACTACGATAGACACTATGAGACTACGCTGCGAGTCACGTGCCGAGCGGCACGATAACACCGTCTGCATCATATCCTGGTCCATGCCCGTCATCGCCACTACGAGGAAGGCACCAGCGATAAACTGCTTCCAGAAGTAGCGTCTATCCATGGCGTCATCCGTGAAGAACACCTCCGAGAGGTCGGAGGATGAAATCTTGGATATGGCGCTGCCGAGGGATAAGTCCATGGCGTTGATGATGAAGATAATGCATGCCACGATGCTACCCACCATGACGATGCTCTTGAGCATCTCGCTCCATACCACCGACCGTACACCTCCACGTCGGGTATATAGCCATACGAGGAGCATCATAATCGAGGCATTCACCGCAAAGGGTATGTCGTAGACATCGAAGAGCAGCGCCTGGAGCACTACGCATACCACGTAGGCACGCAGCGAGGCTGCTATAATCTTAGATAGAAAGAAGAGCCACGCTCCTGTGCGGTGTGCCGTGACGCCAAAGCGGTGGTCGAGGTACTCGTATAGCGATACCACACCGAGGCGATAGTACAGGGGCACAAGCACAAAGGCTATTATCAGGTAGCCCACGAAGAAGCCTAAGGTCGTCTGTAGGTATGAGAAGTGGTCGGCGAGGACCGTGCCAGGTACAGAGATATAGGTAACACCCGACATGGCAGCACCAACCATGGCTATGGCGGCCACCATGCGTGGTGTCTTGCGACCACCCGTAAAGAAGGTGGCATTATCCGAGTGGCGTGATGCAAGCCATGCCACCACGAAGAGCAGGGTTATGTATCCTGCGATTGTGAGTATGATTATAGGTGTCGACACTCCCGATATTAGTAGTTATGCGCCTTGCAGTAGCGAGCCACAGCGTCGGCCACACGCTCGCCATCCAATGCTGCCGAGATGATACCTCCGGCATATCCTGCGCCCTCGCCCGTAGGGAAGAGACCCTCGGTGTTGATGTGCATGAGTGTCTCGCTATCACGAGGTATGCGCACAGGGGTTGATGTTCGTGACTCAACGCCCACGACAATAGCCTGATCTGTTACGAAGCCTCGCATCTTACGACCAAAGGTAGCAATGCCGCTACGCAGACGCTGCGCGATAATCTCGGGCATCCACCTATCGAGACGTGATGGGGTGATGCCTGGAACGTATGATGTGCGGGGTAGCGACTTGGAGTCACGACCTGCCACGAAGTCGGATACACGCTGTGCGGGTGCCACCTGCTTATCGCCACTATTCTGGCGTGCAAGCTCTTCGAAGAGCTGCTGATAGCGCAAGCCTGCAAGCTCACCATGCTCGGCTCTGAGGTACTCGAAGTCCTCGAGACGTATCTCGGTGACAAGGCCCGAGTTGGCGAATGCCGAGTTACGGCCACTTGGCGACATGCCGTTGACCACGCTCTGCTGTGCATCGGTCATCGCTGGCACGATAAAGCCACCAGGACACATGCAGAAGGAATAGACACCACGTCCAGCCTCCTGGCTTACGAGCGAGTAGCTCGCTGCAGGAAGCCACTCACCGCGCTCATCGCAGTGATACTGAATGCTATCTATGAGTCTCTGAGGATGCTCTATACGCACACCCATAGCAAAGGGCTTAGCCTCCACGGTTATGCCCGATGAGTGCAATAATTCGTAGATGTCGCGTGCCGAATGTCCCGTAGCCAAGACTACGGCAGCTCCCTCGATGGTCGTGTCGCCAACCTTCACGCCCTTGATTTTGCCATCCTTAACCACAAAGCCCGATACCTTGCTCTCGAAGAGCACCTTGCCACCATGCTCGGTGATGGTGCGACATATGTTCGAGATTATGCGTGGTAGCTTGTCGGTGCCAATATGGGGGTGTGCCTCGTAGAGAATTGAGGGGTTTGCACCATGCCACACGAGAGTCTGCAGCGCCTTGTTATAGTCGCCACGCTTCTTGCTGCGTGTGAAGAGCTTACCGTCGGAGAATGTGCCTGCGCCACCCTCGCCAAAGGCGTAGTTCGAGTCGGGATTGATATCGCCACCGCGGTTTATCTGTGCAATGTCGTACTTGCGTGATAACACCGACTTGCCGCGCTCCAGAAGTATAGGCTTGAAGCCAAGCTCTATGAGGCGCAACGAGGCGAAGAGTCCTGCAGGGCCTGAGCCCACCACCACCACCTCAGTGCCACACTCCACCACAGGGTAGTCGAAGTGTAGGGGTGCTGGCTGTGGCTCGTTATCCACATATACCTCGAGCGTAAGGTTCACCTTGGCCATGCGCTGGCGAGCATCTATCGAGCGCTTCACAACACGCGCTAAGGCTATGTCGCTCTGTTGTATAGCGAGTCGCTGTGCCACCTGAGCTAAGTAGAACTTCTCATCTGCTGCCTGCTTGGGCGTGAGTTGCAGTGTTATTGTCTTTGGCATAAAGTCTATATTTTAGGCAAAGATACTATCTTTTGGGTAATTACCCAAAAAATATATAATTTCTTGGTTCACGCTACATGGCTGCCACCTACAAAAAGAGGATGCTCGATTCGTCGAGCACCCTCCCCATATTTGGTTATTGCTTAGTCTACTTCAACATCGCCTTAACCTCCTCAGCTACACACTTGCCGTTGTAGCCGAACTTCTCGTCGAGCACCTTGAATGGCGCTGAGTAACCGAAGTGGTCGAAGCCGTGGATGAAGCCACCCTCGCCAACCAAGCCTGCAAGGTTGATTGACAAGCCAGAGGTCATACCGTAGCGTGGCAAGTTACCCAATACCTCAGCCTGGTACTCCTTAGGCTGGTCGCGGAACAAGCCCTCTGATGGGATAGATACCACACGTGTAGCGATGCCCTCCTCGGCCAAGAGCTCAGCACCCTCAACGAGTGTAGATACCTCCGAGCCGGTAGCAATCATGGTGACCTTAGCGTTAGGTGAGTCGATAACGACGTAGCCACCACGCTCAGCCTTCATAGCCTCCTCACGACGTGATAGGCCGTTGATTGCTGGCAACGACTTGATGTTCTGACGTGAAAGGATGAGGGCCACAGGGCGCTCCTCCTCCAATGCCATCTTCCATGCGGCAACAGTCTCCTCGGTATCTGCTGGGCGCAATACAAGCATCGAGCGCTCGCCATTGTGGTTGTGCAAGTGCTCCATAAGGCGAATCTGTGCCTCGTGCTCCACAGGCTCGTGGGTAGGACCATCCTCACCTACACGGAATGAGTCGTGTGTCCAGATGTAGATGACATGCTTGCGCATAAGAGCCGAAAGGCGTACTGCTGGCTTCATGTAGTCAGAGAATACGAAGAAGGTACCGCAAGCAGGGATGATACCGCCGTGGAGGGCCATACCATTCATCACGCAAGCCATGGTGAGCTCGGCAACACCTGCCTGGAAGAAGTTACCAGTGAAGTCACCCTTGGTGAATGCCTTGGTCTTCTTGAGGAAGCCGTCGGTCTTATCTGAGTTAGAGAGGTCGGCAGATGATACCACCATGTTCTCAACATTCTCGGCGAAGAAGCCAAGCATTGCTGCTGAGGCACCACGTGTAGCCTGGTCTGGCTTAACCTCAATCTTTGAGTAGTCGATCTCTGGGAGCTTGCCTGAGTAGAACATATCCATCTTCTCAGCGAGCGCTGGGTTCTCCTTACGCCATGCTGCCTCCTTCTCCTGCATCTGCTTAGCCCACGCGCGCAACTCCTCCTTACGCTGTGCGTAGATCTCCTTCGACTCCTCGAATACTGCGAATGGCTCGTCGGGGTTACCGCCAAGGTTCTTGATGGTAGCAGCGATGTCGGCGCCAGCAGCTGTAAGTGGCTGACCATGTGTAGATACCTGGTTCTCGAAGCTTGTGCCATCGGCCTTGCGAGCACCGTAGCCCATGATGGTCTTACCGATGATAAGCGTAGGACGCTCAGTCTCGGCATTAGCAGCCTTCAACGCAGCGCGAATCTCGTCGATAGACTGGCCATTCACGGTGATAACATTCCAGTTCCAAGCCTTATATTTCATCTCGATATCCTCGGTGTCTACCTCGTCGCACTTGGTAGAGAGCTGGATGTTGTTCGAGTCGTAGTACATGATGAGGTTCGACAAGCCAAGGTGGCCAGCAATACGACCTACACCCTGTGAGATCTCCTCCTGAACAGCACCGTCAGAGATGAAGGCGTATGTCTTGTGAGCCATCCACTCGCCAAAACGAGCTACCATGAAGCGCTCGGCAATAGCAGCACCAAGAGCCATGGCGTGGCCCTGGCCAAGAGGACCTGATGTGTTCTCAACACCACGCAACACATCTACCTCGGGGTGACCTGGGGTTACGCTCTCCCACTGACGCAACGACTGCAAGTCCTCGGTAGTGTAGTTGCCTGCCAACGAGAGCACGGCGTAGAGCATTGGTGACATGTGGCCTGGATCGAGGAACATACGATCGCGGTGGGGATATGCCATGTTGTCGGGGTCGTAGCGCAAAAACTCGGTGTAAAGCACATTGATAAAGTCGGCACCACCCATAGCACCACCAGGGTGACCAGACTTAGCCTTTTCTACCATCGAGGCAGCCAAGATACGAATGTTATCGGCTGCGCGCTGAAGTTTGTTGTTCTCCATAATACTGGGTTTTATTTATGTAATTTATGTTGTTATCTCATGTTTTGCGAAGACCACAATGTGAGGCTCCTGCAATATATCATACAAAGGTAGCAAAACTTTTTCAAAGCTAATGCCTTATATGGTGTTTTTTATAGATTTTTCTTACTACCTCAAAAAATCATTATAGCAACACAATAAAAATGGGCAATTTCACCATTATTACATAGGTGTGGCACTATGTTTATTCAAATTATTTAAGTAACTTTGCCTCGTCGTGTAACTATACTGTCGACTATAAGAGAGTAATAAAAAGAGTGATAACTAAAAATATTACAGCTATGTTTGCTATTGACAACTACAACTTCGCTGGTAAGCGAGCAATTATCCGTGTAGATTTCAACGTGCCTCTCAATGCTGAGGGTAAGGTGACTGATGACACCCGTATTCGTGCTGCAATCCCTACAATCAAGAAGGTATTGGCAGGTGGTGGCTCTGTGATCTTGATGTCGCACCTTGGTCGTCCAAAGAAGAATCCAGATCCAAAGTACTCTTTGGAGCAGATTATCTATGCTATCGAGGAGCGTCTTGGCGAGAAGGTTATGTTCGCTGGCGACTGCATGGGCGAGAAGGCTCAGGAGATGGCCGCTAACCTCAAGCCAGGTGAGGTGATGCTTCTTGAGAACTTGCGTTTCTATGCCGAGGAGGAGGGTAAGCCTCGTGGCTTGGCTGAGGATGCTTCAGAGGAGGAGAAGAAGGAGGCTAAGAAGGTGGTTAAGGAGTCGCAGAAGGAGTTCGTTAAGAAGCTCGCTTCGTATGCTGACTGCTACATCAACGATGCCTTCGGTACTGCACACCGTGCACACGCCTCTACAGCTCTTATCGCCGACTACTTCCCCGAGGATAAGATGTTTGGCTATGTTATGGAGAACGAGCTCCAGGCTATCGACGGCGTTATGGAGAATCCTGCACGCCCATTCTGTGCTATCATCGGTGGCTCGAAGGTATCTACCAAGATTACCATCATCGAGAAGCTTATGGAGAAGGTTGACTCTATCATCATCGGTGGCGGTATGACCTACACCTTCGCAGGTGCTGAGGGCGGTAAGGAGGGTAAGTCTATCTGCGAGCCAGATATGTTCCCTGTAGCTCTCGAGATCTTGAAGAAGGCTGAGGAGCGTGGCATCCAGATTCTCCGCTCACCAGATGCGCTCATCTGCGACGACTTCTCGGAGAGTGCTAACACTCAGGAGGCTCCTGCTAACAACATCCCCGACGAGTGGGAGGGTGTCGACATCGCTACTGGCGGTAAGGCTAAGTTCCGTGAGCACATCCTTGGTTGCAAGACCATCCTTTGGAATGGCCCTGTAGGCGTATTCGAGATCAACAAGTTCTCTACTGGCTCACGTGCTGTGGCTGAGGCTATCGCTGAGGCTACCGAGAAGAATGGTGCATACTCACTCATTGGTGGTGGCGACTCTGTAGCTTGTGTCAACAAGTTTGGCTTGGCCGATAAGGTGTCGTACGTATCAACAGGTGGTGGTGCCTTGCTTGAGTACATGGAGGGTAAGGAGCTCCCAGGTGTTGCTGCCATCCGCAAGTAATTTGCATTAAGACAAATATTTATAACTAACCGATAATGAAAAAACTAACACTTCTATTAGCAACTGCGGTTACTATGACAGCCTTTGCAACAACCCCAGATGAGGGTAACAAGAGTGTCCCTGCTATCGACAAGAACAACTTCGATGAGCAGATCAACCGCAACGATGACTTCTACCAGTGGGCTACAGGTGGCTGGCAGAAGAACAACCCTCTCAAGCCAGAGTTCTCACGCTACGGCTCATTCGACGTATTGCGCGAGAACAACGAGATTCGCATCAACGAGCTCTTCAACGAGATGTCGGCTACCGAGGCTGAGTTCGGCAGCGTAGAGCAGAAGATCACGGATCTCTATAAGATGGGTCTCGACGAGGCTCGCCTTAATAAGGAGGGTGCTAAGCCTATCAAGAAGGCGTTGAAGGAGATCTTTGCTATGAAGAGCCGCGAGGAGCTTATCGCTGCCTTGTCTAAGCTTCATACCGATGGCATTGGCGTATTCTTCGCAGCATACCCAGCAGCTGACCTTGCAGATAGCAACATGACTATCCTCTATATGGAGCAGGGTGGTCTTGGCATGGGTAACCGCGACTACTACACCGATGAGAAGAATGCCGAGATTAAGGCTGCATACCGCGCGTACCTCGGTAAGATCTTCACCCTTGCTGGTGTTAAGGGCGATGTAGATGCCTTGGTAAACAATGTTATGGTTGTTGAGGACCGTATCGCTGAGAAGCACTGGACAAATGTTGAGTGCCGCGATATCGTTAAGGGTTACAACCCTTATACCTACGAGGAGTTCAAGAAGGAGTATGTTGGCGTTGACTGGGATGCTTACTTCAAGGGCTTGGGTCTCGACACTGTTGGCAAGCTCGTAGTTAGCCAGCCATCATCATTCAAGAATATCCTTGAGGTGTTGAACACAGCATCGTTGGAGGAGCTTCGCGCATATGTTGCAGCTCACTATATCGACGCTGCATCGTCATACCTCAGCGAGGAGTTCGCTCTTGCATCTTTCGAGTTCTTCGGCAAGACAATGTCGGGTACTCAGGAGATCCGTCCACGCTGGAAGCGTGCTATGGGTGTGCCTAACAGTATCCTCTCTGAGGCTGTTGGTCAGATTTATGTTGCTAAGTACTTCCCTGAGAGCGAGAAGGCTCGTGTGGAGACCATGGTAAGCAACATCCAGAAGGCATTCTCTAAGCATATCGAGGCTCTCGACTGGATGAGCGACGAGACCAAGGCTAAGGCTCAGGAGAAGCTCGCAGCCTTCACCGTGAAGATTGGCTATCCTAACAAGTGGAAGGATTACTCAACACTCACCGTGGATCCTAAGAAGTCATACTGGGAGAATGTTGTGGCAGCTAACCGCTGGTACACTGCCGACGCTATTGGCGAGGTGGGCAAGCCTGTAGACCGCGAGAAGTGGATGATGCCTCCACAGATGGTTAACGCATACTATATGCCTACAACCAACGAGATCTGCTTCCCTGCAGCTATCCTCCAGCCTCCATTCTACAACCCTGAGGCTGATGATGCTGTAAACTATGGCGCTATCGGCGTGGTTATCGCACACGAGATGACCCACGGCTTCGATGACCAGGGCTCGCAGTTCGATAAGTATGGTAACATGAACGATTGGTGGACTGCTGAGGACCGCGCAGCCTTCGAGAAGAAGACCGATGTCTTGGTTAACCAGTTCAACGCTATCGAGATTTTGCCAGGCTTGTTCGCTGATGGTAAGTTCTCTTTGGGTGAGAACATCGCTGACCAGGGTGGTTTGCGCCTTGCCTTCACAGGTCTTACTGACTACGCTTGGGCTAATGGTCGTCCTGAGGATATCGACGGCTTCACTGGCGAGCAGCGCTTCTATATCGGCTATGCAACCCTTTGGGCACAGAATATCACCGACCAGGAGAAAGAGCGTTTGACAAAGGTTGACGTACACTCTTTGGGTCGTAACCGTGTTAACGCAACCTTGCGTAACATCCAGTCGTTCTACGATGCCTTCGGCATCACCGAGAAGGATGCTATGTATATGCCAGTTTGGGAGCGTATCGTAATCTGGTAATAGGCTTCTAACATGATAGTTAAGGGCGTATCCGCAGAGGATGCGCCCTTAGTTTTTGTTGGTGTATGAGAAGCGGAGGGTTGTCGCAATCTAGGTCCTATGGGTTCTTGTGGGTCCTTGTGTGTGGCGTTGTAGAGTTTTCTTGGCGGAGTGCCAATGGTGGTCTGTGCCAACCCTATGGTACCTTAGGTCTATACTCTCTCTTCTCTTGTGGTAACGCAAAAAAACTCCTCGCAGCGGAGACTGCGAGGAGTTGATTGACGTAACTGCCACAAAGCCTAATAGCTAGAATGTAGTCACAGCGCGCACATAGTAGAACATGCGTTTTTCGGCGCCGTTGGTATAGCCGCCATCCATATTGACAAACCACGCCCAAGACTCGTCATACTCCGAAGAAGACCAATAGTAAGACTCTTTCAATTCTTCGCCATTCTTAGCGCTTAGAGTTTGATTGATTTTAGACCTATTATTGTATATCGTTTCTAACTCCTCTTTTGAAGGCAAGTACCAATCATTACCCTCCTTCATATAACAGAATGCGAAAGCTGGATACTGGTCCCAGGCACTCATAGGACCATTCGTAACCCTGTAGGTATTGTCCTTGCCATCGCTTTTACTTGATGCTCCGATAAATATTTGACGATCATATAAATCGTATGTACACCAGTTTAACATAGTCTCATCCAAAGAGACTATCTTGCCATGGTTGCCACCATCCGACACCTCGAAGACAACACCCTTCTTGCCATTTTCATTATAGTAGTCACCAATTTTGTATACTGATGCCGACTTGGCGTTAGTAGCCGTTTGGTCACTACCACTCTTGTCACTCTTCTTCTCATCACTGCAGGCTACAATCGTACATGCAAGGGCCAAAAGCAAAAAAACTTTTTTCATAGTAGATGTTTTTTAATTGGTTAATAGTTATTCGCTTGCACAAACTTACGAAAATTCCCCCCCCCTCCAAATTTTTTGCCAAAAAAGTGAAAATGAAGACAATATTTTATAAAAGCATGGGAATTACCCCGTATATCTTGCTCTCACCCTTGTGCCTGCCCTCCTCGGAATTACGGCCTATAGTGACCCTAGCTCCCGCAAAATAAAACGCCCTGTCTAACTCGCTTAGACAGGGCATTTTATCGGATAGCTTGTGACTACTCCTCTGGAGCGATAGCCTCAGAAGGACATACACCAGCGCAAGTACCGCAGTCGATACACTTGCTTGGGTCGATTACATAGATGTCACCTGCTGAAATAGCCTCAACTGGGCACTCGTCGATACATGTACCACATGCAACGCAAGAATCTGAAATTTTGTAAGCCATAATACTTTATAGTTTATAATGAGTGTTTCTAAATGCAAATATACAAATTATTTTATAAAATCAAAGCCTGTGTAAGGAATTAATACATCTGGAATGCGAATTCCCTCCTCAGTCTGGTTGTTTTCCAACAACGCTGCCACTATGCGAGGTAGTGCAAGAGACGAGCCATTTAGTGTGTGGCAGAGCTGTGTCTTGCGATTATCGTCGCGATAGCGGAGCTTCAATCTGTTCGACTGGAACGACTCGAAGTTCGATACTGACGATACCTCCAACCAACGCTTCTGTGCCTCAGAGTAGACCTCGAAGTCGTAGGTGAGTGCCGAGGTGAACGACATGTCGCCACCACAGAGACGCAATATGCGGTATGGCAAGCCGAGCGATGCAACGATAGACTCTACGTGTGCTACCATGGCGTCGAGTGCCTCGTACGACTTGTCGGGGTGTGACACCTGAACGATCTCCACCTTGTCGAACTGGTGAAGACGGTTGAGGCCTCGTACATCCTTGCCATATGAGCCTGCCTCACGACGGAAACATGGGGTGTAGGCGGTCATCTTCACCGGAAGCTCACTCTGCTCGAGGATCACATCGCGGAAGATGTTGGTCACAGGGACCTCGGCTGTTGGCACAAGGTAGTAGCCATCGGCTGTGGCGTGGTACATCTGCCCCTCCTTATCGGGTAGCTGTCCAGTGCCGAAGCCCGATGCCTCGTTGACCATGATAGGTGGCTCAACCTCCTGATAACCAGCCTTGGTGTTGCAGTCGAGGAAGTAGTTGATGAGGGCGCGCTGTAGGCGAGCACCCTTGCCCTTATATACGGGGAAGCCTGCGCCTGTGAGCTTCACGCCAAGATCGAAGTCGATGATGTCGTACTTCTTAGCTAGCTCCCAGTGGGGCAGTGCCTCGCCAGGAATCTCGGTATAGTTCTCCACAAGCTTAACGACAACATTATCCTCGGCAGTGCGACCCTCGGGTACGATGTCCGCTGGGAAGTTGGGGAGCTTGACAATCTCGTTCTGAAGCTCCTCGGCCACCTTGTCCGACTCCTCCTTGAGCTCGTTTGAGCGCACCTTGAGCTGTGCTACCTCCTGCTTCTTAGCCTCGGCAGCCTCCTTCTCACCCTTGCCCATGAGCATGCCAATCTGCTTGGCTGCCTGGTTCTGCTGTGCAAGGCAGTTGTCCAACTCGTTTTGCAAAGCCTTACGCTTGTCGTCGAGAAGTTCAATAGTGGCGATTATTGGTGCGGCATCCACACCCTTCTTTGCAAGGCGGCTGATAGCCTCCTCCTTATTCTCTCTTAGTTGCTTTAGTGTAAGCATATAATTGCAATAGATTTACATTTCAACTCACAAAGGTACAATAATATTGATAAGGTTGTACGATATTGAGCCAAAAAATTTGTATCTTTGTGCATTAACAACTCATAAATGGATACCAACAGACACAATATAGAGCTTCTGTCGCCTGCTCGTGACTACGAAGCCGCCATTGCGGCTATCAACTGCGGTGCCGATGCATTGTACATTGGTGCCAACAGCTTCGGTGCACGTCGTGCCGCAACAAATACCACCGCCGACATAGCACGTGTGGTAGACTACGCCCATCTCTTTGGCGTTAGGGTCTATGTGACACTCAACACCGTGCTCTACGAGAGCGAGATAGGTCGTGCCGAGAGTCTCGCCCGAGAGCTTATTGATGCGGGTGTCGATGCCCTTATCGTGCAGGATATGGCCTATCGTGAGATGAACCTCCCTGTGGAGCTACACGCCTCGACGCAGGTGTGTAACATGACCCCTGAGGGTGCTAAGTTTTTGGAGGATAGTGGTTTTAGTCGTGTGATTTTGGAGCGCGCCTTGTCGCTCGAGGAGATACGCGACATACGTCGTGCTACGAATGTCGACCTTGAGTGCTTCGTGCATGGTGCTATATGTGTGGGTCACAGTGGTCGCTGCTACCTCTCGCGCTCGCAGTCCTCGCGCTCGGGAAACCGTGGCGAATGCTCGCAGCCATGTCGTCTGACCTACGATCTGGTGAATGGCAATGGCGAGAAGCTTATAGCCAATAAGCACCTACTCTCGGTCAAGGACTTCGACCTCTCGTCGCACATAGGAGACCTCATTGATGCGGGCGTTATGTCCTTCAAGATTGAGGGTCGTCTCAAGGATGTGTCATATATAAAGAATGTGGTGAGCTACTATCGTCGTGCTATAGATGAGGCCCTTGCCACACGCCCCAACTACAAGCGTATGTCGGTGGGCGAGTCGGAGATAGAGTTCACGCCCGACCCCAAGAAGAGTTTTACGCGCGATGGTGGCACGTATATGTTCGCTGGCAAGCGTGGTGGTGTGGCATCGTTCAACACCCCCAAGGCCGTGGGTGAGTATGTGGGTAGTGTTGCCATGGTGGGACGCCGTGATATAAAGGTGGTAACACGCCAGACCTTGAGCGCAGGTGATGGCCTATGCTTCATCGCCGGTGATGGCATCATCGGCACCAACATCAACCGTGTAGAGGGTAATACCATAGAGCCTAACCGCATGGAGGGTATCAAGGCGGGCATGGAGGTATATCGCAACTACGACCACCGCTTCATGCAGTCGGTGGAGCGTAGCCGTATACGTCGTACCATAGAGGCTGTATGTGAACTAAGACTCGATAGCGAGGGCGTTAGAGTGCGTTTTACGGACTGCGAGGGTGTGGCTGTAGAGCTTCGTCGGGATGTCGTGCTCGATAGGGCCAAGAGCGCTGAGAAGATGATGTCTGTGGCTATGGAGCAGATGACCAAGAGTGGCGATAGCATCTTCCGCATCACCCGGGTGGATGTCGAGGGTGCCGAGTGGTTTGCCACAGCCAAGCTCCTTGCCGAGATGCGCCGTGAGGCACTATCGTTGCTCGCCTCACGCCGTGCGGAGCGCACGCTGCCCCACGATATACGCATGGATGATGGTACGGCTATATACCCCGAACGTCGTCTATCGCCTCAGCATAATGTCCTAAATAGCCTCTCGCGCAGCTTCTATAAGCGTCATGGCGTGGAGCATATAGTCGAGGGCTTGGATAGCTGGTCGTCGACACTCGGCGAGAGGGTCATGGAGTCGAGCTACTGCATACGCCGTGAGATTGGAGAGTGTCTGAAGCGAGGAAGTAAGATGCGTGATACGCTATACTTGGAGCATGGTAGACACCGTTATCGCCTCGACTTCGACTGCGCAAAGTGCCGCATGAATTTAATAGATTGTTCAGAACCCGAAAACTTTAGACAGCGATGATAAAACAGTTGAGTCCCAATATTCCTGATTACGAACTCCTCGACACGGGCGAGGGCGAGAAGCTTGAGCGCTTCGGTGAGTATGTAGTGCGTCGTCCTGAGCCCCAGGCAATATGGCACAAGAGCCTCGATAATAGGGAGTGGCTCAAGGCCGATGCCTCGTTTCTGCGCGATGCCAAGAGCGAGGAGCGTGGCGAGTGGAAGTTAAAGCCCGAGATGCCCTCACGCTGGGTGGTGGGCGTAGACTACAAGGATATGCACCTGCGTATGCGTCTGGCACTCACCTCGTTCAAGCATGTGGGTATCTTCCCCGAGCAGGCCTCAAACTGGGAGTTTATCTACGACACCATACACGAACTACGCTCGTCGGGCATCGAGCGCCCCAAGGTACTGAACCTCTTTGCCTACACCGGCGGTGCGACACTCGCTGCACGCTCTGCGGGGGCAGATGTTACGCATGTCGACTCTGTGAAGCAGGTGGTGACATGGTCGCGCGAGAATATGGAGCAGTCGGGATTAGATGGTGTGCGCTGGATTGTGGAGGATGCCACAAAGTTTGTGGAGCGTGAGGTGCGCCGTGGTAACAAGTACCATGGTATCATCCTCGACCCTCCAGCCTATGGTCGTGGTGCAAATGGCGAGAAGTGGGTTTTGGAGGATGACATCTGCAATATGTTGGAGTGTTGTGCCAAGCTTTTGGAGCCAAACAACGCCTTCTTAGTCTTCAACCTCTACTCCATGGGTCTCTCGTCGATGCTAGCACGCACTGCCGTGCACCAGGCCTTTGGTGCGCCACGCAGCGAGCAGATGGGTGAACTCTACTTCGAGGATCGTAGCCACAAGCAGATACCCTTTGGTACCTACTACCGCTTTAAGAGATAGCAGATAGATGCCACGCCTTGTTGACATATTCTGGTCCTTCCTAAAGATTGGAGCCTTCACATTTGGTGGTGGCTACGCCATGATTCCCGTCATACAGCACGAGGTGATCAACAAGCGTCGTTGGCTTGCCGAGCGTGACTTCTCGGACCTTCTGACCTTGGCACAGGCGGCTCCTGGCCCCATATCGCTAAATACGGCGGTATTTGTGGGGTATAAGGAGCGTGGCTATTGGGGAGCTCTGGCGGCTATCATGGGCGTGGTGTTACCCTCGTTTTTCATTATCTTGCTCATAGCAATATTCTTCTCCTCGTTTAGGGATAACGTGTGGGTGGATGCAGCCTTTCGTGGAATGCGCCCAGCCGTTGTAGCCCTCATCGTGGCACCCATAGTGGGTCTTGCACGAGGTATGCACTGGGCGCTCATAGGCGTTGCTGCTGCCACGGCCCTTGCGGTGTGGTACGTTGGCTTCTCGCCCGTATGGCTACTTATCGCTGGTGCTGTGGGAGGTGCGCTCTATGTGGCTATTAATAGTAGGAGGATGCAGCGATGATAATGACCCTTCTATCCCTCTTTGTGAGCTACCTCAAGATAGGCTTCTTTGGCTTTGGTGGTGGCTACGCCATGCTCTCGCTCATACATAGCGAGGTGGTGGTAAGTCATGGTTGGCTTACAAATAGCGAGTTCTCGGATATCGTGGCCGTGTCGCAGATGACACCGGGCCCTATCGCCATAAACTCAGCAACATACATAGGCTACGAGGTGGCGGGTGTCATGGGCTCCATTGTAGCTACAGTGGCGGTGTGCCTACCAGCACTCACCATCATGATGCTTATAACACGTTTCTTCCTCAAGCTTCACCATAACCCCTATGTCAAGGGTGTTGTGGGTGGCATGAAGCCTGTGGTCATAGGCATGATTATGGCGGCAGCGCTCATGCTTATCTTCCCTGAGTCGAGCGATGGTGCGAGCTTTATTGATGGGTGGAGCTGGCTAATCTTTGGCCTTACGCTTATAGGCTCAGTACGTAAGGTCAACCCAATACTCCTTATTCTCTTGTCGGGCGTGGCTGGAGTTGTGATCTACGCCCTCTAATACTACCTTAAAAGAGAGTCTATCTCGGTCAAGATTGTTGGTATGTACGAGCTGTCGTACTCTATTGTTGTATATGTTACAATACCTTCAGTGTTAATAAGATAGGTGCGAGGCACGTACATTGTTGCATAGGTGTTGTAAATCGCACGTTTGTTATCCACCACCACATCGAAGCTGTAGTCGTTCCTATCCATATACTCCTCAATATCGTCTCTGTTGCCCTCACGCGCTATGGCCATAACCTTTGCACCTGTGTTGTCTATGCTATTTTTGTAGAGCATCACATCGTCCAGGAGTGCTTTGCAGTCGGGGCAGGTGTGCGAGAAGAGGATGAGAAGCACGACCTCGCCTCTATGCTCCGAGAGTATGAACCTTTCGCCCTTGAGTGTTGTGGCCGTGAAGTTGGGAGCCTCATCGCCAACATTAATGATGGATGTCTCCTCGTATGTGGGTAGCTCTTCGGTTATAGCGCCGCAGCCATGCATAAGCATTGTGGCCATGAGCATTGATAGGGTAGTTAGTAGTCGCATAGTCCTATATTTTTTACAAAGATAGTAAAAAAATAGAAGGTTGCTCAACTATTGTTGAACAACCTTCGTAGCATATTGCTATGTGCACTCTTAGATTGTGCAGCGCAAGAAGCCGATGCCGAAGCGCTCAACTGCTGCGCGCTCCAAATCCTCGCGTACCGATGGGTCGGCGATTGAGATGAGCAACTTAGCACGCTGTGCCAACGACTTGTTACGCAAGTAGACGATACCATGCTCTGTTGCGATATACTGTGCCTGGAAGCGTGTGGTGACAACACCTGCACCCTTAGTCAAGGTAGGAACAATCTTCGACTGACCCTTATTGGTGATTGATGGAAGGGCAATGAAGCACTTACCACCCTCAGATAAGGCACCACCATACATGAAGTCGTGCTGACCACCTACGCCCGAGAAGATGCGCTCACCGATACTATCGGCGCAGATCTGACCTGTGAGGTCGATCTCGATAGCCGAGTTAACAGCCATAACCTTAGGGTTCTGGCGGATGTTCTGTGGGTCGTTTGTCCATGCTACATCGCGGATAACAACATCGCGGTTGCCATCCAAGTAGTCGTACAGACGCTGGCTACCCAAGCAGAGACATGCTACTGACTGACCTGGATAGATCTTCTTCAACGAGTTGTCGATGATACCCTTCTGGATGAGGGGTACCACGCCGTCGGTCATAGCCTCGGTATGTAGGCCGAGGTGCTTGTGGCCATGTAGGGCGTCGAGCACAGCGTTAGGAATACCACCTACACCAATCTGCAAGGTAGCACCATCAGGAATCTCCGATGCGATGTAGTTACCAATAGCTCGCTCCACGTCGTTAGGCACAACAGTAGGTACCTCAACCAATGGCTCGTCGCCACGTACCATAGCGTCAATCTTCGATACATGGATAACGGGGTCACCAAAGGTGCGAGGCATATACTTATTGACCTGCGCGATGATAACCTTTGAGCACTCCACAGCCGAGAATGCGAGGTCGGCAGATACACCATACGAGCAGTAGCCATCCTCGTCAGGCTCCGATACGTTCAGGAGGGTTACGTCCAAGGGCACCTGGCCTGAGCGGAAGAGGAATGGAATCTCGCCCAAGAAGGCTGGGATGGTCTGTGCCACACCCTCGTTGATAGCCTTACGGAGGTTGTTAGCCACGAAGAAGCTCAATGGCTCGAAGGAGTCACGGAGCTCGGCCTTGGCGTAGGGAGCATCGAAGCGACCGATGGCGAAGGCTGTGTAGACCTTAACGCCACGCAACTCTGGAGCACGGTCGGTCATAGCCTGCACAAGAACCTCTGGAATAGATGTCGAGCCCTGAATGTATATCGAGTCACCCGATTTGATAAGTTTTACGGCTTCAGCCGCACTTACTAGATTCATATTTGTTGGTTTAAAAAGGGCTGTCCTTGACTCCGGGCAGCCCTAAATTAATATCTATTAATAGTCCTGGCTGAACATGCGGAGACGCTTGTCGAGCTCGTCGTACTGGTAGTCCGAAATCATCGAAACGCAACCACGAAGACCCTCACGAGAGCTACCCGTAGGTGCGAGTGTGATAGCTGAGATACCGTAGTAGATAAGCTTGTTGATAAGCTGCTCACCTGTCATGTCCTTGTAGCCGAAGGTGAAGAAGAAGCCGTCGCTTACCTCCTGATCGCAATCCTTGTCGTAGACGATATGGAAGCCATTCTTCACCATGATCTCCTTTACGCGCTGTGCACGGCGTGCATACTCGCGTGTGTGACCCACGAAGTCGAGGCGACCGTCAGACGCAGCACGGAACATTGCAGCAAGGGCATACTGTGCTGAGTGAGGAACACCCGATGATAGCACATAGAGGATGTTGAAGATGAAGTTACGACGGAACTGACCATCGTTGCCATACTTCTTAGCAAGGGCATCGTAGCAACGCTCAGCAAGCGCTGGGTTCATAGCCACGATAGCGATACGCTGACCTGCGTACGAGAACATCTTTGAGCCTGACAAGAGGTGCAAGCAGTTGTCGGTGTAGCGAGCTACAGATGGCTGGTATGGTGCCTCGAATGGCTTAGAGCGATCCTCACGGAAGTCCATGTTGAGGTATGCCAAGTCCTCGACAACAACAACGTCGTACTTGGTAGCCATGCGGCCGATAATCTCCAACTCCTCCTCGTTGAGGCACATCCATGTAGGGTTGTTAGGGTTAGAGTAGATCATACCGCTGATACGGCCCGATGAGAGTATCTCCTCAAGCTTTGCCTCGAGAGCAGCACCACGATAGTCAATAACGTCGAACGACTCGAAGCGGATGCCCTGAACTTTGCACTGTGCCTTCTGCACAGGGAAGCCTGGGTCGATGAAGAGGATAGTGTCGCGATCCTCACGCATCTGGCTGAGCGCCATGAAGGTGGCAAAAGCACCCTGCATAGAACCTACGGTAGGCACGATGCATACGGGAGGGATGTCGAGATTGATGAAGGCCTTGATGAAGCGTGATGCCTCCTTGGTCAAGGGCTCGATACCTGTGATAAGTGGGTACTTTGAGCCTACACCAGCAAGCAATGCCTCGTGCTCAGCCTCGATACCAATCATCTCGGCAGGAAGGCCTGGCTCGCCAATCTCCATGCGGATATACTCAACACCCATCTTAGCCTCGATATCCTTAACGACGCTAACAAACTGGCGGATAGAGGCAGCGCCAAGCTCCTTGGCGTTGCGCAGACCGTTGGCGATACAGATGTTATCGACCGTCTGCTTATCTAATGGTCTATCCATACTATTTCTTGATTGAGTTTTCATAACCGGCGCGTACTGCGGCAAGGTTCTTCTCAATCACCTCCTCACCCTTACGAGCGAAGATACGACGGATACCTGCCTCAATCTTCTCAAACTCGATGTCGAGCATAGGTATAGCAGCACCGAGCAATACCATATTGGCAGCCTGAAGAGGTGCACCAGCATCCTTAGCGAGCTGCTCTACGTTGAGAGATACGCAGTGTGGAAGAGCTGCAAGATGGTTGTTGATCTCCTCCTCTGCAGGGTAGTTAGGTATGTTGATGAAGGGAACGTTAGATGTTACAACCCAGCCGTCCTTCTTCAAATACTGCAAGTAACGCAAAGCCTCCATAGGCTCCAACGAGATGATGATGTCGGCACCACCCTTAGCGATGAGGTCCGATGCGATAGGCTCGGTAGAGAGGCGCAAGTTACTCTGCACATCGCCACCACGCTGGCTCATACCGTGAACCTCTGCCTGCTTGATGTTCCAACCCTCGGCCATAGCTGCCTCGCCAATAACCGTAGCAATCGACAGAATACCCTGTCCGCCGACGCCTGCCAAAATAATATCTTTCTTCATAATAGTTTCGTGTTATTTGTTAGCATTAGCCGACTTACTCATTCTTTGCTGCTGCCTTAGCCTTGGCGTGACGCTTAGCAGTCTGGATACACTCACGACGTGGGATGATCACAGATACGCCCTTGTACTCGATCTCCTCGCGCAAGATAGCCTTGATCTCGTCCATGTTCTTTGGTAGAGGCACCACAACACGTACGTGCTCAGGCTTAACTCCTACACCACGGCAGATATCCTCAATCTTGCCTGTACCTGCTGAATCCTGACCACCGGTCATACCTGTAGTGAGGTTATCAGAGATGACAACAACAACATTGGCGTTAGAGTTAACGCAGTCCAACAAGCCAGTCATACCTGAGTGGGTGAATGTAGAGTCACCAATAACGGCAAATGCAGGGAACTGACCAGCATCCGAAGCACCCTTAGCCATGGTGATTGATGCACCCATCTCTACGCAGGCGTGCAATGCCTGGAATGGAGGCAACGCACCGAGAGTGTAGCAACCGATATCACCGAAGATGCGTGGGTTCTCATACTCAGCAGCAACCTCGTTCAACGCCTTGTACATATCGCGGTGGCCGCAACCCTGGCACAATGCGGGTGGACGAGCTACGACGATGTCGTCAGCCTCGAGGTTCTCCAATGCTGCCATACCCAATGAGAGGCGTACGCTATCTGGAGTGAGCTCACCAACGCGTGGAAGATCACCTGTAAGACGACCCTTAACCTCAACGGTTGATGGTACGATGGCACGAATCATCTCCTCGACAACAGGCTGACCCTCCTCCATGACGAGGATCTCCTTAGCACCGTCAGCTACCATCTTCTCGATAAGCTCGATAGGTAGTGGGTACTGTGAAATCTTAAGCACGCTACGCTCCTCGGCATTAGCTACATTCTCCATGTAGTAGTTGTAGGCGATACCTGTGCAGATAACACCACGCTCAGGAGTAGCACCCTTGCGGTAGAAGTTGTACTTAGACTCTACAGATGCCTTCTGCAAGTCATCCTGCTGAGCCAAGAGCTCTACGTAGCGCTTCTTAGCGAAGGCTGGCAATAGGATCCAGCGACGTACATCCTCAGGACGGCAGATCTCGTTCTGCTTGCGAGGCTCCTCTGTGACGTTAACAACAGCACGTGAGTGTGCCATACGTGTTGTTACACGCATCAATACTGGGAGCTTAACAGCCTCCGAGAGCTCGAAAGCAGCACGTGTCATGTCGTAAGCCTCCTGCTGTGATGATGGCTCGAAGATAGGAAGCAAAGCAAACTTGCCATAGAAGCGTGAGTCCTGCTCGTTCTGTGATGAGTGCATTGATGGGTCGTCGGCAGCAACAACTACCAAGCCACCATTAACACCTGTCATTGCAGAGTTAACAAATGGGTCGGCAGCTACGTTCATACCCACATGCTTCATACATACGAGGGCACGCTTACCCATGTATGACATACCAAGAGCACCCTCCATAGCGGTCTTCTCGTTGGTAGCCCAGCGGCAGCAAATCTTGTTGTCGGCATCGCCACGCTTCTCCTCGCGTAGCTGGATGAACTCAGTAATTTCAGTAGACGGGGTTCCAGGGTATGCATATACACCCGACAGACCAGAGTCGATGGCGGCCTGTGCAATAGCCTCGTCACCGAGAAGTAACTTTCTCATATTGTTATAGTTTTAGGTTTGTTAATTATTGTCTTATCGTCTTGCTCTGTTTGCACTACGTGCAGAGCCTCTTTTGCTGGGGACTATACACGCAATTTCGCATCTTCAAAGTTAAGTATAATTTTTCAAACAGCGAAATTTTTTTTAATCTTTCTCGCAAATGCTCCTTGGTATCGCCCTTTCAGGGCGTCTGATCGAGGGTTAAAACCAGAGGCTTACCATCGCCCTATAGGTGCGAGGATAGACATACTGCATCATGTTGGCGAAGGGGCGTAGGTGGGTATGGCTATCGGTGGTGGTTGTGAGGATGCGATTCTGCTCGTAGCTGCGATATACGGCCTTGCTACCCAAGAGGTTATTCACCGAGAGTTGTAGCGACAGGAGTGACCCGTTTTTGAGCCTAAAACTCTTGGATGCCACCAGGTCTACCATCACAGCATCGCCCAGACGCTCCTGCTTCATAATACCCTCTCGCTCCTGTGTCGAGGGTGCGTGTGTCACGATATGTTCGCTACGACGAACGAGCGATGGCTCGGCATATCTAAGACCCCAATAACGACCCGCGAGGCGTAGAAGCCAGCTATCCGTGGGGCGGTACTCCACATCGCCATATAGTGTAATCTCGGGTGTCGAGGTGTGCGCACCCTTGATTAGTGATGTCGACTTAGCAAGGAGGGTGTTGTTGGTATCGCTATATACCGCAACATCGGCATTGCGTGTGTAGCGATGAGTAGAGGCTGTGAACATTATGGTTGAGTGTAGCCTGCGTAGCCACGTCACCTTGGCTGCCACCTCAATACCTGTGTTTAGAATGGCTATGTTTGTCACCGTGCCATCGGCCATGCTCTTGGCTACATCGTCGTAGTAGCGCACCACCTTTGTGAGGCGTGAGTGTGTGGTGAGATATGCTGTTGCAACAACGCTAATACGCTCATTAGTAAAATTGTATGATGCTTCGAGTGAGAAACTGTTGCTTGTGCGAGGTGCGGCTACCGTGCGGTTGTTGTATTGTGGTTGCAGGAACATATCCTTAACCTCGGGGCTATGGGCGCGATACATCGCCGAGGCACTGATATTGTGCTTGCCAAGGTGGTAGAACCATGCCACGTTTATGCGATAGGGGAGGGTGCTTAGGCTTGGTGAAAGGCCATAGGAGCCCCTACCTGGAAAGAGACTCTTCTCGTAGTAGCCACGACGTTTGGTTATCTCGGAGACCACATGAAGGCTTGCTGCCAGCGACGTGCGTCCGAACTTCATCTCGAGGGTTGTGTACAGCTCGCCATGGAAGCGTGATAGTCGGTAGTCGTAGCCGTAGTGGTCGCCCTCATGCACCTTGCGCTCACCCTCTTGTAGGTTGTTGTGAGGTGGTGCTTCGAGCGATGTGTCGTCCTCGTTAGCGTAGTCGATGTTGAGGATATGCTCTCCGCCAAGGAGGTCCTCGACCCTCTTGAACTCATGCGAGGTGGTGTAGTCGAGAATCACGCCACCATCTATTGTTATGCCCGCAATGCGGTATTGTAGCTTGGCAGATATGGCGCTATGTAGGGTGTTGGTAAGCGAGTTGTCCACCAGATAAACGGCGTGGCCGTCGCCCTGTAAAAGGTTGGTGTGGTAGAGCTCATCCCAGTCTATCTGCGTGAAGCGTATATCGTTGTTTATCCACGAGTTAGTGACCGTGTTGCGCACCTCCTCATCATCGAAGTAGGAGGGTAGGTAGCGGTAGTTGTCGGGCGATGGTGTCGAGGCCTTGAGGTTGGTGAGTTTGGTGAACCCGCTATTGTCGTAGCTTATATTACTCACCATGCTTAGTTGCAGGCTCTTGCTGAGGTCTCTGTGCCACACCATCAGTGCCTCGGGGCGTAGTGTTGTGGCTACATTGGCATTGCGCATTCGTCCCGCCTGGTAGCCCCATGCTGGGTTGTACATGGTGTTATTCACCAGGGTGAAGGCCTCCTCCAGAGAGGCTCGTCGTGAGCCACGCTCGGACCATGGCATGATGGCTATAAGGTGTAGGGTGTTGTCGTTCCACGAGCGTGAGGCGTATAGTGCGAGGTCTACGGCGTTGTTATAGACGCCTGCTACATATATATCGCGTCCCGCACGTATGCGCGCGCTATGCGCGAGGAGCCAGTCGCTATGTCTCTCCACGCCACCCTTCGAGAGTCGATATACGGAGCGTTGGCTGATGCCCATAAGGTAGTTTCGTCCCGAGAACTCGGCTCGTAGGTGGTGGCCTGAACGTGGACGTTGCCCCTTGTGGTCAAGAGAGAATGATGTTGTGGGTGCGGTGGTTCCCGAGGCTATGGCGTAGCTTATGCCTGGATGGCGCTCGCGTGTTATGCCAAGCGACATAAGGGCCGTGGAGGTAGTGTAGTTGACTCCTATGTTGCCAACCATGTATCGCTCCTCGGTGCGGTTGGCGCCACGTGGCGAGTTCATCACGCTGCGCATGCCCGCCTCGGCAATGGCACCTATGTTGGCAATGGCGCCGGCATGGGGAAGGTGTGCTGCGCTGTATGGGTAGCTGTCGAAGAGGGCGGCGTTGTAGCGCTCCTCATCCTCGTCGTAGAACTTATATAGATAGTAGTCCTCCTCCTCATCCTCGCTCTGTGCCATGGCGGGGGATGTATATCCCACTATCGTAGCTACGATAAGCACTATTTTAAGCAAGGCTCCCTTCATCTCCATCTTCGTTTATTAGTTTGAGTTGCACAAAGATAGAAAATATTATTTACAATACACCCTTTGCTGTGTGCGAATATATGATGGTCTTGTTTGGCTAACTAAATAACCATATTCCTAAACATCTTGGTGGGGCTTCTATTTTGGTTCCGAGAGGTTGTCGACTAATAGGCTACATTTATGCATAAAATTAGGAATAACTGCATACATATCCCATGATTGTGCAAGTAATATAGATAAAAATAGCCTTTATATTAAAAATATTGGTTTTATATTTTGCAGTTCAAAAAAAAGTCTTTAACTTTATAATCTGGAAAGGCACTTAAAGGTGTGATGTGGCTCGAAATAGCCATGCGCAGTGTGCTGGAACAACCTAAAAAAAACCTAAAAAATACATACCATGAAAAACTATTCAGCAAAAGAGATTAAGAACATCGTTCTTATTGGTGCTCCTGGCGCCGGTAAAACTACCCTTGCAGAGGCAATGGCTTTCGAGGGTAAGGTGATTGACCGCAGGGGTAGTATCGAGAATAACAACACAATATCGGATAACACCGACATCGAGCATGAGTACAAGCGCTCGATATATTCAACAACCCTCTTCACTGAGTTTATGGACCGTAAGCTCAACATCATCGACTGCCCAGGTTCGGACGACTTCTGTGGTTCGCTCTTCTCGGCATTCAAGGTTGGTGACGTGGGCGTGATGGTGCTCAACGCACAGAACGGCTGGGAGGTAGGCTCTGAGCTTCAGTCACGCTATGCTCGCATCCTCAACAAGCCTCTCATCGGTGTTGTTAACCAGCTCGATGGCGACAAGGCTAACTACGAGGCTACTCTTGAGGGTATCCGTGCTAACTCATCAGTAAAGCCTGTTGTCGTGCAGTATCCTGTAAACCAGGGCGCTGGCTTCGACTCATTCATCGACGTATTGATGATGAAGCTATATAAGTTCGTAGACGAGAATGGTAAGCGTGAGGAGCATCCTATCCCAGAGAGCGAGATGGAGCGTGCTCAGGCTTTGAACCAGGAGCTTGCTGAGGCAGCTGCTGTATACGACGACGCACTCATGGAGCTCTACTTCGAGAAGGGCTCACTCACACAGGACGATATCCGTGCAGGTTTGAAGCTCGGCGTATCTAAGCGTGACATCATGCCTATCTTCTGTGCTTCAGGTAAGCGCGACATAGGTACTAAGCGTCTCATGGAGTTCATCATCAACGTAGGTCCTGGTCCATTGAAGGCTCCAGCATTCCTCTCTACCGAGGGTGAGGAGATCTTGGCTAACGACGATGAGCCAGCCGTAGCATTCGTATTCAAGAGCCAGATTGAGCAGCATATCGGCGAGATCACCTACTTCCGCGTAGTGCGTGGTAAGATCACCGAGGGTATGGAGCTTGTTAACTCACGCACAGGCAACAAGGAGAAGCTATCGCAGCTCTTCGCCGTGGCTGGTAAGAACCGTATCAAGGTTACTGAGCTCTCAGCAGGTGACATCGGCTGTACCGTGAAGCTTAAGGGTACTCGCACAAACGACACCTTGGCAGCTCCTGCATCACCAGTGGCTGTTGAGCCTATCGTATTCCCAGAGCCTCGCTACCGCGCAGCTGTTAAGGCTAAGGAGCAGAGCGACGAGGAGAAGCTCGGCAAGCTCTTGAACGACGCTAAGTATGAGGATCCTACAATCCTTGTTGAGTACTCTAAGGAGCTCAAGCAGACCATCATCCAGGGTCAGGGTGAGCACCACCTCAACATCCTCAAGCAGCGTCTATCTACCGAGAATAAGATGGAGATCGAGTACTTCGCTCCTAAGATCTCATACCGCGAGACTATCACCAAGGTAGCTCAGGCCGACTACCGCCATAAGAAGCAGTCTGGTGGTTCAGGTCAGTTTGGTGAGGTTCACATGGTTATCGAGCCTTACTACGAGGGTATGCCTGAGCCTACCAAGTATAAGGTTAATGGCCAGGAGATCGCCGTGAGCGTTAAGGGTAAGGAGGAGTACGACCTCCCATGGGGTGGTAAGCTTCAGTACTACAACTCTATCGTGGGTGGTGCTATCGACGCTCGCTTCATGCCAGCTATCCTCAAGGGTATCATGGAGAAGATGGATGAGGGTCCATTGACCGGCTCATACGCTCGCGATATCCGCGTGGTTATCTACTACGGTAAGATGCACCCAGTAGACTCTAACGAGCTCTCATTTAAGCTCGCAGGCCGTAACGCATTCAAGGAGGCATTCCGCAATGCTGGTCCAAAGATTATGGAGCCTATCTACAGCGTCGAGGTGCTCACACCAAGCGAGTATATGGGTGCCGTGATGAGCGACCTCCAGAACCGCCGTGCTATGATTATGGGTATGGAGTCTGATAAGGGCTTCGACCGCCTCAACGCACGTGTGCCTCTTGCAGAGCTCTAT
>JAZRMM010000020.1:0-163099 GCA_045647535.1 Alistipes sp.
ACAGATGTAAAGACAGTAATGTCAAAGTCGAGTAGTACTAATTACCCGAACGGCTTTCTTCATAAGTCTTTATCTCATCTTCTGGAATATGTCAAATGTTATAGCGCGTGCGACGCATAGTGGTAGAAGCCACAATCGCATAGCTTCGATAAATTGAAGCAAGAGTTCTTTTAGGTGGTTATAGCAGTGAGGTTCCACCTCTTCCCATTCCGAACAGAGAAGTTAAGCTCACTTACGCCGATGGTACTGCCTATTTAGGTGGGAGAGTAGGTAGCCGCCTCTTCAAGCCGGACTCTTAATTGAGTTCGGCTTTTTTTGTGCATTTATGCACAGCCGAACTCAAGTCCGCCTTGAAGAGGCGGCAGTGCCGCCACCTATATATACAATCCACCCCCGTGCCCCCTCCTTTGATAAGGAGGGGAGCGAGGTTTATATTAGACGTGGTTTTGTCAAGCCGAACTCAAGTCCGACTTGAAGAGGCGGCTATTGCCGCCACCTATATTTACATTCCCTCCAACCTCCCTAGAAATACAGGAAGTTGCGGGCATGGGTTCTTGTGGGTTCTCGTGGGTTCTTGTGGGCGTAATCATCTATGGGCCCCTTGATATTATGTGGCTTAAATCTTTTTTGCTAACTTTGTGTCTGTTATATGTAGCACCTATCACTGCTATTCTATTATGGATATTGTTACCTTTCGAGAATACTGCCTCTCGCTGCCTGAGGTTGTCGAGACGCTTCCATTTGATGACGATACGCTTGTCTATAAGGTTGCTGGGCGTATGTTTGCAATGATATCTCTACGTGCTCCTGATCACTTCGCTGTTAAGTGTCATCCCGATCGTGCAACTCTTCTTCGTGATAGATATCCTGAGATTACGCCAGGGTTCCATCTTAACAAACGTCATTGGAATGATGTGAGCATTGTGGGGGAACTGTCCGATGGTTTCCTTAGGGCCGAGGTGCGACACTCCTATTTCGCCGTGGTGCGTAACAACGTAACCCCTAAGCTACGTCGTGACTCCGTACTCAAAATGGCAGCTGAGCAGGGCATCGTTGATGATGCTATATGGCTTGAGTAGGTGTCTACCTTATTTATTATAAGAATGCAGGCGAAGATTTTCTATTCTTCGTCCTTGAAAGTGTAATTCGCTGTAAATCAATTATATATAAATTTTTCAATTTTTGCTTAAAAGCAGCATTGTAACATATTGAAAATCAGATAGTTGAATTTTACCCCCCCCCGATAGAATTTCAACCCATTGATAATCAGTGATTTGCGGAGTGTGTTTTGGAAAAAATAGCGCCTCATAAATTTGGTTTGGGCCATCATCGTGTTCTAACTTTGCAATAGAAATTAGAGCAATGATTTCTTAACAGCATAAACCTATTTAATTATGAGACGTTTTAGATTTTTCTTTGCCGTTGCAGTTGTGACTATTGTGGCGGTTAGTTGCGAGAGGGAGATTATACCTAATAAAATCTGGGATAAGCCTTCGTGCGAGTTCCTGCAGGAGTCGATGACCGTAGCGGCTGAAGGAGGCGAGATGGTCATCCCTGTAGAGTCCACTGGTGTCGACAATGTATATATATCATATAGGTATGGTGATATGTGGGATGTTAACACTGACAATGGGGACCTTACCCCCAAGGATGGTTGGATTGAGTTGGTGAAGGTTATCACCCATTATGATGAGTCGACACGTGCCTTGCCAATATATCACTCGGGTATATCTATCAAGGTCGAGCCTAACACAACGGGTTATGAGCGTGTGGCCAAGATTACTGTACAGAGTTTCACAAAGTCTGATACTATAGAGATTATTCAAAGCGCAGAGTAGTATTAATAGGTCAATATTCATTATGGAAGCACTCGCAAGGACGAGTGCTTCTTCTTTATTCGCACTTATGTGGGAGTATGTATGCGATATACTGCATAATCATACCCTCTTTTATGATTGAATGTTTTGTATTTTAGTAACTATTTACTATCTTTGTTATTAGAAACTTAAAACTACTACTATGAACTTACAATCTGGTGCTTTACTTCACAATGGCAGCTATCGTATCATAAGGACTCTTGGTCAGGGTGGTTTTGGCATAACCTATCTTGCTGAGCAGATATCTTTGGGTCGTAATGTGTGTATTAAGGAGTTCTTCCCCACGGATTACTACTATCGTGACTCTCGTTCCAATAATATTGTCATTACCTCGCAGGCTAATGCCGAATATATGGATCGCTACAAGGAGAAGTTCCTGAAGGAGGCAAAGACCATTGCTAAGTTCGACCACCCTAACATCATACATATCTTCGATGTCTTCGAGGATAACAACACCTGCTACTATGTTATGGAGTATATCGAGGGTGAGTCGCTCCTGCAGCGTGTTGAGCGTAATGGCGCTTTGGATGAGCTTGAGGCGATTAAGTATATCAAGGATGTTGTAGCAGCCCTATCTTGTATCCATGCTCACTCTATAAACCATCTAGATGTAAAGCCTGGAAACATTATGGTGCGTCGCAGTAACAATAGTGCCATATTGATTGACTTTGGTCTCTCGAAGCACTACACAAAGGATGGATCGCAGACAAGCACTACCCCTGTGGGTCTAAGTCACGGCTTTGCCCCATTGGAGCAGTACAATGTTGGTGGTGTGAGTAGCTTCTCGCCCGAGACCGATATATACTCGCTTGGCGCTACGCTCTACTATCTTATCTCGGGTGTTGTGCCACCCATGGCCTCGGAGATTGCTGAATATGGCATGCCCGACTTCCCTGTAGATGTAGAGTCCCCCACATGCCATGCTATTGAGTGTGCCATGGAGGTGCGCCGCAAGGACCGACCACACAGAGTGGAGGATTTCCTAAAGCTTATTGATGGCTACACTCTTGAGTCGAGCAACGCACAGCGAGGCTATACCCCTGCCTCGAACAACAACATCGCCAATGAGCAGACACGTCCTGAGGCGTCGCATAGTTATAATAGACCCGTTACGCCGCCCGCTACACCTCAGAATAATCAGTGGGCACCAAGGTATAGTAACGAGAGTGATAGGGTTACGCCACAAAAGCAGAACGATGATAGTCCAGGATGTTTGTGGGCACTAATCAAGATAGTATTCAAACTCGTGATGTGGACCATAGCGCTAGCGCTTATTGCTGGTGGTGTTCTGATGTTGGTTGATGCTAACGGCGGATCCGATACTTTAAGCGATGTGATGGATAATATCTTTGGTAACTAATCGTAGTATAATTATTATGGGGGCCTATTCAACAATGTTGTATATGCCCCTTATTTAAATTATTCTCTGATAAACGATATGTCAATTGTTGGTTGCATACTATTTGGTATACTCCTTTGCATTATTCCTGCTGGTGTGATATGGCTCTGTCGTCGCTATCCTCTGCTCGACACTATAGGCCCGATACTGCTACTATACGCCATAGGTATAGTTATTGCCAACCTACCTATATCCTTTGGTGGTATGGCCACTGTAACGAGTATAGCACAGAATCTATCTATACCTCTTGCTATACCCATGATGCTCTTTGGCTCATGCTTCTCGCGCGGTGAGTTACGCACACAGCTTGTGGTGGTGATAAGTGGCTTCCTCTCGGTAGCTATTGCTGTGGTGGTGGGGTATATGCTTTTTGGGCACAACATGGCTGAGGGTCCCGAAGTGGGTGGAATAGTCTCGGGAATGTACACTGGAGGTACGCTCAATGCTGCGTCCTTGCAGAAGATATTTTCGGTAGATGAGCAGACCTTTGTGCTTGTAAACTCCTATGATATAGTAATATCGTTGCTCTATTTTGTTGTGCTCTTCACCTTTGGCATACGCCTTTTCCGCCGCCTATATGGCCAGAGGCACACTCTCTCGCTCAGTGCGAGTGAACGCAGTGAGCTCGAGGCTGAGGTTGCCGAGCAGAAGCAGAATAGGTATGCCCGACTTCTTACGCGCGAGGGACGTGTGGAGCTTAAGAAGATTGTGGGTGTGGCGCTCCTTGTCGCTGCCGTCTCGGCGGGTGTCGCCTTGCCCTTTGGCGATGGACTCTTTATGGTGATATTCATCCTTATGCTCACAACGCTTGGCGTGGTCTGCTCCTTTATTAAGGGGGTGCGTAAGTTGTCGCTAAGTTTCGACATAGGTATGTATCTTATCTATATCTTTAGCCTCTCGGTTGCTTGCATGGCCGATTTCTCTAATATTGACCTCGAGGGAGGACTCTCGCAGATAGCCTTTATGTCGTGCGCCGTCTTTCTTTCGCTTCTGCTCCACGCAATATTCTGTCGTGTGGCTCGTGTCGGTGCAGATGCCATGGTCATATCGTCGGTGTCGTTTATCAACTCGCCACCCTTTGTCCCCATGGTGGCTATCTTCATGCGTAACCGCAGTGTCTTGGTTACGGGTCTTAGTGCCGGTATTGTGGGTTACGCCCTCGGCAACCACTTTGGTGTGTTGATGGCATCGCTACTCGAACAACTGTAGATTCCCAAAAATAAAGGGCTGTCCATTGGACAGCCCTTTATCATTACTCGCTATGCGTTACTCCATGCAGCGGCAGATGAGGTTACGGTCGCCGTAGCCATTGTCGATCTTGGTAACGTATGGGAAGAACTTATTCTCCGCAATCCAAGCCAATGGGAAGGCAGCCTCCTCGCGGCTATATGGGTGTGACCACTCGCCAGCAAGCTCCTTGGCTGTGTGTGGAGCGTTAACCACAACATTGTCGGCATTGCCCGATGCAGCAGCGGCCTCGCACTCGCGCTTAATCTGGATGAGTGACTCGATGAAGCGGTCCATCTCGGCCTTTGACTCACTCTCAGTAGGCTCAACCATCAAGGTCTCGTGCACAGGGAATGAGAGGGTTGGAGCGTGGTAGCCGTAGTCCATGAGGCGGTGAGCGATATCGCCGCAGTCGATGTTATAGTCGTGCTTGAAGCGTGTGAGGTCGAGGATCATCTCGTGACCTACGCGGCCTGTCTCACCTGAGTAGTATGTCTTATACTCGTTCTTCAAGGCTGATGACATGTAGTTAGCATTCACGATGGCCATCTCTGTTGAGCGACGCAAGCCCTCGAAGCCAAGCATGCGGATATAGCCGTAGGTGATAGGCAACAACATAGCTGATCCCCATGGTGATGAAGATACTGCTGTGATACCCTCCTCGCCACCAGTCTCCATGAGTGAGTGTGTAGGCAAGAACTTAACAAGGTGCTCAGCAACACATACAGGACCTACGCCAGGACCACCACCGCCGTGAGGCATTGCGAAGGTCTTATGTAGGTTAAGGTGACATACGTCGGCACCGATATAGCCTGGGTTAGTAAGACCAACCTGTGCGTTCATGTTAGCACCGTCCATGTATACCTGACCGCCAGCGTCGTGGATAGCATCTACGATATCGCGGATGCGGCTCTCGAAGACACCGTGTGTTGATGGATATGTTACCATCAAGCCGCACAACTCTGATGCGTGCTCCTCGGCCTTCTTCTTGAGGTCCTCAACGTCGATGTTACCATTCTGGTCGCAAGCAACGATGACGATCTTCATGCCTGCCATAGCTGCTGATGCAGGGTTGGTACCGTGTGCTGATGATGGGATGAGTATGATGTTACGGTAGCCCTGGCCGCGGCTCTGGTGGTAGGCACGAATCATCATAAGACCTGCGTACTCACCTGCGGCACCTGAGTTAGGCTGGAGTGTACAGCCTGCAAAGCCGGTGATTGTTGCAAGGTAACCCTCGAGGTTGGTGATAAGCTCGCGGTAGCCCTCCACCTGGTCAGCAGGTGCGAATGGGTGTACGTTCTGGAAGCCAGCGAGCGATAGTGGCTGCATGAGCTGTGCTGCGTTGAGCTTCATGGTACATGAACCGAGCGAGATCATAGAGTTCATCAACGAGATGTCGCGCAACTCCAACTTCTTGATATAGCGCATCATCTCGGTCTCGGTGCGGTATGCGTTGAATATCTGCTCAGAGAAGAAGTCGCTCTTACGTGCAACCTCCTCAGCGATAGCTGCCTTCTCAACACGCTTAATGCTCTTAGCCTTCTTACCCTTGGCCTCAGCGAAGATCTCAACAACGCTCTGAATCTCAGCGTCGGTAGTCACCTCGTCGAACGACATGCGTACGCACTCGTCGTTAGGGTAGTAGAGGTTGATCTCACGTGCAAGGGCGATATCCTGGATTACCGATGCCTCGGTCTCGACCTCCAAGGTGTCGAAGAGAGCCTTGGTGCGTACGTTGTAGCCCATAGCCTCCAACGCCTCCTTAACGGTGAGTGCTGCGGTGTGGGCGTTGAGTGCTGCACGCTGCAAGCCCTCCTTGCCATTATATATACAGTAGAAACCTACCATCGATGCCATCAAGGCCTGAGCGGTACAGATGTTAGATGTAGCCTTCTCACGCTTGATATGCTGCTCGCGCATCTGTAATGACATACGGAGTGCCTTGTTGCCAAGACGGTCTACCGATACGCCGATGATACGACCAGGCATCTGACGCTTGTAGGCATCGCGTGTAGCCATGTAACCTGCGCTTGGACCACCGAAGCCCATAGGGCAGCCAAGACGCTGTGTGGTACCCACGGCGATATCTGCGCCCCACTCGGCTGGTGACTTGAGGAGAGCAAGAGAGAGGAGGTCGGCAACAGCGGTAACTGTCACACCAGCCTCGTGAGCCTTAGCTGCGAAGGCTGCGTAGTCGCACACCTCACCATTAGCTGCTGGGTACTGCAAGATAGCACCAAACTCCTTGCCTGTGAACTCGTATGATGCGAAGTCGTCGCGGATAATCTCGATGCCAAATGGCTCAGAGCGTGTCACAAGAACGTCGAAGGTCTGTGGGAAGATGTTCTCATCGATGAAGATCTGGTTGCGACCCTGCTTAACAGCCTCGCGTGAACGCAAAGCGTACATCATAAGCATAGCCTCGGCAGCAGCTGTAGCCTCATCGAGGAGTGAGCAGTTAGCTACCTCCATGCCTGTGAGCGAGAGGATGGCTGTCTGGTAGTTGAGCAACGCCTCCAAGCGGCCCTGTGAAATCTCGGCCTGGTATGGGGTGTATGATGTGTACCACGCTGGGTTCTCGAATACGTTGCGTGATACTACGGCAGGCACTACGTTAGGGTAGTAGCCCATGCCGATGAACGAGCGGTATGTACGGTTCTTAGCTGCAAGCTCAGCGATGTGTGCTGCATACTCATACTCGCTCATAGCCTCAGGAAGGTTGAGATCCTTCTTAAGACGGATATTCTGTGGGATGACCTGCTGCAAGAGCTCCTCAACTGAAGCTACGCCAATAGTTGCAAGCATCTGCTGCAAATCCTCCTTAGAGTTTAGACCGGTGTGGCGGTCTACAAAGCTATCAAAGGTTTTCATTGGTTTTATTAGTTTTATTAGTTGTTTTGAATTGTTACTATATTAGTTTTTTAAGGTCTTAATACTTAAATGAGCTGCCACCGATAAACTCTCTGAGCAACGATGTTGGTGGTATCTCGTCGGGCTCAATAGGCACAAAGTTGTCCAAGAACTTGAGCATGCGCTTAGCCTCGGCATACTCGGGTGCTGTGTCGGGTACCTCGCGTAGGACAGGCTCGGCAAGGGCACGCAATACCGAGATCTCGTAGAAGAGCGATGAGTTGAACATAACGTCGGCATTCTCCTGATAGGGGAATATATTACGCTCCTCGCCACGACGTACCGATGGCCACATCTCGAGGGTGCGCAAGGCGTTGTTACCTCGTGTGGCATGGTCGCGTATGGTGCGTCGCAACATACGATTGTCCGAGGTCGGTATGCGTGAGTAGTTATCCATGGCTACCGAGGTGAAGCACGAGATGTAGATCTTAAACTTCTGACCATCGGCAATGCCAGGTGTTAGGCGTGGGTTAAGGGCGTGGATACCCTCCATGATAAGCACCGAGCGGTCGCTGAGCTGCAGAGGCTTCTCGTGCCACTGTCGCTTGCCCGATATAAAGTCGTAGCGTGGTATTTCGACACTCTCGCCCGCATCCAACAGCTTGAGGTGGTCGTTGAGTGTCGCAAGGTCGATAGCCTCCAACGCCTCGAAGTCGGGCTTGCCCTCCTCATCCAGTGGGGTCTTATCCCTATCCACAAAGTAGTTATCCAAGGCTATAAGCACAGGGTCGAGACCCAAGACTCGTAGCTGCACGCCAAGACGCTTCGAGAAGGTGGTCTTACCGCTCGACGATGGTCCCGAGATAAGCACCATGCGCACGCCTCGCTCGCTGTTAGCCTCCTTGATGGAGCGAGCTATGGCGGCTATCTTATTCTCGTGGAAGGCCTCGGCAATCTTGATAAGCTCCGAAGCATCGCCCTCCATAACTCGGCGATTGAGGTCGCCAACCGTTGGCACACCCATGATATCTATCCACTGCTGATACTCGTGGAATATCTCGAACATCTTATCAAGACGTATGTTGGTTACCACCTTGTCGGGTGTGGTACGTTCGGGAAGGGCAACATATATGCCGTTGTAGTAGCGTACGATGTCGAATTTGTCGACATATACCGATGAGGGTGCTAAGGCTCCGTAGAAGTAGCCAGGCATATCACCCAGATAGTTTATTGTGCGATAGAGGTGTGGGCGTGTGTTGATAAGCTCCATGCGGTCATCAAAGTCGTAGGTGGCATACTCTTTGACCACATCCTCGGCGAGGCGTTTCTCGCGGCGTATGGGTAGAGCCATATTAACAATGGCGCTCATACGCTGCTTGAGGCGCTCGATATCCTCATCGCTAATTTGCCACATATCCTCAAACTCGGCATAGAAGCCGCTGCCCAGTGAGTGGCGAATGCGTAGTTTGTGCTCCTTGAAAAGCTCCGTGGTGGCCATCTGTAGAACAAACGATAGAGTGCGCTGATATACCCTATAGCCCTCGTAGTGGCTCATGTCTAAGAATTCTACGGTAACGGGCTTGTAGACCCTATAGCTAAGATCTTTGTAGCGGTTGTTGACACGTGCAGCAAGGATGGGCAAGGGGCGTGAGAAGCTAACATCGTTGAGAATGTCGCTAAGTGAGGCGCCCGCAGCAACTCTTATGCGTGAGTTGCTGTTTACACAGATAAGCTCTAAGGTTTGCATAGTCACCACTTTTTATTAAACTTTGTGTAAAGATAGTAATTTTTTGTAACTTTGAAGCATAATACCGAAATAAGTTATGAAAAAAAGTTTAATCTTTTCGACCATAGTCCTCTTTTTTATGTGTGGCAACCTCGTTGCTGCGCAGCCCAAGAGCCACCATCTCTACATCATATCAACTAACGATATGCATGCCAACATCGATATGATGCCACGCCTGGCTACCCTCGTCAAGGAGTATGAGGCTCGGGGCGAGGTGCTGCTCGTGGACTCTGGCGATAGGGTTACGGGAAATGCCTATGTTGATGATGATAGTCGTCCTGGAATACCTATGATGGAGTTGATGAATGTTATTGGATATGACATAGTTACACTTGGTAACCATGAGTTCGACAAGGGTCGTGAGGTGTTGAGCAGTGTGATTAAAGCCTCGGACTTCGACTGGGTATGCTCAAATGTCGAGGTGTTGCGTGGTATGCGACTAATTAAGCCATATAAGATAGTTCGATACAAGGGTGCAAAGATTGGCTTTGTGGGTGTGGTGTGCACCGGAGCTAATGGTAGGCCTACGGGTGCTGAATCGTCGTATAAAGACTTCCGCTTTACGGAGGACTACACCACAGCTTATCGAGTGTGTGAGCGTATTGACGATAGATGCGATTTTGTTGTCCTTCTATCGCACATGGGCTTCGATATGGACCAGCGCTTCGCGGAGCTCGACCCCGAGTGCGACTGGGTGGCTGGAGGTCATAGTCACGATGTGGTGAGCGCCACGATGGATGAGGTGCATATCAGCCAAAATAGAAAGGATATACGCTATGTCACTGTTGCGGATCTTGAAATATATCGTGGTGATGTGGAGCGAGTTACCTATACTCAGATAGATGTTCGTGAGGTAGATGCCGATGCGGGCGTTGCTCAGCTTGTCGATCAGATCAAGATGCGCGATCCCGACCTCAATACCGTGGAGATGCGAGCTCTTGCCCCTGCAACCCAGGATGGTGTTGCTAACTTTACCACCAAGGCCTTGGCCACATATCCCTACGATAACGGCTTCGTTCCAGAGGTTAGCTTCTACCACTTCGGTGGTGTGCGTCTCTCGGGTATGGAGGAGGGTGATGTGAAACGTGTGGCAATTCTCAATAACGACCCCTTTGTGTCGACAATATACCTCGGTGAGATGAGCGTTGAGCAGATGCGAGAGTTTATCCTCGATAAGTATAATAGCGGTACTTCGGCAAAGCCTGATAAGGAGTCGCACTACCCATATTTCCGCTCAGATGTTCCATACACCATTGTGCTTGCAAACCCCGAGGATAGGTACTCCGATGCTGTGGATGTTATCTTTCCAACGCTCGATGAGGGACGTATGTATACAGTGTCGATGTGTAACTATATAGCTGAAAACTACATAGATAAGACTATTGTTGCTACCCAGCTATACAAGATCGATACCACCGTGCGTGATGCTATGCTACGTCTTGCACGAAGCTATGGTCAGGAGGGCTTTACGCCAGATAACAGAGTATATCAAACCGAGAAACGATAGTCCTATGCTTGAAACAACCTTCCAGACCGAGCTTGTAGAGGTGGGATGTGACGAGGCGGGACGTGGTTGTCTCGCAGGCTCGGTGTTTGCTGCTGCGGTGATACTACCATCCGATTTTCATCACCCCTTGCTTAACGACTCTAAGCAGATGACAGAGCGTCGCCGTAACCAGCTACGTGGCATAATTGAGCGTGAGGCTATTGCCTGGTCGGTGCAGGAGGTTACGGCCGAGCGCATAGATAAGATAAACATCCTCAATGCCTCAATCGAGGGTATGAACATGGCTATTAAAGCGCTAAGCACAACGCCAGAGTATATCATCATTGACGGCAATCGCTTTCATACCGATCTCGACATACCGTGGCGCACGATTGTCAAGGGCGATGGCAAGTATGCCAACATAGCTGCAGCCTCGGTACTTGCAAAGACCTATCGTGATGAGTATATGATGCGTCTTGCCGAGGAGTACCCCATGTATGGCTGGGATAAGAACAAGGGCTACCCAACACGTGAGCACCGTCTGGCAATACGTGAGCATGGGTTAACGCCATACCATAGACTCTCGTTCAACCTTACCCCTGCTCAGTTAGAGCTATTTTAGTGGGGCATATACACGAAGATGCCGTTAAGGATAGAGCTATATAAACTCTCCCTTAACGGCATCCTTCATTGATGACAAAGGGTGTCATCAAACGATGTTACGAGGCGATGGTGCAGTACTCGTGGTACATCTTCATAACCTCACGAACGTAGCCAAGTGTCTGTCCACTACCATTGAACTTACCATGGCGAACCTCCTCCTTATTATAGTATTCGGGCTCGGCCATAAGCTTAAGGTAGCGGCTGACATCCTCCCACGAGTGAGGGTTTGCCCCCTCTGCGCGTGCCAGGCGGCAGGCGTCGTGGATGTGGCCAATACCAGCGTTGTAGCTGGCGAGGATGATGCTCAAACGATCCACCGTAGGTGTTGTTGCTGGTAGCTTGAGCATCCCCTCAAGCTCCGAGAGAAGCATGCCCGCAAGGCGAACATTTGTCTCGGTGTCGGCAAGCTGTTCTACTGGAACGTTGAAGTGGCGAGCGACAACGGGGCGTATCTGCATGATACCTACAGCGCCGCGCTTCGACACCAAATCCTCTCTAAAGCGAGTCTCATTATAAGCAATAGCACTCATGAGTCTCCAATCTTGTCCCTGCTCTTCGCCAACCTTTCGCATTATGGTGTCGAACTCAGAGATTGTTGGCAGCACCACCATCTCGGCTTGCTGCTCCTGGGTTGTTAGTGTGGGCATAGCCTCAGTCTCTACGACCTCCTCCTCGATTGCTACTACATCAGCATCATGCTTAATGGCATTCTCGTGAGGCTTACCCTGTGATGTCTCATAGACCAAGATGGTGGTCATTGAGATAATCACAAACGATAAAAATTTAAACATCTTTTAGCAGTTTGTGGGCTGCTATCATGTGCAATACGCATCTTTAGTCGTAGAACGACCAAGAGATACCAAACTTAAACATTCGAGGGTTGAGTGGATAGTGAGCAACCTGGAAGTACTCACCATTGCCAAACAAGTTTTGATTCAAATGTTGGAGTTTGAGTAGAATGCGCATGCGCTTCCACTTGGCCGCTACAAATAGGTCGAGGTAGGGGTAGTTACCCAATTTAACCTCTCGCTGGTTGAAGAAGGCCGAGAGTGCAGGGTTGTAGCTTGGCGCATAGTATGCCGTGTTGAAACGGCCATCTACGCCAATCTGCACTCGCAACACATCGCGCTTAACCCAGAACTCGTAGTAGTACGAGAGGAAGGCGCTAAATGTTGGTACGGGAAGGACACTCTCATTGGATGTGAATTGCACCAATGCCCTGTGGTCAAGGTGGAGTCCCGCAATGCGGAAATCCTTGCGAGCGTACAAACTCGTGAGGCTAACAGTGCCGGAGTGTTGTGTTACATGGCTGTTGTTGTCATAGTAGATCATATTACCCATGACACCCTGCCATGCTCCAATCTCCAGAGCGATGTCGGGAACCGAGAAGTTAACCTCGAAGCGAGTTTCAGACTCCTTATCAAAGGAGTTAAACCACGTGTAGTGGTTTGAGAATAGATTCTCCTGCCAGTAGCCTGGCGAGCGTAGCTCCTGACGGAAGCGTCCGCTGAGAATCAGGGGGTGTTCCAAAATATATGCTCTGAGGGTGATGTTAGCACCCACAGAGAGATCTCCTCCACGATATCCCGAAGGGTAGTACTTGACGTCGGCACCCCAGTCGGCATATCGTTTTATCTTTCCGCCCGTCGAGCCGTATATGTACCACGACGTGCGCTTATCTCGTGTCATCTTGCCTGTGAGGTAGTCCTTAAGGTGGAGGTATGAGTAGGTGTGTAGGTCGACACCTATACCAGCATCTATGGTCGACACCGCACCATTTCTATCCCAAGGCTGTATCTGCACAAATATCTTATTGGAGAGCAGGCGCTCCGATATTGAGTCGCGTGTTGACTCTGGTGTGATGAACCAATTCTCGTAGTAGGAGTGAGTTGTTGGGATATACTTGCCATCCTCGGTGATCTCGCCACGGTCGTTGGTGTATGTAGCACGCTTGTCGGTGTATACCTTCGACCATGTGTTATACTCTATCTGGTGACCAACATATACTGCCGAGAGGTCGGCCAGCGAGAAGTCGTATTCGGTGACACGCTGCAAGGGTATTGCATATACCTGGCGTAGTAGCAATGTGTGGTTGCGGTAGCGGTTCTCGGCCTCAGATGATGCCAGGCGCATAGGCACACCCGAGGGCATCTCGAAGATGGTGTCGGCAATAGCCCACTCGCCCACAACACCACCATTCTCACGGGTGTCGATATTGTTGTGCATGTAGGCAGCATGTACCGAGTAACGCTTGCCGGTATGAGCTACGGCCAACGACAGCACACGGTTCTTGGTACGCTGCCAGTCGTACTTACCCATGGTGCTTCGTGCCTTGTAGTTTATGTTAGCCGATGTTGAGGGGGAGATGTTCTGCGAGTGTACAAGTTCGAAGTGCTCCTCACGGTAACGCTTCTGTCCAGACTCCAGGTAGAGAAGGTTGGTGATAGGCTTCTTGCTATTGTAGAATACCACATTGTCGGGACGTGCCGTGTAGGCATCGTAGCTACGTGCGAAGGTGAAGTCCTCGCCTTGGCGTCTTTCAAACCAGTTTGTTGGCTGTGATGACTGTCCTAAGCCTCCCAATGCCATGTCGCCAACGCCCTTGCGATAGAAGACATAGTCGATGCGCCAATCTGTAAGCGTGGTATCCAAGGGCATGATGTTCACACGGTTGTAGTCTTTGTCCATGGTCCACTTCCAGTTTGGTAGTGCTCGCACCTCGTCGCTGAAGTAGTATGACTCCAAAGCTCGCTTCTCTCGCTTCTTCTTTGTCTGGGTGGAGTCTGCCGCCATACCCTCCTCGCCAGCCATAGCGGGGTCACCCTCCATGCCAGGCATGGGGTTGCCATACATGTCTACGTTGTTGCCTTGGTTCTCGCGCTGCGCTCTTGCTATCGCTGCTGCGTCAATCTGTGCGTACGACACCTCGGGCAGTAGCAATGCTACGGCAAACATCAGAAGTGATATGGCAAAGAGTCGGCGCATCAGTCAAATTGTTATTTAGGCCTCACGACGGGCAAAAAGCCAACGTAGTGTAGAGATAGCTATATAGAGAACGATAATTGCCAATACTGAGTATGCAGGGGCTAAGATTATTATGAGTAGTGATGCGAGCAGGAAGCCGTAGCGAAGCTCGTTACCACGCCAACCAAAGCCCTTGAACTTGAGGGCAAACATGTGTATGGGGCTTATAAGTAGCAGAGATGCTGCCACAGATATTACGACTATCTGCTCCTGGAAGAGTGTTACCTCGCCCTGTGTTGCTAGTACGGCGAGAGACATCAGCATGAGAGCATTTGCAGGTGTTGGGAGACCTTTGAACTCGGTAGCCTGTGTGGTGTCGATGTTGAACTTGGCAAGACGCAGTGCCGAGAATGCGGCGATGATAAGGGTGAGGTAGCCCAGGGGCTCCATGATATCGCTGCTAATGCCATAGTAGGTTGTCGACTGTGAGTAGATGTCGAACATCACCACGGCTGGTGCCAAGCCAAACGAGATGTCGTCGGCCAGTGAGTCGAGCTGCACACCAAGAGGAGAGGACTGACCCAAAAGACGAGCAACAAAGCCATCGAAGAAGTCGCAAACCGCTGCCGCGATGATTAGCCAGAAGGCACTCTCGTAGTCGTGATATTGAAGTGTTAGGATGATTGCGGCTGCACCTGCAACAAGATTTGCCAAGGTGAGCATATTGGGTAGTGTGAAGAGTCTGATATTCATTGTCTTCGGTGTTTTATCAACTCAAAATAGTGTGGAAATTACCACTTAAAATTATTCCAAATATTTGGCAAAGATATAAAAAAATTTTATCTTTGTGTAAATTTATAAAATTTAACGGCAAAAAATAGGATGAAGAACAACCGTTATTGTGTGATTATGGCAGGAGGTATCGGCTCACGCTTTTGGCCCATGAGTCGTCAGTCGTGCCCTAAGCAGTTTCTCGATATACTCGGCACTGGTCGCTCGTTTATTAGACATACATACGAGAGATTTGCTAAAATTATACCAAATGAGAACTTTATAGTTGTGACCAATCGTCGCTATAAGGAGCAGGTCTTGGAGCATATTCCCGAGCTTAAGGAGAGTCAGATTCTTGCCGAGCCCATTGGACGTAATACCGCCCCTTGTATCGCTTATGCAGCCTATGTGCTTAGGAAGATAAACCCTGAAGCGGAGATGATTGTCTCTCCTGCTGATCATCTGATACTCAACGAGGACGAGTTTATCTCAGTGGTCGAAGGGTCGCTCGATTTTATGGCTTCGCACAACGCCTTGATGACTATTGGTATTAACCCAACACGCCCCGAGACGGGCTATGGATATATCCAGCGTTCGTCAAGTGATAGGATAAGTGCAGTGAAGTGTTTTACCGAGAAGCCAAACCTCGAAATGGCGCAGGCATTTTTGGAGTGTGGCGAATTTTTGTGGAACTCGGGAATCTTCATGTGGAGGGTCGAGGATATTATCAAAGCATTCGAAAAGTATCTTCCCGAGCATAGTGCTCTGTTTGCAAGTGTCGAGCAGGATTTGGGCACGCCTAATGAGGCCGAGGCTATCGAGCGTGTCTTCTCGGTATGTAAGCCCATATCTATTGACTACGGCGTGATGGAGAAGGCGGATAATGTCTATGTCCATGCTGGTGATTTTGGCTGGAGCGATGTTGGTACATGGGGCTCGGTATATCAGCAGTCTAGAAAGGATCGTTATGCCAATGCTACGAGTGGTGATTCTGTGCATATCTACGATACTCGTAATTCGTTGATTCATGTCCCTAAGGATAAGGTTGCTGTGGTTAGTGGCTTGAAGGATTATATCGTTGTTGACACGGATGATGTGTTGATGATATGCCCTAAGAGCGAGGAGCAAAATATAAAGAGCTTTATCGAGGATGTGAAGTACACCTCGGGTGATAAGCATATCTAATTGAGTGGTATTTACGATGTGTTAAGGGTGCTCTGAGGAGTGCCCTTTTTTTATGTTGGGGTTGTTGGTGGGTGTGTGTTGAGGGTTTGAATGTGGTGCTAAGATAGCCTTCTGGCCTATGTTTTGTCAAAAAAATGTTTAAACTAAACCGCCGCAGATGATTATTTCTATGAAATAAATCATATCTTTGTAGCGTTAATGACGATAGTTATGAAGAAAAAAGATAAAGATTTCGATGATTTGGGTTTGGTGCCAGAGCTCTTCGATGGCAAGCATCAGGTAATACCCATCATATCGGGGGGTGACGACACTGTGGAGAAGGTCTCTATCCCCGAAGTGCTCCCTATCCTCACGTTGCGTAGCTCAGTGATATTCCCTGGCTCGGTGACGCCCATCACCGTGGGTCGTCCTAAGTCGATAGCCTTGGTGCGTGCTGTGGAGGCTGAGGATGGTCTGCTTGGAGCTGTGCTCCAGGTGGATAGCTCGGTGGAGGATCCAGAGCCTCAGGATATGCATAAGATAGGAACCTCGGCACGCATCCTCAAGATATTGGAGATGCCTAATGGTAACCTTACGGTAATCCTCGCAGGCTTGGAGAAGATTGAGGTTGGTGAGTATATCACCGTTCAGCCCTACTTCAAGGCCAGGGTTACGCCCATGCAGGATAGTGATCCCGATCCTAAGAGTGTTGAGTTTATGGCCCTTGTGGACTCTATCCGCGAGGTGGCCCTCAACATCATAAACATATCGCCCTCTATGCCTAAGGAGGCGGCCTTTGCAATCAAGAACTTGGATTCGAGCCGTGCTATTGTAAACTTCATCTGTTCGAACATGGATCTCACGGATGACGACCGTCAGCACCTCTTGGAGGCTCCAGGCTTGTTGGCTCGTTCGCGCCGTCTGTTGGAGATATTGGTGCGAGAGCAGCAGCTTGCCGAGCTCAAGAACGATATTCAGAGCAAGGTGAAGCAGGATATCGATAAGCAGCAGCGTGACTACTACCTGCAGCAGCAGATGCGTGTTATTCAGGATGAGCTGGGTGATGGCATGGATGCCGATATTGAGCGTCTTAGGGAGGAGGCTAAAAAGAAGAAGTGGTCAAAAAATATCGCTGAGCACTTCGATAAGGAGGTGGCACGCCTCGAGCGTCTCAACCCCGCTGTTGCCGAGTACTCGGTGCAGATAAACTATCTTCAGCTTATGCTCGACCTCCCATGGGATGAGGTTACCGAGGATAAACTCGACCTTAAGGTTGTGCGCGAGCAGCTCGACAAGGATCACTTTGGCTTGGATGAGGTCAAGGAGCGTCTGTTGGAGCACCTTGCCGTTATCAAGCTTAAGGGCGATTTGAAATCCCCAATACTCTGCCTCTACGGCCCTCCAGGAGTTGGTAAGACATCGCTTGGTAAGTCTGTAGCAGATGCTATGGGTCGTAAGTTTGGTCGTATATCTCTCGGTGGCTTGCACGATGAGTCGGAGATTCGTGGTCATCGCCGCACCTATATCGGTGCTATGCCTGGCCGTATTATAGAGACTATCAAGCGTTGTGGCGCCTCTAACCCTGTGATTATCCTCGATGAGATTGATAAGGTGTCGCGCTCGAATCATGGTGATCCATCGAGTGCCTTGTTAGAGGTTCTTGACCCTGAGCAGAATACCACCTTCCACGATAACTACCTCGATGTGGAGTACGACCTATCGAAGGTTCTGTTCATAGCTACGGCAAACAACGTAAACAACATATCTACGGCACTGCGTGACCGTATGGAGATGATCAATATCCCGGGCTATATTCTCGAGGATAAGGTGCAGATTGCGCAGAACCACCTGGTGAGAAAGCAGCGTGAGGCGCATGGTATCAAGGAGGATCAGCTTGCGCTGACCAACGAGGCTATCGTTAACATTATCGAGGACTATACTCGTGAGTCGGGTGTTCGTGGCTTGGATAAGAATATCGCAAAGATTGCCCGCAACCGTGCCAAGGCTATCGCCTCGGAGGAGATGTTTGAGGAGGTACTCGACGTTAAGGACATGGAGGCTGTGTTGGGCAAGCCTAAGTTCCGTAACGACCGTTATGACATCGCTGGTATGCGAGGCGTGGTTACAGGCCTTGCGTGGACCGAGGTGGGTGGTGACATCCTCTATATAGAGTCGATACTTACTCCAGGTAAGGGTAAGTTGAGCCTCACGGGTAATCTCGGTGATGTGATGAAGGAGTCGGCAACCATTGCCCACGAGTGGGTTATGGCGCACCACGAGCGTTTGGGCATCGACCGCAAGATGTTCGAGGAGTGGGATCTCAATATCCACGTTCCTGAGGGTGCTATACCTAAGGATGGCCCATCGGCGGGTATCACCATGGTTACATCTATCGCCTCGACATATACTGGTCGTGAGGTCAAGGAGCGCATAGCCATGACTGGCGAGACAACCTTGCGAGGTCGTGTTACGGCCGTGGGTGGCATCAAGGAGAAGATTCTTGCTGCCAAGCGTGCCGGCATCACGGAGTTGATACTCTCGGAGGAGAATCGCAAGGATATCGAAGAGATCAAGCCCGACTATGTTGCAGGCCTTACGTTCCACTATGTATCTACCAACGACGAGGTATTGCGCCTCGCTCTAAAAGAGTAAACCTATGAAACCATTAGTAATCATCCCTGCGAGGTACGCCTCGACACGTTTTCCAGCCAAGCCATTGGCACTGTTGGGTGGTATGCCTATTATCGAGCATGTATACCGCCAGGCGAGTAAGGCCGTCAAGGATGTTGTCGTTGCTACCGACGACGAGCGTATAAAGAGCGTTGTTGAGGGCTTTGGTGGTCGTGCTGTGATGACCTCTACGGAGCATCAGAGTGGTACGGACCGCTGCTATGAGGCGTTGCAGAATGTGGGTGAGCAGTACGATATAGTCATTAACGTGCAGGGCGACGAGCCATTTATTCAGCCCGAGCAGATAACAGCGCTTATAGAGTGTTTCAACGATGCTGCTACCGACATTGCAACAATGGTAAAACCATTTGCCGAGGAGGATGGCATCGAGGCTTTGGAGAACCCCAACAGCCCTAAGGTGGTGGTGTCTCGCTCGATGAAGGCTATCTACTTTTCACGTTCGGTAATCCCATATATGCGTGGCGTTGAGCGTGAGGAGTGGTTGAAGCGCCACACCTACTATAAGCACCTTGGCATCTACGCCTTCCGTAGCAAAGTGTTGGCCGAGATTACGGCACTTCCACAATCTTCGTTGGAGCTTAGCGAGAAGCTCGAGCAGCTGCGCTGGTTGGAGAATGGCTATGTCATAGGTGTTGCAACAACAAATATTGAGACTATAGGCATCGACACCCCCGAGGATTTGGTGCGTGCCGAGGCCTTTATGAATGGACGAAAGTAAAACAGATAACCACAACCTAAACTATGAGTATTCCAAAGATTATCGCAGGACCTTGTGTTATTGAGTCGGCAGAGCTTCTCGACGAGGTGGCACGCACAATTGTAGATATCAACCAAAAGTTGGGTACCGACATAATCTTCAAGGCCTCGTTCGACAAGGCTAACCGCACATCGCTCTCTTCGTATCGCGGTGTGGGTATCGACAAGGGTCTGCAGATGCTTGCCGACATCCGCTCTAAGTGGGGCTTGAAGACGCTTACGGATATACACGAGGCGTGGCAGGCTGAGCCTGTGGGTCAGGTTGTTGATGTGTTGCAGATTCCCGCCTTCTTGTGTCGCCAGACCGACTTGTTGGTGGCAGCAGCACGCACGGGTAAGTGCGTAAATGTCAAGAAGGCGCAGTTCCTCTCGGGTGTGGATATGAAGTACCCTTATGAGAAGGCTATGGAGTCGGGAGCTACCGAGGTGTGGCTCACCGAGCGTGGTAATATCTATGGTTACCACAACCTCGTGGTAGACTTCCGCAATATCGCCGATATGCTAAATATAGCACCTACCGTTGTCATGGACTGCACACATTCGGTGCAGCGCCCAGGAGCTGCGGGTGGTAAGACTGGTGGCAACCGTGAGTTTGTGCCCGCCATGGCACTTGCTGCTAAGGCATTTGGTGCTAATGGCTACTTCTTCGAGGTGCACCCATCACCCGACAATGCTCTCAGCGATGGTCCTAATATGCTGTATTTGAAGGATCTGGAGGGTGTTGTCAAGACCCTATTGTAATACTCAACCTAAACTAAAACTACGACTATGACACTCATTGAGCAGGAGATACTAAACATCGGTCGCACGACCATACATGCCGAGGCTGAGGCGCTTAGCGTCATGGAGCAATCGCTCGGCGAGGAGTTTATTCGTGCTGTTGAGGCTATCCTAAACTGCCGTGGCAAGCTCATCGTAACGGGCATGGGTAAGTCGGGACATATAGCTAGCAAGATTGCTGCAACGCTTGCAAGCACAGGAACGCCAAGCTTCTTCCTTCACCCTGCAGAGGCCTTCCATGGCGACCTGGGTATGATATCTAAGGAGGATGTTGTCTTGGCCCTGTCCTACTCTGGTGAGACCGATGAGATTTTGAAGATCGTGCCATTCGTACACGAGAATGGCAATACGCTTATTGCAATGACTGGTAAGGCGCAGTCGTCGTTGGCACGCAATGCCGATATACACCTCGATATTATGGTGCGTCAGGAGGCCTGCATCCTCCATCTTGCCCCAACAACATCCACCACAGCGCAGCTCGCCATGGGTGATGCCTTGGCAACGGCGCTGATGCACGCACGAGCATTTTCGGCAATGGACTTCGCACGCCTGCATCCTGGAGGTAGCCTCGGTCGTCGTCTGCTGATGACCGTAGGTCATGTTATGCGCAAGGAGGATCTGCCTGTTGTTGCCCCCGATTGCTCGGCAACAGATATGATTCACCGCATAAGCAAGGGCGGCTTGGGTCTTATCATCATCGTGGACGATGGTAACATCCTTGGTATAGTTACCGATGGTGATATACGTCGTGCTATGGAGAAGTATCGTGCTGAGTTCTTCAATATCAAGGCAATGGATATTGCTACGCGCAATCCCAAGACCATCGCCCCTGAGCAGAAACTCATCGAGGCAGAGAAGCGCATGACCGAGCATAAGATTAACTCGTTGCTCGTGACCAACGATAAGGGTATGCTCGAGGGTGTAATCCAGCTCTACGATATTAAGCTATAGGCCATGAGACTTAGTGAGTTTGTGGCCCTATTGGAGCGTGAGGGTGAGCTTCAGCGCATCACCACGAGGGTAGATCGCGATTTCGAGATTGCCGAGATTACCGACCGAGTCTGTAAGATGGAGGGTGGTGGCAAGGCTCTTCTCTTTGAGAATACCGCAAGCGGCTATCCTGTGCTTATGAACATGATGGGTTCGGATAGACGCATGGCCTTAGCTCTTGGTGTTAACAATCTTGATGATATACAGTGCCGTATTGATGGACTGCTTAAGAGCGTTACGTCGCCCAAGAATAGCCTTATGGATAAGTTGCGTATGTTGCCACTACTCAACGATGTTGCTAAGTGGTTCCCACGCAAGGTTCGTGGCAGGGGTGAGTGCCAGCAGGTGGTATGGCGTGGTGAGGATGCTAATCTCGACCGTCTGCCTATCCTTAGTTCGTGGCCCGCTGATGGTGGTCGTTTTGTGACGCTGCCTATGGTCTGCACCGTAGATCCTGAGACCAACATTCCAAATATGGGTATGTATCGTATGCAGCAGCTCGATGCCCACACCACAGGTATGCACTGGCACCGCCATAAGACCGGAGCTCGTCACTACGACGCTTATAAGCGATTGGGACGCCGTATGCCCGTCACAGTGGTTCTTGGTGGCGACCCCTCGTATATATACTCCGCAACAGCCCCTATGCCCGACAATATGGATGAGATGTTGCTTGCGGGTATGTTGCGCCAAAAGCCCGTCAAGTTGGTGAAGTGCCTAACAAACGATATATGGGTGCCTGCCGACTGCGACTTTGTTATAGAGGGCTGGGTAGACCCCAGCGAGGAGCTTGTTGTCGAGGGTCCTTTTGGTGACCACACAGGCTTCTACTCACTTACAGACCTATATCCACGCTTCCATGTTGAGGTGATCACCTCGCGTCGTGATGCCATATATCCCGCAACCATCGTGGGCATACCACCTATGGAGGATGCCTATATTGCTAAGGCTACCGAACGCATATTCCTTGCCCCTATACGTCTTGCCATACAGCCTGAAGTTAGGGATTTGTATATGCCCATGGAGGGTACGGCGCATAACCTCGCTCTAACATCCATAGCGCAGAGATACTTGGGACAGTCCACAAAGGTTGCACAAGGCCTCTGGGGTGCGGGACAGATGATGTTTAATAAGTATATGGTCATCGCCCCTGAGAGTTGTGATATACGCCGAAACGAGGAGCTCTTCCCGCTGTTGCGTAGCATCGACCCCGAGCGTGATCTAATATGGTCGGAGGGTATCCTCGATGTTTTGGACCATGCCACAACCACCACGGGCTATGGCTCGAAGTTGGCCCTCGACCTTACGAACGTCGTGCCTACGGCGGTAGATGCCATTGTTCCTGAGATGGTTGAGGCTAAGGGGGGTGTTGAGTGTGTGGATAGCTCCTTGGTTGCGAGCCTTGGAGGGTTGATACTCTTTGCCCAGAGGGAGTGGCGTGAGCATATCGATGTGGCAGCCTTCCTAAAACATAATGGCATTAAGGGTATTAAGTATGCAGTAGTGTTCGATTATAGTGCGTCAAAGTCTATGACCCACAGTGATCTGCTGTGGCTTGGTGTGGCTAACACCGACCCTAAGCGCGATATTGCGATTGTTGATGGCGTAGTGGTTGTTGACGCCCGCTCGAAGCGCCCTAATGTGGGTAAGAACCCTCGTCGCTTCCCCAATGTAGTGACCTCTTCTATGGAGGTTATCGAGCTCGTTGATAGGCGTTGGGAGGAGTATGGCATAGGAGATATGGTGGTGTCACCATCGATACGATATAGAGAATTGTTGTTGTCTGAAGGCGAACAGTGGGTAGATGAGTAGTGGTAGACGAGTAGTTGTATCGGAACGTATTGTAGGTTTCATGCTACTGATACTCTTGGTGTCGGTGGTTTTGTCGGTGATATTTGTTGCTAAACCTAAGACACAGGGTGTGACCCCTGTTGTAGCTTCGCCGCAAGATAGCACTACGGTGGCGCATAGCGATACTATTATATATAAGTGCTTCGATCCTAACGAGGCCGACTATCGTACACTTATCGAAGCGGGCGTTCCTCGCAAGGTTGCCGTGAGCATTATCAAGTGGAGAGAGTACGGCAAGGTCTATTCAATAAAGGAGGATATTGCGGAGGTGTATAACGTTACCGACTCGCTATATTTTGCCCTTGAACCATATATTGTTATTGGCGAGAAGTATCGCCCTAAGCCTCAAGAGAGGGTTGATAAAGCTTCTAATAACGACCACCCTAAGGAGCGTGAGCGTCGCAAGCAGAGTGTCGAACTTATACCCTTCATGCTCGATACCGTGAATGTCGCCTACCTGCGAGGCCTAGGCTTCACGTCGCGTGAGGCGGATCTCATCTTACGCTATCGCGATATGATTGGTGGCTATCGCTCGTTCGAAGAGTTCGAGGAGTGTTATGCTGTGGATAGCTTCATGTCGGAGCGCCTAAGAGGGTATATATGTTTCCCCGAGCGCGATACTATTGTAAACTATGGTTATCGTAGGGGTCAGACGGTGGAGCTAAATAGTGCCGATTCGGCTACGCTTATTGCCGTAAATGGCATAGGTCCAAAGAGTGTTATGCAGATTATGCGCTACCGTGAATTGCTCGGAGGATACTACTCTCCGATGCAAATTTCGGAGCTTGAGGTGGTAACGGAGGCTAATTTTATCAAAATTTTACCACAAATTTGGTGTGATACTGCACAAATTAAAAAAATAAATATTAACTTTGCCGCTCCAAAAGCATTGGAGACTCACCCATATTTGACGAGTCGAATGCTGAGGAAGATAATTAACAAACGAGATTTGAAAGGAGGTTGGAGTACCATAGAAGAGATGATTGATGATAACATATTCACCAAGGAGGAGGCGATGCGTATTGCCCCATATCTCGATTTTGGTACACTTCCCGAGTAGAATTTCAAGCTTACTTTCGATTGGTAGCAAGGCTGCCACGATGAAATAACTGATGGTCCGACTGACCTTAATAGTCACTTTAAAACAAGATTATATTAAAACTAAAAAAAAGAATAAGAGTTATGATTATCATGCCTGTTAAGGAGGGAGAGAACATCGAGCGCGCCCTCAAGAAGTTTAAGCGTAAGTATGAGCGTACTGGTGTATTGAAGGAGCTTCGTCGTCGTCAGTACTTCACAAAGCCTTCAATCGCTAAGCGTGAGGCTATGCAGCACGCTATCTATGTTGAGCACACTTACCGTCAGGAGGAGTAGTACTTCGCATAGTAGCAACGCTTCGCTTATTGGGCTATTCGACCTTAAGGTAGGATAGCCCAATTTCGTTATTCGTTATCACCCAAAACGATGGGAGTGCCCGACATATGCCGAGCACTCCCTTTGTGCAAATCAACCCATCTACCCTTAGAGGTAGTAGTAGATGTTATCGTAGTTCTCAACATCTACGGATGTGCGTAGCAGTGTGCCGTTCTCATCGTAGTCCAAGTAGATGTCTGTAAGGTAGCCATTGACAACAAGCGTGGTCTCTATAATGTAGATGGTAGATTTACCATTACGCTCCACGCGGCTTACGCCATCAATAGGAGCTGCCGTGCCATATTCTGCCTCAAAGGAGTTGCGCACAGCCTGAGGCAACTCGCTATAAGGGATATCGAACTCGGTCATAATCCATCTACCAGACTTTGTGTACCACGCCTCGCAATCCTTAGACACACCTGGGATTTCGAACTCCGCAACAACATGTCCCCTCTTTCGCTCCCACTCCACATCAATAGCCGTGGGGTATTGTGTGTCAAACGATGAGCGTAGTGACTCAGGGGCGTTATAGTCGTCGCAACCAACTGCTGCTACAGCAACAAAAGTGATCATTGCAAATATTAACTTTCTCATAACCTTTTACTTTCAATACATTTTAAATATTAGTCGTCAACCTCGACAAGGCGATAAGAGTTGTTGAACTCCAACTCCAGACCCGACGATAGCTTTATGTCCCAGCCACGCTGATCACGTTGTATGTCGCGTATCTCCTGCGTAGGGTAGTTCTTCTCTACGTATGCCTGAAGCTCTTGTGGAACAATCTTGTCGGATACCGCCATGCGCTGGCAGTCTACCTCTGTCCAGTCTCCATCTGCATTAAATTCAATCTTCGTGCCACACGATAACATCACATCATAATCAGTAGAGTAGAGATCTCTATCCATTGTTACGTATGCTACCTCTGAGTTGGGGAAGTGCGTCGTGATGAAGTTCTGAGACTTGGCTGGTAGCTCCGAGAAGCTTATGTGCTTATCTCCATCAAGTATGTTTCGCATAGCTGCCGATGCAAAGCTTGTGGTAGATACAAGCAGTGTTGCAATAATGATAATTCTTTTCATAACTAAATAGTGTTAATTAATATATTCTTTTGTTATTCAGCGTATATCACCTTCGATGCCTACAAAATCTATGCATCTCATCTATGTCGCGGTGTTTTGTTATACGCTGTTGGCGCAAATATAGATAAAAAAATGAGACGAATTAATAAATTCGCCTCAAATATTGAGTTTTTGGTTATTTTATTATTTTATAGGGCTATAAGCAAGACTGATATTGCTACTATTGAACAACGCTATCTTCTTCAGTATTAGAGATATCGCTTATCTCAGAAGTAGGGTTGTTTGCGGTATTTGTACTTAAAGCCGCGCTCTGAGCTTTTGGTGCTTTGTCGAGCATAGAACTGAACTTATCTCTATTTAGAACCGAGAGGGTTACGATAAGCAGAATGGCCAAGACAATGATGGCGTCAATAAACTTTACTATTATATGCATATACTATTATATCTAATTATTAGCTTTGCGCAGCTCTTCTACGGCTCGCTGCATAGCCTCGTCTAAGGGGTAGATGTTGTAGTAGAAGCCGGCCTCGTCGTTGAAGGCGTTGCGTCCGATGTAGGCGCGTAGTTGTGTCTCAATTATATCGTACGATTGTGCGAGGCCCTCCTCATCCAAAGGTATGCCATTCTGTTCGGCGTACTTTAGGAAGCTATCCATTATATCCTCCTTCTCGAGCAGAGCGTCGAGCTCATCGAGGTTTTTAACCTCGTCCATCTCCTTACGATGACGATCCGTGAAGTCGAGCGTATAGCGGAAGATGGTGTTGCTATTCCATAGCTTTGTATAGTATGGGGTTATGCCCAAGGTGTCGAGCGGGATGAATATGTCGGGCATGATGCCACCACCACCATATACTGTGCGACCACCCGGTGTCTTGAACTTAAGCGAGTCGTTGAAATGGATGGAGTCTGCCGAGAAGAGCTCGTTGTGCATATACCTATCTATAATCTCCATCTGATATGCTTCACCCTCACCCTTGGTATAGGGCTTCTGTATCGAGCGGCCCGTAGGTGTGTAGTAGCGAGCCACGGTGAGGCGCATTGCCGAGCCATCCATAAATGGTATCTGTGCCTGCACCAGGCCCTTGCCAAAGGTGCGACGTCCGATGACAAGACCTCGGTCGTTGTCCTGTATAGCGCCAGCGAGAATCTCGCTCGACGAGGCACTTGTCTCGTCAACAAGTATTACTAAGGGGAGTGATGTGGATGTGCCCGTGCCACGGCTATACTCGCGCATCTGATTGCCATACCTATCCTCGGTATATACTATAAGCTTGTTTGCTGGTAGGAACTCGTTTGCTATGAGTATCGCCTGGTCGAGAAATCCGCCGCTGTTGCCACGAAGGTCCACGATGAGCGACTCCATGCCCTGGTTGCGTAGCTTGATTATGGCCTTCAGAAGCTCGGAGTAGGAGGTGCGAGAGAATTGCGATAGGCGTATATATCCAATGTTGTCAGTCTTGTCGAGAATAAAGGCTGTCTCGATGCTATGTATCTCAATAGGAGCGCGAGTGATATCTACATCTACAAGGTTGTCGATGCCTTGGCGCTGTAGTGATAGGCGCACCTGCGAGCCACGAGGACCACGCATGAGCTTCATCATGGAGTCCTGAGGGATGTTTTGTCCCGCAACATCTCTCGTGTCAATGCGTAGCACTCTATCTCCTGCGCGCACACCAGCCTTGTCGCATGGTCCTTGAGGTATGACGTTGAGAACGACGATGGTATCTGTTGCGGCATTGAAGACAAGGCCTATGCCGTCGAACTCGCCATCTAATGACTCATTTACCGCCGAGAAGTCCTTGGCCGGGATATACTCCGAGTGGGGGTCGAGCTCTGATAGTATCTTAGGTATGGCTGTCTCGTATATCTCATCAAGAGATATGTCGTCAACATAGTGGCTCTCGATGGCCATCACCGTCTGCATCAGTTTGTTGTCGCTGACCACAAGACGCTCTATGGCACTTAGCTGCTGGCTATACTCCGCTATATCCTCCTTGGCTAAGTCTATCTGCTCCCTGTCGTATGCCATCTTTTGTAGCATGGAGGTGGCATACGAGCGCTCATACTTACGACCTATGAGTGCACCTATCCATAGCGTTGTTGCCGCCAGAGCTATCACGAGCAGCGTGGCTACTATCTTCTCTCTTCTATTGTTTGACATAGTTTAATGCATTGAGCCTTACCCCTACAATAATCATACAATCAAGTAGCCCGCTGAAAGGACTACTTGATTGTGTGGTTGTCTAATGTAGATAGGTCTTCCAACAAGAGATCCTATTTATTCTTGAAGGTGTAGGTTAGACCAACTGATAGCATTGATGATACCTGTAACTTGTGGTACTCAGCCTTGTTGTAGTATAGCTGGAAGTAGATCTGTGTTGAGATATGCTTTGTTGCCTTGATGTCGATGGTGTTCTCCCAACGAACTGTAGGCATCACGTGCTCGTACTTGGTCATTGTGCCATCCTCCAACTCGGTAGGTACAAACTTCTTCATTGATGAGATGTCTGTGATCCAACCATAGAACGAGTATGCTGTGGTGCGGTAGCGCAACCAACCATTCTTACCCCATGTCTTGTCGAAGTCGAGCTGCACCGAAAGACCGCCCTCATACTTTGATGTGTGGCCCGCAGGCACGCCATAGTCGTTAGAGGTGGCAGTATCGTGACGATATGTAGCACTCATCGCCATAGGCGCGAGGTTGATCTTTAGTGGGAACTTCTCAGAGGGAACCACGTAGGTGAAACCGACAGAAGCATCCAAGTAACCAGGAGTCATGAAGTTAGATACACGAGCAATGCCCTTCTGCTTGTCGCCACGTGCGCCATAGCCAGGGGCAAACTGAGTACGGAACTTAACATTAGCACCGTATGTCCAGTTTCTAACCATGTCCCACTGAGGTGCTGTAGAGAGGACAATCTCATCGACGTTCTTAAACCATACGCCCTTCTGCTTGCCATCGCCAAGGTCGGTCTTCATGTTGTTGTAGCCGAACTTTGCTGAGGCGGTGTTTGTGAGGGTGAACTTACCCTGCTTGTAGGTGTGAAGGAAGTTGATGTTTGCAAGGATGGTGATGGTGTTGTCGCCTGCAGCCTGCCATGACTTGCTAAATGCTGTGAGCGAACCGTGGAGGTTTGCGGTGAAATCCACGGTGTTGCGCTCGTTGCGGATTACTATGCGCTCGGCGCGCTTCTTGGCATCCTCCACATAGTTAGCGTCTACCTCCTGCTTTTTCATGTCGGTCTCGAAGCCGTTGTGCTGAGATTTTGTAGAGACATCATCGACAGATACCTGTGCCGATGCACCTGCAGTAAATAGCAGGGAGGTAAGGGTTAGAATAGTAAAAAATTTTCTCATATATCTTTGATTTTAATTTATTCCACCACAAAGATAAAAAAAATTTGCGAAAAAATACATATCTTTGCACAATAACAATAACTTCTGATTATGAAATATTTTGGAGCACACGTTAGTGCATCGGGCGGAGTTGAGAACGCCGTGCGTAACGCAACAGATATAGGGGCTACAGCATTCGCGCTATTCACCAAGAATCAGCGTCAGTGGATAGCACCACCCTTGAGTGATAAGCAGGCGGCCATCTTTATAGAGGCATGTGCCGAGGCGGGGTATGGCGCTATGCAGATCTTGCCCCACGATAGCTATCTCATTAACCTTGGCCATCCAGACCAGGAGGGTCTTGATAAGTCGCGCGAGTCCTTCTTCGAGGAGATGCACCGCTGCGAGAGATTGCATCTCGATAGGTTGAACTTCCATCCTGGTAGCCACCTCAAGCGCATCAGCGAGGAGGGGTCGTTGGAGCGTATCGCCGAGTCTATAAACATGGCTCTGGAGCGCACCTCGGGTGTCACCGCCGTGTTGGAGAATACCGCAGGTCAGGGCTCTAATCTTGGTTATAAGTTTGAGCATCTGGCATATATAATAGACCGTGTTGAGGATAAGAGCCGTGTGGGCGTATGTCTCGACACCTGCCACACCTTTGCTGCTGGCTATGACCTCCGCACTCGTGAGGCGTGCGACGCCACCTTTGCCGAGTTCGACCGTGTCATAGGCTTTAACTATCTTCGAGGCATACACCTCAACGATGCTATGCGCCCCTTGGGTAGCCGCATCGACCGCCATTCACCCCTTGGCGATGGCGAGATAGGGTGGACCTGCTTCGAGTATATCGCCTCAGACCCACGCTTCGACAATATACCAATCATCCTTGAGACCCCCGATGAGAGTCGTTGGGCCGAGGAGATTGCTACACTTAAGAGATTTGCAAACCTATAAAGATTGATAGATATGAAGAGAGTATTGATGATGCTTGCTGCTATGTTTGCGTTAGCAGCAGTGCAAGCACAGGTGACTATTGAGAAGCCCTACGCTGTGGGTGCCGATATTTCGTGGCTACAGTCGCAGGAGGACCACGGTGTGCGCTTTAGCGATGGTGGTGTCGAGGGTGATGCCATTGAGATATTGCGTGATAATGGCTTCAACTATATACGTTTGCGCCTCTTTGTAAATCCTAAGTCGGAGTTGGGCTACTCGCAGCGCGACGGCTACTGCGACCTTGAGCACACCCTTGCTATGGCAAAGCGTGTCAAGGATGCGGGTATGTATCTGCTCTTGGACTTCCACTACTCGGACAACTGGGCCGACCCACAGAAGCAGATTATGCCTCAGGCATGGCAGACATACTCGTATGACGAGGTGTGTGCCGAGGTCTATAACCACACGAAGAGCGTTCTCGAGGCACTTGCCAAGCAGGGTACAACCCCCGATATGATTCAGATTGGTAACGAGGTGAGCAACGGCATGTTGTGGCCATATGGCTCTGTGCGACATTCGTTTAGTGGTCTCTGTGGCCTTTTGAAGGAGGGTGTTCGTGCAGCCCGTGAGTGCGCCCCCGATGCAGAGATTATGATTCACGTAGCGCTTGGTGGTCAGGCTGAGGAGTCGGAGCGTTTCTTCGATGCTATGGCTAAATATGGTGTCGATTACGACCTTATTGGCCAGTCCTATTATCCCGAGTGGCACGGCACGCTCGAGGAGCTCGAGGCCAACCTTAATATGTTGGTTAAGAGGTATTGCAAGCCTATCATCGTTGTGGAGTATCGTGACTTCTACCTCGATATAGAGCGCATAGTACGCTCTATCCCCGATAATCTCGGTCGTGGTACATTCATCTGGGAGGCGACATCACCTCAGTGGGGTAAGCTCTTCGATGAGAGTGGCGCTGCTACACCAGCTTTGGATGACTATAATAGATAGTCGTGTAATGGGTGTTGTAGAGCTACTTCTTATCTCGTTGGGCCTGGCTATGGATGCCTTTGCTGTATCCGTGGGCAAGGGCATGACCTTGAAGAGAGTGCGCCCTCGTCATGCCTTGTGCGCAGGTGTGTGGTTCGGTGGCTTCCAGGCTCTTATGCCTATCATTGGCTACTTCGTAGGTCGTAGTTTTGCCAGCTACGTTATTGCTGTCGACCACTGGATAGCCTTTGGCCTGTTGATGCTTATCGGTCTGAATATGATTCGTGAGACCATCAAGGGCGAGGATGAAGCGCACGATGCAGACTTTGGCCTTAGGGCGATGCTCCTTATGGCTATTGCCACAAGCATCGATGCTATGGCTGTGGGTGTATCTATGGCCTTCCTCGATGTTAATATATGGGTGTCGGCTCTCGTGATTGGTGTGGTTACGTTTCTCATATCGGGCGCAGGTGTCTATCTTGGTATGCTCTTCGGCTCGCGCCTTGGTGCTAACGCTGGCATTGCGGGAGGTGTCATACTCATCGGTATAGGCATAAAGATTTTGGTTGAACACCTCAGTGCGTAGTGTTGTATGGAGCATTGTTTAACAGTTGCATTTACGGGACACCGTAGCTATTGTCATCAGAGCGACAATCAGCTCCGAAGTGTTGTCGAGCAGCTATACGACGAGGGTGCTCGCTGCTTCCGCATAGGTATGGCAGAGGGTTTCGATATGGCTGCTGCCGAGTCTGTTATGCAACTTATGAGCAGACATAGCGACATAACCCTTGAGGCATACATTCCCTTCCCAGATTTCGCAAGTCGTTTCTCGCTTGTTGACCGCCTGCGCTATGACGCTATTTTAAGGCAATGCGATAGTGTGAACTATGCCACGGAGGAGTACGAGCAGTCGTCGTTCATGATGCGCAACGACAGGCTTGTGGCGAACGCCGAGGTTGTTGTGGCGTGGTGGAATGGCACAAATAGTGGCACGGGATATACCGTGCGCCAAGCTCGTAGAAACGGGGCTAGGGTTATAAATATTTACCCGTCAACTCAGTATAGTTTAGAGTTTTAGCCGCTTATCGTGGCGTGCCTTTGTTATTGTTGTCACCCTATGAGGAGTGGTTGTTGTATGAATTGAGGATAAAAAAATTCTCAATTCTTTGATTTTTTAATAGCTATTACCTACCTTTGTTAGGTTGTTTTTGTCGAAGAACTTACCCCGTAGATGGTATTAGATGGTGCTATGGTGGGGATTAAGGCGATGAAATTATTGATTAACAAATGAAACTAAAACATATAAAAATGAAAAAGTTATTCTACTTTCTAATGTTGCTTCCTCTCGTTGCTTGTGGCGAGAAGGAGCCTATCTCCGATGTAGAGAAGCCTAAGGGTGCTACCCTTGAGCTAACCTCAGATGAGGTTATGGAGTTCGATGCCGAGGGTGGTAAGGGCGCTATAACCTTCGACTACGATGGTAATAGCCTCAATACCAATGGCAACTCTGAGCCTACAACAGGAAGAGTTCTTACCATAGAGTGTGAGGCCGACTGGATTAGCGTCGCTCAAGAGGTTGATGTACTCGCGTCGGCAATAAACTTCGAGGTAGCTGCCAACGATACCGACCAGAGTCGTGAGGCTACTATCAAGGCATCAATCAAGGATCTATCTATTGAGGTGCTCGTTAAGCAGGCAGCTGCGAATGGTGGTAACGACGAGCCTAAGGAGGATCCTGAGTATGTTGAGGGCTGGGCTATCAACGGCACAATGAACGACTGGGTTAAGAGCGAAGCTACAGCTATGACGGCGGATGGTGACTTCTTTGTAGTCAAGGGCTTTGAGCTCACCGCAGAGGATAACTTCAACTTTATCCTTAATGGCAATGAGAAGAGCATCGGCGGCAATGGACGAACCTCTGAGCCTAACTTCGTTTATGAAGCTATGTCGTGGGGTAGCAATATCTCTGTTGCTAAGGCTGGTGTCTACGACATATATCTTAGCACCGATTTGAAGCACTACTACATAATGACTGAGGGTGGAAATCCTGCAGATGCTGAGGAGCCGTTGAAGCCAGGTGATAAGCGTTGGTCGTTGTTTGGCTCTTTTGAGGGTAACAACCGTGTGGATATCCCATTTGTGGCGGATGGTAAGTATCTGGCGGTTAAGGGCGTTAAGTTTGTCGATGACATGACCTTTGTTGTCCGTTGCAACGATGGTGAGGCGGTTTTGGGCGTGGCTTCTGACGAGACTTTTGCTTTGGAGGAGGCTATCAACCTTGTTGAGAATAGTGGCGAGGGCTACGATATTAAGGTCGCTGTTGAGGCTGGTGTCAAGTATGACATATTCTTCATCTATGCTGAGGAGGCTTCACAGTTGTGGGTGATGCCTGAGGGTCGCTATCCTGTTGTTTGGGATAGGGTTCAGGGTGCCTATATGCCTGCGTATAACAACTTTTTGCTCTACCTCATAACATCGGATGTTGTCCTTACGCTCGACTTCAAGGCGGGCAATGAGAGTGTTGTTAACTATGTCATTCCCGAGGGAACATATACCTTGGGCGATACTGAGGGTACTGGCTGGTGCTTCGATGAGGAATATTGCATAGCTAAGGTGCGTGGTCACGAGTCTCCGCTTTTGGATGGCTCTATGACTATTGAGCATAAGGATGGTATGTATGACATATATGTAGATATGCGTACAGCGACACTCGAAGTTCTCAAGATGCACTATGTTGGTGAGATAGGATTCGACCCATTCTTCTCGAATATGGGTGGTCTCCAGCTCAACAACCCCGAGAAGTAGTGCGGCATAGATGTTGCCCACTGGGTGTTATAAAAGTTTTACAATGGCAGAGATTAAGACTATTGGCATCCTCACTTCTGGTGGCGATGCTCCTGGCATGAATGCCGCAATACGTGCTGTGACACGTGCAGCCATATATAAGGGGTTGAGTGTCGTGGGCATCAAGCGAGGCTACTACGGCTTGGTGTATAACGATATGGAGCCCTTTAGCTCTAAGTCGGTAAGTAACATCATACAGCAGGGTGGTACCATTCTCAAGACGGCGCGCTGCAAGGAGTTCGCGACGGTTGAAGGACGTAGGCAAGCAGCAGAGAATATGCGCAAGGCTGGTATTGATGCCCTTGTGGTCATCGGTGGCGATGGCTCGTTGACAGGTGCCCGCATATTTGCCGAGGAGTACGACGTTCCGATTGTCGGCCTGCCAGGAACCATAGATAACGACCTTGGTGGTACGGATATGACCATAGGCTACGATACGGCGCTTAACACCATCATCGAGGCTGTGGATAAGATTCGCGATACGGCAACAAGCCACGAGCGCCTCTTCTTCGTCGAGGTCATGGGACACATGGCTGGCGACCTGGCACTAAATAGTGCTATCGCCTCGGGTGCCGAGGTGGCCATCATCCCAGAGATGGAGACCGAACTCGACCAACTTGCCGACCTTGTTAAGCGAGGCTTCCGCAAGAGTAAAAATTCGGCTATCGTCCTCGTTGCCGAAAATCCCAATACGGGTGGCGCTATGGGACTCGCTCAGCGCATTAAGGAGGAGTTTCCAGAGTACGATGCTCGTGTGACCATCCTTGGTCATCTGCAGCGTGGTGGCTCGCCCTCGGCAGCTGATAGAATCCTCGCCTCGCGTATGGGTGTCCAGGCTATCGAGGCCTTGGAGGAGGGTCAGCGCAATATTATGATAGGCATCAAGAATGGTGAGCTGGTATATGTCCCCTTCACCAAGGCTACACAACATATTCGCACCGTCGACCATGAGGGTGTGGAGATGGTCAAGATACTATCTATATAGCCCTAAAATAGAGATAATAAGAGACTACAAACCCATGATTAAGCGTGTAATAGGTATAGGTAACGCATTGACAGATATGCTTGTTAACCTATCAAACGATAATGTGCTTGGCGAGTATAACCTCGCTAAGGGCTCTATGAACCTTGTTGATAGCGACCTTCAGTTGGCTATATCCAAGTCGGTGGCAGGCAGCCCCTACTCCCTTTCATTGGGAGGCTCGGCCGGAAATACCATCCGTTGCATGGCTCGCCTTGGCTGCGATGTGGCATTTATTGGCAAGGTGGGTGAGGATAACACTGGCGAGTTCTACGAGCAGGCGTTGCGTAATATCGGTGTTAAGCCCTTTATGCTTCGCTCAGAGGAGCGTTCGGGTAAGTGTGTGTCGTTGGTGTCGCCAGATGGTGAGCGCACCATGGTAACGCATCTTGGTGCTGCCGCAACGCTTCATTCTGAGGATGTGAATAACTCGATGTTTGATGGCTACGACTGCCTCTATATCGAGGGATACCTTGTTCAGGATCACGACCTTATACGTTCGACTATCGTCAAGGCTAAGGAGCGAGGCTTGAGGGTGGCTATCGACCTTGCGTCGTTCAATGTCGTGGAGGAGAATCTTGACTTCTTGCGCGATATCGTGGCTAAATATGTTGATATCCTCTTTGCCAACGAGGATGAGGCTCGTGCATTTACGGGTGAGATGGAGCCTTTGAACGCCCTTAATGCCATCAGTCAGATGTGTGACCTTGCTGTCGTTAAGATAGGTATGAAGGGAGCACTTATTAAGCGTGGCAGCGAGGTTGTCCATGTGGGTATTATGGCTGCAGCCAAGCGTGTAGATACTACGGGTGCGGGTGACTTCTACGCCGCAGGCTTTATGTCGGGCTTGTGCGAGGGCCTCTCGCTACGCCAGTGTGGCACTATAGGTGCTATCACCGCAGGTAAGGTTATCGAGGTTGTCGGAACTACCTTTGGTGAGGAGGCCTGGAGCGACATCTTCCGTATGGTTGATGAGGTGCGTAGAGAGCAGTGCCTCTTCTAGGCATAGACCAATATTAATAGTTAGGGGTAGCATGTTGTCGTGCTACCCCTAATTGTATGATCCTATCTCTTTGGTCGAGCCTTGAAATCGCCCTTGGCGTGTGGCCTTGCGCTGCTCTTTGCTCCTCCCTTATATGTTCCCTTTGTGGGTCGTTGTGTGCGTGTGTCGCTCTTGCTCGGTGTGCGCTGTGTTGGCGCGCCACCCTGGTCAAAGAAGTAGCTCTTCTGCCTGCGTTTCTCATCCTGTGTGCGTGCCACGAACATCTCCTTGCCCGTATATGGGTCAACACCCATGTAGAACATCACCGACGAGAGGGTCATAGGCGTAGGTGTTAGGTCCTGCACCTGCTCGAGTGTGAAGTGCATCTTGCCGAGCACCTTGTTCGATAGCGCCTGCATATCTCGCTCCTCGCAGCCGGGGTGCGACGATATGAAGTATGGTATAATCTGGTAGTTGAGGCCCTCGCGACGACATATCTGCTTGAAGCGCGATGTGAAGCGCTCGAACATCTCGAACGGGGGCTTGCGCATAGCCTTAAGCACGTGGTCCTCGGTGTGCTCGGGTGCTACCTTCAATCGTCCCGAGGTGTGGTACTTAACAACTGTCTCGAAGTACTCCGAGTCGTCGAAGAGGTCGTAGCGTATGCCACTGCCGATGAACGCTCGCTTTACGCCCTTAACCTCGCGTATCTTGCGGTATAGCTCCAAGAGAGGCTTATGGTCGTTGTTCATGTTGGGGCATAGCTTGGGGTGTAGGCACGATGGTCGCTTACACTTTTTGCATAGCTCCTCGTTGGTGCCACGCATGCGGTACATATTTGCCGAGGGTGCTCCAATATCCGATATCGTGCCCTTGAAGTCGGGCATCTGCACAAGGTTGCGCACCTCGTTGAGTATGGAGCGCTCCGAGCGAGAGTTCACGAACTTACCCTGATGTGCCGAGATGGCACAGAAGGAGCAGCCTCCAAAGCAGCCTCGGTGTATGTTTATCGAGTGCTTGATCATCTCCCATGCGGGGATGTCGCCACGACCCTTATAGCGTGGGTGTGGTGCGCGCTCGTAGGGTAGGTCGAACGAGTGGTCGAGCTCCTCGGTTGTCATGGTCTCGTGTGGTGGGGTGATGACAACATATCTATCATCGACCTGCTCAACAATGGTGGTGTCACACTGCATGAGGTTGCCCAGTTGCTCGGTCTTGCAGAAGTTCTCGCCAAATTTGCGTTTGTCGTTTACGCACTCTTCAAACGAGTTGAGCACTATGGTCTTGCCGTTGTATAGTCTTTCGACATACTCCTTGTCGGCCATGAAGCCCACCTGACGCAGACCCCTCACAAGCTTCATGTTGAAGCCGTTGCGCATAGCCTTGGCCACCTCGCGGATGACCTTGTCGCCCATGCCGTAGATTAGTACATCGGCGCCCGATGTGGCGAGTATGGGGCGCTGTATCTTATCGCTCCAGTAGTCGTAGTGTGTGAGACGGCGTAGCGATGCCTCTATGCCTCCCACAACAACAGGCGTGTGGGGGAATAGTTTTTTGAGTATCTTGGTGTAGGTGTCTACCGTGCGGTCGGGGCGGAAGCCAGCCTTGCCACCAGGGGTGTAGGCGTCGTTGGAGCGCAGACGTAGGTTGGCCGTGTAGTGGTTCACCATAGAGTCCATGGCTCCTGCTGTTACGGCGAAGAATAGGCGTGGCTTACCCAACTTGGTGAAGTCGCGAAGGTCGTCGCGCCAGTTTGGCTGTGGCACTATGGCCACACGATAGCCTTCAGCCTCAAGGATGCGGCCTATGACAGCGGGTCCGAAGGCGGGGTGGTCGATATAGGCATCACCCGAGAAGATGATGATATCAAGCTCGTCCCAGCCACGAGCCTCGACCTCTTTCATTGTTGTTGGTAGAAACATGCTCTATTCTATTATTATAGGTGTCTTAAATCTCATCTAAGTCGAGCCCCACAGAATCGGTGTAGGTCTCCCACTTCTGAAGTACCGCCTTCAGATCGTCTGGAAGCTCCGACTCGAACTGAACGTACTTGCCCGTTGTGGGGTGGTTGAAGCCCAAGGCGCGTGCGTGGAGCGACTGGCGAGGTATGAGCTTAAAGCAGTTCTCGATAAACTGCTTATACTTCATGAAGGTTGTGCCCTTGAGTATGCGGTCGCCACCGTATCGCTCATCGTTGAACAAGGGGTGTCCCTGCCATGACATGTGAACACGTATCTGGTGAGTACGACCTGTCTCCAAGCGACACTCTACAAGTGTCACGTAGCCATAGCGGCGCAACACCTTGAAGTGTGTCACGGCATGCTTGCCATCCGAGCCGTCAGCAAAGACATACATCTGCAATCTATCCTTGGGGCTGCGGCCGATATTTCCGATGATTGTACCCTCATCCTCGGCGATGTTACCCCAGACGAGTGCTACGTAGCGACGATATATCGTATGGTCGAAGAACTGCTTGGCAAGCGAGGTGTGTGCATGCTCGGTTTTGGCGATAACCAAAAGTCCCGAGGTATCCTTATCTATGCGGTGCACAAGGCCTGCACGAGCATTGCCCTCGGAGAACATGTCGAGGTGTTGCAGGTGGTAGGATAGGGCGTGCACAAGAGTGCCACTATGGTTGCCCACGCCTGGGTGCACAACCATGCCAGCAGCCTTGTTAACCACGATAACGTCATCATCCTCATAGACAATGTCGAGGGGTATATTCTCTGGCACTATCTCCTCCTTATGGCGAGGATAGGGCATGACGATAGATATCTGGTCGAGTGGCTTTACCTTGTAGCTCGACTTCTGGGGTTTGCCATTAACAAGAATGTTACCACCGTCGGCAGCCGTCTGTATGCGGTTACGCGAGGTGTTCTCAAGGCGTGCGGTGAGGAACTTATCGAGACGCATCATCGACTGTCCCTTGTCCACAGTGACGGCAAAATGCTCATACATCTCGTCGCCCTCGTCGGTGCTATCCATGCCCTGGATCTCTATATCGTCAATAGGCTCTTCATCACGCCTAAAGGCCATATTATCTGTTGTCATGTAGTAGTTTTAGAAGTTAAAAAAGTCATCTTCGTCGCTATAGTCGACAGTTGGCAATGAGATGCCGAGGTCATCCACACTGTTTCTGAGTATGTCCACAATGCTATTGTCGGAATTAAATGTCTGCTCATCTCTTGACGCCTCCTCCTCTTCAATCCTCAGACGCTCGATGTCGGCCTCGATGTCAGCCTTGGCACGCAAGAACACCTGCTCTGCTTCACTCCACTTTCTGTTAATCTTGGCATCGTTTGCAGTCTGAACAATCATGCTGTCGATAAGCTCCGTGTCGTCGCTCAGGTATAGCGAAACAAACTTACCATAGGGCACTCTGCGCTCAGCACCCACATCCTGAATGCATATGCGTGACTGACGTCTATCTCGCTTGTTTGTGACTCTGTCGTAGTTTATCTCACCCACATTGAGACCCATTGCCCACAATTTGCGTCGTGCCTCGTTCAGCGATAGACCAACAACCGAAGGTACTACCACTGAGTTGTTATCCTCGGTGTAGGTTACAACCAATGATATGCCTGAGCCACGAGGCAGGGTCACCTCCGTGCTATCTGTTATCTCGCGGCTATTTACCCTCTGCTTCAATACCTGATTTTCAAAGTTATCTGTCAGCTCATATACGAGACTGTCGATGATGAAACCATTGGCATAGACCTGCTGTAGTGCTTGGCTGAGACCCTGGCGAGCCACATATGGCACAGCCACAGCCTCTCTCTCCTCGGATACTATGGTGAGGTATATGCGGCGACCGGGCTTAACCTTAACTGTGCGCATATCATCCAGCGATGGATCCTGGTCGGTGATATATCCTGGTGCGAGATCCTCGTTCTCAACAACCTCTCTGATGACAAGCTCCAACTCACACTTCTGCGCAACCACACGTGCCTCATCGATGGTCATGCCCGTAAAGTCGGGCAGTACAATTTCATCGCCATGGCGTGTGCCCCACATCAAGCCGAAGTGAAGCATTACAACGCATAGGAGCAGGAAGATGGTGATGAAGAGAAGGTGGAAGAGTATTGGGAAGCGTTTGTATGCTCGCTTCGTGCCCTGCCAAAATCTCTTAAGACCATCTATAAATCTGTTTTTCTTCTTCTTTGCCATCTCATTATTATCTTCTTCGGCCTCGTTTGTAACACTCTCCTCGGCCGAGTTATCATCTGCTGAATTACCTCTCTCGCTATCCTCCGTAACATCTGCGGTGGCGATAGCCTCTACCTGGTTGCCGGTGGCCTCCTCATTAGGTGTCGAGGCAATGGTGTTGACGGTCTGCTCCGTAGCCTCTACAGTAGCCTCAGCAACGGTCTCCGCAGCCTCAGTGGCAACCCCTGTGGCTAGGTTTGCGGCAACCTCTGCCACGCTGCCAACAACAGCACCCGCAGCACCTACAACAGCTGCAGCCTTGCTTATACCCTTTATCGCTCCGCTCTCGTCACGCTCTACGATGTTGTATAGCGTGTCTCGCTCTACGGGGGTAAATCCTGCATCATGCACCAGGGCCTCGAGCTCCGCAACGCTCATCGTAGGTCGCTCGTCGCCACCAGCCATGGAGTATATCTTGGTGCTATCGTCTATCGTGCCGTCGATATCATCGGCACCAAAGGCGAGAGCCATCTCTGTCACGGCCTTGCCGTATGCCACCCAGTAGGCCTTGATGTGTGTGATGTTATCGAGGAATATTCTACTCATGGCAATAGTGCGCAAGTCATCCTCCACGGAGCACTCGCCAATCTCGGACATGCGGTTGTTGCGGCTGCGGTACTTCAAAGGTATGAAGGCGTCGAAGCCTGGGGCATAGTCCTGCAACTCACGCAAACGGTTGAGGTGGTCAACACGCTGCTCGATACTCTCGATATGTCCATAGAGCATTGTGCAGTTGGTGTGTATGCCCATGTGGTGAGCGGCACGATGTACTGCCAACCACTCATCCGAGCTACACTTATCGGGACATATACGCTTGCGCAACTCCTCATCAAAGATCTCGGCACCACCACCAGGGATGCTATCCATGCCCGCCTCGGTGAGGCGACGCAAGCCCTCCACGACGGTCACGTCGGCCTTGCGAATCATGTAGAAGAGCTCCACGGCGGTGTAGGCCTTGACGGCTACATGGGGCAACACCTCCTTGACACGGCGTATCATCTCGCAGTAGCTATCCAGAGTGTGGCTGGGGTGTACACCTCCAACGATATGTATCTCTGTGATGTCGCTATCCTGCATCTCCTCGGCGCGTGCCACCACTTCGTCTACGGTCATGAACCATGCGTCGGCATCACCCTCGCGACGACGGAACGAACAGAACTCGCAGTTAAACAGACAGATGTTCGATGGCTCGATGTGTATGTTACGGTTGTAGTAGACCATCTCTCCACTCGCCTTGCGCTTGCGCTCTACGGCCAGCTCACCCAGAAGCCACAGCGGTGCTTCTCGCCATAGTGTTATGGCGTCATCGGTGGTGATGCGTTCGCCACGACGAACGGCATCGGAAATTTCATGTATAGTTCGCATCGTTACTTAGGTGCTTTGAAATATAATACTACTGCGATAACGGCAAATATAATGTTTGGTAGCCATACTCCTATCCATGGGTCAATAGAGCCACTTATGGCAACCTGCTCAGATACTCTACCCACCATGATATAGCTGAAGCATAGCAAGATGCCCAATCCAATGTGCATACCCATACCGCCACGCATCTTGCGTGATGATAGCGCCACGCCTATGATGGTGAGGATGAAGGTGGATATGGGGTACGACACACGGCTATGTCGCTCAACATCAATAATTGACACGTTGCGTGAACCCTTGCGCACCTGGTCAGCTCTGAAGTCGTTAAGCTCGTCGATGGTCATTGTCTTAACCACCTTTTTTACCTGTCCTAACTCTCGCTCGTCGATGTCCAGCTGCACGTTGAAGGGCTTCTTCTCCGTGTGGTACTCATTCTCTCCTATGAGGTTTGTTATCTTGCTACGGTCGGCAGCCCAAAAGCCCGTGCTCTTGTTGAATTTAACGTTCTTGGCTTCGATCTTTGATACCAACTCCTTATCCACGTATCTCTCGAGGTAGACACCTGGGGTGGTTTCGCTATTGGGGGTGTAGCCTTGAATGATGATGAACTCATCGTCACCAACCTCGCGCACAACAACGGGGTCGTAGCGCACACGAGGATCCTTCTTCATGTATTTGGCTAAGAACTCGTTACTATGGTTTTGTGATACGGGTATTATCCACATGCTGAGTATGAAGCTCGCAACGGCGATGAATGTTGAGCCTAGCATATATGGCCACATGAGGCGCCTGAAGCTAACTCCACCCGATAGCATAGCCACAATCTCGGTCTGCGAGGCCATCTTTGAGGTTATAAATATCACCGCAATGAAGGCAAAAAGCGACGAGAACTGATTTGCGACGTAGGGTACGAAGTTGAAGTAGTAGTCGTAGATGATACCCTCTACAGGTGCCCCCTTCTCCATGAAATCATCGACCTTCTCGGAGTAGTCGAAGATGACGATGATGATGATCATCGCCAAAAGACCAAATATGTATGTCCTCATGAACTTGCCAAGGATATAGCGGTCCAAGGTTCTATATCCTGGAAAGTCTGGTATAAGTCTGCGTCTCATTATCTATTAAATTCCCATCTTGTGGGTTATAGTCGGCGTGATAGTTTCTCTACCATCACCTGCTTCCATGTCTTGAAATCTCCCTCGATAATATGTCGGCGTGCCTCGCCTACGAGCCATAGGTAGAAGGCTGTGTTGTGTAGTGAGGCAATCTGTGCTGCAAGCATCTCGCCGCATACCACCAAGTGGTGGAGGTATGCCTTTGTGTACTGCTTGTCAACGAAGGTTACGCCGTTGGGGTCTATTGGCGAGAAGTCCATCTCCCACTTCTTATTGCGGATGTTGATGACACCCTCGGAGGTGAACAACTGGCCGTTGCGACCATTACGTGTGGGCATCACACAGTCGAACATGTCGACACCTCGGTCGATAGCCTCAAGGATGTTGATAGGTGTGCCTACACCCATGAGGTAGCGTGGCTTATCGGTAGGTAGCACCTCGTTACACACCTCAATCATAGAGTACATTACATCGGTAGGCTCGCCTACGGCAAGACCTCCTATGGCATAGCCATCAGCATTATACTGTAACACGTTGCGTGCGGCACGCTCTCTTAAGTCGGCGTAGCCGGCGCCCTGAACAATGGGGAATAGAGCCTGATAGTGGCCCCACTTAGGTGCTGTCTGGTGGTAGCGGTTGAAGCATCTATCCAACCAGCGCTCGGTTAGGGCGAGTGACTTAGAGGCGTAGTCGTAGGTGGCATCGCCTGGGGGGCACTCGTCGAAGGCCATCATGATGTCGGCACCTATGGTGCGCTCTGTGTCTATGACACTCTCGGGGGTGAAGAGGTGGCGCGAGCCGTCGATATGCGACTGGAAGTGGCAGCCCTCCTCCTTGAGCTTGCGGCATGCCGCCAACGAGAATACCTGAAAACCGCCGCTGTCGGTGAGCATAGGCTTCTTCCATGACGAGAACTGGTGTACACCTCCTGCACGTTCGATGATCTCCATACCAGGACGGAGATAGAGGTGGTAGGTGTTGGCCAAGATAATCTGAGCCTTAGCCTCCTGGTCTACGTCACGATGAAAGATACCCTTCATGGCGGCAGCTGTGCCTACGGGCATGAAAATTGGGGTCTGTACAGGGCCGTGGTCTGTCTCCAAGACTCCCGCGCGCGCCTTGCTATCTGGCGCAGTATGTTGCAATGTGAACTTCATAATGTATATATATCGCACAAAGATAGTGAAAAATTCACAAAGGGCAATGCTTGCTACGCAATAATTTTGTATGGCTGCGATGGGAGTGTGAAAAGTAAAACTTTTATGTCAATGGTTTTTCGATTTTCACTTTTTTTACATATCTTTGTGCGATTATATATCTATTGACAACGATGCAGTTTTTTGAGAATATATTGACCCATTACTCGTGGTACGGAGCGGCGCTTATAGCGGTTGTGTTGATACTCTTTATCGTGCAGTTCTACTACTACGCTATACGCTACGATCGTATATCACGCTTTAGGCTGCTGCGCCGTAGGGTGACACGTGAGGCAAACCCTCCAATATCGGTGATTGTGGTGGTGCGTGGCGAGAACGAGCAGTTCCTTACCGACGAGCTACGTGTGCTTCTTGCCCAGGAGTACGACTACTACGAGGTGGTTGTGGTCTATGTGGGAGGCGATATTGATTACTATGCAGAGCTTCAGCGTGTTAAGGATGAGTACTCCAATATGCGCTTGACCAAGTTGGGTGGCAACGATCGCTTGTACATAACAACCAAGCAGGCCCTTAATATTGGCATTAAGTCGGCGCAGTACGACAATCTGCTCTTTACCACTACGGGCGCTTGTCCTATGTCGGAGGCGTGGGTGTCGCTCATGGCCAAGGGCTTCGAACGAGGAACGGTGGTCGTGGGCTCTATGTTGCCCATGTTTGAGACAGGTGGTGTTAAGAGCTATCTCATGCGCATGACCGAGTTTCACCGTCAGCGAAATGCCGCTGCAACAACCATAATGGGTAGACCCTACTATGCGCCACGCTGTAACTTTGGCTTCACCCGAGAGCTCTATGAGACCACTCGTGGTTTCAACCATCTTAATCTCGATAGCGGTGAAAACGACCTGTACCTTCAGTTGCTGATGACGTGTGGTGGTCGTGCTGCTGCGGTCATGTCGCCACGCTCGGTTGTTGGCGAGCATCGTGACTCGTCGTGGCATGAGTGGCTTGAGGGTATGCGCTACGATAGCATCACCATGCGCTATTATAGCCCCTTGCAGTTGGGTGCCCCTCGTCACGAGCAGATGACACGTATGCTCTTCTTCCTATGTGCCCTTGTCGCCATTGTGGTGATGCCATTAGAGGTGAAGGTGGGAGCTGCGTTGCTTGTTCTGCTGCGCTACTTGGTGGTGGTGTGGTCAACACGCCGCACAGCGCAAAAGATGGGTGAAAAGGGTGTTGCTCTCCACTATTGGATGTTTGATATTGCGGGTCCTGCGATTGAGTATATCATATCGCTTAAGCACCACGACGGAAAGGCTAAAGTATGGAAATAGAGGAGTATATCATTGCCAGCGATACACAGCTTGTGGAGCTTGCCTCGAAGGGTGATCAGCACGCCTTTGAGTACCTCTTCACACGCTATCGTGATGCCTTGCTACGCCTCTTCGAGCAGCGCCTCGGAAGCAAGGATACGGCTAGTGATCTTCTGCAGGAGACCTTCATCAAGGTCTACTTGCACCTGGATAACTATTCGGCAAACTACACCTTTGGTCAGTGGGTATATACCATAGCCCGCAACACCTTGGTGGACCATCTGCGTAGGCGTGCCGACGATATATCCATTGACGAGAAGTTTCGTGCCCCTGCGGCTACGACACCTACCCCCGAGGAGAGTGTCATAATAAATCAGCGCAAGGCTCACTTCGAGGCCTCGTTGAACGAGCTCACGGAGGATTATCGCAAGATAATCGAGATGCGCTTCCTCGAGGAGTACTCCTATGAGGAGATCGCCGATAAGTTGGGCAAACCTATAAATACCGTAAAGACGCAGATACGCCGAGCTAAGGCGGCTGTATGTAAGATGATTCTTGATAAAGAGTAGTGACTATGAAGAGCGAACTTATAACACGATATTTCCCCGACATCACGGAGCATCAGCGTGAGCAGTACGCAATGCTTGAGGCGCTATATAACGACTGGAATAGTCGCATCAATGTGATATCGCGCAAGGATATGGAGCACCTCTACACTCGCCATATCTTGCACTCGTTGGCCATTGCCAAGGTGTGCAAATTCGAGGCTGGAGCACGTGTTGTGGATATAGGCTGTGGTGGCGGCTTCCCCTCGGTGCCTCTCTCTATCATGTTTCCAGAGGTGGAGTTCGTCGCTGTGGACTCTATAGCCAAGAAGATTCGTGTTGTCGAGGGTGTTGTCGAGGGTGCTGGTATCAAGAACCTTAGAGCTGTGAATTGTCGTGCCGAGCAGCTTGGCGAGAAGTTCGATTATGTGGTGTCGCGTGCCGTTACGGAGATGGCAAGATTTATGCCTTGGGCATGGCAGCTATTGCGTAAGGGTCAGGCGGGTACGCTCCCCAATGGCATTCTCTACCTTAAGGGCGGAGAGCTTGCCGAGGAGCTTGCAGCAACACGCCGTAAGTGGGATTTGTACGACATATCGACAATGTTCGATGATGAGTTTTTCGAGACCAAGCGTGTGGTCTACACTCGTAAGGATTAATGGATAGTGACGAACGTATGAGTAGAGCGTTAACCATAGCGGAGCAGGAGGCTCTGCAGCAGCGAGGATGCTTGGCTGATGATTGGTCGGTGGTAAGTGTTGCCGAGGATTTTCGTGTCGAGCAGCTTCGTAATGTGCGTTTTGTTGGAGCGGTGATAATCGGCTCTAACACCACCATAACATCCTCTACCATCGGCAACTATATTATTGGTAGCAACTGCCATATCGACTCGGTACTTCGTATGGAGTGTCGTCATACGTCGACTTTTGGCAATGGCGTTATGGTGTCGGCCGTCAACGAGAATGGCGGAAGAAGCATTCCGATATATACGGAGCTTACGGCGCAGATAGCCTACATAATGACAATGATGCGTAACCGCCCTCGCTGCATCGAGAGTCTTAGGGCTAAGGTGCTTCGAGAGGTGGAGACGAAGAGTTGCAATATGGCGCGCATTGGCGATGATGTGACCATCCTTGGTGTTAAGTTTATCCGAGAGGTTAACATCGGCAGCAGTACCACCATCGAGGGTGCCTCTCATCTGGAGAATGGTACTATTGTGGGTGGCTCGAAGATAGGTGTCGATGTGCGAGCAAAGGATTTTATCCTCGATAGCCATGCTGTGGTGGATAGCGGTGCTTGCATCGAGCGATGCTTTGTGGGCGAGTGCTCGGTGCTTGCCAATGGCTTTATGGCCGTGGACTCGCTCTTCTTTGCTAACTGCCACTGCGAGAATGGCGAGGCTGCAGCGATATTCGCAGGACCCTTCACCGTGTCGCACCATAAGTCGTCACTACTTATCGCTGGTATCTTCTCCTTCTTTAATGCTGGTAGCGGCACAAACCAGTCGAACCACCTCTTTAAGAGTGGTGCGGTGCATCAGTCGGTGCACCAGCGAGGCTCAAAGTTTGGTAGTAACGCCTATGTTATGTCGCCAGCTATCGAGGGGCCGTATACCGTGATTCTTGGTCGTCACTCACGCCACCACGATACACAGGATATGCCCTTCTCCTACCTCATCGAGGAGGATGGACTCTCTACGCTTATCCCCGCCATAGCACTCACGAGCTACGGTACGGTGCGTGATACCGAGAAGTGGCAGGCGCGTGATAAGCGAAAGATCAAGCGTGATAATATACACTTCGACGAGTTCAACCCCTTCCTTACGGGTAAGATGCTCCGAGGTGTAGATATACTCACCCGATTCTGGGAGGAGGATCCCGAAGCCAAGCAGTTCACCTACAATCGTACGATAATCAAGGCGACGGTGATACAGCGAGGTATCAAGCTATATAACAGCGCCATAGCCGCATCACTCGGCGTGATGCTCAAGGGTGGTGATTACTCCTCGGCCTTGGCTGAGAGCTTAGGCGAGTGGGTAGATATTGCTGGTCAGTATATGCCCGCTGCAGTGCTCGAGAGGGTGCTGGCTGTGGCTGAGGATGCGAGCGCCACGCTCGAGGATCTTAAGATGATGCTCGATAGGGTGGCGGTGGAGTATAAGGATATGGCTGCGGGGTATGCCTATAACATCCTTGCGCATATCATGGGCAAGACCCCTACGGAGAGGGATGTCGAGGAGTGCATTGCGGCATCGAACAACATCATCAGTCGTATGCGTGAGTCTACGGATGCCGACCGTCAGCGTGATACGGGCACCTCGATGATGATAGGCTATGGCTACGACTTTCGTGATGAGTCGGAGCGTGAGGCCGACTTCTTCGCTACGCGATAGAGAGCGTTGGGGTGTGTTGAAGAGACAAAATTTACAAACAATATAGTATTAACAACAAACTTAAAACTTTAGACAACTATGGAAAAGGTAAAGGTATTGATCATTGGTAGTGGCCCTGCAGGTTTCACTTCAGCTATCTACACATCACGTGCTAACCTCTCACCTGTGCTCTACGAGGGTATCGAGCCAGGCGGTCAGCTTACCACAACTACTGAGATTGAGAACTTCCCAGGCTACCCACAGGGTATCACTGGTACTGCTATGATGGAGGATTTGCGTAAGCAGGCATTGCGTTTTGGTGCTGACGTACGTCGTGGTATCATCACCGATATCGACCTCTCGAAGCGTCCTTTCAAGGCTGTGGTAGATCACGAGCATGAGATTGAGGCAGAGGCTGTTATCGTATGTACAGGTGCTTCGGCTAAGTATCTCGGTTTGGAGTCTGAGGCTAAGTATCGTGGTATGGGTGTTAGCGCTTGCGCTACTTGCGACGGTTTCTTCTATCGTAAGCAGGATGTAGCTGTTGTGGGTGGTGGTGACACCGCTTGTGAGGAGGCTACATACCTTGCATCTATCTGTAAGAAGGTATACCTCATCGTTCGTAAGAACTACTTGCGTGCCTCTAAGGCTATGCAGGAGCGTGTGTTCAACACTCCAAACATCGAGGTATTGTTCGAGCACAACACTAAGGAGGTCCTTGGCGACGACGAGGGCGTAACAGGTGTAACTGTTGTTAGCAACTCAGGTGAGGAGCGCACTCTCGATATCATGGGCTTCTTCCTCGCTATTGGTCACCATCCAAATGTTGAGGTCCTCAAGGGTCAGCTTGAGCTCGACGAGCAGGGTTATATCAAGGTTGTTCCAGGTACATCTAAGACATCTGTTGAGGGTGTATTCGCTGCTGGTGATGTTAAGGATCCACACTACCGTCAGGCTATCACCGCTGCGGGTTCTGGCTGTATCGCAGCTCTCGACTGCGAGCGTTGGTTGCTTGCACAGTAGTCCATGGCCTTTAGTGTTACCATACTTGGCAACTCATCGGCTAAACCTACAACCTACGCTCACCACACCTCGCAGGTAGTAAATATCAATGAACAATACTATCTCATAGATGCTGGTGAGGGTGTACAAAGGCAGCTCGTAAGGCGTGGCATCAATCCGCTACGCCTTAGGGCTGTATTTATTTCGCACCTACATGGCGACCACTGCTTTGGTCTCTTCCCGTTGATATCTACCCTCGGCCTTGAGGGCAAGCGTACCCCTTTGGATATATACGCCCCCGCGCCCATGGGTGAGATATTGGAGTATCATCGCAAATACTTCTGGAGCGACCTTCCCTATGAGGTTAAGTGGCATGAGGTGCGCACTACGGAGCATAGCCTGATAATGGAGAATAACACCATAGAGGTGTGGTCCGTGCCCTTGCGCCATCGTGTGCCTACGGCGGGTTTCCTCTTTAGGGAGAAGCCCAAGGCACTCAATGTCGACAAGTTCAAAATCACGAAATATGGGCTGTCCATAGCGCAGATTGTTCTGGCTAAGCAGGGTGAGGATATCACCTTGGAGGATGGCACGCTAATTAAGAATGAGGAGCTAACCTATCTGCCGTATAAGGCTCGCTCCTACGCCTATCTCTCGGATACGGCATATTCGGCAAAGGCGGCATCGCTTGTCAAGGGTGTCGACTTGTTGTATCACGAGACTACCTACTCTATGAGGGATGCTGTAAATGCCAAAGGTCGAGGTCATTCCACCACGCACGACGCTGCCAAGGTGGCCTTGAAGGCTGAGGCTGGACGGCTTATTATTGGTCACTTCTCGTCACGCTATAAGGGTGTGTACGAGCCTATGGCCGAGGAGTGTAGAGAGATATTCTCAAATACGGATATTGCCACCGAGGGTGCATGTTTCACAATAGAAGAGCAACGATGACAAAGGCTGAAATTCAATTTGTGCGCTCGCTTGCCGATAAGCGTGTGCGTGATAGTGAGGGGTTGTTTATTGCCGAGGGTGATAAGCTCGTTGAGGAGATTATCGCGTCGGGATTAAATATCCGTAGCCTCTATACTACGCATAAGGACTCAGAGCTTCGTGGTGCTACGATTGTTGAGCGTAGTGTGATGGAGCGCATATCGCAACTTAAGAGCGCTAATACCACGCTTGCTGTGGTGGAGCAGCCACGCTATAAGCTGGACGAGAGGGCTCTTAAAGATGGCCTTGTGTTGGCTCTCGATGGTGTTCAGAACCCCGGTAATATGGGTACTATCATACGCCTTGCCGACTGGTTTGGCGTTAAGGATGTGCTCTGCTCTATGGAGTGCGCCGACTGCTATAATCCTAAGGTTGTTCAAGCAACAATGGGCGCCATATTGCGCGTTAGGGTGCACTATGTCGATAACCTTGCATCGCTTCTTAACCGCTTGAATAATAGTGGTATGCCTATCTATGGTACGCTTCTCGATGGCGAGAATATATATTCCAAACAGCTCACTTCGAATGGCGTTATTGTCATGGGTAACGAGGGGCGCGGCTTGAGCGATGATTGTCGAGCAGCGGTTAGTGATAGGCTCTTCATCCCTCCCTATCCAATAGATACACCAACTTCCGAGTCACTTAACGTGGCTATGGCTACAGGTATCGTCCTTGCCGAATTCCGCCGTAGAGGATAGATAGCTGGGCTCTGACTACAAATAGGTTTAGGGAGATTAGGGAGGTGTGCGATGAACTCCCTAATCTCCCTAAATTCTTTTGTCTTTTCAACCTCCTGTCCTGCCCAAAATATCTGCATAGCTCGTGATGTCTGCAACATATCTGCATTGCAGAATAGAGCGCCATTTATAACGTGTTAATCATTTTTTCTCGGTGAGCGCTTGGATATTAGCCAACAATTTGTATATTTGTACTTTATTAGCAAGATATTACAATGAACAATAGACTAAAGATAGGTATAACCCAGGGCGACACCAACGGTGTAGGCTGGGAGATTATCCTCAAAATATTTGCCGACAACCGCATCTTGGAGCTCTTCACCCCTGTGGTGTATGGCTCGTCAGTGGCTGCGGCTCACTATCAGAAGGTGCTTACAGCTCAGGAGTATGAGCCTGTGCGCCTGAGTGTTGTCGAGAGTGCCGAGCGTGCGCAGCAGGGTCGTGTAAACCTTGTTGAGTCGGGCGCTAAGGAGTTGAGCATCACCCCGGGTAAGTCATCGAAGGCTGGTGGCGAGGCTGCTGCTGCCGCCTTGCGTAGCGCTATCGAGGACCTTAAGCGAGGTCATATCGCAGCGTTGGTGACAGCACCTATCGACAAGGAGATGATTCAGTGCGAGGAGTTTTCGTATACGGGACACACCGAGTTCTTGGCTAAGGAGCTCGATGGTGAGCCCCTTATGATTATGACCTCGGAGCTTATGCGTGTGGGTCTTGTGACTATCCATGTGCCTGTGTCGCAGGTTGCCGACCACCTCTCTAAGGAGCTTATCGTGAAGCGTATCTCGCAGATGAATAGCTCTATGCGTGAGGACTTCGGTATCGTGCGTCCTAGGATTGCAGTGTTGGCCCTCAATCCCCATGCTGGTGATGGTGGCCTTCTTGGTAGCGAGGAGCAGGAGATTATCAAGCCCGCTATTGTTGAGGCCTACGAGTCGGGTATTCTCGCCTTTGGACCCTTTGCCGCTGATGGTTTCTTCGCATCGGGCCGCTTCAAGGAGTACGATGCTATAGTGGCAATGTACCACGATCAGGGCCTTGCTCCATTCAAGACCCTTACACCCAACGGTGTGAACTTCACAGCCTCGCTCTCTAAGGTGCGCACATCGCCCGACCATGGTGTGGCGTACGACATTGCGGGTAAGGGTATTGCTGATGAGCAGTCTATGCGTAACGCCATCTACGATGCTATCGACATTGTGCGTCGTCGTAAGGAGTGGAGTGAGTGGAATGCTAACCCATTGCAGCACTTCGAGCGCGAGAAGGGTAGGGATGTATCTATCAAGGATTTGCCAGATGCAGAGCAGAACGACTAATAGTGCGACGTATGTGGCAAAATATTGTAAGAGTCATCTTCATCGTGTTGTTTGCCTTGACACTTGCCTTTACGGTGGTGTTCGGCCTAAGAATGTTTGAAGATGGAGATATGTTAAGGACTCTACTTTGTATTCTTGTAGCCTCTTTGTGCATATATAGAATAGTCTATTATGCGCAGGGCTTAGCACATAGGAATCAAGAGGAGTAGTAAGACAAACAAGGAGTGCAACTGAGTAGTAATCCGTCTCGTTATTGTGGAGCTACGAAGGCACTCAAAACATAAACAATTAAAAACTATTATTATCATGGTTAAAGTAACCTTTCCCGATGGCTCGGTAAGAGAGTTCGCCAAAGGGATAACTGCCTTTCAGGTGGCAGAGAGCATCAGCCCTCGTTTAGCTGCTGACTCACTTGCAGCCGAGGTAAACGGCGCAACTGTAGATATGATGCGCCCAATAGATTGTGACTGCACAATCAAATTCTTCAAGTGGGACGATGCAGAGGGTAAGCACGCCTTCTGGCACACCTCATCACACCTCCTCGCCGAGGCTCTTGAGGCGCTCTATCCAGGCATTAAGTTTGGTATCGGTCCTGCTATCGACAACGGTTTCTACTACGACGTAGACTCGCCTGTAGCTATTACAGAGGCTGACCTCGAGAAGATCGAGGCCAAGATGGTGGAGCTATCACGCAACAAGGAGGCTCTTGTTCGCACAGAGGTCTCTAAGGCTGACGCTCTCAAGACCTTCACCGAGAAGGGCGACCAGTATAAGGTTGAGCTTATCACCGACCTTCAGGATGGTACCATCTCATTCTACACCAACGGTGCTTTCACCGATCTATGTCGTGGTCCACATATCCCTAACACAGGTTATATCAAGGCTATTAAGCTTACATCTATCGCTGGTGCCTACTGGCGTGGTAACGAGAAGAACAAGATGCTTACTCGTATCTACGGCGTATCGTTCCCTAAGAAGTCGATGCTCGACGAGCACCTCGCACTCTTGGAGGAGGCTAAGAAGCGCGACCACCGTAAGCTCGGTAAGGACCTCGAGTTGTTCATGTTCTCACAGCGCGTAGGCCAGGGTCTTCCTATGTGGTTGCCTAAGGGTGCTGAGTTGCGCGACCGCTTGGAGCGTTTCTTGCGCCAGATTCAGAAGGAGTATGGCTACCAGCAGGTTATCACTCCTCACATCGGTAACAAGGACCTCTACGTTACTTCGGGCCACTATGCAAAGTATGGTAAGGACTCGTTCCAGCCTATCCACACTCCATTCGAGGGTGAGGAGTATCTTTTGAAGCCTATGAACTGCCCTCACCACTGCGAGATCTACCGCTCTAAGCCTCGCTCATACAAGGATCTCCCTGTTCGCTTGGCAGAGTTCGGTACCGTATACCGCTACGAGCAGTCTGGTGAGTTGCACGGCTTGACACGTGTGCGCTCATTTACTCAGGATGATGCTCACCTCTTCGTGCGCCCCGACCAGTTGTTGGAGGAGTTCGAGAAGGTTATCGATATCGTATTGTACATCTTCCGTACATTGAAGTTCGATAACTATACTGCACAGATCTCGTTGCGTGATCCTAACAATACTGAGAAGTATATTGGCTCGGATGAGAACTGGGCAAAGGCTGAGGGTGCTATCATCCAGGCATGTAAGGAGAAGGGTCTCAACACCACTGTTGAGCTTGGCGAGGCTGCGTTCTATGGTCCTAAGCTCGACTTCATGGTTAAGGATGCCTTGGGTCGTAGCTGGCAGCTTGGTACTATCCAGGTGGACTACAACCTCCCAGAGCGTTTCGACCTTACCTATAAGGGCTCAGACGATAAGCTCCACCGTCCTATCATGATCCACCGTGCCCCATTCGGCTCTATGGAGCGTTTCGTGGCTGTATTGTTGGAGCACACAGGCGGTAAGTTCCCATTGTGGCTCACACCTGACCAGGTTGTGGTATTGCCAATCTCGGAGAAGTATAACGACTACGCTCATGAGGTAGCACGCCAGCTTAACCTTGGCGACGTACGTGCTCAGGTTGATGATCGTAACGAGAAGATCGGTCGTAAGATTCGTGATAACGAGCTCAAGCGTATCCCATACTTGCTCATCGTGGGCGAGAAGGAGGCCGAGGAGAACAAGGTATCTGTACGTGCACAGGGCGATGGCGACAAGGGTCAGATGACCATTGCGGAGTTCATCACCTTCATGAAGGATCTTGTTGCCCAGGAGATTGAGGCAAATAAGGTGAAGTAAAGATTTTATTAAGTATAACTAACAATTAACTAATTTGGCAGGACAATTTCCATTCCGCCCGCGCCCACAGGTGCAGGGGAATAACCAGAACAACAATCCACAGCAGCAGCGCGACCAGCGTAACCAGAATGGTCGTCGTCCGCAGCAGGAGAACCCCAATCGTATCAACGACGAGATTACGGCACCCGTAGTGCGTGTCGTAGGCGAGAATGTTGAGCCTAACCTTGTGTTGCCTATCAAGGAGGCTATACGTTTGGCTGACGAGATGGAGCTCGACCTTATCGAGATTTCGCCAAAGGCCGATCCTCCAGTATGCCGTATTGCCGACTACCAGAAGTTCCTCTACCAGCAGAAGAAGAAGGCTAAGGAGATTAAGGCTAAGCAGGTTAAGGTTGTTATCAAGGAGATTCGTTTTGGTCCACAGACCGACGACCACGACTACAACTTCAAGCTTAAGCACGCCGAGAACTTCTTGAAGGAGGGTGCTAAGGTTAAGGCTTACGTATTCTTTAGAGGTCGTTCTATCGTCTTCAAGGAGCAGGGCGAGATCTTGCTTTTGCGCTTTGCCAACGACTTGGAGGAGTTTGCTCGTGTAGAGCTTATGCCTAAGCTCGATGGTAAGAAGATGAATATGATCTTGGCTCCAAAGTCAAAGAAGTAGTTATCTTGTAGGGCTGCTACCTTGTGTAGTATGCTCGAGTTAGCACTAAGGGACTGCCACTGCGGCGGTCCCTTTGTTCGTATGGAAGCAACAGGGTAACTGTGTTGTTGCGAAGGTCTATATTGAGTAGGATCGAGGTTTGTATAAAAAGAGAACAGAGGGCTATCCCCACAGGATAACCCTCTGTTTAATATAAGGCTTTATAGCCTACTTCTTTGTCTGCTCGTCGCTGCTCTTGCGATTGTAGATAAAGCGGCGAATCTTCTTGGTAGGAGTCTTCTCGAACTCGCCCTCGTTGTCCACAACCTTCGTAATCTTCGAGAAGCGGTTGACCTTTGAGTTTACGTAGTTCATCACGTCACGCTTGATCTCCTCCATCTTGCGTGCTGCCTGCTCCTTGCTCACAGCCATCTTATGCTTGAACTCGTCGTATGCCTCCTCCAAGGCTGTAGTGTCGAAGTGCACAAGGGCGATGAGCTTGCCATCCTCCTCTGTAACCACCGACTCAGCAACAAAGCGATAGCTGTTGAGTACCTCCTCGATATCCTCGGGGTAGATATTCTCGCCCGAAGGACCTACGATCATATTCTTCAAGCGACCCTTGATATATATCCAGCCATCCTTGTCGATAGCTCCAAGGTCGCCAGTGCGGAACCAGCCATCCTCGGTGAAGGCCTCCTTTGTAGCCTGCTCATTCTTGTAGTAGCCAACCATACAGCATGGGGTCTTAGCCACAATCTCGCCCTGGCCTGTCTCGGGGTTTACGTTGTCGAGGCGTATCTCAATACCCTTGAGCGCAGGACCTGTTGAGCCTACACGCACCATGTTGCCCACGGCACCTGCCAATAGTGGGGCAGTCTCGGTAAGACCATAGCCTATGCCATAGTTGAACTTAGCATCCTTGAGGAACTGCTCGGCCTCCGAGTCGAACTTAGCACCGCCAATGGCGAAGAGGCGTATGCGGCCACCAAAGAGCTTCTTGAGCTGCTTGCCCGCTACGCGGTGAAGTATCTTCTGCGACCAGCGCCAGCTGTAGAGCTTGCGCAGTAGGGCGTTCTTCTCGAATGTTGGGCGCACCTTGCCACGGTAGATCTTCTCCATGATGAGTGGCACCGAAGGGATGACCGTTGGGCGTACCTTGGCGAGTGCTGGCATGAGGGCCGAGGCGGTAGGTGGACGATCCATATAGTGGATGCGCGCGCCGCGCGCGAAGGGGAATATCATACCAAGAGTACACTCATAGGTGTGTGCCAAAGGCAAGATAGAGAGAAGCTCGTCATCCTCGTTGTAGTCGAAGAGTGAGGGGACTACGGTGAGCTGCATGGCGAGGTTGTAGTGCGTGAGCATCACACCCTTAGGCTTGGATGTTGTTCCTGAGGTGTAGATAATCACGGCGATGTCGTCAGGCTCGGGTATGCGCTTCTCGGCGCGTTCTGTCACGCTCTGCGAAATGATGCTGAGATTTTTGGTGCGTATGATGATGTTCATACGCTCGGTGGTCTTCTTCGAGAGTTTTGTGAATAGCTTGTCGGATACAAGAATTGCCTTAGCCTCGGAGTGCTCTATTATAAGATCGAGCTCCTCACTTGTGAAGTCGGGAAGTATGGGCACAGCTATCATGCCTGCGGTTGTCACGGCGAAGTATGATACACCCCAGTTGGGCATGCTGCTACTTAGGATCGCTACCTTGTCGCCAGCACCCACGCCAGCGTTGAGCAACTTCTCCTGTACATCCTCAATACGCTCACCAACCTCTTTGTACGAGACATCTTCGGTATCTATCATTGTGAAGGCTATGCGTGACGAGAACTTCTCGACACTATGCTTCACTACCTCATAAAGAGTCTTAAATGTCATACTTAAAGAGTTTTCTACGTTGTTTGTGTATAAATGTCGGTGCAAGTTACCAATAATTTATTTAAAATTGTTATTTTTGTCCTAAAATTTTCTCAATGATATCCCGAAAATTTATAATAAATGCCGCTCGTAATGTTGGCTTCGATCTTGTTGGTGTAGTTCCATCGATAGCTCTCGATGACGAGCGTAACATATTTGATGAGTGGCTGTTAGATGGTTGCCAGTCGACCCTTGGGTATATGGAGCGTAATGTGGAAAAACGCTTCAATGTTGGTCGTTTGGTCGCAGGTTCGCAGAGTCTTATTATTTGTGCTGTTTCGTACCTCTCGCCATATGGTAGAGGTTACGATAGTGTGTGTCAAAGTAAGATTGCATCCTACGCCCTTGCTGCGGACTATCATGTCACCATCAAGGCTATGCTCAAGCAATTAGCCGAGCAACTACAATGCCTGGTGCCCACGCTACGTTTTCGAACATTCACCGATTCGGCACCTTTAGCCGAGAAGTCGTATGCCCAGCGAGCTGGCCTTGGGTGGATAGGACGCAACTCACTGCTCGTGAACCCGAAGTATGGCTCGATGATGCATCTCGGTGAGCTTGTTATTGATGATGTTGTTGATGAGTACGATGAGCCTATGTCGGGTGTTGGTTGTGGCACTTGCCGTGCCTGTGTTGATGCTTGCCCCAATGGCGCTATTCGCGATAACCGCACTGTGGATACTCGTAAATGTATATCGTGTCGCACTATAGAGCGTAGTGATGGGGAAGATGCCACGCCTCTTCATGGTTGGATATTTGGTTGCGACGCCTGTCAGTCGGTATGCCCCTTCAATTGTCACGCTCCGCTGCACACTAATCCTATGTTCGACCCTATCGTCGATCCCGACACCCTCACCGCTGAGCGACTTGATGCGATGACCGACAAGGAGTTTGAGCTCATTGCGGGTCGCACGGCGATGATGCGTGCTGGACTTGAGCGTCTTAGAGAGAATGCACGGCGTAATATTGGGACGCAGAGTATATAGTCTAATGTGAAAAAGCAGCACCCTTTGAGGAGTGCTGCTTTTTGATTGTGATAAATATGGTTATAGAACGGTGATTACGCCATTCTCAACCTCGAAGAAGTTGGCGTCCGAGCCACCATTGAGTGAGGCAAGAGCATCATCTGTGCTAACGACTGCATTGTTGCCAACGTTGAGCAACTCGCCATTGTTATAGTAGTAGCAAGATGTACTGTTGTTTGCGGCCTGGTATGTGGTGCCCGATGAGGTGATAGCGCCATCGTTCAAGCAGTAGCTAGCCTTGTCGGCTGTGCCATACTGAGCCTTTGGGGCGATAGCGCCAGCAGCATCGGCACCAAAGATTGCGCCCTTGTTGTAGCAGTATTTGGCATCAATCTGACCATAGAGGCTATATGCTATGCCTGCTGCGTAGCTCTGCTCGGCGGTGATGTCGCCAAAGTTAGCGCAGTAGGTGAACGTCGCCTTTGAGCCTGGTGTGTGACCAAGTATGCCAGCTGCCGATGAGTTAGGGTTGTCGGCAGTAGATGTGATATCGCCATAGTTGGTGCAGTAGCTATATGTCGATACACCCTTCTGAACGCCTGCAATACCTGCTGCTGGCTCCGAGCCTGTGGCGGTGATGGTGCCATGGTTCACAGCACCATTCATTGTGCCTGCAAAGCCGTGTGCAATACCACTTGCTCCTATGCTACCTGTGATGTCGCCATTGTTCTCAACATCCTGGATGTTTGCGTTTGTCGAAGCCCATGATGCGATGCCGGCAGCACGCTGTGCGCTCACCGTAGCATTGTTCACGCAGCGTAGTATTGTCACGCTATCCATATTGTGGCAGATGCCACCAGCATAGTTTGTTGCGCTTATTGTTCCCGAGATTGCGATATCCTCAAGTGTCACGCCTGTGTCGCCTGTGCAGACTACGCCCGCTGCATACTTCGCTGCGCTGATCTCTACGTTCTCGAGTGTAAGGTCCTGAACTGTTGCGCCCGCAGCGGCGTAGGCGATAAATGCTGCGTAGTCGTAATTAGCGATGGTGAGATTTGAAACCTTATGACCATTACCATTGAATGTGCCACTGAAGGGGATGTCCGCTGTGCCAAGAGGTGTCCATGGAGTGTTGGCAAGGTCGATATCGGCGCTAAGCTTAACGCTTGTAACAGCCTCGCCACTATTGATCTGCTCGGCTACCCACATCAAGCCGTTGACATTGTATACGAGGTAGGTGTTGTTGTCGCCCTGGGCAACGCCCTCGGTAATCTTATTAAGCTCAACGCTCCATGTGTCGTTGGTGTTGATTGCTTTGTAACCCTCGGCCAAGAAGTTTGTAGGGTCGAAGTTGAACGAGCCACCATACACAAGGATTGGATCGCCATATGGACGGAAGGTATCTACGGTCATCTCTGGAAGGTTTACATAGCCACGGAATGTGCCGCCATAGATGTTGAAGATGATATTCTTGTTTGTGGCAGCGGCAAAGAGCCACGATTTTGCTGTCTTGTCGAACGAACCACCATTGATTATCACAACGCTATTCTCGCCATCGGCCATGATAAGCTCGTTGCCCGACTCGCTGTCGAACAAGCCGTTGTCGATGGTTGTTGTTGCTGCGTAGTTGTAGATGGCGTGCTTGCCAGAGAGGTGCTGGAAGATTGAGGTATCCTCGCCATCGATATAGAGTGAGCCTAAGTTGTAGACGCCACCTCGAATTGCACCACCCGAGATGCTCATAACGCCACCAGCCTGGTTGTTTAGGCCATAGCCACCATTCGAGGTGAAGCTACCGCCGTTGATGTTGGCAATGCCATAGTTGTATATTGCAGCACCGCCATCAGTGCCAAGGGCGTTGATGTTGCCACTCTCAATGGCGATTGTCGCTGTTGCGATGTTGTTGCTACCGTTGCCATAGCCGTTGTAGATGCCTCGTGCGTTGATTGAGCCATTACCCTTGCTATCCTTGATGATGAGCTTGCCGAGGTTGTTGATAGCATAGGTATTCTCGTCGGCAGTGAGCGAGAAGCCGTTGAGGTCAATGGTGGTGGTGATGTTCTCGGGTACGACGATTGCTGGTGCGGCGACACGTGTCGAGAGTGTTGTGATGGATAGAAGGTCGATGTCGCCACCGAGGACGATGGTTGTGTTCTCGGTTGATGTGTTCACTGCCTGCTGAAGGCTGTTGGCGTTGCTAACCTCTACAATCTCAATGTTGTCGCTATTGTCAAACGCACCATCGTTCTTAACCACTACCGTGATGTTGTTGCCATCTGTGAGGATGTTACCAAAGATGGTGGTCAGATGGTTGCGGTTGATAGCAATATCGGTGTTGAAGTTGTTTGACTTGATGAGTCTCTGCATCTGCTCATCCTCGTATACGTCGAGAGTGAAGCTCACAGCATCGCCCTCCTCGGCAAAGAGGTAGTCGGTGAATAGGGTGAGGTTGTGCTCGTCGTTAGCCTCGTTAGTGTAGGGGGCTATGGCAAAGATGGTGTGCTCCTTCTTGCTTGTGCCTGCAGCGAAAGCCTTGCCCTCTACGGCGTTGAAGCCTGGGCGGTATGGTGTGGTGTATGATACGGTTGCATACTGTGGGGTAACACCAATGTCGGTTAGCTCCTTAAGGTCTGTTGTCTTCACGCGTAGCTTGCCAAAGGGGCGTGTAAGCTCAATATTTAAGCTTGTCTGTCCGTTATATCCAGCAACCTCTTTTGTTGCGGTGAAGGCATCGCGTGTCTCGTCCATGGCCACCCATGTGTTGTTGAGGGTGATGGCTGCGAGGTCGGAAGTGTTGTAGTGAAGGTCATCGGCTGATGAGTATTGACCATTCACCTTGCCCTGCTCGGTTACCACATCGGCCCAAACTACGAATGTGTAGTCACGGTTGGGGATTAGACGGATGTCGAATGTTACGCTCGAGTTGTCGCTGTAGACCACCTGGCGCTCCTCTGATGGTTCGCCCATGTAGTAGACCTGAAGAATGTAGCGCATGGTCAAATCGCTGCCTGAGTCGGTAAGCAGACCGTTGGCAAATATGCCCTCGGCGCTATCTGCTCCGCCCGCACGAGTGTTGTTCCCGGGGATGGCTACGGTGATGGAGGTGTCGACCTCGGTGCCGAGGTTAACATCGAGCCCCTCGGGCTCTCGTTGGCACGATGCTAGACCGAGCACCAATGCCGCTAAAGCAAATGTCTTAACTCTCATAAATGTAGAAGTTTAAAATAAGTTGTTTGTGTAAAAATGTATGGTTTTATATAGTGTATGTCTATGAGCATTGGTGCCAGTTTGTGCTATGCATCGGAGCACAATTCGATGTCGGTATGCAAACACTGTGCAAAGTCGGGGTGGTGTGGAGGGTATTTGTTGGGAGCTATGGCTGAATGCCCTGATTTTAATGTTGTGCGTTTGGCGATATATTGACTAATATTGTGCTAAATGGTATCTATGTATTGGCGCCGACAAAGTTTGAATTTAGGCCAAAAGTGGGGTGTTTGGCTCGACGCAATAAATTATTGCCAAGAATAGTTTGTTTAATAGGGCAAATATTATTATATTTGCGAGTTATTATTAGTAATTTTGCTATGCAGAAGTTCGATTTTTTAAATAGTCGCTCATTTGGCCCGATAAACACCAGCTCATTTAGGTTCTGGGATAATATGGTGGGATGGGTAGTTTTTGCCATCGCCACCATCTCTTATTGGTTGACCATGGAGCCCACAACAAGCCTTTGGGATTGTAGTGAGTATATTGCTACATCGTACAAACTTGAGGTAGGTCACCCTCCCGGAGCACCCCTCTACATGATGTTGGCGCGCATCGCCTCGCTCTTTGCCTCTTCGCCCGAGGATGTGGCGATGATGATCAATGGCATGAACTCGCTGGTGAGTGGCTTCACCATACTCTTCATGTTCTGGACCATCACCCATCTTGCACGTCGCATAGTGACCCCTGGTGGTGTGCCTGCGTCGCTCAATAGTCGAATACTTGTGTTGGGCTCGGGTGTTATTGGTGCGTTGTCCTACGCCTATACCGATACCTTCTGGTTCTCGGCTGTCGAGGGTGAGGTCTACGCTATGTCGTCGATGTTCACAGCCTTGGTGGTGTGGCTGATGTTCAAGTGGGAGGAGAATGCCGATAGCCCCACGTCGTTGCGCTGGATAATACTTATTGCCTACCTTATGGGTCTGTCAATAGGTGTTCATATCCTTAATCTTCTGACTATCCCAGCGTTGGTGATGATATTCTTCTTCCGTCGCTATAAGTATAACCCTGAGAAACCATGGTGGCTCTATGCTTTGATGATCATCGCAGCCTTGTTTGTGTCGATGCTTATCCTTGGTGCTATAAATGGTGTTATCATACCCTACACTGTGGCGTTGGGTGCTCATTTCGACACCTTGATGGTCAATAGCTTTGGCATGGCCCCTAATGTGGGTATGGTTATCTATGTATTCCTAGTGTTTGCAGCACTCGGAGCTCTGATATTCACTACGCATAAGCATGGTAAGCGTATCCTGAATGTTTCGTTGTTGTGCGTTACGGTGATACTTGTCGGCTTCTCGTCGTATGCCATGATGACCATACGTGCCAATGCCAACCCTCCGATGAACTCCAACGATCCGTCGAATCCGCATATGTTGCTCAGCGTTCTCAATCGCGATCAGTATGGTGCACGTCCCCTCTTGAAGGGTGTATACTACGATGCACACTGGCTCCCTATGGTTGAGCAGAAGTCGGGTGGTGGCTCTCTGGCTAAGGATGCTAATGGTAACTACTATGTCGATATCTATGATGCTACGGGTGATTGTGAGGTGAAGACCACAATGTGGTATAATCCTGCGACTAAGGAGTATCAGGAGCGTATTACTGAGCGAGCCCCAATATATCCAGATGAGGCATATCACTACTTCCCCCGTATGTGGTATCAAGGCAGTGACCGTAGCGCTGCATATAAGGCATACTTGGATCAAGCAAACCCTAATATCGTTAGATACGACATCAATGGTGATGGCAAAATTGATAATGATGTAGATGAAAAACGAGGTGGCAATCAGCCTGAAGGCTGGGTGGAGCCTACACGAGGTGAGGATCTGCGCTTCTTTATGAGCTACCAGATGGGTGATATGTTCTGGCGCTACTTCATGTGGAACTTTGTGGGTCGCCAGGATGATGTGCAGTTAGAGAAGAGTGCCGTTAGTGGTGGTCTCTACGTACATGGTGGCTGGCTCTCGGGTATCGATTTCATTGATGAGTATGTCTGTGGCCCACAGGATAAGCTGCCAATGGATATGAGGAGTAACCCTGCTCGCAACACCTACTTCTTCCTACCTCTGTTGCTCGGATTGATGGGTCTTGCCTACCATCTTGTACGCGATTGGCGCAACTGGTTGGTGGTGATGCTTATGTTCGTGATGATGGGCGTTGCCCTTGTTGTCTACTTCAACACCGCTCCCAACGAGCCTCGCGAGCGAGACTATGTATATGCCGGAGCCTTCTATGCCTTTAGCATCTGGATAGGTCTCGGTGTGCTTGGTATAGGTGAGTTGTTCGAGAGTATAGCCTCGTTTATAGTTGGTGCTAAGGATAATCTTCGCAGTCGAGCAAGTGCCATTGCGGCGGCTGTGGCTGTTATCTTCTCAGCCTCGGTGCCTCTTGTTTTGGCCTCAGAGAACTGGGATGATCACGATCGCTCTGATAGATACTATGTGCGTGACATTGGCTGGAACTACCTAACGACAGCCCCCAAGAATGCCATCATCATCAACTTTGGCGATAACGATACCTTCCCATTGTGGTATTGTCAGGAGGTGGAGGGTGTACGCCCCGATGTCAAGGTTATGAATCTCTCGTACCTCGATGCAGAGTGGTATATCGACCAGATGAAGTTGGCTTCTAACGCCGCAGATGGAGTGCCATTTACAATACCTCAGGAGAAGTATACCCTGTCGGATCCCTATGTCTACCTGCCAACCCCAATCGATTATATCCTCGATGAGGACCTTAGACATGAGTACGAAGAGTGTAGTCGTAGGAGCAATGAATTATTGGCTAAGACATATCTCTTTGAGTGCAAAAATAGTAGCGTGAGGATGACGTTGGCTGACGCACTAAAAACTTTGAAAGAGGGGCAGAATATAGATTATAAGAACCCAACAAGTAAGGAGCGTCGATTGATGGATCTATGTGGTGCGATCGAAAGAAATAATGATTTCTGGGATGATTACGAAGAGTACTACGAAAATGAGATCAGAATATGGGAGCTGGTTTCGCCATATGCTCCATCATCGTTGCCTCTGGCTGATGCTATTGCCCACTATGTTTCGGATGATCCTATGTGGTTGTTGGTAAATGGGGATGGCTCGAGACATCGCATTGTTAAGATGGGTGGTGAGCTACCTGAGGGCTTTACTCCTATTGGAACACTCCCAGCAAAGGTGGATAGCCCCTCGTCGGGAGAGCCTATCGACTACATGGTATATGCTCAAGAGTACACCGTGCCTGTCGATAAGGAGGCTGTTCTCAAGGCTGGTATCGTTGAGGAGATATTTGCTGATAAGATTGTTGATGAGGTTAAGATTAGGATCCCTACGGATGGTAGTTCTATATCTCGTTCGACCATGATGATTTACGACCTTATAGCAAATAGCGACTGGAGTCGACCAATATGCTTTACGCAGCTCAATCTCATGAAGAATAACGTCGGCATTCTCGACTATGCTCGCTTCGACGGCTTGTGCTACACCTTCGTGCCAATATATACCCCTTATGGCGGGAGCTCTGGCACAATAGGATGCATGGATATCGACAAGCTATACCCAATCTTCATGGATGAGTGTAAGCCAGGTGATTTGCATCAGGCGTTGCGCTTCGGTAACCTCGCAGATGAGAATGTGTTAGCCGACTACTTTGTTCGTTTTAATATCAACACGTCGAACATGCGCGAGAACTTCTCACGTGTGGCGAATGGCTTCATAGATCGTGGTGCAGAGAGACTCTATAATGCTAAGGATGATGCATCGCTCACCGAGGTTGAGTATGAGGCTAAAGTGAACGAGGCTATGACCGATTTTGCTAAGGCCGAGACCCTTCTTGATAGAGGACTTACGGTGCTGCCTCCCGATAAGTTGGGATATGACTATTACTATGTAATGCCATACGTCGAGAGCTACTACACCCTGGGTCGTGTTTTGGCTAAATATAAGATGTCTGATATTGCGGATAAGATATTTGCCAAGGGCGATAATCTCAATATATGTTACATGAGAAATAGAGCCGAGTGGATGGCTCACTACTATAACATCCTTGTGGGTGATAAGGGTCTTAACGCAGATATATTCAATCGCATGTCATACTATTTCGAGGATATATGTGATGGCTTGAGGTCTGCATACAGCGTTGGCTCGTTAGATATCGTAGTAAAGAGTACCGGAGTCGAAAACATTATCGACAAGTATGTGCGTCTACTCATCAAGCAGCTACCTGGCAATATCGAGGAGGAGGTCAAGAGGGCTGATGAGAGGGTGTCTGCAGAAAACGACTACTTCTACAATCACATGGACAATGAAGAGCACAAGGCGTTGATGAAACGTGTGTCAAGCCTCTATAGCTACCTCTTCGATAGGGGTGGTAACCTAATAAAGGAGAAGCATAACCTGGCATACGAGGAGTCTGTTTACACGCTTATGAAGGAGTCTGGTATCATGAATAAAGAAGGTAGAAGCATTGTGAAGAATATTGTCTTCGCCGAAAGTAGTAACACCTCTAAGAGTGATGACTATGCCGAGCAGGCGTTGTCGAAGGAGGTGCAGGATATTGTTGCCATCTACGCTAAGGGTATGGAGTCATGGAGACGTGCTACCGACCACCTCAAGAGCTTTGTCGATTCTGCGGCGTCGCGTCTTGGTGTTAGGGTAGATGTTGAGCGCAAGGATGATTTCCAGTACTTCTATGACTACTCTGAGTATGCGCAGCAACTCATATCTATGGCCAATTCCGAGGGCGTATCTGTCGACGATATCGTGGAATCGTTGCAGCGTAGCGACGAGGAGTATATGCTTGCCGATGAATATCTGAAGATGGGCGATAATAGTGCTATGAAGTATATGGCCGAGTGTTACGACGCTATGGCTGAGGCGTTGCAGCGTATGGAGGGCGGCGCATATAGCATAGAGGATGCTTTAACGGTTAATACCTATATGCACGAGATTGCTGATGTGTTGAGCATCTCTCTCTCGGAGGCTGGTAGCTTCGACTGGGTGGCAAACCCTGTGGATGATGGTACGCTTGGTTTTGTGCCTGTGCAGTTCGATGCGCTTGCCGATAGATTCTTCCGTATAGCTATGAGTGCCGTAGATAACGCCACTACCGACAAGAATGTAAACATGTTGCTTACAGATGCAGCGGTTAGTCTCTACTCTTTGGTGCCAAGTAGACGCAGTGATGGCAATAGCGAGGGTGATGCTAAGTATGTCGATATGATGAACAAATACTTAACTCATCCAACTATCTATGCTCTATTGGAGCAGCTATATCAGTAAATAACGAATTAAAATTATATAAACACTATGTCAAAAGTTGTCTTGTACAATACGCTCACTCGCCGCAAGGAGGAGTTTGAGCCTATCAACCCCGAGCATGTGGGTATGTATGTTTGTGGTCCCACCGTGTATGGCGATCCACACTTGGGTCACGCACGTCCTGCGGTGACCTTCGACCTTATGTTCCGCTATTTTGAGGCCCTTGGCTACAAGGTGCGCTACGTGCGTAATATCACTGACGTAGGTCACTTGGAGCAGGATGCAGATGATGGTGAGGATAAGATCGCTAAGAAGGCACGCCTCGAGCAGCTCGAGCCTATGGAGATTGCACACTACTCCACCGAGCGCTACCACGACGCTATGCGTGAGCTCGGCGTTAAGTCGCCATCTACCGAGCCACACGCCTCAGGCCATATCATCGAGCAGATAGAGATGGTTAAGCGCATCCTCGATGCTGGCTACGCCTATGAGTCTAACGGCTCTATCTACTTCGACGTGGAGAGCTACAACCGCGACTACCGCTATGGTCGTCTCTCGGGTCGTAACCTCGACGATATCGTGACCAACACCCGTGAGCTCGACGGTCAGTCGGATAAGCGCCACTCATACGACTTTGCGCTATGGAAGAAGGCCTCACCTGAGCACATCATGCGTTGGCCCTCACCATGGAGCGATGGCTTCCCAGGTTGGCATATGGAGTGCTCGGCAATGAGCACCAAGTATCTTGGTGAGCAGTTCGATATCCACGGTGGTGGTATGGACCTCATGTTCCCACACCACGAGTGCGAGATTGCGCAGTCTACAGCGGCCCTCGGCAAGGACTCAGCACGCTACTGGGTGCACAACAACATGATTACCATCAATGGCCAGAAGATGGGTAAGTCGCTCGGTAACTTCATCACTTTGGAGCAGCTCTTCACGGGTTCACACCCTATCCTTGAGCAGGCATATACACCTATGACCATCCGCTTCTTTGTGCTCCAGGCGCACTACCGCTCGACACTCGACTTCTCTAACGAGGCGTTGCAGGCGGCGGAGAAGGGTCTTGATCGTTTGATGAAGGCTGTGGAGACCTTGGGTAAGCTCAAGGCTCAGGATAAGTCAACTGTGGATGTTCAGGAACTTGAGCGTCGCTGTGCCGATGCTATGGCCGACGATCTTAACTCACCAATGGTTATCTCAGCTCTCTTCGACTGGGTGCGTATCATCAACCAGGCTGTGGAGGGTCAGCAGTCATTCACTGCCGAGGACCTCGAGACTCTCAAGGCTACAGTAAACCGCTACGTTTTCGACATCCTCGGTCTTCGCAATGAGAAGGCTGCCGATGCTGGTGGTAAGGATATGGTCTCACCACTTGTTGATATGTTGCTCAACATGCGTATGGAGGCTAAGGCCAACAAGGACTGGGCTACATCGGATAAGATTCGTGATAACCTCACCGCCATCGGCATCCGTGTTAAGGACCGTAAGGATGGCTTTGACTGGGAAATAGAATAATTTGTTGTGATAAGGGGTCATCTGCAGCCTCTCAATCGCTGTGCTGAATGGGAAATACGCTCAGTATGTCCCATCCAGCTCAGCATCTTAATCGAGGCTACATCTAACCCCTTCTAACAACAAATTGGTTTTTTGCTGTGATAAGGGGTCATCTTCGAAGCTTTGCTTGCCTGAAAAATGCTCATTTACGTCAAGTAAACTCCGCTTTTTCTGTCTGCGACAAATCTCCAAATCTAACCCCTTCTAACAACAAATAGTGCTGTGATAAATATATATTGTTGATGGTATCTACGGAACAGATAAACGACCTTAAGGCGCGTGTGGCGAAGCTCTCGGCATCGATAGATGTCGAGCAGCGCCGCATAGACCTAAGAAACGAGCAGGAGCGTACCGAGGAGCCTAACTTCTGGGACAACCCCGACGAGGCACGCAAGCAACTCAAGAAGGTTGCCGACATCAAGGCTGTCATCGATGATTATGAGGCTGCGGTGCGCACTGTCGACGACCTCGACCTGCTCCCCGACTTTGTAGCCGAGGGTGTGCTTGCGGAGGCTGAGGCCGAGGAGCGGTATGCCGCTGCGGTGGAACTCATCGAGAAGTTGGAGCTTAAGCAGATGCTCTCGGGCAAGGAGGACAAACTTGGCGCTATCATGGATATCAATGCTGGCGCAGGAGGTACAGAGGCTCTCGACTGGGCGCAGATGCTCATGCGTATGTATACACGCTGGGGCGAGGCTCATGGCTTCACCGTGAAGGTGGCTTCGTACCAGGCGGGCGAAGAGGTGGGCGTTAAGTCGTGTACCCTGGAGTTCGAGGGTGAGTACGCCTATGGCTATCTGCGTTCGGAGAGTGGTGTGCACCGCATGGTACGCCTCTCGCCCTTCAATGCTAATAACAAGCGACAGACAACCTTCGCCTCGGTATTCATCTCGCCTGCCGTAGATGATAGCATAGAGATTAACATCTCGCCTGCCGACATCGAGTGGGACACCTTCCGCTCGAGTGGTGCTGGTGGCCAGAATGTCAATAAGGTGGAGACGGCGGTGCGTCTGCGTTACCATGGCAAGGATGCAGATACGGGTGAGCCTGTGGAGTTCCTCATCGAGAATATGGAGACACGCTCGCAGCTCAACAACCGAGAGAATGCAATGCGCATACTACGCTCGAAGCTCTATCAGCGTGAGCTGGATAAGCGCATGGCAACACAGCAGGCTCTGGAGGCTACAAAGAAGCGTATAGAGTGGGGCTCGCAGATACGCAGCTACGTTTTCGACGATAGGCGTGTTAAGGATCACCGCACGGGATATCAGACCTCGAATGTCGATGCTGTGATGGATGGCGACCTGGATAACTTCATCAAGGAGTACTTGCTACAATACTAAATAGAGATAATATGCTTAGGGCTTTATACATAACATTATTGGTGGTGTGCACCCTCGTCACACGACTCTCCGCTCAAGAGGTCTTGGTGGGTGCTACCGACACGTCAAGCTATATGCCTTTGTTGGAGGGTAGACGTGTGGCGGTGCTTGCTAACCATACGGCGATGTATAGCGCCGAGGAGCATATTGTAGATATGATGCACCGTGAGGGTGTGATGATTGTTGGCATCTTTGCCCCCGAGCACGGCTTTAGAGGTAGTGTGGAGGCTGGCGCAAAGGTGGAGAATGGGGTAGATGCCAAGACTGGTATACCTATTCTATCGCTCTATAATGGTAATACACAACGCCCCTCCGATGAGGTGATGCGCTCGTTCGATGTGCTGGTCGTTGATATGCAGGATGTGGGGCTTAGGTTCTATACCTATTACATATCTATGCTCCGCATGGTGGATGCTTGTGCCGACTATGGCTGCGAGGTTGTAGTCCTCGATAGACCCAACCCCAATGGTCACTATGTCGATGGTCCGATACTCGATATGAAGTATAAGTCGGGCGTGGGGTGGTTGCCAATACCCGTGGTGCATGGCATGACCATGGGCGAGATAGCCACCATGGCTATAGGCGAGGGGTGGGCAAAGGCGGCAGACCTCAAGGTGATAAAGTGCCGCAACTACGACCATAATACCCACTACGAGTTGCCCATAGCACCATCACCCAATCTACCCACGCAACACTCCATATATCTATATCCATCGACCTGCCTCTTTGAGGGTACGGTGGTGAGCATGGGACGTGGTACTGAGGCCCCATTTGAGATATATGGCCATCCCGATATGGAGAATAGAGAGTTCTCCTTTACGCCTATGCCTAATCGTGGCTCGGCAACACCGCCTCATAGTGGTAAGCTATGCTACGGTGTGGACCTTCGTGGCCTCGAGAATGAGGCTATATGGAGCGAGGGTGTGGACCTTAGCTATGTCGTGGATGCCTATCACGATTTAGACTTGGGTGATAAGTTCTTTACGCCTATGTTCGAAAAGCTTATAGGCGTAGGCTATGTGCGCGAGATGATAATTGCGGGTCACTCGGCAGAGGAGATTGAGGCTATGTGGGCCAATGATGTTGAGATGTTCAAGAAGCAAAGAGCTAAATATCTACTATACAACGAATAAATAAGAAACAAAAAAGAGTTATACTATGGGATTTTTTGATCTATTCAAAAAGAAGAAGGTAGAGGAGCCTAAGGTTGAGGCTGCTCCCATATCAGCGGAGGAGCAGGAGGCTATCGCCATCGAAGAGAAGAAGCAAGAGGAGGCTCAGGCGGCTGCCGAGCGTAAGGAGCTGGAGGCTGGCCTTGAGAAGACTAAGGAGGGCTTCTTTGGTCGTCTTAAGCGTGCTATCGCTGGTCGTACTACGGTGGATGCTGATGTGCTCGACGACCTTGAGGAGGTGCTCATAACCTCGGATGTGGGTGTCGATACTACGGTTAAGATTATACGTCGTATCGAGGAGCGTGTGGCACGCGATAAGTATATGAATACCGAGGAGTTGCATGGCATCTTGCGCGATGAGATAGCCTCGCTTATGGAGGAGTCGCACCGCTCTACCGAGGACTTTGGTATTGAGGTTAAGGAGGGCATGCCTTATGTCCTTATGGTTGTAGGTGTCAATGGCGCGGGTAAGACCACCACTATCGGTAAGCTCGCTGCACAGCTTACGAAGGCGGGCCGTAAGGTATATATCGGTGCTGCCGATACCTTCCGTGCTGCGGCTATCGACCAGCTCGCAGTGTGGGCCGATCGTGCTGGTGCCACCATGGTACGCCAGGATATGGGTTCCGACCCAGCATCTGTGGCCTACGATACGCTACGTTCGGCAGTGGCTAATGGTGCCGATGTGGTGCTTATCGACACAGCGGGACGTCTCCATAATAAGGTAGGCCTTATGAAGGAGCTTACTAAGATTCGCAACGTTATGTCTAAGGTTATCCCCGACGCTCCACATGAGGTGATGCTGGTGTTGGACGGCTCTACTGGCCAGAACGCCTTCGAGCAGGCTAAGCAGTTCACCGAGGCTACGCAGGTGACATCGCTCACCATCACCAAGCTCGATGGTACGGCTAAGGGTGGTGTGGTTATCGGCATTAGCGATAAGTTCCATATCCCAGTACGATATATTGGTATCGGCGAGGGTATCGATCAGTTGAAGATGTTCGACCGCAAGGAGTTTGTTCGTGCTTTGTTTGGTGATGCTAAATAGAAAGTCTTATGTCTAAGAAAATCAATATCATAACTCTCGGCTGCTCGAAGAATACCGTTGACTCGGAGCATCTTGCAGCTCAGCTTACGGCCTTCGACTATAGGGTTGTCTTCGATAGCGACCGCATGGATGCCAATGTTGTGGTTATCAACACCTGCGGTTTTATTGGCGATGCCAAGCAGGAGTCTATAGATACTATCTTGCGTGCTGCGGAGCTTAAGATGGCGGGCAAGATTGAGGAGCTCTTCGTTGTGGGTTGCCTTTCGCAGCGCTATGCCGACGAGCTGCGCCCCGAGCTCCCCGAGGTTGATGACTTCTTTGGTGTCAACGACTGGGCGGGTATCGTAGAGCGTCTCGGTGCTAAGTATCGCCAGGAGAATGAGACTCGTCGTGAGCTATCGACACCTTCGCACTACGCCTATCTTAAGATATCGGAGGGTTGTAACTGGATGTGTGGCTACTGCGCCATCCCTCTTATTCGTGGTCGCCATAAGTCGGTGCCTATGGAGGCACTCATTGCCGAGGCTGAGAGCCTTGTGGCGAGTGGCGTACGTGAGATTATGGTCATAGCACAGGATACAACCTACTACGGCGTGGATATATACGGTGAGCGTAAGTTGGCCGAGTTACTCGAGAGACTCTGTCGCATCGAGAAACTCGAGTGGGTGCGTCTGCACTATGCCTATCCTACGGATTTCCCCGATGAGGTTATCGAGGTTATGGCACGCGAGAAGAAGATTTGCAAGTATCTCGATATCCCCTTCCAGCATATCTCGGATAATCAGCTCACGCTGATGAAGCGTCGTCATACCAAGGCTGAGGCACTGGCACTTATTGAGAAGCTGCGTCGTGCTATCCCCGATATCGCACTTCGCACAACGCTTCTTGTGGGCTATCCTGGTGAGACGGAGGAGGACTTTGCGGAGCTCATGGAGTTTGTAAAGAACACAAAATTTGACCGCTTGGGCGTCTTTGCCTACTCCGAGGAGGAGGGTACCTACTCGGCTACACGCCTCAAGGATGATGTTGCGGAGGATATTAAGCAGGAGCGTGTAGATCGTATCATGCGCCTTCAGGAGCGAGTATCGTTGGAGAATAACGCCCGTCGTATAGGCGAGCGTATGCGTGTTATCATCGACCGCAAGGAGGGCGACTTCTACATTGGTCGCTCGGAGTACGACTCTCCAGAGGTGGACCAGGAGCTTATCATCGATAGCTGCGGTAAAAGGTTGTGTCGAGGTCGCTTCTACGTTGTGGAGATTACCGATTGCGAGGATTACGACCTCTATGCTCGCCTTGTGTGATATGGTTTTTTGGACGAAAATATTTTGATATTAGCCGAAAAATACTTACCTTTGAGCATTAATAGTAGTTGCGTTTAGCAAGCATTGTCAAGCGTATGGCAGATAAGGATATCATAAAGCGATTGCGCGAACAGGTCGAGAGGCTTATTTCGGACCATGGTCGCATAGCAGAGGAGTGCCGTGCGTTAACCCAGGAGCGTGACAAACTGCAGGGTGAGAAGCGTCGTTTGGAGGAGCGAGTCAAGGAGTTGGATTCTCGTCTTAAGAGTGCAGAACTCTCGGCAGTTATGCGTGGTGATGATGGCAATGTGGAGCGTGCAAAACAGCGTGTCAACAATTTATTGCGGGAGGTTGACCGATGCATAGCAGCAATTAAGCATGAACAGGATAAATAGTTAGACGATGGCAGAAGGTAAGATACGTATTACGCTCTCGATAGCAGGCGAGAGTTACCCTATGGCCATCGATGCGTCAAAGGAGGAGCACTATCGTGAGGCGGCACGCCGTCTCAATGCTCAGATTGCCGAGTACGCCAAGGTGACGAAGTTTGACATTAAGGATCGTTTGGCAATGGCGGCATTGGCATATTCGATAAAGGTGGTGTCATACGAGCGCAACTCAAGCCTCGGTGATGCCGATATGCAGGAGCTCGATGCCATTGAGAAGCGCATACGTTCCTACATCAAAGATTGACGTTAGGCAGGATATTTGCAACGTGTTGGTTGCTTACCTTGATGGTGTTTATCTACGACACGCCCATGCGTGTTAGCATGGTTCTTTACATACAAATCTATCCCGCATAGATTCCTTAAAAGCTTTGCGATCTGTACAACTAATAATACATTGGGACAACTCTCGAGTAGAGCTACAAAACAAGGCCTCAACCCTTCGGGGTGTGGTTCATAGCCACCAGTGGACTGTTGCGTGCCTCGGAGCCCCACCTATGACTTATCTCAGGATTCGTCAAACAAATTAAGGAGTCTCTGCGGTTTTTTTTTGAATATACTGAATATTAAACTACTTACTATAAATTAACTTTAATTAATTGTATTAACACCAATATCTATTATGGGATCAACTTTAATAATCGTCGGTGTCGTTGTTGGAGCTATCGTGGGAGGTGCAGGTGCCTACTTCGGAGCTCGTGCGCGATCTAAAGCCATCGTCGCAAAGGCGGAGGCCGACGGCGAAATGATAAAGAAAGAGAAGATGCTCCAGGCTAAGGAGAAGTTCATCCAGCTTAAGAGCGAGCACGACCGCCATGTAAACGAGCGTAACCAGAAGCTCCAGCAGAGCGAGCAGCGTGCCAAGCAGATTGAGGCTAACTTGCAGCATAAGGAGCGTGATTTGGATAAGAAGAGCCAGGAGTTGGAGCGTCGTAAGGAGCAGCTCGATACTCAGATGCAGGGCCTTGAGAGCCGCAAGGAGGAGCTTGCAGCTATCATCAAGGAGCAGAACGCACGCCTTGAGCAGATTTCGGGCATGAGCTCTGAGGATGCTAAGAATGTTCTTATCGAGAATATGAAGAATGAGGCTAAGGCAGATGCCGCAGCCTATATTGCAGAGACCATCGAGGAGGCTAAGCTCTCGGCTACCAAGGAGGCTAAGCGTATCGTTGTTGCCTCTATTCAGCGTGTAGCTACCGAGACAGCTATCGAGAATGCAGTTACCGTGTTCAACATCGAGTCTGACGAGGTTAAGGGTCGTATCATCGGCCGTGAGGGTCGTAACATCCGCGCCTTGGAGGCTGCTACAGGCATCGAGATTATCGTCGACGATACCCCTGAGGCTATTATCCTCTCGGGCTTCGACCCTGTGCGTCGTGAGATAGCTCGCCTTGCTCTCCACCAGCTTGTTACCGATGGCCGTATCCACCCAGCACGTATCGAGGAGGTTGTGGCTAAGGTGAAGAAGCAGATCGAGGAGGAGATTATTGAGGTGGGTAAGCGTACTACTATCGACCTTGGTATCCATGGCCTACACCCCGAGCTTATCCGTCTTATCGGTAAGATGAAGTATCGTTCGTCATATGGTCAGAACTTGTTGCAGCACGCTCGTGAGACAGCCAATCTTGCCGGTATCATGGCTGCGGAGCTCGGCCTTAATCCTAAGGCGGCACGCCGTGCAGGTCTCTTGCACGATATAGGCAAGGTGCCCGATGATGAGCCAGAGTTGCCACACGCAATTATCGGTATGAAGCTTGCGGAGAAGTATAAGGAGAAACCCGATGTATGTAATGCTATTGGTGCTCACCACGACGAGACAGAGATGACATCGCTCATCCCACCTATCATCCAGGTGTGTGACGCTATCTCGGGTGCTCGCCCAGGTGCTCGCCGCGAGGTTGTCGAGTCGTACATCAAGCGCTTGAAGGAGATGGAGAGCATCGCCTTGTCATACCCAGGCGTTGTTAAGACCTACGCTATCCAGGCGGGTCGTGAGTTGCGTGTTATCGTAGGCGCTGATAAGCTCTCGGATCAGGAGTCTGAGGCATTGTCACACGACATAGCTAAGAAGATCCAGGACGAGATGACCTACCCAGGTCAGGTTAAGATTACGGTTATCCGTGAGACCCGTTCTGTGTCGTACGCTAAGTAGTAGGGCTTAGTACCTTGCGCGATAAATAGATTGGAGGTTGTCCTGAGTGGGACAACCTCTTTTATTTGCACAGCGTTGGTGTAGAGCCGATTTTTAGGCCGTACGATGCCTTATCTGCTGTTCGCTAAATAGAGTGTCCGTTTGTCTCTTGTATCGTGTCAGCCCGTGGGAATATATCACTTGTAGGTGTGGGTGCTTTCATGTTAGAGTGGTGCAGTAGTGGCGCTGACATGAAGAAGCCCCGGATGGGATGCGCTTTCGAAAGCGTGAAGCTTTTTGATTTTGGTGGAGCAGATATGGGTTTTTGCAATAAAAATATCCCCACGGGATAGTGCTTGACGTACAGTCCGTGGGAATATATCACTTGGAGGTGTGGGTACTTTCATGTTAGAGTGGTGCAGTAGTGGAGCTGACATGAGAAAGCCCCGGATGGGATGCGCTTTCGGAAGCGTGAAGCTTTTTGATTTTGATGGAGCAGATTTGGGTTTTTGCAATAAAAATATCCCCACGGGATAGTTCTTGAAGTAATACTTGTGGGAGGATATCGCATGGAAGTGTAGGTACTTTCATGTTAGAGTGGTGCAGTAGTGGCGCTGACATGAAGAAGCCCCGGATGGGATATACTTAGCGTATTTCCCATTCGGGGCTTTGATTGAAGCGTCGCTAATGCGCCGCTATCACATGAAAGGTATTAGATGATACCCTGCTCAAGCATAGCCTGTGCAACCTTCATGAAGCCGGCGATGTTAGCACCCTTAACGTAGTTAACAGTGCCATCAGGCTGCTGACCATACTTCACACATGCGCTGTGGATAGACTCCATGATAAAGTGAAGCTTCTCGTCAACCTCCTTACCAGACCATGAAATGTGCATACAGTTCTGAGTCATCTCAAGACCAGAAGTTGCTACACCACCTGCGTTAACAGCCTTACCTGGAGCGAAGAGGATACCTGCCTCCTGGAATGCCTTGATAGCCTCAGGAGTACAACCCATGTTAGAAACCTCAGCTACGCACCATGTGCCGTTAGCCAAAAGCTCCTTAGCATCAGCCTCGTTCAACTCGTTCTGGAATGCACATGGAAGAGCGATGTCACACTTAACTGACCAAGCCTTCTTACCAGCTGTGAACTTACATGCCTCGGGGAACTTAGTTGCCATATCCTCAACCTTGTTGCGGTTTGAAGAACGCATTACAAGCATGTAGTCGATCATCTCGTTAGTGATACCACCAGGGATCTCGCAAACGCCGTCTGGACCAGAGATAGCAACAACCTTAGCGCCGAGCTCAACAGCCTTCTGTGATGCACCCCAAGCTACGTTACCGAAACCTGAAACTGCAACAGTCTTGCCCTTAAGATCCTTACCAGCCTTAGCCAACATGTGCTCAGTGAAGTACAAAGCACCGTAACCAGTAGCCTCAGGACGGAGGATAGAACCACCCCAAGTCTCACCCTTACCAGTCAATACACCTGTGTGGTACTGACGAGCGAGCTTCTGGTACATACCGTTGAGGAAGCCGATCTCACGACCACCAACACCTACGTCACCAGCAGGAACGTCGGTATCAACACCGATATTGTTCCACAACTCCTGCATGAACGCCTGGCAGAAACGCATGATCTCACCGTTAGACTTGCCAACTGGGTTGAAATCAGCACCACCCTTAGCGCCACCCATAGGAAGGGTAGTAAGAGCGTTCTTGAAAGTCTGCTCGAAACCGAGGAACTTCAACATTGAAGGGTTAACAGCTGGGTGGAAACGCAAACCGCCCTTGTAAGGACCGATAGCTGAGTTGAACTGTACACGGTAACCGAGGTTAGTCTGTACCTCACCATTGTCGTCTACCCAAGTAACACGGAATGTGAAGATACGATCTGGCTCTACCATACGCTCAACGATCTTGGCAGCCTCATACTCAGGGTGCTGGTTGTACACCTCCTCGATAGACTCCAATACCTCCTGAACCGCCTGCAAGTACTCGCTCTCGCCTGGGTGCTTGGCCTCCAAATTGGCCATGATAACTTTTACATCCATAGTTTTAGTTAAGTTAAAAGGTTATAATAAAATGATTAACACTATTGTTATTATATCTTTCGATTGTTTGTTCGCACAAATAGTTACACAAAGATAGACAAATTATCCTAATAATGCCACCTTTTGCGAAAAAATTAAGCAAATAATATTCAAAACGGATATTTGACACCCGAAAGAGCTGCCAAATACCCGTTTTGGACTATCTAAATTATACGAATGGGAGACGTACAACCTCTGCCTTAAGGAGACGACCACGCACAACAACTGCGATCTGTGTACCAGCCTTAGCGAACTCAGGCTTAACATAACCCATACCTACGCCAATCTTTAAGCATGGAGACATGGTACCAGATGTTACATGACCGATGACATTACCCTCGAGGTCTGCCAACTCATACTCGTGGCGAGGCACACCGCGGTCGATAAGCTTGAAGCCTACGAGCTTGCGTGTAACACCCTCCTTCTTCTGACGCTCCATGAGTTCACGGTCGATGAATGGCTTGTTATCCACAAACTTAGTGAGCCAGTTAAGACCAGCCTCGATAGGTGATGTGGTGTCGTCGATATCGTTGCCATAGAGGCAGAAGCCCTTCTCAAGACGGAGTGTGTCGCGAGCACCAAGGCCGATGTTCTTCAAGCCGAACTCCTCGCCTACCTTCCACATAGCCTCCCAGATGGTGTCGGCATCCTCGTTATACATGTAGATCTCGCAGCCGCCAGAGCCTGTGTAGCCTGTTGTTGAGAGGATAACCTCGCAGCCAGCCACCTTGCAGATCTTGAATGTGTAGTACTCCATATCTTCGACCTGCTCCTCGGTCATTTTCTGCACGAGCTTCATAGCCAAAGGACCCTGGATGGCGAGCTGTGCAGTCTTATCAGAGCTGTTCTCGAGCTCCTCGCCAGCCTTCATGCCATACTCCTCACCCTGCTTGCAGATGTGAGCCCAGTCTTTTTCAATGTTTGCGGCGTTCACGCAGAGCATATACTTCTGCTCGTTGATGCGATATACCAAGACATCATCGACGATACCGCCCTTGCCGTTAGGCATTGTTGTGTACTGTACCTTACCGTCGTAGAGGTCGCAAACGTTGTTTGTGGTGATGCGCTGCAAGAACTCAGTAGCGCGAGGACCCTTAACCCAGATCTCGCCCATGTGGCTCACGTCGAATACGCCACACTTCTCGCGTACATTGATATGCTCATCGTTGATACCTGAGAACTCGATAGGCATGTTGTAGCCTGCGAACTCTGCCATCTTTGCACCATTAGCAATATGGTACTTGGTGAATGCTGTAGTTTTCATTTAGTTGTCGGTTTTAAGTTATATCTATTAGTTGTTATTCGTTTGTTGTTGTTTGAGGAGTGCTCTCCACAGCCTTGGGGCGAGGCTTGAAGCCTAACTTGGGGCAACGTGTGAACTCCTTGTTGCGGTCGAAGAGATAGCGGTAGGTGGTGTGCATCTTGTGCTTACGTGCGCAGATGTAACGCTCCACCATGCGGTTCATCACAGGGTTGAAGTCACCTATCCATGCAAACTCTACGGTGCGGTAGTCGTTCTTGTCGGTGCGTATGTATCGCTCCAACATCTCCTTCATAAAGCCAGACTCAACGCCCTTGCCTTGGAACTCTGGCGTGATGCCAAAGACTATGGCGAAGATGCGGTCGCACTTCTTGCGTACCTTGAGGTCCCACATCATGCGTAGCTTGTTTATGATGCCGAACTTACCGTTGTACTTGCCTATGAGACGATTTAGGTCGGGCACCATGATGAAGAAGCCTATAGGCTCGTCGTTGAAGTAGGCAAACCATATAAGGTTGCGGTCTACTATTGGACGCATGGTGTCGGCCATCTGTCGTGCCTCCTCCGAGCTCATGGGCTGCACACCCTCGAACATAGACCATGCCTTATTATATATGTTGCGGAACTTCTCAACGGCGCTGTATAGGTCCTCGTTGCCTATGGGTGCAAAGCGGTAGCCGGGTGTCGACATCAGGCGCTTTACACGGTCGTATACCACCTCGTTGATGTTGTCATCGTAGACACGCCATAGGTAGGTGTTCTGGTTGAAGTAATTCTGAAAGCCGTAGTTCTCGAAGAGAGCCTTGTAGTATGGTGGGTTGTATGGGTTCTCGAAGAGAGGCTGATGCTCATAGCCCTCAACAAGCAGTCCCCACCACGCATCGCGCGAACCAAAGTTGATGGGGCCATCCATGGCCTCTATGCCTCGATTCTTGAGCCAGTCGCGCGCAGCGTCGAAGAGTGTATTGGCAAGCTCCTGGTCGTCGATGGCCTCGAAGAAACCGCAGCCTCCCGTGGGCTGCTCATAGCCATAGGCGTGCGCCTTGTCGTAGAATGCAGCGATGCGACCTACGCATTCGCCCTCGGCGTTGTGTGCTACCCAGCGAATAGCCTCACCATCGTTGAATAGCTTGTTCTTTGCAGGGTCGAATACTGCCTTTATGGAGCTGTCAAACGGGCATACCCAGTTTGGATTACCTTTATATATCTTTTTGGGGAGGTCGAGAAACTCCCTCTCTAACTTTCTATTATTGGTCGTAACCTCCAATAGTATATACCTTGTGTCTGCCATATACAAATTGTTCTTTACGCTCGTTATTCTCGTTTGCATCCTTAGTGGGGATATGCTTATATCCATACAAAGATATAAAAAAAATCTGATAGCAGAATATACACATGAAAAAAAATCGATCTGAACGATATCTTTTTTAGTCACTACGGCTATATTGTGCTATTGTTGAGCCAATATCTATGTGGTGTAGTTATAGATGAATCTTTGTTAGCTCCGCCCCCAGTGAGTGTATGTAGGCTTCAATCTCTGCGGCGCGCTTTGTTGAGGGGCGCTTGCGTCCATTAATGTAGTGCTGCATAAGTGTCCTGTTGACCCCCATAGCCTTGGCCATCTCGGCGACATTGAGCATCGGAAACCTATTAAACATATCGCATATAGGGTTATCGCCCGCAAGACTCTTGTTGCGATGCTTCTCGCTTATCTTCTTGTGGCCATCTCCATTTTGCCTATTGCTTACCATCCCTATCTTTGTTAATAAGTTAGCGTTATTTTAGTACCTTTTGTTACAAAGGTAGTGATAATTCTGCAAATCATAACCCTGTTGTGATTTATTATTTGTTATTCGTGAATTTTGACTCTATACCTTTGTTACTGATTACACTTGTTTTTCATCGTGCAGTCTTAGCCTTTTGACGCTGTTTATAAAATATTTTGAGTAGCAGTCGATTATATAAGTTGTTACCTGTGTATGTGGGTGATAGCTGAGGTTTTAAGATTAGTGTGGGTAACTTAATAGTTGCTCGTGTAAGTCTGGGTTGTTGAGGAGTTTACAGTTTTATTTAGGTAACTAAATAGTTGCCCGTGTATAGGGACTACAGCAGCCTTTATGTTGGGGGGGCTAAGTAGTTAACCGTACGGTTGGAAATAGAACTATACTGGATGTTGACGTAGGTAACTAAATAGTTACCCAGATAGTCCCGAACTTACATATGAGATAGTGGTTGATGCAGGTAACTAAATAGTTACCCGTATGTCGGAGAAATAGTTTAGCTTCAATTGACGTGGGTAACTATTTAGTTACCCGTGTGGATGGAAATAGAGGTGGACTTGATGATGGTTAGGGTAATTAGATAGTTATCCCTCCACCCTAAGTTGGTCGGGTTTGCTGATAACTTATCTATTGTATTTGTGGGTAACCAAATAGCTACCCGCTTGGTAGGGGAGCGTAGAAGAGGTTACAAAGAGGTGGGGGTAACTAAATAGTTACCAGTGCAAGTTATTGCTCGAATGTTTTTATAGGTGGGTAATTAAGTTGCTACCAGTGTTTAGGGGGAAAACTACAGTTGACTTGATGTTGACGTGGATAGTTAAAAAGACCCCCGTAGTATTTATGAGCGCCACCAAAAAAAAATCAGCCTCCCTCATTGATGCGGGTAACTAAATAGTTACCCGTGTGGCTGCGGATTTAGGCAGAATTGACGTTGTTGTAGATAACTAAATAGTTACCCCCCCCGAGGTAGATAGGTTTGCTGATGACTTATCTATTGTATTTATGGGTAACTAAATAGTTATCCGTGTATGTTTGAGTAGTTGTATGATTTGCTGTTTTATATAGGTAACTAAATAGTTACCCGTGTATAGGGGGGGAAACTACAGCTACCTTTATGTTGGGTGGGTAACTAAATAGTTACCCATGTGGTTGGAAACAGAGGGGAACTTGATATTGGAGAAGGCCGCTAAATTGTTATCCGCACAGATTAGAGCTCGCATAGGAGTTGGCTGTCGATGTGGGTAACTAAATCGTTACCCATGCTAGTGTGGTTAAAGATGTTGAGCAGTTGATGATCGTTGTTAGTAACTAAATCGTTACCCGTGTAAGTCTGAGTTGTTGTGGAGTTTACAGTTTTAGTTGGGTAACTAAATGGTTACCCATATGTCGGAGAAATAGTTTAGCATCAATTGATGTGGGTAACTAAATAGTTACCCGTGTGGCTGCAGATTGAGGCGGAATTGAAGTTGTTATGGATAACTAAATAGTTACCTATGTATGAATGGTGTGCAGCGGACTTGATGATTGTTGCCACTCGTTTATGAGGAAACTACAGTAGACTTGATGTTGACGTGGGTAACTAAATCATTACCCGTGTGGTTATGGTGAGACCACTTCGAGCAACCCTCATTGCATGTATGTCCATAGTGATGCGGGTAACTAAATAGTTACCCATGTGGTTGGGAATAGAGCTATACTTGATAATGATGCAGGAAATAAATCGTTACCCGTGTGGCTGCAGATTGAGGCGGAATTGAAGTTGTTATGGATAACTAAATAGGTTACCTATGTATGAATGGTGTGCAGCGGACTTGATGATTGTTGCCACTCGTCTATGAGGAAACTACAGTAGACTTGATGTTGACGTGGGTAACTAAATCGTTACCCGTGTGGTTGGAAACAGAGGTGAACTTGGTACTGGTGAAGGTAGCAAAATCGTTACCCGTGTATGTGGAAGTTACAATAGACTTGATAATGATGTAGGTAACTAAATCGTTACCCATGTTAGTGTGGTTAAAGTTGTTAAGTAGTGGATGGTCGTTGTGGGTAACTAAATAGTTACCCGTGTAAGCCAGAGTTGTTGAGGAGTTTACAGTTTTATTTAGGTAGATAAATTGTTGCCCAGATAGTCCCGAGCTTGCATATGAGATAGTGGTCGATGCGGGTAACTAAATAGTTACCCATACAGGTGTAGTTTAATGTTGTTGATTAGTTGACGCTCGATATGGGAAACTTAATCGTTGCCCATGTATGTTGGGACTTCAGTAGGCTTGATATTGATGTGGGTAACTAAATAGTTACCCGTGTAAGTCTGGGTTGTTTTGTAGTTCATAGTTTTATCTGGGTAATTGAATAGTTACCCGGATAGACCCGAACTTACATATGAGGTGGTGGTAGACGTGGGTAGCTAAATAGTTACCCGTGTGGCTGCGGATTTAAGCGGAACTGACGTTGTAGTGGGTAACTAAATGGTTACCCGTATGTCGGAGAAATAGTTTAGCTTCAATTGACGTGGGTAACTAAAAAGACACCCGTAATATTTATGAGCGCCACCAAAAATAATCAGCCTCCCTCAGTGATGCGGGTGACTAAATAGTTACCTGTGTGGCTGCGGATTGAGGCGCAGTTGATGTTGTTGTGGGCAACTAAGTAGTTACCCGTGTGGGTGCAAACGAGGCTACGAAGACGTGCGGGTAACAAAATAGTTATCCGAAGGAATTTGTGTTTGTAGTGGAGCTGAAATTATTGTATGCAGATGATTGAAAAGTTACCCGTGTAAGCCAGAGTTGTTGTGGAGTTTACAGTTTTATTTAGGTAGCTAAATTGTTGCCCAGATAGTCCCGAACTTACATATGAGATAGTGGTCGATGCGGGTAACTAGATAGTTACCCGTATGTCGGAAAAATAGTTTAGCTTCAATTGATGTGGGTAACTAAATCGTTATCCATATGGTTGGAAACAGAGGTGAACTTGGTACTGGTGAAGGTAGCAAAATCGTTACCCATGTATGTGGAAACTACAGTAGACTTGATGTTGATGTGGGTAACTAAATAGTTACCCGTGTGGTTGGAAACAGAGGTGAAATTGGTACTGGTGAAGGTGGCAAAATCGTTCCCCATGTATGTGAAAGTTACAATAGACTTGTTAATGATGTGGATAACTAAATAGTTACCCGTGTATGAAGTTGCTACTGCAGATTTAATGTTGGAGTGGTTAGCTAAACAGCTACCCGCTTGGTAGGGGAGCGTAGAAGAGGTTACAAAGAGGCGTGGGTAACTAAATGGTTACCCGGACAGTCCCGAACTTACATGTGTGGTGGTGGTAGATGTGGGTAACTAAATAGTTACCCGTGTTGGAGCGTTCAAGCGGTTATAAAGAGGTGTTAGTAACTAAATAGTTACCCGTGTAAGTCAGAGTTGTTGTGGAGTTTACAGTTTTATTTGGGTAATCAAATCGTTACCCGAGTTGCTGCGGATTTAAGCGGAATTGACGTTGTTATGGGTAACTAAATCGTTACCCGTGTGGTTATGGTGAGACCACTTCGAGCAACCTTTATTGCTGTATATATGTCCGTAGTGATGTAGGTAACTATATAGTTACCCGTGTATGGGGGGGGCTACAATGGATTTGTTAATGATATGGGTAACTAAATAGTTACCTGTGTAAGCCAGAGTTGTTGTGGAGTTTACAGTTTTATTTAGGTAGCTAAATTGTTGCCCAGATAGTCCCGAACTTACATATGAGATAGTGGTCGATGCGGGTAACTAAATCGTTACCCATGCAGGTGTAGTTTAATGTTGTTGATTAGTTGACGCTCGATATGGGAAACTTAATCGTTGCCCATGTATGTTGGGGCTTCAGTAGGCTTGATATTGATGCGGATAACTAAATAGTTGCCCGTGTGGTTGGGGATAGAGGAGGACCTAAGCTTGGCTTGGGAGACTAAGTTGTTGTCCGTGTATGTTGGGATTTCAATAGGCTTGATGTTGATGTGGGTAACTAAATAGTTACCCGTATGGCTGCGGATTTAGGCAGAATTGACGTTGTTGTAGGTAACTAAAATGACACCCGTAATATTTATGAGCGCCACTAAAAATAATCAGCCTCCCTCAGTGATGTAGGTAACTAGATAGTTACCCGTGTGGCTGCGGATTTAAGCGGAATTGACGTTGTTGTGGGTAACTAAATAATTACCCGTATGTCGGGGAAATAGTTTAGCTTCAATTGATGTGGGTAACTAATTAGTTACCCATGTGGTTGGAAACAGAAGTGAACTTGGTACTGGTTAAGGTATCTAAATCGTTACCCGAGTGGTTATGGTGAGACCACTTCGAGCAACCTTTATTGCATATATGTCTGTAGTGATGTGGATAACTAAATAGTTGCCTATGTATGAATGGTGTACAGCGGACTTGATGATTGTTGCCACTCGTCTATGAGGAAATTACAGTAGACTTGATGTTGGGGCGGGTAACTAAGTAGTTACCGAGGTAGATAGGTTTGCTGATAACTTATCTATTGTATTTGTGGGTAACTAAATAGTTACCCGTGTATAGGGGAAAAACTACAGCTGCCTTGGTGTTGGGTGGAAAGCTAAAAGTTACCCGTGTGCCTGCGGATTGAGGCGGAATTGAAGTTGTTGTGGGTAACTAAATAGTTACCCATGTGGTTGGAAACAGAGGTGAACTTGGTACTGGTGAAGGTGTCAAAATCATTACCCGTGTGGTTATGGTGAGACCACTTCGAGCAACCTTTATTGCATATATGTCCGTAGTGATGCGGGTAACTAAACCGTTACCCATGCTAGTGTGGTTAAGGTTGTTGAGCAGTGGATGGTCGTCGTGGGTAACTAAATGGTTACCCGTATATGAAGTAGTTACTGCAGATTTAATGTTGGAGTGGGTAAAAAAAACAGCTACCCGCTTGGTAAGGGAGCGTAGAAGAGGTTACAAAGAGGCGTGGGTAACTAAATGGTTACCCGGACAGTCCCGAACTTACATATGAGGTGGTGGTCGATGTAGGTAACTAAATAGTTACCCGTGTAAGTCTGAGTTGTTGAGGAGTTTACAGTTTTAGTTGGGTAACTAAATGGTTACCCATATGTCGGAGAAATAGTTTAGCTTCAATTGACGTGGGTAACTAAAAAGATACCCGTAATATTTATGAGCGCCACCAAAAATAATCAGCCGCCCTCAGTGATGCGGGTAACTAAATAGTTACCCATGTGGTTGGAAACAGACGTCGACTTGGTACTGGTGAAGGTAACTAAATAGTTACCCGTGCGGTTGGGGATAGAGGAGGACCTAAGCTTGGTTTGGGTAACTAAGTTGTTACCCGTGTGGCGGGAAATAGAATAGCTTTAGTAGATTTGTAGATATGAGGCCGACCAAAATCTCTTTTAGTCGGCCTCAGTGATAAAATACATTATTAGCTCATCTTGAATGATACTGGGAGTGTGAACTTTTGCTTCACAGCCTTGCCACGCTGCTTACCAGGCTTCCATTTTGGAGCTTTATGACATACTGAGATTACGGCGTCAGATAGTACTGGATCTGGAGACTGAAGCACCTTGATGTTGTTAATCCATCCATGCTCATCAACAATGAACTCGATGATAACATTACCCTGGATACCGTTCTCAAGAGCGATCTGTGGGTACTTCATATTGCTCATCACCCAATTACGGAACGTGGCGATACCGCCACCCTGGAATGTAGCAGGATCCTCTAATATGGTGAAGATATCCTCGCTCTCATCGATCTCCTCTTCGGCTATGCGTTTCTCTTCTGCTATACGAGCCTTCTCTGCTTCTTCGGCTTTGCGTTTCTCTTCGGCTTTGCGAGCTTTCTCAGCCTCTTCGGCTTTGCGTTTCTCCTCGGCCTTGCGAGCTTTCTCAGCCTCTTCTGCTTTGCGTTTCTCTTCGGCTTTGCGAGCCTTCTCTGCCTCTTCTGCTTTGCGTTTCTCCTCTGCTATGCGAGCCTTCTCAGCCTCTTTTGCTTGACGCTGCTCTTCGACCTTGCGAGCCTTCTCTGCCTCTTCAGCTTGACGCTTCTCTTCAGCTATGCGAGCCTTCTCAACCTCCTCGGCCTGACGATTCTGGACTTGTTCTGATTTTGCAGTTTCGCTATCGTTAGAACCACTTAGGGCTAAATAGCCACCAATTGCCACAACAGCAATAATCAGCAACCACAACCACCCTTTGCTCTTCTTCTTTGTCTCTTCTGACTTCTTAGGCTTCTCGGTGCTGTACTTTGGTGTCCACTCCTTCTTTGGCTGAGGGGTAGGCTGAGCCTTGGGCGCTGGGGTGCCAACAACCGTGCGATCATCCGTCACAGGGGCAGAGGCAGCGACAGATGTCTTATCATCCGCCGTAGCTGAGACTGGTGCCGAAGTTGGCGTAGGTACTGGTGTAGGGATAGGCACAACGACAGGGTTGTTATCCTCAAGCAGTGCCAAGAACTCCTTGATAGAGTGGGGGCGACGCTTGCGCTGCACCTCCATGGAGCGCTCGATGGCGTTACGCACATTTGCTGATAGGTGCGCTGGCAACTCGGGTAGGCCTTCGTCGACAATAGTGGCCGCCTGGGGTGGTACAACGCCTGTTACCAGGTAGTACAACGTAGCGCCCAGTGAGTATATGTCGGTCTCGGGTGAGAACTCCCTAACGCCTCCCTGCTGGTACTGCTCCATAGGAGCGTAGCCGGCACTGATGCCCACAGGTGTAGAGCTTGTCTGGTTACCCTCGGCGTCGTACTGCTTCGAGAGACCGAAGTCAATCAATACGGCACGACCATCCTCCTTGCGAAGCATGACGTTTGCGGGCTTTATGTCGAGGTGCATAATCCTCTGCTCGTGGATACTGCCCAAGGCTGATGCCACCTGCTTGATATAGCTAATAGCCTCATTCTCAGGAAGAACACCGCGACTCTTAACCAGTGCGCTTAGTGACTCACCGTCGATATACTCCATAACGTAGTATGCCGTGTTGTTCTCGGCAAAGACGTCGTGGATATGGATGATGTTGGGGTGGTCGAGCTTAGCTATTGTCTTGGCCTCCTTGATAAACTTAGCCTTGTAGAGCTCCATAATCTCGGCGCTTCCCTGTGTGCCAAGAGATATGCTTCGTGAGTCCTCGTTGCGGTTGTAGTACTCCTTAGGGAAGAACTCCTTGATGCATACCTTGCGCTCTGCCATAACCTGCTCCGCAAGGTAGGTGATGCCGAAGCCACCCTGTCCGAGGACATCTATAATGCGGTACTTATCGCCCTGCAAGAGTGTGCCTGGATGTAGTCTCATAGTTGTGGTTTGTATTATCTCGGACAACTCCTCTCCGACGTTACATGTATAAAAAGAAAGTGTGGAGTTAGTTTCACGTCTATCTGTTAGAAGGTTGTGGAAAGACCTAAGGAAGAATAAACGATACAATGCCCCACACTTGGATAGTATGAGGTGTATGCACAGAGAGTGCATAGCCACATAGCTATACAAGAGATGAGTGCTGTTCGTCTGCCCTCCTCCTTGAAAACTTCCACATTTTCTAACAAGAGCTTGCGAAAAACACTTTCTATATGTCTGCCATTTATCCAATAGCACTACAAAATTAAACAGAATTTCCGAAATACACAATACTTTGTGGTGGGCAATGTTTGCGCTAGCCTTAAAATATTATTGCTAAATGCGGTTGAGCTATCTGTGTAGATAGCGTAAAATTTCTCTATGAGAGAAATATAAAGAGGAAAACCATTGCTTATTGTGATTTGGTTTGTATCTTTGCAGTCTGAATTTGTGATAAATGAGGCTAAAGCTATGGCATTGATTGACGAAATAACACGCCGCCGTACGTTTGCGGTAATTGCACACCCCGATGCGGGTAAGACAACTCTCACCGAGAAGCTCCTCCTCTTTGGTGGTGCTATCCACGTGGCGGGTGCTGTGAAGAGCAACAAGATTAAGAAGGGCGCTACCTCCGACTTTATGGAGATTGAGCGTCAGCGTGGTATCTCTGTGGCAACATCTGTGATGGGCTTCGAGTATAAGGGTGCTAAGATCAACATCCTTGATACCCCTGGTCACGAGGACTTTGCCGAGGATACATACCGCACGCTTACCGCTGTTGACTCTGTAATCATCGTTATCGACGGTGCAAAGGGTGTCGAGACACAGACTCGTCGTCTTATGGATGTCTGCCGTATGCGCAAGACCCCTGTTATCGTCTTCGTGAACAAGATGGACCGCCCATCAAAGGATCCATTCGACCTCCTCGATGAGATTGAGAACGAGCTCAAAATCAAGGTGCGTCCATTGGCATTCCCTATCTCTTCGGGCGACACCTTCAAGGGCGTGTACAACATATATGAGCAGAACCTCTCGCTCTTCACCTCTGACGAGCGACAGACGGCAGATGCCTCTACGGTAGATATCTCCGACCTCTCGTCAGGCGATGTCGAGAAGTACATAGGCGATAAGTTTGCTCAGCAGCTTCGCGAGAATGTAGACCTCGTGGAGGGTGTCTACGACAGCTTCGAGCGCGAGGCATACCTCAAGGGTGAGCTCGCCCCCGTATTCTTCGGCTCGGCGGTTAACAACTTCGGTGTGCGTGAGCTCCTGGAGTGCTTTATAACTATAGCGCCATCGCCACGTAACGCTACCACCGAGACTCGTATGGTTGAGCCTTCGGAGGCTAAGCTGTCGGGCTTCATCTTCAAGATACACGCCAACATGGATCCTAACCACCGCGACCGTATCGCCTTTATGAAGATATGCTCTGGTAAGTTCGAGCGTAACAAGAACTACCTCCATGTGCGTAGTGGCAAGCAGCTCAAGTTCTCCTCTCCTACAGCCTTCATGGCCGAGAAGAAGTCTATCATCGACGAGGCATTCCCTGGCGATATCGTAGGTCTTCACGATACAGGTACCTTCATGATTGGCGATACCTTCACCGAGGGCGAGAAGCTCAAGTTCACAGGTATCCCCTCATTCTCGCCCGAGCACTTCCGCTATATCGAGAATGCCGACCCTATGAAGTTCAAGCAGCTTGCTAAGGGTATCGACCAGCTTATGGATGAGGGTGTGGCGCAGCTCTTCACCTCATCACTCAACGGCCGTAAGATTATCGGTACCGTGGGTGCTCTTCAGTTCGAGGTTATCCAGTATCGCCTCGAGCACGAGTATGGCGCTAAGTGTCGCTGGGAGCCTATCTCTATCCACAAGGCCTGCTGGTTAGAATCCGACAATGAGGCACAGCTCGCCGACTTCAAGCGTCGTAAGCACACCAACATGGCTGTCGATAAGCATGGCCGCGATGTCTTCCTTGCCGACACAAGCTATGCACTCGCCTTGGCGCAGGAGAATTTTAAGGATATACGTTTTAAGTTTACATCCGAAGTTTAAAAAAAAGTAGTATAGCAGGGCTACTTTGGCGTTGCGATGATTATGAAATATACGCTGTCTAATTCGATTTAGACAGCGTATATTTTTTTTGACGAAGAGACAGATGGGAAGTCTTGGACAAGGAGGCTCTTCTGTCTCTGCACCTTACCCATACCTCCCCCATATATGCGGGTATTATTTTTAATACCCGCAAGAGGGGATGGGAATGGTATCAGAGAGGTTGTTTCACAAAGGTAGATGGCCACAGAATTGCATGGAAGGTTATCAGTATCAGTAAGGCTTATGGTTGCAATTCTTCGCCATGACGGATGTTTATTGCGGGCGAGCGCAATCATGGGTTCTGGTGGGTTAGATGGGTCCTATGAGTAGGGCTTTGCCCTTAGCACAAACAACACTTCCCCATCGAACCCATAGACCCCATAGACCCCAGCCCGTCAGTATGCTGAGTGCAACGAAGCATCTCCTACGCGACGTCACACTATCAACGCCATTGTCGCTTGTCGACTATGAGGAGATCTTTCGCTATGCTCAAGATGACATTCAGACGGAGTGGTCCGTGACCATCGCTCAGATCTCCTTGTGTCAACAAACAAAAAGGGCCGTCCTTGCGGACAGCCCTTTGTTCTAAAATCGCCGAGTGGCGATAGCCGCAATTAGTTTGCGTATGGGTTGTAGTACAAGTTAGGATCGATAGGACCTACATAAGTACCCTTCCAGTTTGTACCGTTAACGTCGGTTACGTCGAATGTGAACTCGAGACCCTCAGCAACCTCAGTGATGGTTACTACACCACCATTCTGGAGAAGTACGCCGTTGATCTTAGTTGAAGAAGAGTCTACATAATCCTTTGTTGTTGTTGACTCCCAATCGCTTACTACATAAGTACCAGCAGCAACAGGGTCAGACTTCTTACCGCCAAGCTTCTTGAGGTACCAGTCGAAACGAATACCGCCAGAGTAGCCTACTACATACTTAGTGTCATCCCAGTGGCTGTAGATGTAGAAGTAGTCCCAATCAGTAATACCTGCGTCGAGATCCTGGTATACGAAGCCGTTTACAGCACCATCCCATTCGAATGTGTACTCGCCACCAGCAACCTTGAATACGCCATTGAACTTAGCAGTCTCGTTCTCCTTGTCGATTGAGATTGTGAGCTCAGCATCGTAGATTGACAAACCGTTACCGTTGTAGCGGTAGTAGCTACCTGAACCAGTGTCTGCAGTGTTGTTAGGGATGATAGTGCCCTCAGCTACGCTGTAAGTACCATCAGTGATATACTGTGCATTAGCCTTTGGAAGCTTAACAGTGATACGTGTGTACATCTCACCAAGAATAGGATCATGCTCGAAGAGGATAAGGTTCCAAGTGTCATTTGAAACAGCGTTAGCACGAACCTCAGTGATGCCGAATACACCGTATGTTACGCTAGGATCGTAACCCTCGAAGAGCTGCTCAACCTTAGCAGTTGCAGAAACCTCACCGTAAGTTAAGGTGATGTTACCACCACGCTGTGAGCTTGTCTCGTTCTTAGCTACGGTGAATGCAACAACGCCATCAGCAGCTGAAGTGATAGTGATCCAATCAACATCTGCAGTAGCCTGGAGCTCTACGCCCTCAACTGCGTTCTCAAGAACGTATGCAAGTACACCCTCGCCACCCTCGAATGCAAATGCCTCGAGAGTAGATGTGATCTCAAGAACTGGAGCTGGAGCAACATACTCAGCCTGCTTTACGGTAACCTTGAACTCGAGCATACCGTATGTAGCAGTGATCTTAGCCTCGCGTGCAGCGCCGTCGTTAGCAGCAACCACGAACTCGATAGTGCTCTCCTTAACAGTTACGTTAGATACCCATGCAGCGTTAGCCTTTGCCTCAACCTCAACGCCAGCAACAGGGTTCTCGAGCTTGAACTCGATAGTACCCAATGTCTGCTCCTGGCCAAACTCCATAGTCTCCTCAGAAACGAGCTCGAATACTGGAGCCTTAGGAGCCTCTGCCTGCTTAGCAGCCTGCTTTACAGCAACCTCGAATGAGAGCTTGCCATAAGCAACAACAACCTTAGTCTCGCGTGCCTCCTCTGCCTCGTTCTCTGCAACTGCGAAAGTTACAGTCTCACCAGCAGTAAGGTTCAAAACCCAGTCAGCCTCGCAAGTAGCTGTGAGCTCAGTACCCTCAACAGCGTTCTCCAAAGTGTAGGTGATAACACCCTCGCCACCTGCAGCCTCGAACTCCATAGTAGCGTCAGAAGAAAGTGTCAACTTAGGCTCCTCAACCTCTGGCTCTGGCTTTGGCTGTGGCTCTGGCTCGGGAGTCTCATTACATGCTGCAAATGCCAATGGCGCAGCAAGCAACAAATAGAATAAATTCTTAAGTTTCATAAAATGTTGTATTAATTAAATTGGTTAATGTGCTAAATATTGAGTTGCGAAATAGATTTTGTTGTGACAAAATTATAAAAATTTATCGTCACCACAAAATTTCGCCCACACTTAATCGCGGCCACTACTATGCCTTGATTGTACCCTTAACCGAGCCGGTGATGTTGTTGCCAGCATCATCCTTGCACGAGTAGTTGATGGTGATATCGTTATCCTCGGTGATAATCTGAACCATGCCATCAACGATAGGTGCCAAAACATCGCCCTTGATAACGCCATCGGTGAGCTTTGCGTACCATGTACCAAGCAAGCCATCCTCGCCAATAAGACCTGGGATAAACTTGTTAGCATAGTCGGTAACACCTGATGATGCGAGTGCCTGGTAGATGCCATCGCATGAGTCTGCCGATGGAGCCAATACCTCTACGCAGAAGTACTCGTCGCCCTTGACAGCCTCGATAAACCATGTCTGCTGACCCTTCTCATAGGTGTCGCCATAGCATGTAACGGTAACATCTGCACCCTCAACTGCGAACTCTGTGTCGTCAACAAGTGTTGTGATGTATGTTGTAGCCACAAGGTTGCCCTCGTATGACACGTAGTGTGTTGTATCATCTTCCATAGTGATGATGGCTGAGAACTTGCCACCCTTAACGGTCACGGTAGCCTCTTTGAATGATGCCGACTTAGCAGCCTTGCCGTCAGCGCCTGTCACAGCATACCAGCTGCTCTCATCCGAGAAGGTCCTGTCGGCGAAGCTGTTTGTAGTGTCGAAGGTGTAATCGCCATCAGGAAGCACTGGGTTGAGCTCGTCGGCAACGATATTGCGGTACATATCGAAGATGTAGTATGTGCCGTTAGCCTTAAGTGATGCGTCGGTATTTACACCTATGTCCGAAAGGATGATGTAGTAGTTTGGTGTATCGGAGTACTCATTACCGAAGTAGATACCCTCGAAGCGCTTAGCCTCGAATACCACGTCATACTCGCTTGCTGCCTGCTTCACGGTAATGTTGGCCTCAGCACCCTCGTATGTGAGAGCCACCACAGCCTCGCGTACCTCTGCTGTGTTGTTAGCCTCTGCTGTGAGCTTGATGGTGTTGCCCTCGACCTTGGTCTCCAACCATGAGGCTTTGGTCTTGGCTGTAACCTTTGAGCCTGAGCCATTCTCTGTGGTGAAGCTTATCTCAGCCTCGCCACCCTCAGCTGCGATCTCCACTACATCGCCAGTGGTTAGGCTAATTGTTGGCTTTGTCTCAATCTCGTTGCTTGTCTCGCACGATACTGCTGCACAGAGCAGTGGTAGTGCAAGCAATAGGTAGAAAAGTTTACGCATAGTGTTATAGTTTTTTAGTTCTTGTTTTCTTAGAAAGAAAAATATTCATGCAAAGTTAATATATTTTTCCGAAAGCACAAGGACTCACGACCGAAAGTTGTGGAGTAGAGGCATTGCTCGACTCTGTGAGGCCCGTGCGTAGGGAGTATAAGGGATTTAGGGAGGGTTGCTAATCTCTTTAATTCCTTGCTCTCTAACGGAAAAAGGCCCTCCTTACGGAGAGCCTTTGTCTTTAGCCCATAGGCGAAGTAATTAGCGAAGCTTCAAGCCCTTAGCAGGAGCTGATGCCTTCTTAATCTGCTTAGCCTCGATGCGCTGCTTAGCAACAGGAGCTGTCTCGTTGATGACAACGCTCTTGAACTGCTTCATAGAGCTGCTGCGTGTTACTGACTGAAGCTCTGATGCAGATGCGATCTCGCCAGTCCAAGAACCTGTGATGTTGAAGTCTGCGTCATCCCATACGTCGAACTCTACGCTGTATGTGCCGTCGCCATTGTTTTTAACGTCAACCCAACCATCTACGAATGGAGCCATAGTCACGCCATCCTCCTTGTAGTACCATGCACCTGCCAAGTAGCCAGCATCGATGTAGCCTGGGTATGCAGTATATGAGCCGAGGCTGTCGCTGATGGTGTACTCTCCAGCAAATGATGTGACGCTGTCGGCACCTGCCAAAAGGTCGAACTGTACGAAGTCGCCCTCCTGTGAGTTAGGCATGATGTCAATCACCCAGTTCTGGTAGCCTACCTCGTACCAGTCTCCATAATACTCATAGTAGAGTGTGTGAGCTGAGAGGTTGCAGTTCCAGTCGCTTGTGAGTGTAGAGTATGGGTCATCGCCAGTCTCACCACCCTCGCTGCTTGAGTTGTCATAGATAACGATGTCACCGCCGTTGTAAGTAACCTTGTGAGTAGCACCGCTCATAAGCATTGTAATCTCAGCTACGATAGAGCCATCCTCGCCAACAACGATAGTACCACTTGCTGGGTAGTCGTTAGCAACATAGTCCCAACCATACTCATCAAGAACGTAGTATGCGCTGTATGACAATGATGCAGTCCAGAGTGAGCCTGAGTCGGTCATATCTACGGTGTAGGTGCCAGCAGGAATCTTTGTAGCGTTGTCTGCTGAGATAGGAGCGTAGATATCGAAACGGTAGTATGTACCATTTGCCTGCTCCCAACCCTCAGCGTCGAGGCCGAGGTCAGAGAGGAAGAGGTAGTAGTTGTCAGCATAGCCAGGTGTGTACTGGTCGCCGAAGTAGTTAGCATAAGCGTAGTTAGCCTCCATCTCTGTATTCTCGCCGCTACCACCACCGCTTGTGCCAACATAGAGCTTAGGAGCGCCGTTATATGTTACAGTGTGCTGAACACCATTGATAGTTACAGTAAGAGTGATACCGTCCTCTGTTACTACAGCCTGGCCAGCCTCATAGTGGCTTCGTGCCTCGTAGGCTGTACCGTCGGCATTAACCTTTGCATACTCTGAGTAGTAGTTACCCATGGTCCACTCTGCAGTAGAGTCATCAGCATCGAATGTGTAGGTGCCTGCGGGAACGTGGATGTAACCCTCCTCGTCTACCTCGCCCTCAACGCTGTAGAGGTCCATGTAGTAGTATGTGCCACCTGCGTATGCGTAGCCACTCTCGTTGGTACCCATGTCAGAGAGCGATACATAGTAGTTGTATGTATCAGAGTATTCAGTGCCGTAGTATTCACCCTCGAGGACCTCTAATGTCAAGTTAACAGCCTCTGTTGGAAGGTTGCCATTGAGGTCCATGCCACTAATAGTGCCCTCGAATGTGAAGTGGAAGTTCTGAGCATCAGCATCAGTAAGCTCGATGTCGAATGTGTAGCCATCAATGTCGCCACCAACAACGATTGTGCCGTCGCCACCCTCGAAGAAGTACTCCTCAGTCTCACCAACATAAAGCTCGAAGCCCTCCATCAAAAGACCACCATTTGCAGCTGTGTATGTGCCAGCCTGAAGAATAGACTCGCCCTCCTCACCAATGATAACAACGCCCAAGAGGATGTCGCCAGTCTCATCGTAGAAACCAATGAGGTAGTAGTTGTCTGGGAAGCCATAATCTGCCAATGAAACACGCTCACCATAAGCGAGCACCTCGTCGTAGAGATACTCCTTAGCTGGAGCCTCACCCTTAGCCTCCTGCTTTACAGTAACCTCAAAACTCTTGTCGCCATAAGCAACAACGATCTTTGCCTCGCGTGCAGCGTCGTCGTTAGCGGCAACTGTTACACGTACCTTCTCGCCAGCAACTGCCTCAACCCAGTCAGCCTCGCAAGTGGCTGTGAGCTGAACGCCCTCAACAGGGTTGGTAAGAGTATAGGTAATCTCTGCCTCGCCACCAGCTGCCTCAAACTCAAGAGTAGCCTCTGATGTGAGTGTCAACTCGGTAACAACCTCAGGCTGTGGTTCTGGCTCTGGGGTCTTTTCGCAAGCTGCAAATACCATAGGTATTGCAAGCAACATGAAGAATAAATGCTTGATTTTCATAATAATAGGTATTTAGTTTAGTTGTTTTTGCACTCCTAATCATAGCTCTATGAGCATTTTGTATGCCATAAGCGTTAGACAAAATTAAAAAATATTATCCATAAATGCAAACTTTTTGGATAATATCTTCATTGTTATGGCTAAAAAAGGGGCTAACCTTTCGGATAGCCCCTTGTGATTATCTGCAGTGTAGCTTATACTACAGGGTTGTTTGATGTACCAGTGTAGTGTACGCCGTTGATGTAGCAGTCAAGCACGATGTAGTAGTTAGATGATGATGACATATCCATAGTACCCGATGCGCTCTCTGCAGGTACGCCATTAACAGTGATGTTGTAAGCGTTGAGTGCACCAGTGCCGTTGAGGTAGAAGGTTGCACCAGCCAACTCGCTGAGAGTCATTGTTACGGTGTGTGAACCATCGGTGAGGGTCACGAGCAACGAGCTCATGTCGAGTGATGCGTCAAATACCCAGTTCTCGAAGTTCTCGCCGCTGGTGTTGCCACCCTCGTCACCACCCGTGTTAGCCTCTGTGGTGAATGTCGCTGTACCTGCATCAGAGGCAGTGTTCACCGCTGTGTCAGCAGGGTTAGCAACAACCGATACTGTGTAGGTTGTCTCCCAATCGAGGTTCTGGTATGTGATGTAGGCAGTCTCAACAGTCTTGGTGTCTGTGCCATTGAGTGTTACGGTGTAGTCCTTAGCACCAGCAATCTCCTGCCAGCTGATAGTTGCAGCATTGCCCGATACGATGCCCGATACCGAAGGTGTAGCGAGCTTGGTAGGCTCTGTTGAGCCACCCTCGCTTGATGAGCCACCAATCTTACCTGCGAATGAGAACTGGCGTGATGAGCCATTGGTGAAGTTAAGGCCCATAGTAAACTCGATGGTGCCAGCGTCATCCGAAGAGAGGTTCATGTTACCGCTGATAGCCTCATAGCTAATACCGTCTACTTTGATGCCGTATGTAGAGAAGTCACCTGCAAAGTAGCAGTAGTCGCGAGTGGTCCATACAAACGAGTCATCAGAGTAGATGTTGGTCTCGTTACCCTGTGTGTCGTTGATATAGAGGGTCATAGTATCACCCTTATCGTTCTTTAGCTCATACTGGTAGCACCATAGTGATGATGAATATGTGCCGTAAGAGATAGAGGTAAAGACTACAGGTGAGTTGTCGTCAACAACATCGCCCTTATCATCAAGCTTGCCCTCGTAAAGAATCTTGTAGGTGAAGCCGTCGCGACCTGCAAGGGTGAGCTCAATGTGGTACTCGTCGCCAGTAGCTGTGACAAGGGCTGAGCCAGAGTCAACTGCCACGTCGGTACCCTCAACCTTAAATGAGCGTGTGGTAAACTCGTTCTCAAAGTCGTTGTAACCAAACCAAGTAGTAGATGACCAGATGTAATCCTGCTGCTCGAGGTATGTCTGTGAGGCAAACTTAGCTGGGAAGTGAACATCGATAGAGAAGTTGTCACCCATCACAGCGTACTTGTTGCCATAGCTTGATGAGCCACCCCACAACCACTTGGTAGCTGTGTGTGTAGCAGAGAACTCGTCGCCAGGTGTAGGAGGTACGGGCTCCTCGCCATTGTCGCCAAAGTAGAGGCTACCCTCGAACGCGATCTTATGCTTTGCGCCATCCTCCATGGTGATAACAGCCTCAATCTTGCCGTCTGATACCACAACCTCGCCATCAGCGTAGAGGTAGTATGTAGGGATGCCCTCAACGATGTTAAGGCCTGCGCCGTAGTCGCCAAGACCAAAGGTGCCTGCTGCAGAAGATGTTGCAGCCTTGTATGTGCCGTTAGGTACGGTGTAGTTGTTGTTCTCGGCAGAGTCAGCTGCATAGAGGTCAAGGAGGTAGTAGATACCTGTATCCTTGAACTTCATCTCGTTCTCAGTGAGCTCTACGCCTACATCCGAGAGTACGATATAGTAGTTGTAGCCAGGAGAGAACTGGTCACCATAGTACTCAATGTGAGCCTCCTGTGCGGTGAACTCAACATCGTACTCCTCGCCAGGTGTTGGAGGCTCTGGAGTGTTGCCACCCTCCTTTGTTGTCATCTTAGCCTCAGCCTTAACAACAGCCACTGTGTTCTTTGCAGCAGCCACGATGGTGTACACGGTTGCTGACTTGAGCTCTGCAACGTAGCAGCCAGCCTCGGTGTTAGCCTCGGCTACAGTACCATTTGCCAAAACCTCGGTAGCAGTAGGGGTGCCCTCAGAGGCCTCAACAACGATGTATTTCACCTCCTCAGCATCGGTAGATGTGATGGTGAATGCGATAGATGTCTCGGTTGCCTCGCCCACGGTGATGGCAACGGTTGGGTTCTTAACCTCGTCTACTGGAGCTGGCTCCTCGCAGGCAACAAAGGCCAATGGGAGAGCCAATAGCATGAGGAATAAATTTTTGATTCTCATGGTTTTAAAGTGTTTTAGTTATTGTTAGTTTAATTTGTATATCGTATTGATTTCACAAATATAGATATATTTTCTTAAAAATACAAAATTTGTGGAGCTAAATGGGTGAGTTATAATAAGTCAAGGAGCAGCCCGCTATGGACTGCCCCTTGTAACGATACCTATACCTCGAAATTATTTGAGGTATTTGTTCAACCAGCTGAAGAACTCACGGTTCCAAACAACGCTATTCTGTGGCTGGAATACCTGGTGTGCCTCGTTCTCGAACGATACCAAGCGAGCATCGATGCCCTGAGCACGAGCTGCGGTGAAGGCCTCGAGTGACTGGCTATATGGGATGCGGTAGTCCTTCTCGCCAGTGATGATCATGATAGGCTTGCTCCACTTAGCTACATTCTTGTGTGGTGAGTTGGCGTATGAGCGCTGAGCTACTGCGTTATCCTTATCCCAGTATGCGCCACCGTAGTCGTTGTGCACGAAGAACATCTCCTCGGTGTGGCCATACATAGACTCGAAGTTGAAGATACCGCAGTGAGCGATGAAGGCCTGGAAACGACCCTCGTGAGCGCCTGCAAGGTAGTATGTAGAGTAGCCACCGTATGATGCACCTACGCAACCACGCTTATCCTTGTTGACGTATGGTCTTTCAGATACAAAGTCGATGGCTGCGAGGTAGTCCTTGATGTTCTGACCTGAGTAGTCGCCAGAGATCTGGTCGGTCCACTCCTGACCAAATGATGGACAACCACGGCGATTAGGAGCTACGATGATGTAGCCCTCGGCAGCCATAAGCTGGAAGTTCCAACGGTAGCTCCAGAACTGCGATACGGTGCTCTGAGGACCACCCTGGCAGTAGAGAAGTGTAGGATACTTCTTAGTCTCGTCGAAGTGTGGAGGGAAGATTACCCATGTGAGCATCTTCTTGCCGTCGGTAGTAGGTACCCATAGCTCTTCAACCTTGCCGAAGTCGATATTGTCGTAAATCTCACGGTTAACGTCGGTTAGCTGAGTGAACTCGCCATTCTCAAGGTTTACGTCGTAGAGCTCTACGGCCTTAGAGATTGTGTTCATGTTGGCTACGAGCTTGCCACCTGCGTAGGTGAATGAGTTGAAGTCGTAGTTACCCTTGGTAATCTGGTCCATCTTACCGTTGAGGTCGATGTGAGCCACCTGGTGAGTACCTCTCAATGGAAGGATAAAGTACATAGCGTCGTTACCATCCCAAACAACCTCTGTTACACAGTAGTCCTGACCACGAGTGATATATTTGCACTCGTTGGTTGTAAGGTCGAATACCCAGAGACGCTGCTGGTCAGCCTCGTTGCCTGGACGGCGCTGTGAGCGGAAGGCGATCTTAGTGCCATCGGGTGAGAATACAGGGTACTTGTCGTAGCCTACGAACTTGTCAACACCTGTGGCTGCTGCCTCCTTTGTGAGGTTGCGAGTCTGGCCTGTAGCAAAGTCGTAGAGAAAGATATCCGAGTCGGTAGAGAATGCATAATCCTTGCCAGTCAAAGGCTTGCAAGTGTATGCGAGCTTGCTGCCATCGGGCGATAGGCGAATCTCTGCAGCATCGAAGTAGGGCGCAAGAGGTGAGTCATAAGCCTTGTCCGCACCAATTATATCCTTGCCATTCTGGATAGTGCCGTCCTTGTAGTCAGCAGCAAACACGTGGAGGTATGAGCCATCATCCCAGTAGTCCCAGTGGCGTACCATAAGGTCGTCATAAATACGTACCTTAGACTTGTCCATATCCTCGTACTTGTTCGAGCCCTTGAGCTTTGCTACCTCCACACGCTGGATGTAGAATGCGTGGTCGCCTGCGATGCCGAAGCCTTCAACATCCTTGTCGAGGTTTGTGAGCTGGCGTACGTTCTCACCCTTGTAGTCCATAGCCCATACCTGTGATGAGCCTGAGCGGTTCGACATGAAGGCTATAGTCTCGTTGTCGAGCCACTGTGGAGAGTGGTTGTTAGAGGTGTTGTAGGTGATACGCTTCTCCTCGCCAGTTGCCATGTCGCGAACATAAAGGAAGGTGATACCTCGATTCTCCTCCATGTTGTACTGTGTGAGGGTGTATGCGAGCTTGCTGCCATCGGGTGAGAGTGTCTGGCTGCCAATACGGCTCATCTTCCACATAACCTCGGGGGTGAACTTGCGTGCCTGCTTCTCGGCGTCGGTCAACGAGTTGTCGATAGCAAGAGGCGCTGGTGCAGCAGCCTCCTCAACGCTCTTCTGTGGCTTCTGGCCACCACCACAAGCCGTAAGAAGCGCTGTGATTGTCATAATAAAGAGTGATTTTTTCATAAATAAGTTGTATAGATTTAGTTTTTCTCTTAGCTTTTTTATATCTTTGCCTCTTGGTTATGCTACACTCTGAGGAATATACCATATACTTTGGTGATGCAAAGCTTGTCATCACCTCCTCCCTGCCAGATAATTGTGACGTCTGGTTGGGGGTGGATGATGATTTGTCGGTTTCGCGAGCGAAAGTAATAAAAAAAGTTGAGACTTACAAATTTGTGGCGTTATTATCGCCCAATCCCAAACTCTCGTTTGAGGCTCTGGCCCAGCAGTTTTATTGTGTGCGTGCCGCAGGAGGTGTTGTCATCAACGATGGTGGCGAGCTACTCATGATACTGTTGCGCAGACGCTGGGATTTGCCCAAAGGGCATATCGAAGTGGGTGAGGAGAGTAGCGTTGCAGCCCTACGTGAGGTGCAAGAGGAGACGGGTGTCGAGGCTCAGATCGTTGGTGATGAGCCATTGATGACCACCCTCCATGCCTATGACACCTATGGTCGCTGGGAGCTTAAGAGTACAGATTGGTGGCAGATGCGAGCATCCAGCAGCGAGCTTAGGGCGCAGACAGAGGAGGGCATTGTGAGCGTAGAGTGGTGTGGCGAGGCGACGCTAAGCGAACGCATAAATGGTAGCTATCCCACAATTAAAGAGGTGGTCGCTGCGTTAGACTCGAAAAATGAGTAGACTATGAATAAGATACTTTGGGTGGATGATGAGATAGATCTCTTGAAGCCCCACATAATGTTTTTAACCTCGAAGGGTTATGAGGTGGATACCTGCAACAACGGCTACGATGCTGTAGATATGGCTACTGCTGTGGCCTACGACCTTGTCATCCTCGATGAGATGATGCCCGGCATGACGGGTCTTGAGACGCTGCCACTAATCAAGGCGGTGCGCCCATCGTTGCCCATTATCATGGTAACAAAGAGCGAGGAGGAGAATATTATGGATAAGGCCATAGGCTCGAAGATTGCCGACTACATAATCAAGCCCGTGAACCCCAATCAGGTGCTTCTGTCGATAAAGAAGAATCTCCATTCGCAGCAGCTCGTCACCGAGCGCACCACAGCAGACTATCGCTCGGAGTTTGGACGTATAGCCTCGCAGCAGCAGGCGGCCTCTAACTTCTCGGAGTGGTGTGCCCTGTATCGCAAGTTGGTGGGGTGGGAGATAGAGCTTGCCTCCTCATCGGATGCCAGCATAAAAGAGGTGCTCACCTATCAGAAGAACGAGGCAAACCAGGAGTTCTCGAAGTTTGTGCGACGCAACTACTATAACTGGATAAATCGCCGCTCGGATGAGGAGGAGATCCCAACAATGTCGCATACGCTGATGCGTCGTCGCATACTCCCCGAGGTTGAGGGTGGTAGAACAACGCTCATCCTCATTGACAATATGCGCTATGACCAGTGGCGAACAATCGAACCACTACTTAGGGGATTGTTTGATGTTGCCATCGACGACTTCTACTGCGCTATTCTACCTACGGCAACGCAGTATGCCCGTAACGCCCTCTTTGCAGGTCTTATGCCTTTGGCCATAGATAAGCTGATGCCTGAGCGCTGGCTTAACGATAATGAGGATGGCGCTAAGAATATGTACGAGGAGGAGTTCTTGCGTCGTTTGGTGCAGCAGTCGGGACGCCAATATAAGATATCGTTCGATAAACTCGTGCGCCCCGAGGCGGGACGTAAACTGCTGGATAACATGCAGCATATCTATGATGCGGACTTCTCGGTTATTGTCTATAACTTCCTCGATATCTTGTCGCATGCACGTACCGAGACCGATATTATTAGGGATCTTACCGACGACGAGGCAGCCTTCCGTTCGTTGACACGCTCGTGGTTCGAGCACTCGGAGCTATATACGCTCCTAAAACTCCTCGCCGAGCATGGCCATAAGGTGGTGATAACCTCCGACCATGGTACCATCAGAGTGGATAACCCTGTGCGTGTGACTGGTGATAAGGAGACATCGCCCAACCTTAGATATAAGACCGGTCGTAACCTTGCCTATAATTCGCGCGAGGTATATGAGGTGACACGCCCCGAGGATATACAGCTTCCGGCAGGACGCCTAACATCGAGCTATATATTTGCCTACAACCGCGACTTCTTGGTCTACAATAACGATGCTAATAAGTATATAAGGTATTATAAGAATACGTTCCAGCACGGTGGTATATCCATGGAGGAGATGATTGTCCCCTATGCCGTGTTGCGACCAAAGAGAAAATAGAATATGGAGAAGATTATAGAGATAGGCTCTCTTGAGGAGCTCGACATGGTGGCTAATGAGGTGCTGGCAGCGCTCAATGGCCGTACGGTTGTGGCCTTCGATGCCCCTATGGGCGCTGGCAAGACAACGCTTATTAGCCGCATAGCGGCGATGCTTGGCGCCGAGGATAAGGTGACAAGCCCAACATTTGCTATCGTAAACCAGTATGAGGGTCGTGATAGACGCATCTATCACTTCGATATGTATCGTATCGAGCGTGTGGAGGAGGCTCTCGATTTTGGTTCCGAGGAGTATCTATCGTCGGGTGATTTGTGTCTTGTGGAGTGGCCCGAGAAGATTGAGCCTCTGCTACCCGATGATACCATGGTGGTGCGCATTGAGATACTATCAGATAGCGCTCGTCGTTTTGTAATTCGATAAATTTGACTACCTTTGCGGCCTAAAACAGAGAGTTATGGAAAAGTACGAGTCAAAACAGCAAAAGATAAATCACCCTGCAGCGTTGGTGTTCCCAATAATATCGCGTCTCGACTTCCTTACGCCCGCCATGCAGGATAAGGTTGAGGAGTGGGAGGCTACGCCAGATAGCTGCTCATTCAAGGTTAAGGGCATGAAGGTATCGCTACGCATCGCCGAGCGTGTGGAGAATAAGCACGTTAAGATTGTGGCAGACGAGGGTGGCATACCAATTGACTTCACATTCTGGATCCAGCTACACGAGGTTGATGCCCACGATACACGCGTCAGAATGGTGTTACACGCCGAGTTGAATATGATGATGCGTATGATGATTGGTGGCAAGATTCAGTCGGGTCTCGACCAGGCAGTAGAGGGCCTCGCTACGGCGCTAAACAACTTTAGATAGTGGGGTAAACCTGGGGATAATTGTTGCAAAACAGAGCGTTGCATTAAAAAAAGCGCAATTTATTTTCATTTTTGTTGCATTTTATCTCAATATCCCTTATATTTGCAGACCATTTTGAGTAGGTTGTTCATTTACAGCAATTTTTGTTGCCCAGGCAGCATGGGCTGTAGAGCGAACAAGCTTAACAAAAATTACCAGGGCCGTGATTGGATAGGATCGGTGGGAGAGTGGCGTGCGAGAGAGAGTTGATGCCGCTTGGTAAATGGTAAATAGATTACTTGTTATTATAATAAACTTAAATAAAACAAATTAAGATCATGACTAAGGCAGATATCGTAAATCAGGTAGCTAAGTCAACTGGCGTTGAGAAGGTCCAGGTTCAGGCTATCGTTGAGGCTTTTATGGAGAGCGTTAAGGGCGCAATGATTAAGGGTGAGAACGTATATCTTCGTGGTTTCGGTAGCTTCATCATCAAGAAGCGCGCTATGAAGGTTGCTCGTAACATCTCTAAGAATACTACAATCACTATCCCTGAGCACAACATCCCAGCTTTCAAGCCATCTAAGAGCTTCGCTGGCGAGGTAAAGTAATCAAGGTGACATTTAACCAATAAATATATTTTAATTATGCCAAACGGAAAGAAGCACAAGCGCCATAAGATGGCGACGCACAAGCGTAAGAAGCGTCTTCGCAAGAATCGTCATAAGAAGAAGTAGTCTTCCTCTTATTGAACAATAGGTGAGGCTAAGGGTTTAGGGCTCTTAGCTTCGTCTATTTAGGAAAGAGGCTGTTGCCATGGTTGTGCAACAGCGGTGAACTAAAATGATTTACATTGTCAGAGATGAACAGAGAACTAATTATCAATGTAAATCCAACGGAGGTATCGATAGCACTTTGCGAGGATAAGGTGCTTGTCGAACTAAACAAAGAGCAGTGTCAGACGGGGTTTGCCGTAGGCGATATATACCTCGGCCGTGTGCGCAAGATAATGCCCGGTCTGAACGCAGCATTCGTAAACATAGGACATGAGAAGGATGCCTTCATCCACTACCTCGACCTTGGCGAGAACTATGCCTCGTTGCAGCGTGTAGTCGATAGCCGTGATCCTGGTAAGCGCCCTGTAAAGGTGGAATCCATGAGGCTTGAGGAGCCTCTACCCAAGGAGGGTCGTATAGGCGACCACCTCAAGGTGGGCGATGTGGTGATGGTGCAGATAGCCAAGGAGGCTATATCTACTAAGGGCCCAAAGCTAACCGCCGACATATCGCTTGCGGGTAGAAACGTGGTTCTTGTTCCCTTCTCTAATAAGGTGTATGTATCTACCAAGATACGCTCGAATAGCGCAAAGAAACGACTTCGCAAGGTTGCACAGGATGTGCTGCCACACAACTTCGGTGTCATCGTAAGAACGGCTGCCGCTGATGCAGAGGACATCGATATTATGCAAGACATACTCTCTCTTGTTGAGAGATGGAATAAGGCTGTGGGATTGATGCGCAAGTGCGACATCCCAACTCGCTTGGTGAGCGAGATGAGCCGAGTGAATACAATTATTCGCGACTCGTTGAACGACACCTTCTCGCAGATTACCGTAGACGACGAAACGCTCTACGCCGAGATTAAGAGCTATGTACACACCATAAAGCCCGATATGGAGCGTATGGTGAAGTTGTACAAAGGCAAGGTGCCAATCTTCGATCAGTTTGATGTCGCGAAGCAGATTAAGTCGTTGTTTGCAAAGTATGTGTCACTTAAGCGTGGTGCATATCTCATCATCGAGCATACCGAGGCTATGCATGTCATTGATGTCAACTCGGGCAATAGAACAAAGGCCGAGGACGACCAGGAGCAGACAGCCCTTGAGGTGAACCTCGCTGCAGCAACAGAGATTGCTCGACAGCTACGTCTGCGCGATATGGGCGGTATTGTCATAATCGACTTTATCGACATGCGCAAGGCTCAGAGTAGACAGCTCCTTCAGCAGGAGATGCAGAAGCTAATGGCAACAGACAAGGCAAAGCATACGATACTGCCCCTTACCAAGTTCGGATTGATGCAGATTACGCGTCAGCGTGTACGACCAATCGCCGTGGAGGAGACCTCGGATATATGTCCCACATGCCACGGCTCGGGAAAGGTCGAGCCAACGATACTCCTCGAGCAGAAGATCGAGGGTCAGGTGCAGCTCCTTGCCGAAAAGGGGTGTAAATATGTTAGACTGCGCGTAAGTCCCTATGTTGCATCGTATCTGCGCCACGGATTGTGGTCGCTCAGAATGCGTTGGATGTTTAAGTACAAGATGCGCATCAAGATAGTTTCGGACCAGAGTGTCGGAATGATTGATGTGAGCTACCTCGATAAGGAGGGTAGGTCGCTTCTGCAAGATAAGTAATAAGGCTATGTCCCTGAAGCGATATGGATTATTTGAAGAGTGTCGTTCGTAAGTCCAAACCTGCGGGCGAACTGAAAAAATGTTTGGAAAAGATAGGCTCTACCGTCCATCTGGAGCAGATGGTCGGCGGAGCCTATTCGCTTTATTCGGCAGATGCCGTAGAGCGAATGGGGGGCGTTCACATCTTCCTCGCCGAGGATAGAGATCGTGCTGCCTACCTTGTCAACGACTTCTATGAGTTGTTGGATGAGGAGCGTGTCGTATTCTTCGCATCGGGATATAAGCGTTCGGTGGCTTATGGCGCCGAGGATGTCCAGGGTGTGGTGCGTCGCACTGCTGCCCTCAATGCTATAAGCTCCTTTACGAAGGGCTATCTTGTTGTCTGCACCTATCCCGAGGCGTTGGCCGAGTGTGTGGCGCAGCGCGAGCAGATAGTCTCCATCTCGCGTGCTATACGTGTGGGCGATAGGCTTCAGCAGGCCGAGTTGGTAGAGTGGCTTATGGAGCATAACTTCACAAGGGTGGACTTCGTCTACGAGCCAGGACAATACTCCGTGCGTGGCGGTATCATCGATATATTCTCGTATATCGAGTCGAAGCCATATCGTATAGATCTCTTTGGCGACGAGGTAGACTCCTTGCGTCGCTTCGATATATCGAGTCAGCTCTCGGCCGAGCGTGTCGATGAGATTGAGATTATCCCTAACCTTATGCGCGAGGATGACAAGCAGGAGCTTGTCTCGTTAGCTCGCTTCGCCGAGGGTGCAACGTGGTGGATGGAGGATGGCGACTACGCCCTGCGTAAGATCAACGATGTGCGCCGCAAGGTATTGGAGCAGGTAGCTGAGGATGAGGATGCTAAGCAGGTGGCACGCCGTGTGACATCGCGACAGGCGCTACTCAGCAACCTGGGAAATAGTACGGTGGTGCTACTTAAGAATAATATCAAGGAGCGCCCAGCGGATAGTGTGGTAGTCTTCAACACCACACCGCAACCCGCCTTTAATCGTAACTTCGAGATGTTGGCCGACGACATACGCTGGAATAGCGAGCGTGGATATACTACGGCCATACTTTCACACAATAAGGCGCAGATAGAGCGTCTAACAAACATCTTCCACCAGGTGGGGCGCCGTGAGGTGTCGTTCCGTGCCGAGGATGTAGTGCTTCACGAGGGCTTTGTGGATAATGGCCTGAAGCTCTGTGTCTATACCGACCATCAGATCTTCGATAGGTATCAGCGCTACCGCCTACGTGGCGAGATCAAGCGCGACGAGCAGATGACCGTGGCGGAGCTTAATGCCCTTAAGGTTGGTGACTATGTTGTGCATATAGACCATGGCGTAGGTCGCTTTGGAGGTCTTGTGAAGCTCAATGAAAATGGCCATACTAAGGAGGCTATAAAGCTGATATACAAGGATAACGACATACTCTTTGTGAATGTCCATGCCCTGCACCGCATATCGCGATATAAGAGTGGTGAGGGCGAGCCGCCGAAGATATATAAGTTAGGTAACGGCGCTTGGCAGAAGCTCAAGGCAACGACCAAGAAGGCGGTAAAGGATATCTCAAGAGAGCTTATAGCCCTCTATGCCAAGCGTAAGGCGTCGCAAGGCTTTGCCTTCTCGGCAGATAGCTACCTACAGCAGGAGTTGGAGGCGTCGTTCAAGTGGGAGGATACCCCCGACCAGATTACTACTGTGGCCGCCATCAAGCGCGATATGGAGTCGAGCCAACCCATGGATAGACTCGTCTGTGGCGATGTGGGCTTCGGTAAGACCGAGGTGGCCATACGTGCAGCCTTCAAGGCGGCGTGCGATGGTAAGCAGACGGCGGTGCTTGTGCCGACAACCATCCTCGCCCTACAGCACTATCGCTCATTCTCGGAGCGTCTGCGTGACCTTCCGGTGACGGTGGAGTATATCAACCGCACCAAGTCGGCAAAGGAGGCACGACGCATCGCCGAGGAGCTTAAGATGGGTAAGATAGATATCCTCATTGGTACGCATAAGATGCTCTCGAAGCAGATAGAGTTTCACGACCTGGGATTGCTCATCATCGACGAGGAGCAGAAGTTTGGTGTGGCGGCTAAGGAGAAGCTCACGCAGATGTCCGTGTCGGTAGATACGCTGACACTCACCGCAACCCCCATACCTCGTACCCTGCAGTTCTCGCTCATGGGCTCACGCGACCTGTCGGTGATATCTACACCGCCACCTAACCGTCAGCCTATAGTCACCGAGTCGCATATCTTCTCCGAGGAGGTCATTAAGGATGCTATCGAGGAGGAGTTGTCGCGCGGAGGTCAGGTCTACTTCGTGCATAACTGCGTGGAGGACCTCCCTAAATTGCAGGGTATGGTAAGCCGTCTATGTCCTAAGGCTCGTATCGGTGTGGGTCATGGTCGTCTGCCTGCCGAGCAACTCGAAAAGCTTATCATGGACTTCATATATGGCGAGTTCGATGTTCTGCTCTCGACAACAATCGTGGAGAATGGCATCGATATCGCCAATGCCAACACCATAATAATCAATGATGCACATCGCTTTGGTCTTAGCGATTTGCACCAGTTGCGTGGCCGTGTAGGTCGCTCCGACCGCAAGGGCTACTGCTATCTGCTATCGCCCCCAGAGGAGCTAATCGGAGGTGATGCTCGTCGTAGGCTACGTGCCATTGAGGAGTTCTCGGATTTGGGCTCTGGATTTAACATCGCCATGCAGGATCTCGATATACGAGGTGCTGGTAATCTGTTGGGTGCCGAGCAGAGTGGTTTCATTGCCGATGTCGGTATTGAGACCTATCAGAAGATCTTGCAGCAGGCCATCTCGGAGCTTAGGGCCGAGGGTCTCGATACTTCGGGCTTGAGTGCTGCGGAGAACGATGCTATGAAGGATATATCGTTTGTTGATGATGCTACCATCGATATCGATATTGATGCCTCTATACCTGATAGTTATGTTCGTTCGCAGAGCGAGAAGCTGCGCCTATATCGCGAGCTCGATGCCATGCATAAGGATGAGCAGTTCGAGGGATTTGCTGCACGTCTGATGGATAGATTTGGCGCCCTGCCACAGCCTGTGAGGGAGCTTATTGATGTTGTTAAGTTGCGCCGTGAGGCTGTAAACCTCGGCATGGAGCATGTGAAGGTTAAGAATGGATTGATGATTGTGCGCTTTGTGGGCGATAACAACTCGCCATTCTTCAAAACCGAGACCTTCCTCAGTATGTTGCGTCGTGTTGTCTCGGAGCCAGATCGTTTTGTGGTCAAGCAATACAATAATCGACTATCTATGACCGTTAGAAAGATATACTCCATAGCCGAGGGCGTGGCCATGCTGCGTAGCTTGGCGGGGGGAGTCCCAGATGCAGAAGTAGATGGTTAATAGTGTGAATATGAATCTAATTGTTGATATTGGAAATAGCCGTATAAAGGTCGTTGTCATGAATGGCGATAGCGTCGTGGCGGAGATGGTCTCTACGGAGGTTAACCGCCAGTGGCTAAGCGATATTGTGGTTAGCCATAAGAGCATACGCCGGGCCATAGTCTCCTCTACGGGTAAGTCGGGGTATGAGGTTGCTGAGTGGCTTAGGGAGTGTGTGGAGTATGTTATCATCTTCGAGCCTGCCACAACCCCCGTGCCCATAGGTAATAGCTATGCTACGCCTCGTACGTTAGGTGCCGATAGGCTTGCGGCGGCTGTGGGTGGTGTGACCCTCTTCCCGGATGGCGACTTGATGATTGTGGACTTCGGTACGGCCATAACTATTGACTATGTTGTGGATGGTAAGTTCGTTGGTGGTAACATATCGCCTGGTATGACCACTCGCTTTAGAGCCCTTGCCGACTACACCGCAAAATTGCCACTATGCCTACCAACTGACGAGGTACTGACCTACGGTCGTACCACCAGTGAGGCTATCGAACAGGGGGTAATGCAAGGCATTACGAACGAAATAGAGGGGTATATTGAGGCATTTTTGCACAAAAAAACAAAAAAATACATAATTTTCACGGGTGGCGACGCAAAATATTTTGTAAAGAGAATTAAAAATACGATATTTGCAGACTGTGAGCCCGTAATATGTGGTCTCAACAGAATATTGAATTACAATGCTGACAAGATTTAAGATAGTAATAGCGCTCGTAGTTGCACTCTGTGCCCTGCCATTTATGGCATCGGCTCAGACAAGTAGCGTTAATGCCTACTCGCCATACTCGATGTACGGACCTGGTGAGTTGCTTACGCCTGGTTCGGTGCAGATGCGCTCTATGGGTGGTGTGGGTATCGGCCAGCGTTCGGTGACCATGATCAACACCCTAAACCCTGCGGCGGCTAGTGTTGCGCCACAGAAGAGTATGCTCTTCGAGGCGAGCTTCGATGCTACGCACTATCGTAACAGCCAGCCAAAGTATGGCGCTAATGGTGCGCTAATGTCTACAGCTAAGACTGCTTACAACACTGTAAATATCCACCACCTATCCTTGCTTTTCCCCTTGGCAAAGTCCTTGGGTGTGAACTTCAGCTTGGCTCCATATAGCAGCGTAGGTTACAAGATGAAGGTGGGTGATGAGACTCAGGATAATTGGGCGGACATTGGTCGTGTGATGTATGGCTACAGTGGTGAGGGTGATATCTCCGAGGTTAAGCTCTCGGTAGGTTGGGCCCCTTGGCGTAACTTCTCGATTGGTGTTGCTGCCAAGTACTACTGGGGAAGCATCGAGCGTGTATATATTGCGGAGGTTACCCACAATATTACGGGAGGTGGTAATATCAACGCCACACGTGGTGTAGATTACTACGTTGTCAACAACTTTAAGATGCAGGTTGGTATGCAGTGGAACATCATCTCGAACGAGAGCCGTCTCTTCACACTTGGCGCCACCTATGATCTTGGCGGAAGACTTAACCCTAAGCGTACAAGCTATGTCTATACCGACAATCCTATCAACTCGATAAATCCAGTCTATGTGCGCAACAACTTGCAGACTCTCGACTTGGTCGTGCCTCATCAGGTTGGCGTGGGTGTCTACTATCAGGATCGTATGATAGGCTGGGGCTTGGACTATAGCTTTGCAGCGTGGGGTGCGAACAATGGTGGTTACAACGAGAATGATAGCTACGACCTACCAGTGATGTACTGCGATACACATACCATCAAGGCCGGCTTCGAGATAACACCACGCCGCAACGATGTGCGTAACTACTTCAATAGAGTGTCGTATCGTGCAGGTGTTCGCCTGGGTAACTACTACCAGACCTTTGCTGGTGAGCGCGTCAACCAATTGGCTGTAACTGCAGGTCTTGGCTTCCCTGTTAAGGTGTGGGGCTCATCGTCGATAAACGTAGGTTTCGAGTATGGTCGTATGTCGGCACCTCAGGCAGTTAATATCGATGCTGGTAAGATAGGTCTTGTGACGCAGAACTACTATAAGATTAGCTTAGGCTTCGACCTCTTCTCGGCTGATACCTCGGATTACTGGTTTGTTCGTCAGAAGTTCGATTAGTGCAGGGGCGAAGAGATACCCTTAAGGGTGTGATTGATGAAGAGATATACAGAAACAAAATATAGATTAAACTCAGATTTATGAAAAGCGTAAAGTTTATTTTGGCTGCTGCCGCATTGTTTGTGGGCGTATCAGCTTCGGCTCAGCAGCATGACTACAGTGATGACGCTAAGTTCGGTAAGTGGGGTGCTACTGTCGAGGAGCGTGCAGCTAACATCGAGGCTCAGAACCTCTTTAAGGATGCTATGGATAGCAAGGATTACGATCGTGCTACTATCTACTTCCAGCAGCTCTTGAACAACTGCCCTCAGGCATCAGTAAACACCTTCACACGTGGTGTTACCCTCTATCGTACAAAGATCCAGCGTTCACGTAACATGCAGGATAAGAACATGTACATCGACTCGTTGATGCTTATCTACGATCAGCGTGTTGTACACTTTGGCGACAATGCCGAGAAGGGTAAGGATTACATCCTCGACGCTAAGGCTCGCGATATCGCGAAGTTCAACGCCTCTAACCGTCTCGCTGTTCGTGCTGGTCTTAAGGATGCTATTGATGCCTCTTTGGAGAAGGGCTACGTTAAGCACGACTTGGCATCTATGTACTTCAAGAACTTGTGTGATGGCTACGAGCTCTATGACGATGTAGCTAGCGATATGATTCTTGATGAGTACCAGCGCTTGGCTCCATTCTTCGCTGAGGTATCTGAGGAGAACGCACAGCACAAGACTCTCTTCGAGAATAGCTTCGTTACAAGCAGCGCTGTAAGCTGTGAGAACCTTGAGGCTATCTTCGTGGAGAAGATCGCTGCTAACCCTGAGGATGCAGAGTTGTTGGCAAAGGCTGTTTCGCTCATGTCGAGCAAGCAGTGTAATAGCGACTTCTACTATGGTCTTCTTGAGAAGCACTATGTGTTGAACCCATCGGCTGAGACCGCTTTGTTCCTTGCAAACGTGTTCAAGGGCCGTGGCGACAACGAGAAGGCTCTCAAGTACTTGCGTGAGACTCTTGCGGTAGAGACCAACCCAGCAGCTAAGGAGCCTCTCTACGCTCAGATTGCTATCATCGAGGTAACTAAGCAGAACTACCCAGCAGCTGCTCAGGCAGCACGCGAGCTTCGTGCTATCAACCCACAGAATGGTTACTCATACTTCGTTCTTGCTCAGTGCTATGCATCTACTACATGTCCTGATGACAAGATTGGTGGTACATCAAACTTCTGGGCTGCATACGACGCTATGAGCACTGCAACCAACCTCTTCAAGAATGAGCCTGAGATGCAGAAGTTGGCTACTCAGTTGGCTAGCATGTACAAGGGTAACTTCCCAACTCAGGAGTCTTGCTTCTTCGCAGAGCTTGCTGAGGGTTCAGCTTACACCGTATCTTGTGGCTACGCAAGTGGCGTATCTACTACAGTACGTTACCGTTAATCAAAGGTGGCATAGATATATAACCTATGCACCTAATATCTAAACGATATGCATTGATAGCACTCCTCATTTTGGGGAGTGCTACATTGCTATTCTCTTGTGCCAAGAGATCCAAGAGTGTGGAGTATGACCTTGAGACTCTGATGACAGAGTCGAGCGAGAATCGTACCATCGTGATGATCGAGGATGGCAAGTGCTCCTACACCTTCTGGGCCCCACTTATCGAGGGCTATAGCATGGCGAAAAACCCATATCAGGAGTTTCGTCGTGGCATCAAGCTGACAACATATAGTCAGGATACAATTACGGTCGTTGCTGACACCGTGTACGTAGGTAGTCAGGTAGATGTGGTGATTACCGCAAACTACGCAATACACTACGAGAAGCAGCAACTATGGGAGGCAAAGGGTGATGTTGTGGTCATCAAGCATGAGCGCGAGCGAGGCGATACGCTGGTGAAGAGTACTACCGAGGTCTACACACAACAGCTATTCTGGGATGCCGCCATAGGTAAGATTTACTCAAACGTAGATACTCGAGTTGTTACGGCCGATGGTCCCCAGTATGGCGAGGGCTTCGATACCGACGAGCAGCTTAAGGAGATTCACTTCAGAAAGTATCTCGGTGAGGTTGAGTTCGATTTTACGCCTGTGAAGCGTGATAGCACCAATGTGGATAGTGGTGCTGCCGCTGCTACAAAGACGGAGAGGCGTGATGACGCAAAAAAATCCGATAACGTTGTAAGGCCTAATAGGCCCGAATTAAATAACCCTAAGAATATCAAGGGTAATGGCTCTCGACCACTTCCTGCTCCAGGTGAGGGCGGTGATAGAGAGAAGCTTGATCGCCCTCTAGGTAACCACCCGGGTGCTCGCCCCGCACAGTCGATGACAGTTGCGGGTCCCTCGTCACGCAACGCAGTGAGTGGCGATGTCAAGAGTATGGAGATGGGTGTTAATATGGATGTGCGTAGCGATTTGTAGTATTAATTGACTTGTAACTATGGGTAGTATCATAGCATTGATAGCTGTAATGTTGCTCTTCTCGGCATTCTTCTCGGGTATGGAGATCGCCTTCCTTGGGCGTAACCGTCTGCGTGAGGAGATTGACAGGAAGCAGAACCCCATGTTCAACTATATCGCCGATAAGTTCTCGCGAAATCCTGGTAACTACATTACCACAATCCTCGTTGGTAATAACATAGCTCTTGTCATCTACTCTATGTCGATGGCCGCCCTTCTTGTCGAGCTATTCAACATGGATAATGAGTTGTTACAGACCATCGTATCTACCATCGTTATACTATTTATTGGAGAGTATATCCCCAAGTCGGTAGTACGCCGTAACCCCAATTTCTACTATACGGTGCTTTCTCCCGTGATATTCCTCTTCTATGTCATCCTCTATCCTCTCTCGCGTTTCACTACGCTACTCTCCTATGGTCTTATACGCCTTATGGGTAGTAGGGTTGAGCATCGTGAGGAGCCAACGGAGTTTAATCGTGACGATCTAGCATCGCTCGTCGAGGAGGGCAATGTGGAGGTCAACGATGAGGAAGAGGAGGATATTCGCCTCTTCCAGAACGCCTTAGACTTTGCTGATTTGCGTGTTCGTGACTGCATGGTACAGCGTGTCGATGTCGAGGCCGTAGACCTTGAGGGTACTACCATCGAGGAGCTTACTGAACGCTTTATCGAGACCAAGTTTTCGCGTATCTTCGTATGGCACGATACTATCGATAATATCATTGGATATATCAACTCGAAGTCTTTATTTGAGCGTCCTAAATCGTTGTCCGACATACTTATTAAGACCATATATGTTGCAGAGACTATGCCTCTGCAGGATATGCTCGAGACCTTTACGAAGCGTCGCGCTAGCATCGCTGTGGTCATCGACGAGTATGGCGGCACGGCAGGTATAATATCGCTCGAGGATGTCTTGGAGCAGATCTTTGGTGAGATTGAGGATGAGCACGATGTGCAGGAGTTGGTCGAGAAGAGTATTGCCGATGGCGAGTGGCTATTCTCGGCACGCCATGAGGTGGAGTACCTCAACGAGAACTACGACTTGGGTATCCCTGAGAGTGAGGAGTATGACACCTTGGCTGGTTATATCATCGCTGAGTATGGTGGCCTACCCACTGAGGGTGAGGAGTTTGATACTCAGGACTACCGCATAACCATAGTCAAGCGTGAGCTATCGCGTCTTGAGCTTGTGAGGGTGCGACGAAGAGGGTAGTTCACACTGATGGGTATTGTCCCAATAGTCAAAAGGTTGTGAAATGAGTGTAGCATCTAAAAAAAACGATGTTATGTTTCTCTGTTTAATAAAAAATTACTACCTTTGAAGGCTTATTTGAAAATAACAATAAAAAAATAATAATATTTATGGCATCATTAAACACGTTGAGAACCAAGTACGGTATAGTGCTCTCTATCGTTATTGCGCTCGTACTTGTTGCATTTATCCTTGGCGACCAGCTTTCATACCGTGGAGGCGATGAGGTTAAGGATGAGGTAGTATTAAAGATTAATGGTAAGGAGGTATCTGCTAAGGAGTACTACGATGCAGGTCAGGATGTATCTGCTGTGCTCTTCCAGAACTTCTTCAGCCCAGAGCTCAAGAGCGTAGGTCTTGGTTTGGCTGATGAGTTGACAATGAGAACAGCTTATGCTAAGTACATCTATGATAACGACATCTATATGTTTGGCAGAGACTTGACAGAGGCTGAGGTATACGAGGTGCTTAGCGCAACTCCTATGAGCGAGATTTGCAACTTCTTTGCACAGCAGAGTGTAAACAACGCTGTTGTTTCAGCATACAATCTCAATAAGCTCGATGTCGCTCAGTTGGAGGCTCAGGATAATAACACCTACAAGGGCCGTTATGTAGCATACCCTTACGCAGCTGAGGGCGTTGAGGTTACTGACGAGGAGGTTAAGGCTTACTATGAGGCTCTTTCACTCCCTAATGCTGAGTATGGCGCACGTTCGTTCATCTATGTAGAGTTCCCACATGCTGATGCTGCTGTAGAGGAGGCTGCTGAGGAGACAACTGAGGAGGTCGCTGAGGCTGCTGCTGAGGTTGAGACTCGTGAGCAGCGTGAGTCTCGTATCGCTTCGTTTAAGTTGGCTGCAGCTAACGATGTAGAGTCTTTCAAGAAGGCTGCTGCTGAGGCTGGTCTTATCTATCAGAGCGGTAACGCTAAGATGTCTTCTCGTTCATATCCTTTGGGTTCTATGGAACTTGCCGAGTGGATCTATGTCTACAAGGCTACTGCAGGTGCTGTTCGTGACTTCGTTGTAGGTGATAGAACCTATGTTGTGATGATTGAGTCTGTTGATGAGAATACAAAGCTTCCATTCGAGGATTGTGAGTCAGCTCTTCGCACTATGCTCTTCAACCAGAAGGTTGCTGATAGCGTAATTGCTGCTATGCCAGCTGATATCGAGGAGGGTGCTGAGGTTGTTGATTTCGATATCACATTCAACTCTGAAGGCTATGACCCACAGCTCGTAGGTGCTATCTGCTCAGCTAAGAGTGGTGATGTAATCAAGGTTAAGGGTGACAAGGCTGCTTATCTTGTTAAAGTTGACGAGGTTATCGTTGAGGATGGCGTAGCTGAGGATAACACTAACATGTACGAGGATAAGAGTAAGTCGTCTTACGAAGGAAGCGTTGGCGCAGCTTATTCTAACAAGCTTGATGTAGAGTACGTTAATCCTTCACTTGACCCATCACGTCGCTAATCGTAGATACGATCTATCTTCCATATATTCGGAAGTACATAGATAAAGAGAATAGTTCCCAAAGGCATCTGCTTTTGGGAACTATTTTTTTCTTGTTGTAGCCTGTGGAGACACTATTCTATGTTTGTGGCTGTGGCATACTCGTAGCCAGCTATCGCCATAGCATAGTCGTAGTAGGCGGCAATGGCATTCTGCGAGATCTGTAGCCAGCTTAGTTGAGCCTGTAGAACATCGAGAATTGTTGCCATTCCCTCGCCATAGCTATATATGCTCATCGCAAGGTTCTCTTCGGCAATACTCAGGCTCTCGCGTGCTACATCCACACGTTGTCGAGCATTGTAGATATTCACCCACGCATCACCTTCGATAAGCTCTATATCATCCTCCACCTGCTCTTTTAGTGCTATCTGCTGTAGGTGCTTGGCCTCTGCGGATTGTGCTACCTCACGACGTTCGCCAAAGTGGAATATGGGGGTGCTGAACGTAACGATGGCTCCGCCATTTATGTCGCTGCCATGGCCCCTTATGTGTGGTGTGTTAGGCTGAAGTCTACCATATATGGATAGGTGTACTGAGGGTAGAAACCTCGCTACGCTACTCTTAATGGCCCATGCCGACTCTTCGACCGAGAGAAGTGTGCTCCGATATTGAGGGTGGTGTTGCATAATATCATTTACCTCCTGACGACGTGGCATTGCGGCGATGTCAAATATTGACTCTTGGAGTACCACGGGGCTATCTATCTCAGTGCCTCTTAGTGAGTTGTAAGCGTGTAGGGCTATGCGGTAGCTCTGTTCGGCTGTGGATAGCTGGTAGCGTGCATCGCTTATGCGAGACTCTATCTGTAGTAGGTCGCCCTTGGCGCTGTAGCCCTCCTCGAAGCGGCGTTTAACAACCTCACGCAGCGAGTCGACAACGGCCACATACTCCTGCATGGTGCGAAGGTGGCTCTCGGTACGTGATAGCTGCCAGTAGGCTCTATCTGCTGCGTAGATAACATCCATATGTGTAAGTTGTTCCTCGGCTTCACTCTTGGCATAGAGTGCCGCTCGGCGCTTAGCTGTGGCACGTACAGCACCTCCATCGTATATAGTCTGACTTAACGTCACGTCGGCAAGCCACGACCAGGGACGCTCGGGTGTGGTCTCTCTAAAGTCGAGGTTCGCCTCAGCACCCATGCTTAGTGCTGGCAGATAGCCCTTGTTTGCTTGTCGCATATCGGCCTTAGATGCCTCGCTGTTTAGTGCCGACATATGCACCTCGTGGCTAAAGTCAATAACCTCTTGGCGATAGTCGTCAAGCGAGGTCTGTGCCCGTAGCTCCCATGTGGTGTTGAGCAATAGGAGTGTGAGTATTATGTTGAGTTTCATCTCTTTATGCGGTACAATAGTGAATATATAACGGGTAATACAATAAGTACTAGCAATGTGGCAATCACAAGACCTCCCATGATTGTTGCCGCCATACCTCCGAACATGGAGTCGAAGAGCAGGGGTGTCATGCCCAGCACGGTAGTTAGTGATGCTACTACCACAGGGGTGAAGCGGTCGGCTGTAGCCCTTGTCACTGCCTCGTAGGGCGTACGGCCTGAGTCCCGCATCTCCTCGATGCGACTAACCAGTATCACTCCACTCTTAATGTTCATGCCTACAAGCCCCAGAAGACCGAGTAGTGAGAAGAAGTCGAACATCTTGCCAGTGACGCCAAGCCCCACGACAACACCTATGAAGATAAGGGGTATGGTTGCCATTATAGCTATACTTTGGCGGTAGCTGCCAAAGAGCAGTAGTAGTAGGATGAATATGGCAAGTAGGGTGATAGGTATGTTACTTACGAGGGCGTTGTTGGACTCCTCGCGGCTCTCCTCCTCGCCGAATGGCACCATGCGGTAGCCCTCAGGAAGGGCGATGTTGCTCTCTATCATCTCCTTTAGCTCCTCGAATAGCCCTATGGTATTCACTTCGCGCTTAGGGTCGCATTGTGCCTTCATTACTCGCTCGGAGTTTATGCGCTTTATGACATCTCGCTCGAATGTAAGGTCGAAGGATGAGGTTGTCTGTGTGAGGCTGTAAAGTCCTCCTCGTGAGGAGAATACCGGCGCCGTAGCTATTGTGTTGCTAAGGCTGTCATCCGTTGACGAGGAGCGCAGGAGTAGCGGTATGGTCATATCGCCACTAAGGTAGCTACCGACACTCATTCCGTTGGTGGCAATCTCCAGGGCCTGGAGCATGGCACCACGGTCTACGCCTATGCGCTGACCCTTGAGTTGTGAGTAGCGTGGTTGCCACACTGCCACACGGTTGCCCCAGCTATTACGTATGTTGTGTGTATCATCTCTTTCGGCCATTAGTCGCATGGCATCAGCCGTAAGGCGTGCGAGGGTGTCTACGCTCTCACCTATGAAGCCAAACTCAATGGTGGCATCTGGTACGGGCGATAGCTTGAAGAGCGATGAGCGTAGCCATACGTCGGCAAAAGAGCTCTCCACCCATTCGGCAAAGCGCCTCTCTACGCTCTCGGCCATTGAGCTGTCGTGTAGCTCCACGAGGATATTGCCGTAGTTGGGCATCGTCGCGTAGCTCCCTGAGGCGAGGTAGTAGCGTGGTGGCGTACCACCAGCTACAGTGGAGACCTGGCGCACCTCCGCCTGCTCATTAAGCCACTGGGTCATTCTGTGCAGACGCTCCTCGGTAGCAGTTATGTCGTAGCCATCGGGGAGGAAGATGTCGGCACGAAAGTATGGCTTATCGAGCTTCGGGAAGAAGTTTTGAGGCATGATGGACATAGCCCAAAGTGATAGCCCAAATATCACTACCGTAACACCCAGTGTTAGCCATCTATGCCCTATAAGTCGCTCTACTATGCGCCTAAACCATGCGGAGCGCTCCTCGTTTGTAGTCGCGCTCGAGTGTCGCATCACTATTGTCCCCATGGCAGGAACCTGTGTGAGGGCAAGGAGCCAGCTCGATAGTAGCGATATGGCTATTACGAAGAATAGTGGCGTAATGATCTCGGCAACCGACGATGGGGCGAGTTGCAGCGGAAGGAAGGATATTATGGCAATGAGCGTAGCTATGAAGAGGGCCACACGTGGCGTTGTGGCAGCAGCTATGGATGCCTTGTAGGGTGGTATCCCTGAGGAGGATAGCCTCTGCATATTGTCGGTGACGACTATGGCATTGTCCACAAGCATGCCCATGGCGATGATAAATCCAGCGAGCGATGTGCGATTTAGACTCTCGCCCACATAGTACATGGCCACCAGCGTAGCGGCAATGGCTAACATTAGCGACGAGCCAACAATGATGCCCGAGCGCCACCCCATGGCGAGCATCACCAGAAGAATGACTATGACGAGTGATTCTATGAGGTTTACAAGGAAGTCGTTCGTAGCCTCGTGTGCTATCCTATTTTCGGGGTATATCGTATCTATCTCCATACCCACGGGGAGTGTGGTTGCGAAGTCGTTTATTGTGTGCTCCACCTCCTTGCCAACTGCAACTATGTCGCGCTTAGGATCTGAAGCTACGGCAATGCCTATGGCTGTGCGCCCATCCACCCACATCTTCAGCCTTGATGGCTCCATGTAACTCGGCACTATCTGTGCTATGTCCCCAAGTCGATACTGCTTACCATCGTTGGCTGTGAGTAGCTGATTTTCAATATCCTCGATCGAGGTGTAGGTGCTGTTCTCCACCACGGTTATGTATATATCCTCATCCTGCCACCCTCCGAGGTCTGTGACATTGCTCTGCGAGGCTATGGCCTTGGCTATGTCCGCAGGGCGTAGGTCGAAGGCTGCAAGCGTAGCTGACGATACCACTATGTCAATCTTGGGGCTTTGCTCTCCCCATAGCACAACCTTCTCAACGCCCGATATGGCGTATAGGCCCGTTTGCAGACGCTGTGCCTCGCTACGCATCTCATTCCAGGTGTAGCCCTCGTCGGCAACCAGGGCGTAGTACATGCCGTAGACATCGCCAAAGTCGTCGGCAATGGTTATGGGGCCAGCACCCTTGGGTAGCAACTGAGTGCAGTTGTCGCGTTTGCGGCGTAGCTCATCCCATATCTGCTCTATCTTCGAGGCGGGGGTGTATGGCTGAAGCTCCACGATAAGGCGTGCGTAGCCAAAGTGTGCCTCCGAAGATATCTTCTTCACGGAGGTGAGTGTGCGTAGCTCACGCTCTAAAGGCTTAACTATGAGTTCCTCGACCTGCTCGGGTGTGGCTCCAGGGTAGGGGCATACGACCACGGCACTCTTAATCTTAAATGTTGAGTCCTCCTTCTTGCCTAACGTCATAAAGGCGTAGATGCCACCTAGGGCTATCAAAATGAGGATAAACCATAGCACCGCTCGGTGCTGAACCGAATATTTCGTGATGTTGAACATAAGGCTACTCTATAATTGTTACACGCTCGCCCTCCTGCAGTTTATAGACGCCCGCCACCACGACACGCTCATAGGGGCTAACACCACTAACCTCTACATTGCCTCCATGGAGTACTTCGCCGAGTGTCACGGCACGAAGCTCAGCGCACTCATCGTTGTTGACTACCCATACCCATTCACCACCCTCTATAGGTGCATAAATGGCTGATAGAGGTAGTGATACGGTGTTGCTATTGTCGAGGGATATATCTACTGTAGCCATGCAGGTCATACCCGGGGATATGCGATATCTCGAGTTATCAACATTTGTTAGTCGTAGCGATACGGGGAAGCCAAGGGCATCCGACGAGGTGCGGGCAAAGCTCTTTATCACGGCTCTAAAGGTTGTGTCGGGGTAGGCATCGAACCTAACGGTGAAGAGTGTTGTAGGCTTATCGAGGTAGGGTAGTATATCTTCGGGTGCGGTGAACCCAACGGTAGTGCTTATGGGTGCTACGATGCGCACGATGGTCTCACCCGAGGCAACACGCTGAAAGGCATCCACATAGGTGCGCTCCACAACACCATCAAAGGGGGCGATGATGCGTGTGTCGTTGAGAAGGTCGAGGCTATTTTCGTAGGCTGTGCGCCTCTGTGTCACTGCGCTTGTAAGGGCCTCTACCTCCTGTTGCGATATGGCGTTGTGCTCGGCAAGACGCTCAGCACGTCGTAGGCGCGACTCAGCCTCGTCGTAGGCGGCCTTGGCAGCATCCACCTGCAGCTCTATATCTCGTTTGTCGAGTTCGGCCAGAACCTCGCCCTTGCGTACAGCATAGCCCTTGGCCACGGGTATGTCGACCACACGCCCCGATATCTTGAAGGCGAGGTTTACGGCATCATCGGCTGTGGATAGGGCGGCAAAGTCGCGCTTTATGTGGCTTAGTGGTTGTGCCTCGGTAACCTTGACGGGGCGGGGTGCTAAGGTAGGTTGTTGTGCTGTTTTGCCACACGCCACTATGAGTGTGGCGGTGAGTATGTAGATAGGTATACGCATAATAAAAAGAAATTGACCAAACCTAATGAGGTGTGGTCAATTATCTTGCCAGATGTGAGCCTACTGCTTCGATCTGTTTATAAGTATACCTATGGATATGCCCACCTTGGTGGGTATCCATTGTGCCGATATGTTGTAGGGGTCGGGCGATAGGGGTTGCCTATCTTCGGGGCGCTGTGGGTGCATATCTATGACGCCATCCATCGAGTAGCCATTATACCAGCAGTGCGAGTATCCGTAGCCTGCGAAGATATCTAACAACCAGCGCTCGCCAAAGCGATATTCGTAGCCTATGGCCAGGCCAAACATCATACCCCACCCCTTGCAGTAGCGCTCCTGAAGGGTTATGTGGCCATTGTGTATGTATGGCTTCGACATATTAAATCCCTTCATTGCAGCGTTGGCTGCAACGTAGAACCCCTTGTTGTGCTCGCGTATGTAGTAGCGATACTCGTTCTGGAAGATGCCGAAGTGCATGGGGTGCCCCTTGATAGATTGCCATGGCGAGTAGACCACCTCGGTCTGAAATGTTGAGTGGGGCGATACGCAGAACTCTACCTGTGGATTTGCAATGCCTCCTAAAGCATAGACGCCATTGAGTTTGACGTAGGTCTGCGCTGTGGAGGTTGTGGTCATGCCACACCACAACAGTGCTACTATGGCTATGTAGAGCAGTCGCTTCATTTGACAGGGTTAGTAAATATATAAAAAAGATAGAAGATCTATCCCAATATTATAGGTTATCCTCGCTTACGATTCTCTCTACTATGCTATGCGACATATCGTAGTCGTAGCCCAGCGATAGGGCGTAGCGTAGTAGCTTGCCTCGTAGTTCGTAGCTTGTGGCCGCCTTTGTCGTGCGTAGCTTGCGGCGTAGTCGCTCGTCGAGGTGTGTGCGACGCGTATCGTCGTCTAACATACTAAGTGTCTCAGTGATGATATGACTCTCTATGCCCTTGATGCGTAGCTGAAGAGCTATCTTCTTAGGGCCCCATCCCGCAAGGTTGCTCTTCTCGCGTGTGTAGGCCTCGGCATAGCGGCGGTTATCGATATAGCGTTGTGCCACAAGCTTTTCGACTACAGCTGTGCGCTCTCCTTCGGGAACACCCCAGGTGCGCATTAGACGTAGTGCATCGCCCGTGGAGCGCTCGCCACGGGCGCATAGGTGCATAAGCGACTGGAGGGCCTGCTCAGCACTCTTGGTCTTGCGCTCACGACACTGAGGTGTCATCTCGCTATCGAACTCACCCTTGCGCATATCATTCGTGGTTTATCTCTAAAGTCCTTGCGAACTATAATATCTGTGTATCCCTCATCTGTAAGCATCTGTGACATCTCATCGACGAGGCTTTCGTATATCTCGAAGTATAACCTACCCTCGGCCTTGAGCATAGTGCGTGATGTGCGAGCTATGCTGCGATAGAAAATAAGAGGGTCGCCATCCTCGACAAAGAGTGCCGTATGTGGCTCATAGTCCGTGACATTGGGACGCATAAGCTTGATGTCGCTCTGAGGTATGTATGGCGGGTTAGAAACCACAGCATCCATCTTCTCGGATGTGATGGTTGTGAAATCCTTGAGGGCATCGAGCTGTGTGATAACGACATTTGGGGCATAGCGCAGGGCGTTGCGCAGGGCAACGGCAAGTGCCCCCTCAGATATGTCGAAGGCCCAAACTCGGCTGTTGGCAACCATGCGAGCCAGGGCTATGGCTATACATCCCGAGCCTGTGCAGGCATCGAGAATGTTGCCTCCCTCGGGCATCTCCTCTGCTACCCACGCCACAAGCTCCTCGGTCTCGGGGCGAGGTATCAGCACATCCTCGTTAACCTCCAACTCCATATCGGCAAACTCTGCCGTGCCGAGGATATACTGCACGGGGCGCCATGATGATAGCGCCTCTAATATGGTATCTAACTCTGTGATTATAAGCTCTTCGTTTGGCTCAACGATAAGGGCGTTGCGCGATATGCCTCCTCGCTTGGTGATAATCATCTCGGCAATTTGTCGTGCTTCGGCCTCGTCGTAACAGCGCTTTGCCGCCTCTACAAGTAGGTTGTATATCTCACGTCGTGTAGCCATACTACGCCTGAAGTTTGAGGTCTGCAAGGGCAAGTGCCACCATCGCCTCCACAACAACTGCCGCACGACGAGCTATGCACGCATCGTGGCGTCCGCCTATGATTAGTGGCTCTACGGCCTGGCTCTCGAAGTCATAGGTGTGCTGCTCACGTGCGATGCTGGGCGTAGGCTTTATGGCCACTCTTACTACCAGCTCGTTGCCATTGGTAATACCTCCATTTATGCCACCCTCGTTATTGGTAAGTGTCTGACCCTCACCTGATATTATTGCATCGTTGCGTTCCGAGCCACGTTTCTCGGCACACGCAAAGCCGTCGCCAAACTCTACGCCCTTCACTCCTGGTATGGAGAATAATAGGTGTGCTATGATGCTCTCCACGGAGTCGAAAAATGGCTCACCAAGAGAGTGGGGTATGCCCGTTACTCTGCACTCCACAACGCCTCCTATCGAGTCACCCTCGTGGGCAACACTTCGTATTAGCTCCTCCTGCTTTTGTGGGTCACACTCGCCACCAATGCGGATAACCTTGGTGCTAAACTCCACGTTGTCAAGCACCCTCTTGGCTACCACTCCTGCGGCGACAAGGGCTACGGTCATACGTCCTGAGGCCATGCCACCACCTGCAATGTTGTAGTCGGGGCCATATTTACGCATCTGCACAAGGTCGGCGTGCGAGGGGCGTGGCTGACGGCGTAGATGTGAGTAGTCCTTAGAGCGGGTGTCCTGGTTACGAAACTCTATGCGTATAGGCTCCTTTGTTGTGCGGTTGTTAGAGTCAAGACCGCTGATATGAGGAGTGTCGCTTTCGTGTCGTGAGGTCTCGCCCACATGTTGTGGACGACGTCTATTAAGGTCGCTGTCGAATAGGGCTGTGGGAAGGTATATACCCTCGGGTACACCCTCAATCATGATGCCTATGGCCTCGTCATGCGATGCTCCAAAGATGCTAACCCTCAATATATTACCAAAGCTATTGTTCACGACTAATGCTGTTTAAGTCTCTCGATATCCTCGAAGAATGATGGGTAGCTCTTGGCTACACACTCGCGGTTGCGTATCTCTATTGGCTCCTCCAAACGCAGAGCAGTTATGGCCAATGACATGGCTATGCGGTGGTCGTCGTGGCTATCTACTGCGTGAGGCTTGGGAGTACCTCCTATGATGCGCATAGCGTTGTTGTCGTAGTCGAGTTCTATCTCTATGCCGAGCTTCTTGTACTCCTCTTGCAGTGTCTCGCCACGGTCACTCTCCTTGCCTCTGAGGCGCTTGATGCCATATATTGTCGACACACCATCGGCGGCGGCGGCAAGTGCCGTGAGGGCTGGGAAGAGGTCGGGACACTGTGTGGCGTCGAACTCAAAGGCCTCTAACTTGCGATGTGACACGGTGATAGCGTTGCTCTCGATGATGAGCGATGCTCCTGCACGCTCCAGCGCTCGACAGATAGCAGTGTCGGCCTGGCGTGATAGTGTCGATATATTGCGTATGGTGAGCTCGCCAGCAATGGCTGCTGCCACCATGAGTGTTGCGGCTGCGCTCCAATCGCTCTCGATCGTATAATCTATGGCGTTGAACTTCTGACCTCCCTCGATGTAGAACTGAGTGTAGTCGCCCTTGTTGTACATGACCTCTACGCCAAAGCGCTCAAGGGTCTCAAGGGTCATATCTATGTAGGGTGTCGATACGGCGCCCTCCACCTCTATTGTAGTGTCGTTCTCAGCCTTGGGAAGGGCTAAGAGCAGTCCTGTGATAAATTGCGAAGATATGCTACCGTCAACAACAACACGGCCACCCTGCATAGGTCCACACACCTCGATGGGTACTCTACCACCGCCATCCCTAATCTCTATGCCGAGTTGGCGTAGTGGCTCCACCATCATGGTCATGGGGCGATGTTTGAGCGTGCCCTCACCGTCGATGGTTATAGCCTTGTCGCATAGTGCTGCTATGGGGGTGAAGAGGCGTGCTGCGAGGCCCGACTCGCCAACATTAAGCCTGTTGGTAGTAGGGTGTAGGCCTCCTAAGATAGAAAGGGTGTTGTCGTCGATGAGCTCCACCGTTGCGCCAAGTGCCTCGATGGTGGCTATGGCGGAGCGTGTGTCGCGGCATAGCTCTATGCCACGCAACGTGGTGCGACCCTCGGCAAGAAGTGCTGCAGCCAGGGCGCGCTGTGCATAACTCTTTGAGCAGGGCGGTGTTATCTCGCCCATAAGTCTATTCCGTCGCGGAACCGTACTATCATCCATATATGGGATGTTCTATAAATTAGTTAAAACGTTCTATTGTAGGTGGATTATCCGTTGAGGATTTACTCATCATCCTCGTCCTCATCCTCGTTTTGGTTGTTTTCAAGGCCAAAGGCGCGCAGTGCCTCCTGTCTCTCGCGCTCCTCACGCTCCTTGCGCTCACGAATCATCTGTGGTGAGGCACGGAGCTCGAAGTTACTACCAAGATATACCTTACGCACCATCTCATCTGCGGCAAGCTCCTCGGCGGTACCCGCCTTGAGGATCTTACCCTCGTAGAGAAGATATGTGCGGTCGGTGATGGCGAGGGTCTCGTCGACATTATGGTCGGTGATAATCACGCCAATATTCTTATCCTTGAGTGTTCCCACGATATTCTGGATATCCTCCACTGCAATGGGGTCGACACCCGCAAATGGCTCGTCAAGGAGAATGAACGAGGGGTTGATGGCCACGGCACGGGCAATCTCAGTACGACGACGCTCGCCACCCGATAGTTGGTTACCATAGCTCTTGCGTACCTTCTGTAGGCGGAACTCCTCGATAAGTTGCTCGACACGCTCCTTTTGGTACTTACGCGAGTACTTGGTCATCTCAAGCACGGCGCGAATGTTGTCCTCCACGGTAAGGCGGCGGAATACCGAGGCCTCCTGCGCCAGATAGCCTACGCCCATCTGCGCACGACGATATACTGGGAGTTTGGTGATGTCAGACACCTTGCCATTGTCCTCCTCGAGGAATATACGACCCTCGTTAGGTTTGATTAGACCCACTATCATATAGAAGGTGGTAGTCTTTCCGGCACCATTAGGGCCGAGCAAACCAACAATCTCACCTTGGTTGACATCAATGCTGACGTGGTTCACTACAGTGCGTGATTTATAGGATTTTACTAGCTCACTTGTATAGAGTCGCATAGGGGCTTGTCTAAATTATTAATAAATTTTTCACAAAGTTATGACTATTTTTCAAAAAAATATAGTATATTTGGGTAAATTTTTTCGACGACAAGAAATTATGGACACCAAACAAGGAGGATTATTGCACGAAAAACTGCAGGAATACTTTGGATTTTCATCATTCAAGGGTAACCAGGAGGCGGTCATCAACAATGTGTTGTCTGGCAAGGATACATTTGTGTTAATGCCTACGGGCGGCGGTAAGTCACTATGCTACCAGCTCCCGGCCCTCATCATGGATGGTGTGGCTATTGTTATATCTCCACTTATTGCGCTGATGAAGAATCAGGTGGATGCTATGCGTACCTTCTCCACCGAGTCGGGTATCGCTCACTTCCTAAACTCGTCGCTCAATAAGTCGGCGATAATGCAGGTGCGCCAGGATGTTTTGGAGGGTCGCACCAAGCTGTTGTACTTTGCCCCAGAGTCACTTACTAAAGAGGATAATATTGCGTTCTTGCGCAAGATTAAGATATCGTTCTACGCTATTGATGAGGCACACTGTATCTCGGAGTGGGGTCACGACTTCCGCCCTGAGTACCGTCGTATTCGCCCTATCATCAACGATATTGGCACTGCACCGCTTATCGCCCTCACGGCGACAGCAACCCCCAAGGTGCAGATGGATATTCAGAAGAACCTTGGTATGACCGACGCTACGGTGTTCCGTTCGTCGTTCAACCGCTCGAACCTATACTATGAGCTTCGTCCCAAGCACAACGTCGACCACGATATCATTCGCTTCATTCGTCAGCACGACGGTAAGAGTGGTATCATCTACTGCCTTAGCCGCAAGAAGGTTGAGGAACTCGCCGAGTTGCTCGTAGCCAATGGCATCAAGGCCTTGGCATACCATGCGGGTATGGATGCCCAGACCCGTGCCGACAACCAGGATGCCTTCCTTCACGAGAGGGTAGATGTCATAGTGGCGACAATAGCCTTTGGTATGGGTATCGATAAGCCCGATGTGCGCTATGTGATACACTACGACATCCCCAAGTCGCTTGAGGGCTACTACCAGGAGACTGGTCGTGCGGGTCGCGATGGTGGCGAGGGTCACTGCTTGACATTCTATAGTTATAAGGATATACAGAAGCTCGAAAAGTTTATGCAGGGTAAGCCTGTTGCCGAGCAGGAGATTGGCAAGTTGTTGCTCTTGGAGACTGTGTCGTATGCCGAGAGCTCGATGTGTCGTCGTCGCTCGCTTCTCCACTACTTTGGCGAGGAGTATACCGAGGCTAACTGTGGTAGCTGCGACAACTGCTGTCACCCTAAACCAAAGGTGCAGGCACACGAGGAGATGCAGCTTGCCCTTGAGGTGCTCAAGGAGATTGGCGATAAGTTCAAAATAGACCACCTTGTAGCGGTGCTTATGGGTAAGACCACGGCGATGATAAAGAGCTATGGTCACAATAAACTCGAGTCGTTCGGTGCTGGTGCCGATAAGGATGCCCGTTTTTGGAATGCTGTGATACGCCAGGCTCTCATCATGGGTCTTGTGGATAAGAATATCGAGAACTACGGCCTTATCTCTGTGAATAAGCGTGGTGAGGAGTATATCAACCATCCTACACCCGTGACTATCACCCTCGACCACGACTACGACTCAGAGGAGGATAACGAGCAGATAGGTCCTATGAAGGGCGGTGGTGCTGCCGATGAGGAGCTCTTCGCCATGCTTAAGGATCTACGCCGTAAGGTGGCAAAGCAGAATGGTCTGGCACCATACGTCATCTTCCAGGATCCATCTCTGGAGGATATGTCCATTCAGTATCCTATCACCCTTGAGGAGTTGCAGACAATTTCGGGTGTGGGTGCTGGTAAGGCTCAGAAGTTCGGTGCCGAGTTTATCAAACTTATCAAGACATATGTCGACGAGAAGGAGATCATTCGACCACAGGATATGGTGGTTAAGAGCGTTGCCAACAAGTCGAACAACAAGATATTCATCATCCAGTCTATCGATCGTAAGATGGACTTCGAGGATATTGCTCGTGCTCGTAACCTCGATATGGATGAGCTACTCACCGAGATTGAGGCTATCGTGAACTCGGGAACACGTCTCGACATACAGTACTACCTCAATACCATCATGGATGAGGATAAGGTTGAGGATATATACCTATATTTCAAGGAGGATGCCGAGACCGATTCGTTGGATGATGCTATCGACGAGCTTGGCTCGGAGTATAGCGAGGAGGAGATACGCCTTGTGCGCATCAAGTTCATATCCGAGGTGGCTAACTAATTCTGATACTCTACAATGGCAGAGGTACGTGCGAAGAAGGCTTTAGGTCAGCACTTCTTGACCGATTTGAATATTGCTCGCAAGATTGCTACATCGCTCGAGGGTGGCTCGGTGGAGAGTCCCGATAAGGTCCTTGAGGTGGGCTGTGGTATGGGTGTGCTCACGCAGTTTCTCCTTGAGCGCAACGATATAGTGACCTATGGTGCGGAGATAGATAGTGAGTCAGTGGAGTATCTTCATAGCCACTATCCCGAATTTAGCGAGCGCCTTACCGAGGGCGACTTCCTGAAGATGGATCTTCGTGCTACATATGGTGATAGGCTCAAGATTATTGGTAATTTCCCATATAACATATCCTCTCAGATATTCTTCAAGGTGTTGGAGAATAGAGATATCGTCCCCGAGTGTGTGGGTATGATTCAGCGAGAGGTGGCCGTGCGCCTTGCCGAGCCTCCAGGCTCTAAGGAGTATGGTATATTGAGCGTTCTGCTTCAGGCGTGGTACGATATCGACTACCTCTTTACCGTTGGTGAGAAGGTCTTTAATCCACCACCTAAGGTCAAGAGTGCTGTTGTGCGCCTTGTGCGCAACAATGTCGAGAGACTCGATTGCGATGAGGCTCTATTTATCAAGGTCGTGAAGGCCTCGTTTGGTCAGCGTCGTAAGATGATACGTAACTCGCTCAAGGCTGTGTTTGGCGATTTCGGGGGTAGGGAGCATCGCTTCTTCTCGATGCGTGCTGAGCAGCTCTCTGTTGCCGACTTTGTGGAGCTAACGCAGTGGGTTGCTGAGTCATTGTCGGCTACTCGTCCCTAAATATCTGATTGTCGCTAATGCGCAATGCTATATCACGATTGCTATAATCGATAATACCATAGCAAGATACATCCCAGTGAGGGAGTAGTGCCGATGAATATCGGCACTCTTTGTCTACGACCACTTGCAGGGTGTCTACGCCATCTGTGAGGTGGCGTATTGTTGTTACGTAGCGTTGGGTGAGAGAGTCTATCTCACACCATCTTTTGCCTTGCTCCTCGTCGATAAAGTGAACATCGTCGATATGTACGTAGTTGAGGAGGTGTTGTTTGCCAAGCTCGCCTATGGATAGGTCTCTTGTGTGTGGTGCCCAGTAGTCGAGCGTAGGTGTTATGTATAGATATATATCTTTTTGAGCTATTCTATCGACGACATATTCGCCTGTTGGGGGCCTGCCCACAACGCATTTGTCGCCCACGCGACCTATGTGTAACCCCGATAGCCTCACCTCCACCTGGCTGAATAGGTGTAGCTCAGACTCTATCCTGTCGCACTCAATGGCTATCTCTATGCCTCCGCTCTGGTCTACAACCACAATGCTTTTGTTCAGCTCATTGAGCTTGTCGTTGGCTACTATCGTACCTTTGATAGTTAAATCTTCGGTTATAGCTTGGGATCCATGTCGTACCAGCGACCATAGGTATAGAATGTCGACCTCTCGGCTCTCGCTATTATAGTGGTTGTTCGAGGGGCTACAACTGGCTATCATGGCGACGATGAGAGTCGTTGTTAATAGCCTTATTAGTTTACTACAACTCTTCATAGTCGGTGGCGTATCGCATCTTGAGTTGTAGGCACTCCTTGCCACCATTGTATGGACCATGCTGGAGGATGCCTGTTATGGATATGGGCGTTGTGGGTATACTGCTTTTGGCAAAGCGTGAGTTCTCGGATGTGTATACAGCAATTGAGTCGCCCATCGTGTCGAAGAATAGCGCATATCCACGCCATGTGGCATCAGCAAGAGTCATCCCCTGCAGGGTGTCTATCGATGTGGTGTGGCGTAATTCAAGACCCTCTATGCGGATAAGTTCGCCACACGCCCTGTTGCTAAGCTCCGATATGGTGGTGTGGCGTGGCTCAATGGGCGCTACATCTCTGCTGCGCTCAATCACACGATCGATATCCTCTCGTGACGATATGTATGTTACATCGTAGCTGTCGTAGGCATGAGCCTTGGCTCCAGCGCGTAGTATGCCATAGTCGTAGTCGGTGGCACACCCCTTGAGATTGAGCGAAAGGAGCGTTCCCTCGGGATATAGAGTATAGAGGTCATAGAGGCCTACCATTATCTCCATGGCGCCACTCTCGTCCTCGATGACAAGGCTACGATAGAAGTTGCCATCCTTGTCAGACGATGTTACACGACCCTGTACTACGACGTTGTGGTCTATCGTGCGTCCCGACACAGTGCCAATCTGCTGTCGTAGTGCGGCAATGGTTACTGTTCGAGGGGTTATATCTCCCTCGATTACAGGCTCCTTGGGGTTGTTGCACCCCAACACTGTTAGCATGAGTATCGTGATGAGCACTCCTCTCATTGCTTCATCAACATATTTGTTATTCAACTATTTAGAGCTGTTGCCCTCAACCCATGAGTCCTTAAGACCAAGGAAGTAGAGTATGCCGTCGAGACCTACTGTAGATATAGACTGGCTGGCCGTAGCACGCACCTTGGGCTTGGCGTGGAAGGCGATGCCAAGACCAGCGATGTTTAGCATGTTGAGGTCATTGGCGCCATCACCCACGGCTACCGACTGCTGTATGTCGATATTCTCGAACTGACATAGTAGTCTTAGAAGCTCGGCCTTGCGCTTGCCGTCGACAATCTCACCGGTATAGCGACCTGTGAGCTTGCCATCCTCGACCTCGAGTTCGTTGGCATATACATAGTCGAAGCCGAAGCGGCGCTTTAGGTAGTTGCCAAAGTAGGTGAAACCACCCGAGAGGATGGCTGTCTTGTAGCCCACACGCTTGAGGATTGTCATCATGCGGTCTACGCCCTCGGTGATAGGGAGGTTTACGGCGATATCCTCCATGACGCTGACATCGAGGCCCTTGAGCAGTGCTACACGCTCCTTGAAACTCTCACGGAAGTCTATCTCACCACGCATGGCACGCTCGGTAATCTCGCGCACCTTGTCGCCAACGCCTGCACGCTCGGCGAGCTCGTCGATAACCTCTGTGCGGATGAGCGTAGAGTCCATATCGAAGCATATAAGACGGCGTGAGCGGCGGAAGATACCATCCTCCTGGAATGATATGTCTACACCTCCGCTATTCGAAAGCTCCATGAAGGTGTTTTGTATGCGTGTCTTATCATCGAGAGTGCCTCGCACCGAAAACTCGATACTTGTCTTTGGGGCGCGCTCGTTCTGATCCAACGGCATACGACCTGTTAGGCGGTTAATATCATCGATGTTGAGTCCCTCGTCGCAGATGGCCTGTGTCACACGTGAGATATGCTCGGCGGTAATCTGACGGCCTATGAGGGTGATGATGTAGCGGTTTTTGCCCTGGCCTGTTACCCAGCGGTTGTACTCCTCCTCGTCGATAGGGGTGAAGCGTATCTGGATGTTCATCTCCGAGGCCTTGAAGAGTAGCTCCTTCATAATCTGTCCCGAGCGCTCGGCGGTGGTCATAAAGAGAATGCCCAGCGTGAGCGACTGGTGGATGTTCGACTGACCGATGTCGAGGATGAAGGCATCGTGACGAGCGAGTATCTCGGTCAATGATGATGTTAGACCTGGCTTATCCTCACCCGATATGTTTATCTGTATGATTTCGATGTTGTCACTCTTCATATAAATAGGCTATTATTTGTTACATTCCCACAAATGTACAAATTTTTGTGGAAAAATGGTGATTTTATTTGAGTTATTTCACGAATAAATTTAGCAGTGTTTGTGTTAGACTATAAAAATATACGAGCAAAAGAGGACTCTCGCTCGTATATTATGACCATCGTCACGCTATAATCTCTTAATCTCCATGAATGTGCGCTGGAGTATAGCTTTGCCATTGCGCAGACGTAAGGTGTCATTGTTGTCGTTGCGTAGCACCATGCCTCCTGTGTGGTCGTATATCGAGACACCACAGCTATCAATAATGCCAAAGCCATTGTTGAAGGTCCAGTAGCCAAAGCGTGATGTTGTGGGCGATGATACATCGCGACTAAAGGTGTAGTCGCTATGGTCTACCTCCATCTGAGCAAGGAGTGTCGCTGCAAGATCGGTCTGCGAGATATGATCCTCCACAACTCTTGGCTCGCTCACTGCGCCACCTACCCATAGCATAGGTATGTGGTGTCGCTCGGGTGAACTGTATGTCGTTGCGCTGGGGAATGGATAGCCATGGTCAGCAATGATAACAATAAGGGTGTTATCCCAATGCTTGCTGTTGCGCAGACGCTCTACAAATGCTCCTACTTCGCTATCCGTAAAAGCGTAGGCGTTGAGTTTGTCATCGCCCAAACGGTGGTATGGGACCTCGAAAGGCTCGTGGCTGCTAAGTGTGAGGATGACATCAAAGGTTCGTGCTCCGCTATTCATGCGATTGATTATGGCATTTGATGCCCAGTTAAGCACAACGTTATCTGCCGAGCCCCACTTCGAGCGGTGGCCACCGAAGTTGACCTCACGCTCATCTACGACCTCGTTGAAGCCTGTGGCAAAGAGGTAGGCGCGTGTATTTGTGAAGTTGACATCACCGCCATATATAAATCTTGTGTCGTAGCCCTCGTCGCGCAACGTACGAGCTATTCCTGGTAGTTTTGCAGCCTTATTTATGTACTTCATTATCGACATCTTAGGCTGGGCTGGAAAGCCGCTGAGTATGGCTACAGTGCCTCTATCGGTACGGAATGACGATGCGTACATGTGCTCAAACCATATACCCTCCTCGCGAAGACGCTGTAGGTTGGGAGCTACGGCCTCGCTACCTTCTGTAGCGTCGCTTAAGGAGCGTCCCATGCCCTCGAGGATTATGAGCACCACGTTTGGGTGATCATGCGTTAGCCACCTCTCGCTTGGTGCATCCTCTGCACCCTCGCTACGCATTGCTTCGGTGAATATCGCTATAGCTTCGCTTTCGTCATAGAAGTTGTACTCGTCGAAGTTGTCACCCTGAAAGAGTGTTGATAGGAATGAGAACACAGGGTTAATAGCCACCTGGTTGAGGAACATCTTGGGTGAGAAGTATACCTTTGATATGTTGGCTGTGGCTGTGCTGAGGCCACCGCGTACAACAATAAATAGACAACCTGCCAATAATAGCATGGTTAATGTCGAGAGTAGGCGAGAGTGTAGACTCCTGAGCGATGGTATGAGTCTGTTTGTGGGCTCAAAATGGGGGTCGAACCAGCGACGTGTGACCCATCTGTAGAGCCATACGCCGGCGAAGAGCGTCGCTCCTATGTATAATAGTGCGGCTATGCCATTAGATAGTGATACGCTCGCCATCATCTCCTTGGGCGAGTAGATCATAATCTGTGCATCTATGCGCGACTGCCACTCACCAAACATGCCTATATCAGCCGTCTGAATTAGGGCCACCATGGCTACAACCATAGCGTAGTAGCCTATCATAACGCGTTGCCATATACGCTCGCCTCGCTCTGCTACAGGTAGCCATATAGTCACCATGGTTGCCAATAGCGGAACTATGGTGATGTAGCCTGCTGTGATGATGTCGAGCTTGAGACCATAGAGCATGGCTAAGCATAGTTCGCCAGTGCTACTGTCGGTGGCTAAATCGTGGTTATAAATGATGAATACCAATCTGTTAACTACGAAGAGTAGTACAGCTATGGCGAATACCGCCACGAGATATTTCAATCGTTTTAGCATAATGGTTTTGTTGTTAGTTGCTTTGTAGCTTCAAGTCTATATTCGAGGATTTCGCCGTGAAACCTAATTAGAATATTTATGCCGACAAAAATATATAAATCTGCGCTCTTTTGCAAATTTTGTGCCCTGGTAAGTTGATGTAATAAGGGCGCTCTACCAATGTAGAACGCCCTTATGCTGTTGTGCTGTTTAGCTAAAATACTACTCTTAGGCCTATCTGCATGTGCCAGCGCGATGCGATGTCATCTACCGTATAGCTTGCGCCGTTGAACTTGTAGACAGGGCGGTAGCCACCCTCCACCTCGCGAAGCTCTGTAACCGTCACGGGCGAGAGTGCCCAGTTGGATGTGCGGTGTCCTAAGCCCCATGAGCGTGATAGTAGGTTCGAGAGGTTGATGATGTCGAGCGAGAGCTCTATACGGCGGTCGTGTATCTTGTTCATGCCGTTATATTTCTTAAAGTAGAACGACTGTGCAACATGCAGGTCGAGACGGTGAACAAAGGGTAGTGAGTGTGAGTTGCGCTCGGCAAACTTGCCTCGGTGTGATTGAAGATATTTATCTGTTTTGATATAGTCGTTAAATGCCGCGGCTGAAGTGTCGTCTGCCCATAACATTGTACTCATCTCTGCCTCGGTGGGTATGTATATCAATGAGTTGCCACGATAGCTGTCGCCATTTACATCGACCTTGCCCTTGGCGTATGTGAGCGAGTAGTGCTCCCCAGAGTAGCCGTTATAAAGCAACATTACATTGGTGCCGAAGAGGCCATAGCGCTTGTTGTATGATATGCTACCAACGACCTTGTGAGGGAACTCGTAGACCGAGTTGCTAAGCTCAGGGCTGTTGCTATCTACGGTGTAGGTGCGACCCCAATTCGACGACCCCTGTGCTGAGATACCATCGTTTATGCTCTTGGACTGCGAGAAGGTGTATGCCGCAGCGATGTTGAGACCATCAACGTACATAAAATCGTACTCCACGCGCGCTGTTGCCGACCACGAGTAGCCACGTTGAGTGTTGCTCAGGCGGTATACAGCAGAGTAGTCCGAAGTCTTGGCATCGTAGTAGGTTGCAGAGGTCTTGCTATCCTCGCCACCGACATACAGATGCTTGCCATTATCCTCAGCAACAAGGTTTTCGATATAGATGTTATTAAGTCCCTTGGTATAGTCGGCGTCGAGCGATAGCTTCCAACCACCGATGTGGTATGTTGCACCTGCGGCTACTCGGAATACCTGCGGATAGCGGAAGTTTTTGTCCACAAGGTCGATAGAGGGGTTGCTTGCTATGCCCACGCTCTCGGGGTTGAGGCTGAAATCTGGAGTCTCAGAGGGGTTGGTTACTGTCACACCAACAGAGCGAAGACCATTGTTCTGATAGCAGTTTGAGAGCCATACGAAGGGTATGCGGCCCGTGTAGATGCCTGCACTACCTCGCAGTGTTAAATTCCTATTGTTGTCCCACTCTACGCCCACGCGTGGTGATAGGAGTATCTGTGCGCGTGGTATGTCGCCTGTCATGGTGTTATGCTTGGCGAAGTAGCCGCTGTTGAAGGCCTCGTTGGCAACAGGCGTATCGAACATCACCGGGATGTCGGCACGAAGACCATAGGTGATGGTGAGGTTGTTGATGTCAACCTTGTCCTGTGCATATATGGCAAACTGTCCCATGGTCATTGGAGGATTCTTCTTTCCATTTGCAAAGTAGCCATAGGCATACTGCGTAGCATTGTCTGTCATGAAGTCCTCGAGCGAGGCGTATGTGTAGGTGCCTCGTGCATTGGCTAAGTATAGATTATCGGCACGATATATCTCGTTCGATGTGCCAATGGTTATCAGGTGCTTGCCTCTGTTTATCGTTACATCGTCGCTAAAGATTATGACATCCTGCTTAAGCATGTTGCGCCCAGAGTAGGGGTTGGTGCCTATGGTTGCTGAGCCGTTGCCTCTCTCGCCAAGGCCATTGATGATGACGGCTGGTAGGCTCTCGTCCGTAAGGCGGCCATCTTCGAGGCGTGTGTAGCCTATGCGTAGAGCATTCGATCCCCAATCCTTCGTGGTGTTGAGCTCCGCCACGAGCGAGTGCGTGCGGTTGATATTGGTGTACTCTGCGCCTGTGAAGTAGAACGACTGTGCTGTGTTCGACGATGCGTCGGCATCGGCATAGAGCATGTTGTAGCGCAACGATAGGTGGTTGCTCTTGTTTATGTCCCAGTCGAGGCGTGCTACTGCAGCGCCCGTAATCTCCAATACTCGGTTTTCGCTGTAGCCACCGCCGTCGTAGCCTGTGAGTGACTCATAACGCTCCGATATCTGGCGTGCCTCCTCAAGGGTGAGGGCTGATGTTCGGCTACCTGGGTAGTTTGTCGAGGGCGTGAGGCCACGGTTGAACTCACCCGCAACGAAGAAATGGAGTTTGTTCTTGACGATGGGACCTCCGAGCGTTACTCCCACGATGTTTGTCATCTGCTCCGAGAGCGTTGTGCGGTTCTCGATGCCCTTGCCGGGTGTTGTTCCCCAGAACTTCTGGTTGTTGAAGTAGGTATATGCCGAACCCTGGAACTCGTTTGTGCCTGAGCGTGTTACGGCATTTATGCTGCCTCCCGTAAAGCCACTCTCGCGAAGGTCAACGGTGGCGGTCGAAATCTGCACCTCGCTGATGGCATCTATGGGTATTGGGTTGGCGCGTGTCAGCGATCCTGTCATGCCTGTGGTTCCAAGACCATATATATCTGCCGATGATGTGCCGTCTATGGTGAAGGCGTTGTAGCGTGTGCTCTGGCCTCCGAGGACTATGCCTCCTGATGCTGGTGACACGGCTGAGGATGAAAGTTTTGTCAGATCGTATATCGAGCGGTCGACGGTGGGGATTGTCGACATCTCCATTCTCGAGTAGTTCTCGGTATGCATATCCCTAACATACTCGGTCACCCATATCTCCTCTATTATATCGGGATCCTCTTCGAGTGTTGCGTTGAGGCGCAGTGTTTCTCCAAGATGTAGGTCTATGTTGTTGTATTTTACGGTCTTATATCCAAGGGCGCTAATGTGAACTTGATATGCTCCACCCACGGGTATGCCGTTTATGGCGTAGTTTCCATTGATGTCGCAGGCTCTGCCATTCAAGTAGCCTGATGCCTCGTTGTGTATGGCTACGGTAGCACCATCGATAGGGTTTCCATCGATGTCGGTCACAACGCCTCGGATAGATGCTGTTGTCACCTGAGAGTGTGCTGTCGCTGCAATTAGTAGCAGCGTGAAGGTTATAAGTAGTCGCTTCATAGTTTTCGGTTTAGGACACTATTTATGTGTCATGTTCATGGTTTTAGGTTATCTCCCATGGTGGGAGGTGTGATCATTTTTAGGTTTGCGACGGCAAAGATATTAAAAAATTATCATAATGCAAGGGGTTTAATGTAAATATTTTAAAAATATAGAGGTGGTGAGCTGCTGTTTCACCTCCATTGTTGTTGCTGATTTTTTGCTTTTTTGCCCGAACTCGTGTGGTTGACATATAAATTTGTTTGCGTGTATATATATGCTCTATTAGCTATATTGTTTGGTGTATAAAAAAATGGCGTTGGGGCGTGGTATTACATAAATGTAATATTTTTTTCGGGTGCTGCTAATGTGTGTTTTAGAGCGCTGTAGGGTGGATATGTGAAAATAAATAGAGCCAAAAACAAAAAAAAGATTGATAAATTTTGTAGATTTAGATTAAATAATTATCTTTGTGCATTAACTCTGCGTATAGTGCATTGAGCTATATGTGGAAAAATTAGAGAACTTTATAACTTTATACAAATTCATTTATTAAAAACTAATGCTTATGGTTAGAAAAGTTGTACTATCAATGGTTGCAACTCTGGTCTTGGGCTGCGTTAGCGCATTTGCACAAGGTCAGCGTGTATCCGGTACAGTGACCGATGAGACTGGTGCACCAGTCATCGGAGCTACGGTAGCAGTTGACGGAACCACTCGCGGTGCCGTTACTGATATCGCCGGTTTTTATGAGATCTCAGCAGGTGCAGACGACACTTTGATCGTTCAGTACCTTGGTTACAAGACTGAGACAATTGCCGTTGCAGGTCGCACGACAATCGACGTTCAGCTCGTTCCCGATGCTGAGAAGATGGAGGAGGTCGTAGTCCAGGCGTTCGGTGTTGCTAAGAAGGAGGCCTTCACAGGTTCTGCAGCAACAATCAAGTCTGATGACTTGCAGAAGACCCAGTCTTCATCAGTAGCTAACGCCCTCCAGGGTAAGGTTGCTGGTCTTCAGACAACCCAGGGTTCAGGTTCACTCGGTTCAGAGCCTACTATCCGTATCCGCGGTATCGGCTCTATCAACGCTGGTAACGACCCATTGTGGGTAGTTGACGGTGTGCCTTATGAGGGTGACCTTAACAACCTTAACATGGCCGATATCGAGACCATGACCGTCTTGAAGGATGCTGCATCTAACGCACTTTATGGTGCTCGTGGTGCTAACGGTGTCATCATGGTGACTACCAAGCGTGCTAAGGCTGGTGATGCTCGTATCAACTTCGATGCTAAGTGGGGTGTGAACATGTCTGCTCGTCGTTTGTATGACTACACACGCGATCCAGGTCAGTTCTATGAGATGCACTACACTGCTATGAAGAACTACTACGCAGACAACGGTTTCGACGAGGCTACAGCTCACAACATGGCTGCTGCTAACGTAGCTTCAAACGAGGCCGGTGGTCTTGGTTACAATGTTTATACTGTTCCTGCTGGTCAGACTCTTATCGGTACTAACGGTAAGTTGAATCCTTACGCTACTCTCGGCCGTAAGTTCACTCACAATGGTCAGTAGTATACAGTTCAGCCTGACGACTGGTATGATGAGTTGTATGATCCATCATTCCGTCAGGAGTATAACCTCTCTATCGCTGCTGCTTCTGAGAAGTCTAACTTCTTCGCTTCTTTCGGTTACTTGAACAACAAGGGTATTACCGATGGTTCTGATATGTACCGTTGGACTGCTCGTTTGCGTGCTGACTACCAGGCTAAGAAGTGGTTGAAGGTTGGTGGTAACATGAGCTACACTAACTTCAACTGGAATGGTGCTTCTTCAAACTCTGAGGGTTCAGGTGATACTGCCGACGTATTTACTGCAGTTGCTGATACCGCTCCTATCTATCCAGTCTTCATCCGTGACGGCGAGGGTAACATCATGAAGGACCAGTATGGTTGGAACATGTATGACTCTGGTGATGGTTCAGTTTGGGGTCTTACTCGTTTCTCTGGTTCACAGTCTAACCCATTGCAGAACATCTGGTTGGATGAGTCTAACTCTGAGGGTAACGCCTTCTCTGTTAACGGTTTCGCTGACTTCATCTTCATGCCAGGCTTGAAGCTTACTATCAATGGTTCGGTTACTATCGATGAGACTCGTTCTACTTCAATGCGTAACCCATACTACGGTCAGTTCGTTGCTAACAAGGGTGTGCTTTCTAAGGGCCACGGTCGTTCATACAACCACAACTTGCAGCAGTTCTTGACTTACGATAAATCATTCGGTGCAAACGAGGAGCACACATTGCAGCTCTTGCTCGGTCACGAGACTTACAACCTCCGCTCTTACTCTATGAGCGCTTCTAAGTCTAACATCTTCTCTACAGACAACATCGAGTTGGATGGTGCTGTTGTTGATATGTCATCTTCAAGCTCTTCATTCGGTGAGTACGTAAACGAGGGTTACTTCTTCCGCGCTATGTACGAGTATGATGGTCGTATCTTCGCATCTGCATCATACCGTCTTGACGCATCTTCACGTTTCCACCCAGATCACCGTTGGGGTAACTTCTGGTCAGTAGGTGGTGCTTGGATCATGAGCCGTGAGAACTGGTTCGATGCTCCAGTAGTTAACATGTTGAAGGTTAAGGCATCTATTGGTTCACAGGGTAACGATAACATCGGTATGTACCTCTACACTGACCTCTACTCAGTAGGTAACGACGGTAACGGTGGTGTATCAGTTAACTTCGGTCGTAAGGGTAATCCTAACATCACATGGGAGACCAACACCAACCTTAACATCGGTGCTGAGTTCGGTTTGTGGCAGGATCGCTTGAGCGGTAGCGTTGACTTCTTCTATCGTAAGACATCTGATATGTTGTTCTCAGTTCCTGTAACTCCATCACTTGGTTACACTTCATACTACGACAACATTGGTGATATGGCTAATACTGGTGTCGAGATCGTATTGAACGGTGATATCATCCGTACACGCGACGTTGTTTGGTCAGTAAACGCTAACTTCACATACGTTAAGAATAAGGTATTGAAGTTGCCTCCTTCTCGTAAGGACCGTACTATCGACGGCCACGACGGTTTCATCTCAGGTTCTAACTTCATCGCTGAGGGTCTCTCATTGGGTACTCCACTTATGCCAACATATGCTGGCGTAGCTGAGAATGGTGAGTCACAGTGGGATTGGTTCCAGTATTCTGAGGTTGACGAGGAGACTGGCGAGCCTTTGGATGGTAAGTGGACAACAACTACTGACTACGCTAATGTATCAGGTGACCCATACTCATGGAAGCTTTTGAAGGATAAGTGCACAATGGCTCCTATCTTCGGTGGTTTCGGTACTACTTTGTATGCTTACGGTTTCGACTTGTCAATTGCATTTGACTACCAGCTTGGTGGTTGGGGCTATGATGGTTCATACGCTGGCTACATGAGCTCACCAACAGCTTCTACAGCAGGTAAGAACTACCACCTCGACTTGTTGGATGCTTGGACTCCTGAGAATCCTAACTCTGAGATTCCACGTTTCCAGTTGAACGACCAGTACACTACTTCAACATCTGATCGTTTCCTTATCCGTACTGACTACTTGAATATCTCTACTATCAATGCTGGTTATACCTTCCCTGCTAAGTGGTGGAAGGGTCACATCCAGACTTTGCGAGTATATGTTGCTTGCGACAATGTATGGTACTGGTCTAAGCGTCAGGGCTACGATCCACGCGGTGGCTCTAACAACTACTACGCTCCAATCCGTACAATCTCTGGTGGTGTAACCTTGACATTCTAATTATAAATAAGGTATAAGACTATGAAATTTTCAAAGATATTTAAAACAACAGCCCTTTCACTTGGTGCAGTTCTTGCGCTTAGTGGCTGTATTCGCGAGACCTTCCCAAAGGAGGGTGCGATCACTGAGGGTCAGCTTATGGCTGGTCAGGCTGAGGTAGTAGCCGAGAACCTTCTCAAGGGTATCCCATCAGGTTTGATGTCTTACATCTCTGGTTGGGAGCACACCGACTTCGGTTACCACTCAGTTGGTATTTACAACGACTACGCTTGTGGTCTTATGGTGTCAAACTCTTGGCAGATTGGCAACCCTGCAGGTTACTGCCGTTTCTATCCTGCTGCTTACAGCTGGGGTTACGCTCCTAACTCTGCTATGCCATCACACGTTTGGTATAACTACTATCCTCAGATCAAGGCATGTAACGATGTTATCCGCGTCGTTGGTGACAACGAGGCTTTGAAGCACTATGTTGGTATCGCTCGTACTTACCGTGCGATGATGTATATCGACCTTGCTCGTATGTTCGAGTGTCTCTATGCTGAGAACGACAACAACCCAGAGTATGAGTCTGAACAGATCAGAGTTGCAGGTCTTACAGTGCCTATCGTAGATGAGAACCTCGACGAGCAGGGTGCTAAGAACAACCCACGTGCTACACGTGAGGAGATGTTCAACTTCATCTTCGCTGACCTTGCATTTGCTGAGGAGGCTTTGGCTGAGTATGTTCCTACTTCAATCACTAACCCTGACCTCTCTGTAGTTTACGGTCTTTACGCTCGTGCTTACCTCTGGTTGGGTGGCTTCGAGGATGGTCTCTCTGGCGAGCTTCCTGAGGGTAAGGCTGCTTACGAGAAGGCTGCTGAGTACGCTCGTTTGGCTATCAACGCTCACGGTGGCGCTGTTATGTCAGAGTCTGAGTGGACAAGCGTAACTAACGGTTTCAACACTCCTGCTTCTTCATGGATGTGGGGCTTGCAGCACTCAGTTGATACTGTGATCAACAACTTGTTCCAGTTCACTGCTCACATGGCTCTCGAGGCTGACTATGGTTATGCTCCATTGTCACAGCCTGGTGTATCTTCTTTGGATTACGAGCGTCTCTCTGACACTGATATCCGTAAGAAGTTGATGAAGGGTCCTGAGACTACTTATGCTGACTTCGCACCTTACACATCAATGACTGCTGATCAGTTCAACGCTTTGGCTGATTATGTATTCTTCAAGTATCGTCCAGCTAATGGTAACCGTACTGAGTACAAGGCTGCTGGTGCTGTTGCTCTTCCATTGATGCGTTGCGAGGAGATGTACTTCATCGAGCTTGAGGCTATTGCTCACACTCAGGGTGCTGATGCTGCAATGTTTGCTCTTGTTGACTTCTTGCGTGCATACCGTGATCCAGGTTACGCTTACAAGGCACAGGATGTTGTTGACGAGATCATCTTCCATAAGGGTATCGAGTTCTGGGGTGAGGGTATCAAGATGTACGATATGAAGCGTTTGGATAAGGGTTACAAGGCTGCGTACGAGGGTACTAACTACTATGAGTCTGCACGTTTCAACCTTAATGGCCGTGCTCCATGGTGGACATACTGTATTCCAAAGGATGAGACTGATATGAACAAGGCAGCTGCTGCGCAGGGTGCAAATCCTAACCCAACACAGGCATTTGATCCTATCACTCTATAGTCGCAATCATTAAAAATTGAATTTGATTATGAAAAGATTTAAGTTTATATATCTGCTTGCGGCTGTCGTAGGTGCGTTGTCTTTCGCATCGTGCGAGCATCCCTATGCAGATTGGACGCCTGGTGCTAAGGACAACAACATGGGTGTTTACTTCACAAGCACTAAGGGTTTCCAGATTACACCTGAGGACAACAATGTAGTGATCGAGGTTGCTCGTGCTAACGCTGAGGAGGCTGCATCAGTAACGCTCCGTTACGAGGCTAAGGATGCTGCAGGTGAAGCTACTGAGTTGTTTACTGTTCCTTCAAAGGTAGATTTCGCTGCTGGTTCTGAGAAGGGTCAGTTGACTATTGGTTTCGATGCTTCACAGCTCGTTATGGGTAAGAAGTACTCTATCGCTATTAAGCTCGACGAGGAGCAGGCTTCTACTTACGCTGTATCTGAGGCTACCTTCACTATCCTTCTTCCTGAGCCATGGTCATCTATGGGTACAGGTATCTACTTCGACGAGATCCTTTGCGAGTTGTTTGAAGAAGCAGATGCATTCCGTGGTCAAGGTACTTACGTAGAGTTCGAGCAGAACGATTTGGATCCTAACCGTATCCGTGTTAAGAATCCATTCTCATTCGATGTTCTTGGTTCTATGTGGGGCCTTGTTCCAGCTTGGTTGGCATACACTGCAACTGATGATGTTTACCTTGAGTTCGATATCACTGATCCTACCAATGTTCGCATGGGAGACCCTATCGAGCTTGATGGTGAGGCTGCTCAGTACTTCATGTTCAACCTTAGTTTGCCTGATAACAACTACGATTTGTGCTGCGTAGTTTACGATAGCACACCTATTGTATTGGAGAATGGTATCATCAAGTTCCCTGTAGGTTCTGTAATCCTTGGTGTATTCCAGAGTGGTGAGTTCATTGGTTGGTTCACAAACACTGCTAACGCAAATGGCTACATGCAGTACTACTTGCCAGGCACTGAGTTCGTAAACTACGACATGGTTGCTACTTATGACGGTATGTATGTATCTGCTAACGGCGAGACTGCTGAGGCTATCTTCAACTTCTCTCTTGGCGCTGATATCGCAACTTACAAGTTCGCATTCGTTCCTGGTGATGTAACAGCTGATCCATCTGCAACTGCTGAGGCTATCGTTGCTGGCTCTGAGGATCTCGAGATCTTCGAGTCTGACGCTGCTACAAAGTCATGGCAGGTAGAGCTTACTAAGGGTGTTTGGACTCTTGTAGCTGTTCCTTACTCAGCTGAGGGTGAGGCACGTCTTCAGAACACTTACGCTCTTAACTTCTACTTCAACGGTACAGGCGAGATGCCTGAGGTTAACCTTGATGTTCAGGTAGGCACTCCAGCATCATTCGCTGCTGAGGAGAACAAGGCAGCTATCGAGGCTGAGACTCCTGCTTGCTTCTGGATTGGTCTTAACATCGCAGGTCCTGCTTCAGAAATCAAGGCTATGAAGGCTTGGTGGGGTACTACTTCATCATACGAGTCTGTAATGGCTGCTGGCATGACTCACGACGAGATCTTTGCTGACTACGCTGCTGATTTGGCTCAGTATCTCGAGAAGATGGCTGAGACTGATGCTGTAACTGTTCGTATGAACGTTAACAACTACACTCCTAACTACACTGTATTGTTCCGTGCTGAGACTATCTACGGTACAGTTATCGAGAAGAAGTTGGAGTACATTATTCCTGCATACGACGGTGCTTTGGCAGTAGGTGAGTACGCATTCTCTGACGCTACAACTCAGAGCCAGATGGTATTCGCACTTATCCCTGGTAAGAGCTACAACGACTTCTACTTCGTTCACAACTACGTAGATGGTTCAATGTGGTACACTAAGTACGATGCTGAGACAGCTACTCTTACTAACGAGGGTGTTGAGTTGGGCTACGAGAAGTATAACTCACAGTGGGGCAGCATCTATGGCGCAATGAACGAGGAGTTGACTCAGGTTTACGGCTATATAAGCTCAACTACTGCTGACTATGCTGAGATGGCTCCTATGGTGATGTCTGTTGAGAACAACGCTATCGCAGGTCTCGAGACTTACTTCTCTATGTTGGTTTACGGTTACGATGCTGCAACAGATACTCTAGGTGATGTGCTCGGTGCATACTTCAGCTTCACTCCTGATGCAGAGATCGCTCCTGCAGCTGGTGCTTTGCAGGCTGGTGTTAAGTGCGTAAACGCTAAGTTCAACGCTAAGATGGCTGAGATGAAGCCTTGCGTTGTTGACAGCGTTATCGCTTCTGAGGCTAAGCTTGTTATCAAGGCTACTCCAGTAGCTCCAAACTTCGCTAAGGCAAACCTCTCACTCTAATCTGAGGGTATAGTCTAAATAGTGGTGCGACCTGCTCCTTTGGGGGCAGGTCGCTCTCTTTTTTTGTAGTGCGGCACTTGGCATTTGGACAGGCATTGGGCATTATCGTGCGCTGGAATCTATGAGTTCTGGTGGGGTCTGGTGGGGTCTGGTGGGGCGTTGTCGGAGTTGTCATTCCGAGCGAAGCGAAGAATCTCCTACGCGACTATACGCTGTCAATGTATTATCGCTTGTCGGCTTTGAGGAGATGCTTCGCTGCCGCTCAGGATGACATAGAGTATCAGTAACGTTGCTACACAAAAGTAGATGGCCACGGAATTGCATGTGTTGCAGTCGGTATCTGTAAGGTCGTTGGTTGCAATTCCTCGCCATGACGGTTAAGATAATACGTCATTGCGAGGGTTTTAGCCCGTGGCAATCTCTCGTCGCCCCAGCGTGTCATTCCGAGCGAAGCGAAGAATCTCCTACGCGAGAGTGGGCGCTCTACATCAAAACTTATCAGAACCCATGGACTCCAGCCCGCCTGAATGGTCCGCGCTATCCGCGTCAACTGCCCGCGACAGCAACCCGTGATGTCACTTGCGAGCTTGTTGCATGTCCATTACTATGAGAGGTGCAGTCGTTTGCCCACCCCATCAATATTTATCCATCTGCGCCATTTTCAACACTTTTTGGCAATAATCTTTTGCGAATGAAAAAAAAGAGTTAACTTTGTAACGAGAAAAACTGCGAAAACTTTTAATATTTTTTAATAATAACTATGAAGAAGGTTAAATTCTCTTTGTTTGCCTTAGTTGCAATCTTCGCCGCATCATGCGTTCAGGATCCCGTTATGGAGGGCTCTGAGAAGGAGCAGGAGGTTGTTGCTTCTAAGAAGATTATCAATGCTCCTGAGGGCGCTGTGGCAGGTGAGCTTATCATCTATGTGGATGAGGCTACTGCTGAGGCATGGAGCGAGAACACCACTCGCTCGGGTAACTCACAGCTCGACGCTTTGGCATCGGAGCTTAATGTTGAGTCTATCTCTCCACTCTTCAACATGAACATCAATGGCGACGAGAAGCGTGCTTTCGGTATGCACCGTTGGTATGTCGTTGAGTTCGACAAGGAGGCTAACTTGTCACAGGTAGGTGAGAAGTTTGCCGCTATTAGCGCTGTAAAGCGTGTGCAGTTCAATACCCTTATTGAGAAGCCTGAGGTTAGCGCTATGCCTATCTCTCCGGATCAGATGGCTGTAACACGTGCTGGCGAGGAGCCTTTCGATGACAAGATGCTCCCTTTGCAGTGGCACTACAACAACAAGGGTCAGCAGTCACTCTTTGTTGGTGCTAAGGAGGGTGAGGATATCGGTGCTTATGCCGCTTGGAAGTACACTACAGGTAACCCAGAGATTATCGTAGCTGTTGTTGACGAGGGTGTTAACTACTCTCACCCAGATTTGAAGGACAATATGTGGGTTAACCAGGCAGAGGCAGCTGGTGCTGAGGGCGTTGATGACGACAACAACGGCTATGTTGACGATATCTACGGTCTCAATGCTGTTAAGGGTAATGGTAACATCACTTGGACCGAGCCAGCGTGGGACAGTAAGGGTCGATATGTTGGTGACACTGGTCACGGTACTCACGTAGCTGGTACTATTGCTGCGGTAAACAATAACGACTTGGGTGTTGCAGGTGTTGCAGGTGGCGATGGCTCAGGCAATGGCGTTCGCATCATGTCTATCCAGATCTTTGATGGTGCTGCCGACTCTGGTATCGACAAGAATGCTAAGGGTATTGAGTATGCTGCTGATAACGGTGCTTGTATCTTGCAGAACTCTTGGGGTTATAACTCAGAGGATGGCCCTAAGTCGGATAATGCTTACTCTTCAGGTTACATGGGTGCTGAGCTCACAGCTATGAAGTACTTCCAGAATAAGAGCAACTGCTCTGCGATGACGGGTAATGTGGTTATCTTCGCTGCCGGTAACGATGCTCAGCCTTCGGCTAACTATCCTGGTGCATACAACGAGTTTATCTCTGTTACAGCATACGCTCCAGATGGTATGCCTACAACTTACACTTGCTACGACAAGGGTTGTAATGTAGCTGCTCCTGGTGGTGAGTCAGAGGTTGTTGGCAATAGTGGCTTCGTTGATTATGGCTGTGTGCTCTCAACAATCCCTGCTGATTGCCCAGATCCTTACAAGTCAATAAATGGTAATGCTGTACCTTATGGTGAGGATTATGGCTATATGCAGGGTACTTCAATGGCTTGCCCTCATGTATCGGGTGTAGCTGCTTTGGCACTCTCATACGCTGTGGAGAATGGCATCAAGCTCACAAATACTCAGCTCTACGATGTTATCACATCTTCTGTGCGTAATATCGACAATAGCCTTACTGGCAATGTGAAGCGTCACGAGGCTTACTACGATGCAAATGGTAATTACAAGATTAGATCATACCAATTTAACCTTGACCTTTATAAGGGCAAGATGGGTACTGGTAAGCTCGATGCTTTGCTTGCTATCATGAACCTTCGTGGTGCTACTTGTATCCCCGTAGTTGTTGGTGAGGAGTTTGGTCTCAAGATTGGTAACATCATCGGTACAGGTGATATCAATGTTACTATGTTGAAGGAGTTCGTCATCCCTGAGGATGTTAAGCAGCGCCTCGGCATCACAACTGCTGACTTCTTCAGCAACAATATCTACCTGAAGTGTACTAAGCCTGGTATCGGCGTGATGACTGTTAAGTATATCGCTGGTGGTAATGCCGTTGGTGGTGGCGAGACAACTGGTGGTAAGCTCATGGAGAAGGAGGTTGTAATCATCTCGCGTGAGAACAACGACAATGGCGCGTGGTTGTAATCTATTGTAGAACTCATAAAGATTTAAAGATATGAAGATTTTTAAGATGTTGTCATTGGTAGCTGCGGTGCTATTCGCAGTGGCTTGTGGCGAGAAGGGGAATAACCCTGAGGGTCCATCTGTTGGTGGCTGGGATAACCTTGAGCAGGAGTGGAAGCTCGTATCTGTTGATGGCGTGGCTAACGACTTCTCAGTATATATCAAGTTCGAGAGCGGCATCTTCGCCCTCTACCAGCAGGTATACACATGGGATTATAAGTTCTTCGAGGGTGAGTACTCTATAGATGGTAGTGTCCTAAGCGGCACATACTTCGAGGGTGGCGACTGGAAGACATCATACACAGGTGGCGTGTCAGAGGATGGCAAGTACCTAACACTCAAGAGCAAGGAGGAGACTCCTGTGACCTACCTCTACGAGGCTTGCACAATTCCTGAGGAGGTTTACAATGAGGCAACAGCAACACGCTCTGAGGAGGTTGTTCCATTCTTGTAATCTCTTGATCATAGGGCAGTTATTTGCTGCCTAAAACATAAAATGCCGTCGGTGGTTAGTACTTGATGTACATACCATCGACGGCATTTTTGTCGTGTGTCGTAACTGTGGCAGGCTCGCCTCCCTTTTACTCGTCTGAAGACTTTTATCTCTTATCTATCAAAAAATTACTCATCATCGTTGCACATTGCCGTTATTTTTGTAAATTTGCAACTTGTGAGAGTGTGTAACTACAACTCGCACTGCGATATGAAACAATTTAACTATTAACTAATATGAACAAAACAAAAGTTTTTCTTCTTGCATTGGCTGGCTTGTTCGCCGTATCGTGTGCAACCGATAATGTCGACAAGGGTGAGTCAGCAGATGTAGCAGCTGTGGCTGCAAAGAAGTTTGTCAACACCTCTAACGAGGCTGTGCAGGGTGAGTTGATCATCTACGTAGACAACGACACCGCCGACCGCCTCGCTATGGCAGAGTGCGCAACACGCTCAGTCTCTGCTGTGGATGCTGTGGCAAGCCAGATTGGCGCAACATCTATCGAGCCCGTCTTCAACCTTAGAGTTAATGGCGATGTGAAGCGTGCGCGTGGTATGCATCGCTGGTTTACTGTTACATTCCCCGAGAGTGTAGATTTGGAGGTTGCTGCACAGAGCCTCGCCGCGGTGGAGAGTGTTGAGCGTGTACAGTTCGCAACAAGAGTTATCGCACCTAAGGCTGCTATCACCGAGGTAGACCCTGCAGAGTTTGCGCAGACACGCTCTCAGGAGTTGCCTTTCAACGACCCTATGCTCTCAAAGCAGTGGCACTATCGCAACCTTGGTCTTCAGGAGACATATCCTGGTGCTAAGGCTGGTGCCGACATCAACCTCTTCCCAGCATGGGAGATTACCGCAGGTCGCAACGATGTTATCGTAGCTGTTGTTGACGAGGGTGTGTGCTACACCCATGAAGACCTTGTTGACAATATGTGGGTAAACGAGGCTGAGGCTAACGGTACCGAGGGTGTTGATGATGACGAGAACGGCTATGTTGACGATGTTCACGGCTACAACTTCGCACACAATGGTCGTGTAACTTGGACTCGCCAGGGTGACCAGGGTCACGGTACACATGTGGCTGGTACTGTAGCTGCGGTAAACAACAACGGCATTGGCGTGTCGGGTGTTGCTGGTGGTACAGGTAATGGCGACGGCGTTAAGATCATGTCTTGCCAGATTCTCTCTGGTGGTAAGGATGCTGGTGCTGGCGGTACCGCTAAGGCTGTGGAGTATGCTGCCGATATGGGTGCTTGCATCTTGCAGAACTCATGGGGCTTCCAGGCAGGTCAGATTGCTAACGACTCACAGTTCGAGAATGGTCAGACAGGCGTAGAGCTCGAGGCTTTCCACTACTTCATGGAGACTCAGAACTCTCCAGCGTTGGAGGGTGGTATCATCATCTTCGCTGCAGGTAACGATGGTAAAGCTGTTGCTGGCTACCCAGCTGCATACAACGAGCTTATCGCTGTTACGGCTATCGCTCCAGATGGTCTTCCTACATACTACACTTGCTACGACCGTGGTTGCAATGTGGCTGCTCCTGGTGGTGAGTATGCTCCTACTACATGGGCTGAGCCTGGTTGTGTACTCTCTCTATTGCCAAACGACAAGTATGGCTTCAGCCAGGGTACATCTATGGCATGTCCTCATGTGTCGGGTATTGCAGCGTTGGCTATCTCTTACGCTTTGGACAACAACATCGTGCTCTCGTTACCAGAGTTGAAGGATATCATCGTTAGCTCGGTAAACAATCTCAACCCATACCTCACAGGCTTCAAGACAAATGTGTCGGGTGGTACTCTCAACCTTGCGTCATACAACAACAAGATGGGTACTGGTCTTATCGACGCATATCGTGTGTTGATGGCTGTGCGTGGCACAAAGTGTATCGCACTCCCTGTTGGTGAGGAGGTTATCGTGAACGTCGCTTCATACATTGGTGATGGCACTAACGACAAGATTAAGATGCTTGAGTCTGAGATCTCGCAGGAGGTTATCGATGCTCTTGGCATTGAGAATATCAAGTGGATGGGTGGTAAGCTCATGCTCACATGTACTAAGCCAGGTAGCGCACTTGTAACATTGAAGTATGTTGCTGGTGGTACCAACGTAGGTGGTGGTCAGATCACTGGCGGTATGGAGACTCAGCAGGAGTTCGCCTTCGTAGCACGCCATGGCGTGACCTACGACGAGGGTACCTTGGAGCCTAATACTCCTGGTGGCTGGTTGTAATATTTTGTCTAATGCTTAAAAATTTTTGTTTGAGATATGAAGAGTTTGAAGATATTGTCATTGGTCGCTGCGCTACTCTTTGCTGTGGCTTGTGGCGAGAAGGAGAATAACCCCAATGGTCCCGGTGCTAAGGATGGCGTGTTGACTGGCGAGTGGGTGCTCACCTCGTGGAACGAGACTGCTCCAGAGTTCAATGTCTACATCGACTTTAACGATGACAAAACATTCGAGATCTACCAGCAGGTATGGTCTTTCGACTATGAGCTTTTCACCGGCACCTACAACATCTCTGGTGATATCGTAACAGGCATCTATGCTGATGGCTCTAATTGGGCCTGTGGCTATAAGTTCGTGAAGGATGGTGACACCCTCACAATGTACAGCCAGGAGGATACCTCTGTTACCAGCGTCTATGAGAAGTGCGAGATCCCTGCCGAGATTAAGGACGAGGCTACAACAACTCGCTCTGCGGAGGTAGTTCCATTCTTGTAGTCTAAGTGCTATAAACTATTTTTGGGGTAATTCCTCTGTGGGGAGTTACCCCTATTTCTTAAGCCTATGAAGCAAATAATAGTTCTTCTTGCCCTTGTTGCAACCTCGCTATTCAGCGTTGTGGCGCGCGAGGTGCCCCAGAGCGAGGCGTTGCGCATTGCCTCCGAGGTGCTTGGCGAGACTACACGAGGTGGCGACGTCGTGGTGGCGTGGGATAGCTCAATCCTCGGCACTACCCGTAGCGATGACTCCGCGCCAACATTCTATGTGGTGACCCCCGCCTCGGGCCAGGGTTTCGTGATTGTTGCGGGCGATGATGCCATAGCCCCCATATTAGCATACTCTAATAGCTTCGCAGCCCCATCTGCAACGCTCCTTCCCAAGAGCTTCGAGGGCTGGCTCGGCTATGTCGACTCTGTGGTGCGCTATGCTCGTGAGCATAACATCGAGGCCAATACTCTAACTGCCAAGAGGTGGAGCGAGGAGTATCAGCCTGTAGATGCCATATTGCTCAACACCGCACGCTGGAGTCAGCTTGCGCCATACTATAACGAGTGTCCCATTGATGGCGGTTCGCATAGCCTCACTGGTTGCACACAGACGGCTATGGCTGCGATTATGTATCACCATCGCTGGCCCGAGCGTGCTCAGGGTGTCACCGAGGCATATACAACACTCGCTGGCCTTGATGTTCCTCAGCGCGATATCAACCACACCTATGACTGGGACAGTATGCTTGAGACCTATGTCGAGGGTGAGTATAATGATACCGAGGCTCAGGCTGTCGCAGTGTTGATGGCTGACCTCGGCCACGCCTTCAAGGCAAACTATACCGCTGTAGATACTGGTGCGTTCCCCGATATGTGGGCGTTGTATCAGAACTTCGGCTATAGCCCAGCATGTACCCTTACCATGCGTGAGAACTACTCGGATGAGTATTGGAATAGCCTCATGCGCCGAGAGATAGAGGCGAATTGTCCTATCTTTTATGCTGGATATACAGCCGATATGGCGGGTCATGCCTTTGTCCTGGATGGTGTAGATGATAACAACTACTTCCATGTAAACTGGGGTTGGGGTGGTCCCTATAATGGTTTCTTCCTCCTCGACAACTTGCTTCTTGGTGAGTACCTCTTCGATACCGAACAGTGGGCCGTTATGGGTCTGCGCCCTATGCGAAGTGGCGAAGTGGAGAACTGGTTGTGCCTCATCTCTTCGGGTCTTAGTGTTGACCGTGATGGTGAGCAATACAATGTAGAGTCGATATCTATAGCTAACTACTCGCAATTGGATTTCGAGGGTGTGATTCGTGTTGGCGTATGCAATAAGCATGGTGAGCGTAAGTCGTGGGCAACAGAGGCACAAAAATTCGAGCTTCCCGCACGTCATGGCGGAGGTTGTGGTGCTATGACAACTACCATAGAGTGTGATATTGAAGAGGGTGATAGGCTCACCGTATTCTATCGTAGTAGTGGTAGCGATAACTGGTATCGGATGTCGTCGTTTGCTGATGATGCCTGCGAAGAGTTTATATTGAAGTATGCACCTATTGGCGAGACTACATCCTTCGACTACGATAAGGTTAGCGGAACAATCATCGTAGACTATGACGACGATGTTAAGTCGGCGTTGTACCTCGATGGTCAGTATGTTGATGATGGTGTGGCGATAACCACGGGCAAGATGACAATATCCACACAACGTCTTATCCCCGCCAAAACATATACCATACTTCTTGTGCGTGAGGATGTGGAGCAGCGTGAGATAACATTCACCATTAAAGGTTTGAAACAATGAGAGTAGCAACTATATTATCCCTATTGGCTCTTGTTGCCGTGGGGTGCAAGAGTGAGAAGCCTCTTCCTGAGCCAGTTATCGACAGCCTCGATGTTGTGGAGGATGACTTCGAGTTAAGCTATGAGGCGCAGGTCATCACGCTTAACTTTGCGACAAACGCTGAGTATAGCTTTGAATTGGGCGCCGAGTGGATAACACTTGCTGAGAGCCGTAGTGACGTTAACTACGAGGTGTGCTTTGCCGTTGCTGAGAACACATCGCGTGATGAGCGTAGCTCATATATTAAGGTCCTGGCAGGTGATGCCGAAGCTATCATCCCCGTTATTCAGCGCGGTGCTCCCGAGCGAATGACCCTTAAACTAACACATAGCAATGCAACACTTGCTACGCCTGTGTGGTATGGCAACGATGTGAGCGGTAGGGTAGAGTGGGGTGATGACAGTAGCGATAGCTATGCTGATGACATAGAACACGACTACAGCTCCGATGGGGCAACCGCCCATGAGGCCCTCTTCGATATGAGGGGTGCTGAGGGTTTCCACATACCTGCAGTTAGAGGTATTAGTGATATTGAGATTGCCGTAGAGCTTATCCAATAAAAAGTTAGGGTGTCAAAAATCATTTGACACCCTAATTTTTTTATTGCTAATCGCTTAGTCTCTATCTGTTGTTGCCAAGCACGGCCTTAACCACCAAGGCTGTAGCTCCGCAGTTGTGCTCGGCATATCCCTTTGCCGCATGGCTCGCAGCAGCAAGTATCTCTTCGTTGTCGCGCAATGGCTCGAACCACTCCTTAAGCTCCTTAGCCGACTTGACACTTGTTGCGGCGTGTAGCTCAATCATGTCGCAAGCCTCCTGGAACTTCTTATACTTAGGACCAAAGGCTATTGGCAGACCGAAGGTTGCTGCCTCCAGCGTGTTGTGAATACCTACGCCAAAACCACCACCTATGTATGACCATGTGGCGTAGCCATATACCGCCGAGAGGATACCTACAGTATCAAGTATAAGCACCTGAGTATTGCTAAAGTCGGTGTTCTCATCCGACTCGGTATAGCGTTTAGCTCCACCCTTCGCATGGTCGATAATATGCTTTATGCGACCCTCGTCCATCTCGTGGGGTGCTATGACAAAGCGAATAGTGGGGTTGTCGTTGATAAGCTCGAGGAGTATCTCCTCATCGGGACCCCATGTCGAGCCGGCAACAAAGAGTCGCTCCTCGCCACGGAACTTCTCAACAATAGGGATATGGCGTGTCATCTTGGCGATGGCTGCCACACGGTCGAAACGTGTGTCGCCTGCCACCTCTACATTGTCGTGACCTATACCTTTGAGCAACCTCTTTGACTCCTCGTTCTGAACAAATATTGTTGTAAAGTTCTTGAGGGCCTTGCGCCAAGCACAGCCCCATGGACGGAAGAATACCGACTTGGGATGGAAGATTGCCGATACTACATATGTTGGTATGTTGCGCTTGCCGAGCTCATCGAGGTAGTTGAACCAAAACTCGTACTTGATGAATATAGCAGCCGTAGGATTTACTATATCCATAAAGCGCTTAACATAGCATTTGCGGTCAACGGGGAGGTAGAAGATGTAGTCTGCACCCTCGTAGTTCTTGCGTATCTCATATCCTGAGGGTGAGAAGAAGGTGAGAAGAATCCTCTTTGATGGGTCAACCTTGCGTATATGCTCGATGATAGGACGTCCCTGCTCAAACTCGCCGAGCGAGGCGCAATGTACCCAAACGATGTTGTCGTTAGGCTTTATGCTCTGGGCCATACGATTGAGGATGTCGCGGCGACCCTCCTTCCACAACTTTGCTTTTTTGTTGCGCAAGGCGGCCATGCCTACGGCTCTTTCGAAGAGCCACATACCTATGTTATATATGCCCATCTACGTTTGTAGGTTGATATTCAACGCACAAAAATAGTAAAAAATATTATAAGCGTGCAATTTTTACCAATAAAAGTCCGTTTTATAGCTCTTATTCGGCTCTTTTGGGGGTAAAATAGGTATAAGTATGGGGTGCCCGATATGTCAGACACCCCATTAAACTGCGTACGCAACCTTGGGCCTAAAGTATATTTTCGGTGTACTCCACTTCCACCCCATCGTCTATGCCATTGCCCAGTAGAGCCTCGTCGCCTTCGTAGGTTATGGCGATAAGGTCGAACTGCAGATTGAGGTTCAGATGGTGTACGGCACGATAGTACGAGGCAGCGCGACGCAGTGTGCGTATCTTCTGCTCGTTGATACTGTCGTAAGCCGACTGCCAGCCACCCCTCTTGCGGGTCTTGACCTCGATGAAGTGTAGTGTGTCGTAGTGCTCGGCGATGATATCTACCTCGTAGCGTCCTACACGCCAGTTGCGCTCGACGATGTAGTAGCCACGCTCGCGTAGCCACTCCATGGCTATATCCTCGCCACGACCACCTATTATGCTCCCTTGGCTGCTCACCTTGCTACTTTGTGCGCTTAATCAAGAAGTCGATGTTCTCGCCGGGCTGTACCTCGTAGGTTTCAATACCCTTCTTGAAGATACGCATGGGGCGTGAGCCGATAAGCTCAATCTTATCATCCTTGAGGCGTAGCATACAACCCTCGCGAAGACCTACGACATAGCGGCTACGGTTAGCCTCGAGGTACTCGTTGATGCGCTGCTCGCGAGTCTCGCCAGCGTGACCCTCAGGGTTAGCATCGAGGTAGTGGGGGTTGATCTGGAAAGGTACAAGACCTATTGCACGGAACGATGCTGGCTGCACGATAGGCATATCGTTTGTAGTGCAGATTGTAGGGCATGTTACGTTGCTACCTGCCGACCAACCGACATATGGAGTGCCAGCCTTTACGCGACGGAAGATTACGTCGAGCAGGTCCTCCTCCTGCATCTTCTTGAGAAGTGCGAAGGTGTTGCCGCCACCGATCATGATGGCCTGTGCGTGGCGCACAAAGTTACGCTTGTTGATAGCGCGATGTACCGAGCTAACCTTGATGCCAATCTCGTTGAAGCGCTCCTGAACCTTACGCTCATACTCGTCGTAAGAGAAGGTCACTGCAGCGTATGGGATGAAGACAATCTCGCTTACACCCTCCAATGTTTTTTGTATCTCGGCGATAGGATATTTCAAGTAAGGCTCGCCGGCATTGGTAGAATTGGAAATAAGTAATAAATTCATACTATGTTGATTTTTAATTAATTAATATATGTTGATGCGAAATTGTTAATAATTTTTTTGCGTCATAATGTCAAAGATAATAAAAAAAGTGTTACATTTGCATCGTCTGGTAAAAAAAATTATTCGGACGCTATTACAGTAGATACGATTTACTACTATAATGTTTAACTAAAACTTATTTATTATGTCAGAAATTCAGTCAAAGGTTGTCGAGATTATCGTTGACAAGTTGGGTGTTAAGGAGTCAGAGGTAGTACCTGAGGCAAGCTTCACAGCACACCTTGGTGCAGACTCTTTGGATCAGGTAGAGCTTATCATGGAGTTTGAGAAGGCTTTCGATCTTCAGATTCCAGATACTGACGCTGAGAAGATTCAGACTGTTGGTGACGCCATCACTTACATCGAGGCTCACAAGTAATAGACTCTATTATTGGTCTTGATACTTCTGTCGATTGCGACATGAGGTAGGGCCACTTCGCATAGCAGGCACCTGTGGGCCCCATGGCTTGAGGATGCAATTCTTATGATGACCACTGAGCCATCCTGAGTGTTGTGTGAAGTACGGAAAGGGTTGCAAATAACTCATTCCAAAAGAATTGGACTATACCGATGGAAACTATTTCCATAGGTCTAGTCCATTTTTGTGCCTCGTGATATTGCCATGCGAGGCTCAACCTCAAGGCTATGTGTCATGACCAATATCCAATACCAACTCTCCGCCACTGCGGGGTAATACCTACCGTTGCTACGCTATGTTCGATTTCATACTACGCCCTTTGCGCCGAAGATATGGTCGCGATAAGCAGTTCTATGCCGCTATCGACGATATGTTCGGCTTCATACCCAACAACATAGAGCTATATAAGCTTGCCCTTATCCATAAGTCGGCATCCGTAGAGCTTGAGGATGGTAGCCATGTGAATAATGAGCGTCTCGAGTTCTTGGGCGATGCTGTCATCGAGAGCATCACCTCCGACTATCTCTTCATCGAGTTCCCCGAGCACGACGAGGGCTTCATGACGCAGGTGCGTTCGAAGATAGTATCACGCCAGTCACTCAACCGCATAGCCTCGGAGATAGGTCTCGACAAGTATGTTATCTCCAATGCTGCGGGTAACATCACCCAGAAGCATATCTATGGCGATGCCTTCGAGGCGATGATGGGAGCTATATATCTCGACCAGGGATATAACTTCGCTAACCGTCTGCTTATCAACGATATCTTTGGTCGCTACCTCTCGCTCGACGATGTGCTCACGCTCGAGACCGACTTCAAGAGCCGCCTTATTGAGTGGTGCCAGAAGAACCACTACGCCATAGAGTTCCGCACCACTAACGACCATAGTGGCTCGGCAGCACGCCCTCAGTTTGTCTCTACCGTCTATGTCGATGGCATGGCTGTGGGTCACGGCTCCGGCGACTCCAAGAAGCGGGCCGAGCAGAATGCCGCCTTTTCGGTGTCGCAGTCTTCGCCCACGGCGATAGATGATGAGAGTAGTGCTCGTATTCTTGACAAACTCGATACTTTCTTGAGATAGCGGCGCATTAGCGGCGCTTCAATCAAAGCCCTGAATGGGAAATACGCTTAGTATGTCCCATCCAGGGCTTTTTCATGTCAGCTCCACTACTGCACCACTCTCTCAAGAAAGTACCCTCTTGCTCATTGGCGTTGTATCTGCGGCCTTATCTCGATAAAATTTAGAATTTAATGAATTTAATGAATTTAGGGGGTGGTGTCACTACACGCCCTAAGTTCCGTAACGGCCCTAATCTCCCTAACCTCTCTAACCTCCGCCTCCTCGATTAACTATTTTTCTTCCATCTTGTTTGCCATTCTCGATAATTCTTTGTAACTTCGTGAGTCTAATGCACGAACAACGATGAAGAATATTGTAGACAAGGCAACCTCGCGAGGTGTTGAGAGCCTCACGGATGAGGAGTTGGTGGCCGTGGCTATTGCCGATGGTGGCGACGATGATGGCGCTAAGGCGGTGGCCGAGGCGCTTATGCAGGGTGCAAACTCCTCGCTTGTAGGACTTACACATATAGAGCTGTCGCGCCTGCGTATGATGTCGGGCTTGGGGCGTCAGCGTGCCTTGCGCCTTAAGGCTGCGGCAGAGCTTGGGCGTCGTGTGGCTGTGGCGGATGTAGACTCCTACGAATATGTCACCTCCGACTCGGATGTTGTTCGCATTATGGAGCCTATGCTCGGTGTGCTCAAGCACGAGGAGTGCTGGGCCTTGTACCTCGCCTCGTCGGGGCGTGTGTTGGAGCGTATGCGTGTGAGCCAGGGCGGTGTTCAGGCTACGGTGGTTGATTGTAAGCTTATCATCAAGCGCGCCATAGAACTCCTTGCTTCACAGATAGTCTTGGTGCATAACCACCCCTCGGGAAGTGTCGAGCCAAGCCGCCAGGATATAGAACTCACGGAGCGTGTCTCGGAGGCTTCGAAGCTCTTCGACATACGCCTCTTGGACCATGTGATAATTGCGCATGGGGCTCACTATTCGATGCGAGCTAATGGAATTGTAAGATAAAATATAAACTATATAGACTATGCAACTACAACCTGGAACCTATCTACAGGGCGATAAGTATCGCATTATCCGTGCCTTGGGTAGTGGTGGTTTCGGTATCACCTACCTCGCCGAGCACGAGCTTGCCGAGCGTAAGGTCTGTATCAAGGAGTTCTTCCCTAAGGAGTACTACAATCGTGACGATAACTCACGAAGCATATCTCTTGGCTCGCAGGGTAGCGCCAAGATTATGGATGCCTATAAGGCAAAGTTCATAAAGGAGGCTAAGACCATTGCTCGCCTTAAGCACCCCAATATCATCCATATCCACGATGTCTTCGAGGAGAATAATACGGCATACTATGTCATGGAGTATATCGAGGGTGAGTCGCTTAGCGACCTTGTAAAGCGTTGCGGAGCCCTCGTTGAGGCTGAGGCTGTGAGGTATATACACTCTGTTGCCGAGGCTCTGGGTTATATCCATGAGCGTAAGATTATGCACCTCGACGTGAAGCCCGCTAATGTGATGCTAAATAGCGAGGATGGCCAGGTTGTTGTTATCGACTTCGGTCTCTCGAAGCAGTACGATGAGGAGGGGCACCAGACAAGCTCTACGCCTGTGGGCATCAGTGCAGGCTTTGCCCCTATGGAGCAGTATCAGCAGGGTGGTGTCAAGGAGTTCTCGCCCGAGACCGATATCTACTCTTTGGGCGCTACGTTGTACTATTTGGTTACGGGCCAGGTGCCACCCCAGGCGGTGTGTGTTGCCGACGAGGGCCTGCCCGAGCTACCGGCGCATCTGTCGAGTGGTGTGCGCAACGCCATAGAGCGCTCTATGACATTTCAGCGCAAGCACCGCCCACACTCTGCTAAGGAGTTCTTGGCGCTACTGGAGGATAACACCCCTGAGGTTGTAGCTATTCCTACACCTAAGCCTACACCATCGCCAGTTTCGGCTCCTGTTTCGGCTCCTGTGGACGATAAGACATCTGTTGCCGCTTCTGCCCCTGTGGCGGATGAGCGTACAGTTGTTGGCGCTCCAGCCCCCAAGGCTCAGCCAACGCCACAATCTAATAAGGAACCTAAGCCTAAGAGGTCTAAGAAAGGCTTGTGGATAATGCTTTCTGCCTTTGTTGTGGCAGCCGTTGCATCATTTGTATTGCTTGGCGGCGGCTCGTCGGAGAAGGAGAAGGTTGCACAGCAACAGCTTCCCCCTAATAACGAGATATGGTACACCTCATCTGACGGTAGTATTGTTGTGCCTAAAGCACAGGGTAAAGTTGTATTTGGAGCAGAGATAGAATCAAATACCTATAAAGATGGCAAGGGTATTATTAAATTTAAAGGTAATGTAACGACGATAGGAGAGAGTGCATTCCTTTATTGCGAGAGCCTAACAAGTGTCACTATCCCTAATAGTGTAACGACGATTGGAGATGGTGCATTCTTTGGTTGCAGTAACCTCACCAGTGTCACTATTCCGAATAGTGTAACGACGATTGGAGTGTCGGCATTCGAATGTTGCCGAAGCCTCACCAGTGTCACTATCCCGAATTGTGTAACTACGATTGGAGGTGAAGCATTCTTAGGTTGCGAGAGCCTAAATAGTGTCACTATTCCGAATAGTGTGACGTCGATTGGAGGTGAAGCATTCTCAGGTTGCGAGAGCCTAAATAGTGTCACTATTCCGAATAGTGTGACGACGATTGGATGTGGTGCGTTCTCAGATTGCTTGAGCTTAATAAGTGTCACTATCCCGGATAGTGTAACGACGATTGAAGAGTATGCATTCTGTGGATGTAGCAACCTAAAAGAGTTTAAGAGTAAGTTTGCGTCACCAGATGGTAGATGTTTAATTGTTAATGGTAAGCTTGTAGCTTTTGCCCCTGCTGGGATATCAGAATATACGATTCCGAATAGTGTAACTACGATTGGAGAGGGTGCATTCGAATATTGCGAGAGTCTAACCAGTGTCACTATTCCGAATAGTGTAACTACGATTGGAGAGTGGGCATTCGGTCATTGCAAGAGTCTAAAGAGTGTCACTATCCCGGATAGTGTAACGACGATTGGAGAGTGTGCATTCTTAGGTTGCGAGAGCCTAAAGAGTGTCACTATCCCAAATAGTGTAACTACGATTGGAGAGGGTGCATTCAGATTTTGCAAGAGCCTAACCAGTGTCACTATTCCGAATAGTGTAACGACGATTGGAATGTCTGCATTCAATGAATGCGACAGCCTAAACAGTGTTACTATCCCGAATAGTGTAACGACGATTGGAGATGCTGCATTCGGAGGTTGCTGCAACCTAAAAGAGTTTAAAGGAGGGTCTGCATTTATCAATGGCAGATGTTTAATTATCAATGGTAAGCTCGTAGCTTCTGCTCCTGCAGGAATTACGAAATTTACAATTCCAGATAGTGTAACTACGATTGGAGAGTGGGCATTCGGTCATTGCAAGAGCCTAAAGAGTGTTACTATCCCGAATAGTGTAACGACGATAGGAGAGAGTGCATTCATGAGTTGCAAGAGCCCCACCACTGCCACTATCCCGAATAGTGTGACGACGATTGGATATGGTGCATTCTATTATTGCGAGAGCCTAACCAGTGTCACTATTCCGAATAGTGTAACGACGATTGGAGAGTTGGCATTCTATGAATGCAATAATTTGTCGGAAGAGACAAAGAGCAAGATTAAATCAATTAATCCAAATGCATTTTAACACTCTGCGGGGCTTAGGCTCCGCAGATTTTTTTTGTAAAGTCGGATCGTAGCCATGTCGTTCTGTGAGCCAAGGAG
>JAZRMM010000021.1:0-77599 GCA_045647535.1 Alistipes sp.
CGGCGAAACCTATCCCGTGTATAAGATGGAAATCTCTAACACATCTCACCCATTCTACACAGGTAAGATGAAGTTGGTAGACACCGCTGGTCGTGTGGATAAGTTTATGAGCCGTTACGCAAAGCGCTACGATAAGAAGAACAAGTAATAGTTACTTAGTTCTACAAAGGTTGAGAGCTGTATCTTCTAAAGATACAGCTCTCTTTTTGTGTTGTTGCAGGGCGTTGTCGCGGACTGGGGTCTTATGGGTCTTATGAGTTCTGGTGGGGGCTGGTGAGTTCTGATGAGAAGTGTTGTTGTGGTGATAGCCCGACTACTTGGTGAGGAACGCCATCGTATCTACGCCATCGGCATAGTCCCATAGTGTGGGGCGCTGGGCCTGGCCAAAGGGCACTCCGCCCTCGATGTCTGTGTGGGTCACTACGCACTGTATACCATCTCTACGTCTATCTATCCAATCTATAACATCTTCAATATCGTCGTAGTAGCATAGCGACACTGTGGCCAGCGACGTTGGAAACTCCTGGCTCTCGACGCTAAGATATCCGCCATGGTCGCCAAAGCGACGGCCCTGCATGGTCATCAGCGCACGCATAGTTCGTATGTTACCCTCCAGTTTGTGGTTTGCTACCTCGCACTGTGGGAGTGAGATGTTGCAACCCTTGGGTAGCATCACCATAGATACCGAGCGGCAGCCAAGGCCCGAGTAGAGGGTTATATCCTTAGATAGTGCCTCAAGCTCCTCGGTGCTCTCCGTGCCGTCGAGGATGGCTAACGAGTGGCGACTGCCACGCAGCAGGGTGCGTGTGTTGGCGAAGTGGTCACGGAAGTATCTGTTGGCCTCGTCGCCTCCTGTGGCTATGGCCATATCGTAGTGGCGCTCTGGTGAGTATTCATATATAGGTATGTCGCAATCTATGCTCCTAAGCTCCTCTATAATATGGTGCATGAGCACACTATCCTTAGACGAGGTCTTGATGTGGCAGCGATGGCCACTTGCGAGGATGCACAGAAGGTCGTTGAAGCCCACAAGGGGTATGTTACCCGCCATGATTACGGCAACCTCTTTTGGCTCGGCAGTAGGGGGGTAGTCCCTGAGCCACTCGCTAAGGGGCGCCTCGGCGAGCATATCGTGGCGTATGGCCTCCACGGCATGGAGGATGTCACGGCGTGTGAACCATGGGTTTGCCTCTATAGCCTTGGCCATGAGCTCCTCGCCCTGGGGTGTTGTCCCGAGGGTTGCAAGGCGTCGGCCTAAGGTTGTGAAGATGTCGATGGTATCTCTCATTGTCGTGCTACATCTGTGACTCTGCCATAGCGATGACATCCTCGATGTATGCCACGTCGATGCCATCTTTAATCATGACACGCTTATCGCCGTCGAGGAGGTATAGCGAGGGAATGGCACGTAGGTCGTAAAGGTCACTCTTATCTATGATACAGCCGTCGTCGTAGCTCACAATCCAGCGTCGTGGCATCTGAGGATGATATCTATGCCACGCCTCGAGGTCGGCATCGGGGTATAGTGCGATAACCTTTAGACGTCCTAACTCCTGTAGCTCGTTGAGCATGGGCGAGGCGCCTATCTCGTCGATAATCTCGCGACAGGTGGGGCAGTCGGGGTTGTTGAACATGAGTATCGTGTAGTCGGCATCTATGTCGTGGAGATGTCCTGTTGTGCCATCCTTGAGGGTGTATACGACGTCGTTAGCCTTGTGTCCTATGCGGTTTTGCTTGACCATGTGTAGGTCGTGCTCGGGGACAAGACGGTCATACTCGTCGAGGAGTGGTGACTCAACAAGGCGCTCGAGGATGTATATGTACATCTCGTCGTTGCGCAGTGGCGAGTTGGGGTCGTGGAGCACCATATCGCTGATGGATATAAAGAGGTCGAGCACCTCACGGCTTGCCTCGGCACGCATTATAAGTCTGCTAAGGGGTGTGTAGTCGCGTGCCGCATGGAGTATGTATGTGTAGTCCACAAAGGCCTGACATATATCCATGGTGTTGTACTCAACAACACGCTCGCCACACTCGAAGTCGAAGCCATCCCAGAAGTGGTCTACTGCGTAGTTGAGCTCCTCGATGTTGCGTATCGAGCCTATGGGGCCTACGACACGCTCCATAAGTCGTGTGCCTGGTGCGTATGTCGTGGTGGTCACCTCTCGAGGGGTCTCCTGCATGGAGCTCTGCTGTTGCTCGCTCTGCTTCTGCTCCTTGGCCGACTGACACGCCATGGCGAGGGTCATGATGGCGATGACTAAGGTATATTTCACTCTCATGGTGCTTATAAATAAGGGGTTGCCCCGTTGTGTTAGGCAACCCCATAGGTTTTACATTCTCTCTGGAACATTTATGCCCAACAGCGACATTGCCGAGCGTAGGGTGCGTGCCACCTCTCGAGCGAGGGTTAGACGCAACGAGCGTACTGCCTCGTTCTCCTCCTTGAGGATTGAGTGGTCGTGGTAGTAGCCGTTGAACTGCTTAGCAAGGTCGTAGGCGTAGGCTGCAATCACCGATGGTGCGAACTGCTCACCCGCTGTGCGCACCACTACGGGGTAGTCGGCAAGGGCCTTGATGAGCTCTACCTCCTCGGCAAGGAGCGATGCTGACATATAGTTCTCGGCGCTGATGCCTGCCTCCTCGGCCTTACGCAATATCGAGCGTATGCGGGCGTGGGTATACTGGATGAATGGTCCGGTGTTACCGTTGAAGTCGATAGACTCCTTAGGGTCGAAGAGCATGGTCTTCTTGGGGTCTACCTTGAGGATGAAGTATTTCAAGGCGCCAAGACCCACCATCTCCGAGATGGCGTGTGCCTCCTCCTCGCTTGCACCCTCGAGCTTGCCGAGCTCGTCGGACATCTCGCGAGCTGTACCAATCATGTCGGCGATGAGGTCGTCGGCATCCACCACGGTACCCTCGCGTGACTTCATCTTACCCTCTGGCAACTCCACCATGCCGTATGATAGGTGGAAGATATTGTCGCTCCACTCGTAGCCGAGCTTCTTGAGTACGAGCTTCAACACCTGGAAGTGGTAGTTCTGCTCGTTACCCACAACATATATCATGTCGTCGAGTTTGTTCTCCTCGAAGCGGCTGAGGGCTGTGCCGAGGTCCTGGGTCATATATACCGATGTGCCATCGCCACGAAGAAGAAGCTTCTGGTCGAGGCCGTCAGCCTCGAGGTCAATCCATACGGAGTTATCCTCCTTGCGGAAGAATACGCCCTTGTTGAGGCCATCCTCCACGAGGCTCTTACCCAGGAGGTATGTCTGTGACTCGTAGTACACCTTGTCGAAGTCTACGCCAAGGGCCTTGTATGTTACGTCGAAGCCCTCGTATACCCAGCCGTTCATTGTCTCCCACAAAGCGTAAATCTCGGGGTCTTTAGCCTCCCACTTACGCAACATCTCCTGCGCCTGGAGCATTATAGGAGCCTGCTTCTTAGCCTCCTCCTCCGAGATACCCTTCTCGGCCATAAGCTCCTTGACCTGCTGTTTGTAGTGCTTGTCGAACTCCACATAGTACTTACCCACGAGGTGGTCGCCCTTCATGCCCGACGATGCAGGGGTCTCGCCACCACCATATAGCTGCCATGCGAGCATCGACTTGCAGATGTGAATACCGCGGTCGTTCACAAGGTTTACCTTGATGACATTGTGACCATTGGCCTTGAGGATTGTTGCCACCGAGTATCCGAGTAGGTTGTTTCGTATGTGACCCAGGTGTAGTGGCTTGTTGGTGTTTGGCGACGAGTACTCAATCATTATTGTGCGACCCGATGGTGCTGCCATGCCGTAGTTCTCGGTATGGACAATCTCCTGGAAACGCTCTGCCCAGAACGATGCGTCAACCACGAGGTTGAGGAAGCCCTTGATGACGTTGAACGACTTGATCTCGGGTGTTGAAGCCACAATCTTCTCACCGAGCTCCGTAGCCGTAGCCTCGGGGGATTTCTTCGACGCACGAAGTAGTGGGAAGACCACTACGGTGTAGTCGCCCTCGAACTCCTTACGAGTCTTCTGTATCTGTATGTTGTCGCCCACGCCATACAACTCCTCGGTTGCACGCTTCACGACATCTGCGATGAATAGTTCTATATTGACCATTGTTACCTATATTTATATACTGAGGTGCAAATATACAAATTTTTTCCGAATTATCCATTTTATGATGGAAAATAGGTGGCTCGGACTATTTTTGCGGCTCCTCGATGCTACGAGCTTATCTGCTCGATGAAGAGCGTGAAGAGGAGTAATCGTTCACCGTTCACCCGTTCATTTTCCATATCATAATGAACGGTGAACGGTGTACGCTTAAACAATTATATCAATAACTATATATATCAATATGAGTAATTATAGATATCAGTTAGAGAAGTATCGTGGTCGTGGTACCCGATACACCTCTCCTCAGTGTGGTCGCAAACAATCGTTTACACGTTATATTGATACATATAATAATATATATCAGTGATAGAGTATATATATATTGATATGTCTATTTATCCCTATACGTATATACAATACTTCACTGATAACCCATGGAAGAGGGACGTACACCGTTCACCGTTCATTATGATATGGAAAATGAACGGGTGAACGGTGAACGCCGCGCCCATAGACACCATACCCGAGTGGGTGTGGGAGTATAGCCGTTCGCACGGCATAGTCTCGGAGCACCATCAGTGGCTCGAGCACCTCTTTTCTCCACCATTTTACCACCCTCGCCTCTTGCGCATTAGCGCTAATTTTCCTATCTTTGTAAAAAAAATAGGATAGCATGAAAATCGCTGATATAGACCTTGGCTCCCAGCCACTATTTCTTGCCCCCATGGAGGATGTCACCGACCCATCGTTTCGCTATATGTGTAAGCGCTTCGGTGCCGATGTTGTCTACACCGAGTTCATCTCGTCGGATGGCCTCATACGCGATGCGTGGAAGTCGCGCGCTAAGCTCAACATCGCTGACTACGAGCGCCCCGTGGGCATACAGATATATGGCCACCTCATAGAGCCTATGGTCGAGGCGGCACGCATAGCCGAGAGCGCCAACCCCGATATTATAGATATCAACTTCGGTTGCCCCGTGAAGAAGATTGCGGGACGTGGTGCCGGCTCGGGAATGATGAAGGACCCCGACCTCATGGTGGAGATGACACGACAGATTGTGCGTGCTGTGAATAAGCCCGTGACGGTGAAGACACGCCTGGGATGGAGTGATGAGATGAAGAACATCGAGGAGATAGCCCTGCGCCTTCAGGATGTGGGCATTGCAGCCCTCACCATCCATGGCCGCACACGTGCGCAGATGTATCGTGGCGAGGCCGACTGGTCGCTCATAGGCAAGATTAAGAACGACCCCCGCATAACAATACCCATCATCGGCAATGGCGATGTCGACTCTGCGGAGAAGTGCAAGCTAATGTTCGACCGCTATGGCGTCGATGGTGTGATGATAGGTCGTGCCACCTATGGTCGCCCCTGGATATTCAGGGAGTGTCGCCACTACCTCACCACAGGCGAGCTTCTGCCTCAGCCCTCGGTGGTGGAGCGTGTGGCAATAGCCAAGGAGCATCTCGCCAAGTCGTTGGAGGTCAAAGGTGATAGGGTAGGTATTCTCGAGATGCGCCGCCACCTCACCAACTATTTCAAGGGTCTGCCCGACTTCAAGCAGACACGCCTCAAGCTCGTCACCTCGTTCGATATAGACGAGATTATCCATACGCTCGACTATGTGGCCGAGCGTTGGGGCGACTTCGATATGCGCGAGGCTGTGCCAGCACCCCTCTCTCACGATATATAACATTGAGCCATGAGAAGATACCTCTTAGCCGTCATCGCTCTCATCTTCAGCCTTATGCCCCATGTGTCTAAGGCTCAGGAGGGCTTCACCGCAGCACGCGAGATAGCCTTTGTCTACGATACCATACTTCGTGCCGACGACAACCTCTTGAACCCAGGGCACTCGTGCACCATGGCGGAAGCTATGGACCTCCTGGTCGAGACCATGACTTCGAATAGTACGGCTTCGACACCTATGGTGCAGAACTATGTGGAGTACTTCGCCGCAGTTCCCGAGGATATCATCGCCTACCCCATGTGGTACGATGGGGAGGATGACCCCGAACGACAGAGTGCTATCGCCGACTACCACGCCGCCATAGAGGCTATGCAACGCTATGCCGATGGCAACCTTGACAAGTTTCCTGCCGAGACCCTTATGAGGCCCGTATATAGGGCTCTTATGGCCTATGATGATGCCGTATATGAGGGCCTCTGTGTCGCAGCACCATATAGGCTTCTGGCCTACCGTCTGCTTCAGCAGATACTCCTCCTCGCACCCTCTATCGACATGATAGCCACGTCGGTAAGCGACGATAAAGAGTACGCCCTGTTGGATGCCTCGGCAAAGAGCTACTACCAGCGTGCTGTCGTCTCGCCCATCTTCCACTTCAACCATCACGAAGGTGCATGGGGTGTTATCATGCGCACGGACTTAGCTCCCAGCACCATCGAGGAGGTCGACTTAGATATGTTATTTAATTAAATAGTATAGCGATATGAATAGTTTTGTTTACGACATCCCCACAAGGGTATACTTTGGCAAGGACCAACTATCGAACCTCGGCAAGGAGCTTCAGAAGTTTGGTCGTCGTGTGTTGCTCACCTATGGCGGTGGCTCAATCAAGCGTATGGGTCTCTACGATAGGGTTATGGCGGAGCTTAAGGCCGCAGATATGGAGGTCTTCGAGCTCTCGGGCATTGAGCCCAACCCACGCATTAGCTCTGTGCGCCAGGGTGCGGCCATCTGCAAGGAGCACAATATCGACGTTCTCTTGGCCGTAGGTGGTGGCTCGACCATCGACGCCACTAAGTTCATGGCCGCAGGTGCCTGCGTAGACCACGACCCATGGGAGTTCTTCGGCGCTAATGCCAAGCCTATTGAGCGAGCACTCCCCATCGTCACCATCCTAACACTCTCGGCCACAGGCTCCGAGATGGACTCGGGTGGTGTTATCTCAAACCCCGAGACCGAGGATAAATTGGGACGTATGGCCCCTGTCATGCAGCCTAAGGTCTCGTTCTTGGACCCTACGCTCACCTACACGGTATCTAAGTACCAGACGGCGTGTGGTGCTGCCGACATATTGTCGCACATCATGGAGGTATACTTCAACATGACGGAGGATCTATATATGCTCGACACCGTCATGGAGGGTCTCATGAAGACCGTCGTTAAGTACGCCCCAATAGCCTATAACGACCCCGAGAACTATGAGGCTCGTGCCAACCTTATGTGGGCATCGTCATGGGCCATCAACGGCTTCATCAATGGCGGCAAGCGCAAGGCGTGGAGTTGCCACCCTATGGAGCATGAGCTCTCGGCAACCTACGATATCACCCATGGTCTCGGCTTAGCTATACTCACCCCACGCTGGATGGAGTACTGCCTCGACGATAGTAACGTACAGCGCTACGTGTCGTTTGGTGTCAACGTCTTTGGCATAGACCCCACCCTGGAGCCTATGGCCATCGCCAAGGAGAGCATCAAGCGCCTCTCTACACTCCTCTTCGACACCCTCGGTCTTCAGCGTAGCTTCACCGAGGTGGGCATCAAGCGTGAGGACTTCGCTACCATGGCACGCAAGGCCTGCCGCTATGGCGACATACGTGGCTTCAAGACCCTTACACCTGAGGATGTGGTGCGTATCTACGAGATGTGCCTGTAAACACCTAAGCATATAAACAGTGAGGGACTGCACAACACTTACGTTGTCAGTCCCTCTTTGTCTGTTGCTATCCTCGTGTGACGAGCACTACGGCCGTGGTAGATACTCCCTCCTCACGACCCTCGAAGCCGAGGTGTTCGGTCGTCGTTGCCTTCACCGAGATACGCTCCACGTCTATGCCCACAACCTGAGCAAGACGCTCACGCATCCTATCTATATAGGGGCGTAGCTTGGGTCGCTGCATGGCTATGGTGCAGTCTATGTTGCTTATGGCGTAACCCATGGCCTCGACCCTGTCGACAACCTCTCTGAGTAGTAGGGTGGAGTCCACACCCTTGTATCGTGCATCGCTATCGGGAAATAGCTTGCCTATGTCGCCTAAGGCGAGAGCCCCAAGCAGAGCGTCGCATATGGCGTGTATCGCCACATCGCCATCCGAGTGGGCTATGCACCCCTTGCTGTGTTCCACCTCTACGCCACATAGCACCAGGCGTAGTCCCTCACCCAGGGCGTGTACATCGTAGCCCTGTCCTATACGAATATCCATATATCTATCGTCTAAAGTTTAACCATCTACGCATCAGCGCCAACGTGTATCTGCGCACCAGACGAGGTGTGTGTAGCCACATACGCTCCCTTAGGCGCCACCACCACGAGGTGCAGCTAACCACTCTGCCACCTCTGCGGCGTACATGCTCCACAACGCCTATGACCCTCTCGCGTGGGCATTGCTCCATGCCTCGGAGGTTGCCGTCACCCATGAGTGTCACCGTGTTGCCATCTACATCTCGCACCCTATGCACCACGATGTGACCATCACGCTCGCGAAACATAGCTATGCGCCCACATATATTCTCCTCCACGGTCGTGCGGCGCACTACGATGATATCGCCACCACGTCCCAGCAAGGGTAGCATACTGTAGCCCGTCACCCGAAGCTCGAAGCTCTGGCCTATCTCCACCAGGCTCTCTATGTTATCCAAGACCCTATTCATCGCCTATGATTGTTCTATGCGATAGCCTTGCCGCCTCGTCGTTGGGCAGACACTCCAAGTGAAAGACAGCCACACTACGCAGTATCTCACCGAGCGTACGACATATCCTATCTTGAAGCCTCTCGTCATGAGCATACTGTGGAGGACACGAGGGTAGTAGCGCCCCTATAGCCGCTATTGTCGTGAGCCTACGTATGACGTTGTGAGGTGCCTGGCTTAGACGACAGATACCCGCAATAGGCACATATCTTGGCTTGTAGCAGGGCCTCTTGCCACTCCATGGTGAGCCATATACACGGGCCTCACCCTCCACGATACGCACTATCGGCGAGTCATCGTTCAGAAGCGTAGACCCCTCGATATGCTCTCTCCATAGCTGTGTGTGGGTGCTCTTGCCCGTTCCCGACTCTCCGAGGAAGAGAACACCACGCCCTCGACACTCTATTACTGACGAGTGCATGGCTATGGCCTGCCTCTGGCTAAGCACCACGCCAAACATCATCCACAAGCCGAAGCGTAGTAGCGCAACATCCCTTGCGTCACGAGGCTCGCTGTTGGTCACAATATCAAGCGTAGTGGCGTCAATGTGGAAGAGCATCGCCTCTCGCTTGTCGTCTCCTTCTACCCTATAGAGGTAGCCTCTCTTGGTTGTGGCAAACACACCCTTAGCCTCAGCCTCCTCTATATGGCTGCTTGAAATGACCCTTGTAACCTCGCCTGCAACATCGCTCATGTCGCCAGTGAAGCTAATATGGCAGTCCCATGAGGTGTTGTCACCCTCTATCTCAAAGGGTGCAAAGCCCCTGAGACCCATGGCCGAGAGGTCTCGGTCGCTGCGTATGATAATATCTGCAATGCTATATCTTAGTGACATATCTACTCCAAGGTTACTATTCTGTCGCAATACTCCAGCGAGCTCTCACGATGGGCTATCACCACTATCGTGAGGTCGTCACTATTGGCTGATAGACGACGTATGGCGTTGTTGATGTTCTCCTCTGTTTGGCTGTCTAACGACGATGTAGCCTCGTCGAATAGGAGTATGTCGCAACCCTTGTATAGGGCACGAGCTATGCCTATCCTCTGTCGCTGACCCCCCGATATGCGGCACCCTTGCTCGCCTATGTGCGACTCCACACCCTCGGGTAGCGACTCTACGAAGCTTTGTAGGTCGGCCCTCTCTATGGCCATTGCCAACCTCTCGAGGTCTATATCCTTTCGCTCCACGCCTAAGGCTATGTTCTCCGCAAGGGTCATGTCGCCGATGAATACCTGCTGCGAGACGTAGCCTATGTTGTTCTGCCACTGACGCACTCTACCTCCTGTGAGCTCCTCGCCATCTACGAGTATCCTTCCCGCCGTAGGCTTATAAAGGCCTAAGAGTAGGTTGAAGAGCGTCGTCTTGCCCACGCCCGAAGCACCACGAATACCCACACGCTCACCTCGGCGTATCTCCATCGATAGGTTCTCTATTGTTGGTGTTGTGCTATCCTCAAAGGTGAAGCATAGCCCCTCCAGTACAAGACTTGTGCGTAGCTTTAGAGGCTCGGTCGATACCTCATCCTCTGTCATTTCCACCTCTGTGGCCTCAGCCATGGTGGCTATCGTGTAGCTGTTTAGTCGCAGTGTGCTCCAGCTTGCGAGGATGTTGCGTATCGAGGGTATCAGTCTTACTGCCGCCACGGCAAAGATGCCGAAGATGAGTCCCATATCCTCACTTGAGGCGTATATGCTTACGAGCAACATTGCCACCAGTGCCAAGCTAAGCCCCACCTCGGTGAACATCTGCGGAAGCATGCCAAGTGTTGCACTGCGCCTACGTAGCGTTACCACCTCCTTGGCAGCCTCGTCGAAGCGCTTGAGTCTCTCGGCAAAGGCACCTCCCACCTCAATGTCGGCATAACCTCTGAAGCACTCCGCCACAATGCGACTCTTGATGCGCTGTGCCTCGTTCTCCCTAAGACCTATGTCGTTTAGTCGGCGACGTACCACGATGTAGAATATCACCATTATGGGTAGCAGCGCTGCGAGGGTGAGTAGCGCTACACTCGGTGAGTAGCATACCAGCGCTACGAAGAGCATCACAAGAAGCGCCACCTCGCCGATGATTGTTGCTATGGGTCGCAGTACTCCCGCCACAAACATAAGGCTCACCACATTGACGTTGCGTGTGAGGAGTGCCGTGTTGTTGTGCTTTATGAAGCTAAGACCTCGACGATAGTAGCTCTCGAAGAGCTGCCTTGATAGGGTAGTGTATAGATCGTATATGTAGTCGCGCTCGATGCGATATAGCGCCAGGACTACGATGTTTTTGAGAAGTATGACACCCAGGATTACTGCGCATATCACCAATGCAAAGCTCTCATGCGAGCTACACCCAAAAAGGTCGTAGGCCTCACGTAGAGGTGCTATGCTCCTTATGCTGTCGCCATCGAGGATGACCATGAGGAGTGGTATCATCATCGCCACACCCACAAAGTTGAGCAGTGCACGTATGAAGATGGTTGCAACCACCCATACGGCACGCCCTCTATATGAGGGGGGTAAGGTTCTATATAGTCTGTTTATCATACCACAAAGATATATAATATCTGGCTATCTGTCAACCTTAGCTACCTCTCCTAAGGTTATGTACCACACATATCCCTCAATATGGTTGTATCTCTTCATGTTTGCCAGCAACTCCATGTATCTGGCCACTTGTCGTGTGTGCGACCCGCTGATGTTGCTACCAAACTTGTAGTCCACCACCACAGCCCTGTAGCCCTTTATCATCACTCTGTCGGGACGACGTGCATCATCGCGTGTGATGATCTCGGCCTCCACCTTTATGTCGTCCCACTCGCCCGTGAACCACTCCTCGACCTGCGAATTGAGCATCGCCTTGTCTATATTGTCGTGGAGCATCTCGCACTCCGAGGGCTCTATCATGCAGTCCACCTCCAGTCTATCTATGGCAGCGTGAAGCTCCGCTATGTTGGCTGCTCTCTCGAATATGCTGTGTAGCTTGATACCCATCTCACGCTCCTTCGACCCCACCTTGAGACCCTCCTCCTCGTAGCGACGTGTCGGGATGTGGATGCTTAGCTCTGGGCGGTGCGTAGGGTAGCTATCTAAGATTATATCCTCACCTCTACCACCATCCTCTGGTTGACATTGAGCCACTGGCGCACCATATCGATATACTATGCGCTCGTTGCCACTCTCCGTCGTGTAGCTCTCGGCATCGGGTATTATCGCTGCGAGCGATGCTGTCATCAGGGGCACGATTGTCGATATGTTATCTCCGCTCTTCGACTTGGTGTTGAGCCTTGAAGGTAGATATAGGTATAGCTCCTCGGATGCTCTGGTGAGTGCCACATATAGTATGTTCACTGCATCTACATGGTTCATCACCATCTCACGATAGTACTCCTCCGAGAATAGTGACTCCTGCATGGTGCCTCCGTATATTACGGGGAACTCACCCACGGCCGAAGCGTCGCTATCCTTGTCTGTTGCCTTTGCCCACACCACAGGGCGTAGTATGGCACGTGGCGATATATCCCACTGGGTGTAGGGTATTATCACCACAGGACGCTCCAGACCCTTGGCCTTGTGTATGGTGGTGATCTCTATGGTGTCGGGAGTCATCTCGACGCTTATAGCCTCGTTACGACCCCTCTCGTCCCACCACTTGAGGTATCGTTGTATGTCGGCATTTCGCGATGTGGTGAAGGATATTACCTGCTCATGCATTGCCTGCAGGTAGGCTATATACTCCTTGCGACTGTCGAGCTGGAAGTGCGCCACGATAGCCTCGAAGGCCTCCATGGGCGAGAGGTATGCAAGATGCCTGAAGAGCTCCTGCTCCTCCGTGTCGAAGTTGTGGTCGAGACCTTTATCTAGGAAGCGGTTGTAGACACCACGCTCTATGTCGTTCTTCATGTCTACCGCGAGGCGGAATACCGCTATGATAAATTCGCTGATATCGCTTGCCTCGATGGTCAAGGAGTCCGAGGTTAGGATGTTGAAAACCTCGCGACCCTCGGCTGCCAATCGCTCCTTATAGGCAAACAGAGCATCGGCTACACGTCTACCATCCTTGGCATTACGCACAAGTAGCAGGATGTCCGAGTAGCGATAGCCACGGCTCGTGGCACTCTCTATGGCCTCTATAAAGGGCGAGTCCATCAGCGTGGAGTCGTATATCGTAGCCTCGGCATAGCCTCGCTCCTCGCTCTTGCGTGCCGCCTTCTGGGCATGCTTGGTGTAGGCCCTATCCATGATGTTGTATAGCGAGGTGTGTACCTCACTGCCAACACAGCCCTTGGCGAGTGCCTCATCTAGGATGGTGTTGAGATAGAGGTTATCCCTCTTCACCACCTCGGCCATGATGTTGTTGTTGAACTCAACGATGTTCGCCAAACTTCGGTAGTTCGACTCAAGACGCTCTATGGCCACATTCTCCCTACCCAGCATCTCTTGAGCCTTGGTCTGAAGTAGCTGCCAGTCGCCACCTCTCCAGCGATATATCGACTGCTTGACATCGCCCACGATAAATACCGAGCAATCCTCGCTCGAGGCCATGGCATTCTGCAATAGGGGCAGCATATTGCGCCAGTCGCCCAGCGACGTATCCTGGAACTCATCAATCATAAAACGCTCGAAACGGTTGCCCACCTTCTCGTAGATGAAGGGAGCGTTGCTATCGTTGATGAACGTAGCGAGAATATGCTTTGTCTCGCCCAACACCATGATATTCTCCTTGTCGCATAGGTCGCTTACCTTGTCGTATAGGTCGGTGAGTAGCGCAAAGCTACGGTAGTTCTCCTTGAGTAGCTTTGTGGTGTTCACCAGGGTGTTCACCTCGCTGTAGCTCTTGCATATCTCGCCCAACAGAGGTCGTAGCTCCTCGGTTGCCGATATTGTTGTACCCTTGTCACCGCTCTTGTACCACTCGTCACTGCTCTCCACCGCCTTGAGCATGGTGGATGTGGGAGCCTTCAACTCCCCTTGGGCATACTGCATGAAGCATTTGGTGAAACTCCTGGTCTGACCCTTGAAGTCGCTATATTTCACGCCATAGCGCTCCATTATCTCGACACCCTGACTGCCCAGTGTGACCATACTTTGGCAAGCATCATCCGCACGCTTTGTCATGCGCTCTATGATGTCGCTAAGCTGCTCTTTCGACTGCTTGAGCTTTAGTCGTTCGTGGCTTCTCTCCTTGAAAATCTCTCTACCCAAGGCCATCAGATCACCACGCATATCCCATTTGTCGCCCTCGGTGATACGCTCCTCGGCAAACTCCAGCATCCATTTTTTGAGCTCCTCGCTCTCGGCGATGCCCTCCACGAGTTTGTCGGCACTGCGTGTAAGGAGTGTTGTGGTGTCGAGCTCTATGTTGTAGTTGAGGTCTATGCCCAACTCCTTGATGAAGGCTCGTATGATGCGCTGGAAGAAGCGGTCGATGGTGAGTATTGTGAAGCGTGAGTAGTCGTGGAGTATCAACTGTCGCACTTTGAGTGCTCGCTCCTTGACCTCACGGTTATTAAGCCCAAGCTCTCGGCATAGGGCATCCATGTAGTTGCTCTTACCTCCCGATGCAAGGGTGTGTATCTCCTTGAGTATTCGTGACTTCATCTCCTCGGTAGCCTTGTTCGTGAAGGTCACGGCGAGGATGCTGCGATATAGCTCGGGATGCTCAATAACATCACGAACATACTTGTATGCCAGCTGATAGGTCTTGCCTGAGCCGGCACTTGCGCTCAATATTTGTGCTCGTTTTATCGTCGACATATCCTCTTATAATCGCAGTATTTACACATATCTTCGTTCTCCACCTGCGTGAATGGTGTATCGTAGTCGAAGAGCTCCTCGAGTACCCTGCTGAGCGTCTCTTCGAACTCTTCGGCATGGGTACTGTAACGCTCTATGACCTCACCCGTTTGGGTGTTGACAATCTCGGGTGAGTACTCCTTGTCGAGCATCTTCGAGGCGTAGTATAGCGTAGGCTTAGCATCGCATCCGTGTCTCTTGTTGAGCATCATCGAGTAGAGCAACGTCTGGAAGATGTTGGATATACGCTCTGTGGCGCCTCCAAACATCAGGTTCTCCATGCCGTTGAAACTTAAGTGTGGAGTGCTACCACTCTTGTAGTCGATGATTTGGAGTGTTCCATCCGCAAGTCTGTCTATGCGGTCGGCACGTCCTGAGAGGTTTACTCGTCGACCCTCGGAGATTTCGAAGCGACACTTCACCTCATCCTCCAAACCCTCTATCATGTTTATGGGGTTGTCTTTGTCGTAGCGCATGATGCCTCGCATGATATACTTCACGATGATGTCTCTCACAAGGAGCATGTCGCCTGTGAACTCCTTAATCGTAGCACCCTTGTCACGCAACATCAGCTCTCCCATCTTGCTATCCACGGCGGCCTCTATCGTCGAGTGTTTGCATAGTTTGGCAATCTCTGCAGAGGGATTCTTCACGCCTATAAGTGGTGTGTATAGCGCCTGCATGGTTTCGTGGAGGATGTTACCAAAGGTCAGGGCATCTATGGTGTCGCTCACCTCATCGGGTGTGCGTAGGTGAGCTATGGAGCTAAGGTAGAACTTCAACGGACACTCCACATACCTAAATAGTGCCGTTGGCGATAGGGTGTGCTCCTCGCTATCGTGCAGATACCTATCGAGCATGGCACGCTCCTTCGCACCCTTCTTTACCTCTATGGGTAATCTCTCGCTGATACTGAGGTCTACACCTATTGAGCGCTTGGTGATGGTGTATGGCGACTCGTAGTCGAGCTGATAGATATACCTACTACACTCGCCCGTGCTCCTATCGTCGGCACGCGAGCAGTAGAGCATCGTTACCCTCTCGGCACGCTGTATCAGACGGTAGAAATAGTAGGCATACATTGCCTCATGCTCTTCGGGTGTGGGCATTCCGTATGCAGCTCGTAGGTTATATGGGATGAACGACGACTGACCACCTCTATCTCCAGGGAATGTGGCGTCGGTCATCGATAGTATAATGACGTTTTTGAAGTCTATGTTTCGGGTCTCGAGAATACCCATTATCTGCACACCCTCAAGAGGCTCTCCCGTGTAGGGCATGGTGATAGACTGAAGGTGTTTGCGCAGTAGCGAGGTGAATATCTCGTTGTTAAGCTCTATGTTGTTCTGCTCGAGTTTGCAACTATCTATCGAGCGCATAAGCTTGCCTATCTCCTCCCATGTTAGGTGCAGATACTCGGCCTGTACCTCCTCCTTGGTGCTACCCTCAATTAGTGCTAACACCTCTTTGAGATATGCACCAATCTCTCGCCAACTCGTATGGCGCTTGAATAACACCCTTAGTGTGACGTCGTTACACAGGAGTGTGCCATCTACCGATGTGATTCTATTCTTGTTAATCTCGTCGAGAAGCCTCAATGCCTCATCGCGACATGTAGCCATGATATATGGATGCGATAGTAGCCCTGTGACATCCACATGGTAGAATATCTCGCCCTCACCTTTGGCGCGGCTATGAGCCTGAAGCTCTATCATGCGCTCCACAAAGGAGTAGGCCAGGGTGTTCTTCAGTGGGTAACCCATGGTGACGTTGACCCTCTCTACGCTCTTAGGTAGCGCATGAAGGAGTGGCGTTAGCATGCTCTCATCCGTGAGTACTATGGCTGTGTTCTTGTTCAACTCCTCTGTGGGCAGCGAGTCGAGAATCTTACTCACGTACTTACACTGCACGGCATTTGAGACGCAGGCTATGGCCTCCATCTGCTTGGGTATCTTGTTGAAGTTGTCGTTGCTGATAGCACCACTTGTCATGGGGTATCGCACGATATTGTCACGCATAAAGCCTCCCGCCTCATGCCATCTGTTGTCGGTGTAGTAGCTATCGTAGTCCCAGTAGAACTCCGCACCCTCGGCTCTTGTAGCCAGGTGGTCGAAGAGGCGCTTCTCGCTTGCCGATAGGGCGTTGAAGCCCGCGACGATAAAGCGCTTATTGGGTAGACCCTCTGTCATGCCCTGCTTGATGCACTCGGCCGCCTTGCGGTAAATCATGCCAGGGTAGGCTATGTGTAGCTCTTGTAGACGCTCGCGATATTGCTCATATATTGCTGGCAACGAGCGCCATATCTTTAGGAAGTGTCTCTTCTGCTCGCTAAGTGAGTCATCATCGCCGATGCTTCGCCAGAAGGATATTATGCGTAGCTGCTCGGGTGTGAGATACGACACGTCGGCCTCCAGCTCCTTGATATCCTCGATGTTGCGCAGTAGCTGTTGCGCATCTATGAGGTATCGATCTATCATGTCGAAGTCGCTCATGAGCATGTCGCCCCAGAAATAGAACTTGGCAAAATCCTCGTTGGGGTGGTGTCTGTGGTATATCAGATAGAGCTCGCTAATCAGACGTATTCGCTCGCCACGACGTAACCCCGATATCGCCTCCATTGCTTCGTCGATACTCATCCACGATGGCTGCCATGTGGGTTGTTCTATGTTTGAGGCTATGGCATCATTGAAAAAGGCTCGCGCTCGAAGTGATGGAAACATCACCACAAGTTGTGATAGGTCACCATTATATCTGTTTAGGAGCTCATGTGCGAGCTCCTCGTGAAATGATTGTCGTATCATCCTATGTTACTATTACAACTGCTTGACCTCGCCACCAAAGAGCGATATATCCTCACGATATATCTCAGGTAGCGACTTATAGTCGATCTTACCTCCTGTTGTTGTCTTGGCCTCAAGACGCTGGTAGGCATCTACCATGACCACTGCATTGTGCGATGCTGTAGCCGTTGTTGACATCGTGTTTAGATTTAGGGCGCTGTACTGACCCGTTGAAATGTCGGCTGTTTGGTATAGAGCCGTGCCAGTGAGTTCTACAATACTCTTGCCCGTGATTGATATCTTTAGGTCGAGGGTCTCAATATCGGCCGAGAAGTGAGCATCGTTAGATACGTAGATGTCGAGAAGAGGTGTGTCTATGGTGCCATTTGCTGTGACGTCGGCCTTGGAGATGATGATATACTCCAGTGAGTTGTAGAATACCTCCACCTCGGTGATGCTCTCACGCTTCGGGTCGTTACGCTCGCGTATCTTAAGAACACCGCCTTTATCCACCTCAAACGAGAACTTCGAGGTGTATACCTCCTTAGTATCGTAGATGATATATGGTACGTCGTACTCGTCTATTTTGGTGAGTGTTAGTTTGATGGGAGCGTCTACATCAATAGACGTGAAACGAGTCAACCCCTGTTTCATTGGTTGACTAGTCGACTGGGTATCACCTTGTGCCGATAGCTCAAAGGCTGCAAACATGAAGATGCAAATCAATAATATCCTTTTCATATTGCCTCTGTTATATTGCAAATAGTGAGGCAAGATAGTAAAAAAATGGCGAACTGACAACAATATTTAGGTTTTTTTACTCGTGCACGATCTTTACTACATGGCCTATGGTGCCCGATATTGAGGGCGTATGGCTATCAGGTTATTGTCTATTTTCGCTATCCATTGCTCTTCGTGTGGATGAAAAAAACACCCTAACCATTGGGGTTAAGGTGCTATTTTAAGTGGCTATGCGTGCTCTATTTTTTGTCCTTAAGGAACGTCTTATTAACTATCACACGCACCTCGCGATGGCGTACGTTAAACTCAACGGGTGTTCCTCCGAGTAGCTCGCCATCAATCTCAAGTGGTGTCTCGGGTGTTGACTCAATACGGATCTTCTCACCCTGGGCGTATAGCACGTGACCAATAGAGTAGATAGTACCGTTATACATCTTGCGTATACGGAATAGTATATTCCACCAGTGTAGTGGTTTAATCATTGTTATATCAAGAAGACCATCATCTGCCACAGCCTCAGGAAGCTGCTGCACACCACCACCATTATACTTACCTACACCAATAGCCATGCTAAAGAGTAGGTCGTTGTATATGAGCTTATCATCTACCCATATCTTCACACCTGTCGACTTGTAGCCAAAGAAGGTGCGTATCATGGTCCAGATGTAGGCCCATGCTCCAAGGCGTCGTTTTAGTTTGTTGCGTTGCAGGCGGCGAATTACTGCGGCGTCGAAGCCGAGGCCCGCCACGTTAGCCATGTAGCGTATCTGACGATAGTGTGACTCCTCGTACTCCACGGCGGCCACATCCTGCAAGAAGGTGTATCCCTCCTTTATGGCTCGTATCGCCTCCGAGTAGCGTCGTGGTATGCCGAACATACGTATCCAGTCGTTGCCCGTACCTACGGCAATAACGGCTATCGTTATCTCCTCGGGCGGTACGCATTTCTGTATGTATATGCCGTTGACAACCTCGTAAAGTGTGCCATCGCCACCAACGACTATTATGTGGCGATAGCCCTCGCCTATGGCCGAAACCGTAAGTTCCGTAGCGTGATGCTTATGTTCGGTGAACACAGCCTCACAGCGTATGTTATTGTCGCGTAGAAGCTTTGATATAAGAGGGTAGTCATCCAACCCCTTGCCCGAACCAGCAATGGGGTTGATGACTACAAACCACTTTGCACCACCCTCTACGGTGGGCTTATCAAGCGTCTGGGGCTTCATGCTTATGGAGTATTACTCCTTGCAAGGAGCGTTACGCAAGGTGTTGAGCAAGAAGTCGTAGAACTTCTCTACCGATGCAATCTCCACCTTCTCGTCTGGAGAGTGTGGGTAGCAGATAGTAGGACCGAACGAGATCATGTCCATGCCGGGATACTTAGCACCGATGATACCGCACTCCAAGCCTGCGTGGATGGCAGTAACCGAAGGGCGCTTGCCATATAGCTTCTCGTATGACTCAAGCATGGTGTGAAGGATAGGCGACTTCATATTTGGGTTCCAGCCGCTGTATGAGCCAGAGAGCTCAACATCAGCACCTGCAAGCTCAAATACTGAAGAGATAGCACCTGCCAACTCGCCCTTCTCGGTGTCTACCGATGAGCGCAACAAGCACTTAACCTCGATTGTCGAGCCGTTAGATACTACGATAGCCAAGTTTGATGATGTCTGCACAAGACCCTCCATGGCGATAGACATGCGCTGCACACCGTTAGGACAGCCACATACGGCACGAATCAATGAGTGTGACTCAAGGTGTGGGATGATTGCCTTAGGGCACTCAACAGGCTCTGCAAAGATCTCGATAGAGTCCTCGATACCCTCGAACTCCTTGATGATAACCTTCTCGTATGACTTAACATTAGCCTCGAAGATAGCCTTCTCGGCCTCACGAACAACCACGATTGCCCATGCCTCACGAGGAATAGCGTTACGCATGTTGCCACCCTCTACTGCTGCGAGCTCCAAGCCGTATGACTCGGTCTCCTGGCGCAACAAACGGAACAATACCTTGTTTGCGTTAGCACGCTGTGTGCCAATCTGAATGCCTGAGTGACCACCCTTCAAACCCTTGACAGTAACTTTGTAGGCTGCAAACTTGCCCTCCAAAGGCTGCTCACGATACTTGAATGTGACATTCACATCCATACCACCAGCACAGCCTACATACAACTCACCCTCAGTCTCAGAGTCGAGGTTGAGCAATATGTCGCCCTTGAGCAAACCGCCCTTAAGGCCAAAGGCACCATCCATACCTGTCTCCTCGGTAGCTGTGAAGAGGCACTCCAGTGGGCCGTGTACAAGGTCAGCGTCCTCCATGGCGGCCATAGCTGCTGCCAAGCCGATACCGTTGTCCGCACCAAGAGTTGTGCCGTTAGCGGTTACCCACTCGCCATCGATGTATGCCTCGATAGGATCTGTCGAGAAGTTAAACTCCTTGTCGTTGTTCTTCTGAGGAACCATGTCGGTGTGTGCCTGCATGATGATGCCCTTGCGGTTCTCCATGCCAGGTGTTGCTGGCTTGTAAACGTATACGTTCTGTGCATCGTCAACCTTATGCTCCAAACCAAGCTCCTCAGCCCACTTTACGATATAGGCACGAATAGCATCCTCCTCGTGTGAAGGGTGAGGAATGTTGCAAATCTCAGCAAAGTGCTTCCACACCAATGCTGGCTTCAAACCTTTCAAATTCTTGTCCATAATTTTAGTTGTTAGTTATTGATTGTTAATTATTTAGTTGCTTGTTAATTGTCTCTATTCTCCTTGTTGCGAAGACCATTCTCCAACTCCTCGCGTTTGTCGAAAGCATCGACTATGTACTTCACCAGACGGTGACGCACGATGTCACGCTTATCGAACTCTACAATACCTATACCCTCGATGTTTTTTAACGTCTCCATGGCTCGTGTAAGACCGCTATCCGAGCGACGTGGAAGGTCTATCTGCGTAACATCTCCCGTAACCACAAACTTGGCATTGCGACCCATACGCGTAAGGAACATCTTAATCTGCGATAGGGTGGTGTTCTGCGCCTCGTCGAGGATGACAAAGGCGTTGTCGAGAGTTCTACCACGCATATAGGCTAGGGGTGCTATCTGCACTGTGCCCTCCTCGATATACTTCTGCAACTTGGCAGGGGGTATCATGTCGTTGAGCGCATCGTATAGTGGTTGCAAATATGGGTCGAGCTTATCCTTCATGTCGCCAGGCAAGAAACCTAGTTTCTCGCCAGCCTCCACCGCAGGACGTGTTAGGATTATGCGTCGCACCTCTCGCTCCTTGAGCGCTCTCACGGCAATGGCGATGGCTGTATACGTTTTACCCGAGCCCGCTGGACCTACAGCGAAGAGAAGGTCGTTGCGCTCGGCGAGTTTCACCAGGCGCTGCTGGTTAACGGTGCGTGCTCGTATGATAGCTCCATTGTTGCCATATACAATCACATCCTTATCTATTGCGGGAGGCTCTGCTGAGAGCTCTGTGATGCTTGATGAGAAGGCTTGCGAGACCACCTCCGAGGATATATGTCCATACTTTACATAATACTCCACAAGGGCCTGCATCCTACGCTCGAAGGCCGCCACATCGCTACGCGCGCCGAGGGCCTTTATCTTATCACCACGTGCCACAATCTTAACCTTGGGACATAGCTCACGCATCTGCTCAAGGTAGGCATCCTGTGCACCATATAGCTCACGGGCATCCACGCCCTCCACTAATATCTCTTTGACTATATCTTCACTCATATACTCTGTTTATCTCAAAACTAAAATATCAGGCCCACACCCAATGATATGCGGTATGCTCGCATCGAGAACTCCTCGCTCTCATATTGGTTTAGAGTGGTCTGCAAGGGGTGTACATAGCGAGCCTTAATAATAAAATATTTACCCAGGCGCACACCAACCTCTGTGGCAACATTGTATGTGGGGTATATCGGCCCGAAGAGCATCTTCTCGCCATTGTTTGTATACTCAGCCTTGCTCATCACCGAGAACTGTGGTCCTAAGCTAATATGTACCTTTTGGTCGGCAAGACGCAAGGATAGGAATATCGGAATGTCGATGCTGTTGGTGCGTACTCTGCGCTCAAGGCGGCTGTTGGCTACATCTATCGAGCCGCCGCCATAGGCCACCTCGGTGCCTATTGCAAAGTGCTTGGCGAGGATTACCGCGAAGTCCAACTTGGCACCTATGCCCATCTTGGGGCGTAGGGCAACATTCTCCGTAGTTGCACCCATAATACCCGAGTATGTGCCAGTGACGCCTATGCCCATCTCGGTACTCACCTTATGCTTCTCGTTTTGTGGATATAGGCTCATCTGCTGAGCTGAGGCACTACTGCCCGTAGCACAGACATAGGTGAATAGAACACACACAAGAAGATATTTTAACCAGCACTTCATGCCTCTCTCTTCGTTTTATTACTCCTATAACGAGGGGTTTTATCCCTCGATTATCCTCCAAAGATACAATATTTATTAAAATAAACCAAAATATGAGGTAAATATTTCATAAAGTTTTCTAATTTGGAGTAATTAACATATCTTTGTGGCGTAATATGTAGATAAGAAAATATATAAAGATATAAAACTATGAGTTTGGTTGCTATTGTAGGTCGCCCAAATGTGGGCAAGTCGACGCTCTTCAACCGCTTGGTTGGTCAGCGTCAGGCTATCGTTGATGAGACTGCGGGAACGACACGTGATCGTCACTACGGAAAGACCGATTGGAACGGTAAGGAGTTTTCAATTATTGATACAGGTGGTTACACCGTAAACTCGGATGATGTATTTGAGGAGGAGATTCGTCGCCAGGTGATGCTCGCCATCGACGAGGCTGACCTCATCCTCTTCCTCGTTGAGGTGCGCACAGGTATCACCGACCTCGATATGATGATGGCCGACATCCTCCGTCGTTCGGGCAAGAAGGTGATGCTCGTATGTAACAAGGTCGACACCTATGACCTTATATACTTCTCGCACGAGTTCCATTCATTGGGTCTTGGCGAGCCATTCTGCATTAGCTCAATGTCGGGTAGCGGTACTGGCGATATGATGGATGCCATCCTTGCTAACCTCCCAGAGGATACCTCTGCCGAGTACGACGCATCGCTCCCACGCATCACCATCGTTGGTCGTCCAAATGTGGGTAAGTCATCTATGACAAATGCCCTTCTTGGTCAGGAGCGTAACATTGTGACCAACGTGGCAGGTACAACTCGTGACTCTATCCATACTCGCTACAATATGTACGGCATGGACTTCTACCTTATCGACACCGCAGGTATGCGTAAGAAGGGTAAGGTGACCGAGGACCTCGAGTTTTACTCTGTGATGCGCTCTATTCGTGCTATCGAGAATTCGGATGTCTGCGTACTTATGCTCGATGCTGAGCAGGGTATTGAGTCTCAGGATCTCAACATCCACAACCTCATAGTGCGCAACCGCAAGGGTTGTGTCATTGTTGTAAACAAGTGGGATCTTGTCGAGAAGGATAGCAACACCATGAAGGTGTGGCGTGAGTTCCTCGAGAAGAAGCTTGCTCCATTTAGCGATATTCCAATCGTCTTCACCTCGGTGATTAACAAGCAGCGTATCCTCGATGTGTTGCAGACAGCAATTCGTGTATACCAGTCGCGCAAGCGCCGTATCTCAACATCGGAGCTCAACGACTTCTTCCTACCACTAATCGAGAACTATCCACCACCAGCAACCAAGGGTAAGTATATCAAGATCAAGTATGTGACCCAGTTGCCTACGCCTACACCACAGTTCGCCTTCTTCGTGAACTTGCCACAGTATATCAAGGAGTCGTACCGTCGCTTCCTTGAGAATAAGCTCCGTGAGCAGTGGGATTTCTCGGGAGTGCCTATCCAGATCTATTTCCGCCAGAAATAAATTTCTTGTGATAGCGGTGCATTAGCGGCGCTTCAATCAAAGCCCTGAATAGGACGTACATCAAGTACTACCTATCCAGGGCTTTTTCATGTCAACGCCACTACTACACCACTCTGACAAGAAATTCCCTCGTGCTAATTGACCGACATTTCTCAAAGAATAATGTGATAGTGGCGCATTAGCTTTCGCTTCAATCAAAGCCCCGAATGGGAAATACGTTAAGTATGTCCCATCCGAGGCTTTTTCATATCATCGCCACTACTCCTCGCCACCAAGTACTCGGCTATGCGGAGCAATGATAGCTGCAATAAGGCCAATAAAGAGCGTCACGATACCATTAATCATAAAGGGAAAGCTATAGCTCGTCGTGGCAAAGAGCCTATCTATGCCATCTATGATTAGCGGCGCTACAACTATTGTGAGGTAGTTGACGGCCATGACAATGGATAGTGCCATGGTGGCTAGATGTGGTGGGGCATTAGCTGCCGTCTTAGCATATATAATAGGTTGCATAACGCCATAGCCTAGACCCGTGAGCAGGGCGCCAAGGAGTAAGGTGAGCTCCGAAGGGTGGGGTAGCGACATGATAACAAGGCCGAGACCCATGACTATCAACGACCACATATTAACCCATCTTCCCAAGAGTGTCATTATCTTATTGAGAGCAAAACCTGGTAGCATGATAGCCAAGAAGAAGAGGGCTATTATGTTGTCCGAAGAGTTGCTCGCAAGGTGGTTATCTGCAGTGATATATGATGTGTTATATGTAACAATCAATGAGCAGTAGGTGATGGCGAAGTAGAAGAGCATGAGGCCTAATATTACACCTCGGTTTAGCCCCGTGTCACCCTTATCCCTATCGTCTAATTTTTGTCTTTTTGGTGGTGTGTGGCTGATGGTGGGTATGAGTATCAGCGTGATGGCTGGGAGGAGGTATACTATAAATGCGAAGTGCCACTCGATGTCGGCAAGGTAGCCTACGGCAAAGGTTGCGATAACGAGTGTGAGGTTGTTCACCGCAGAGCTTATACCCAGCATCTTGACACGTTGCTTGCCACTAAAATAGTCGACTATAATACCCGTAGATAGAGGTATTATGATACCTGCACCTATGCCCACAAGCGAGCTGGTGATGATAAGTTCGGTTAGCGTGCGTGAGAGTATGCACCCAATACCACTGAGGAAAAATATGGCGCTGCCAATGACAAGAAGTTTTATTTTGCCTCCTCCGACTGACCATCTACCAGCCAGGAGCATGGCGGGTATTATCATCAGTGAGGGCAATGACTCCAGTAGCTCGACCTCCAGCATGCTGGCTCGAGGAAATATCTTGTCGAGATTGCTAAGTATTGGCGATATGGCAAGGCCAGGGAGCGATACTATCGCTGAGATGGACATTATGGCAACAACGACAATAAGCGAAATGTTGCCCTTACCTGTGTTAATCTTCATGGTGCGACATCTTTTTTAGTCGCACATATCAACCTCTATGCCAAGAGGTGTGAGGGTGTATGTCTACTCCCTATTTCGGAGCATGCGCGAGATCTCGGCAACGGTGCGTAGCAACGCCCAGCTAATCATGGTTACGGCGAATATCGCTACCGCTATGCCCACAGACCACAACATAGGGTTGTTGATGTCCATGTCAATGAAGTTGGGGGCTATGATTGCTCCAAACGTGCAGAACAGACCGAGGATGAGGATGATGTCGGCGCTATTTACCAGCACACCCTCACGGAAGTTGTACTTAGCCTTAGGCATGGGCGCTGCGTTGGCGTAGTTATCACGCTCGATAACCTCACCTTCAAAGGTCTCGCCCTGGTCAGTTGTCTCCTGCTCGGGGCGTGATGCCTGGCAGTAAGGACACTGATTTATACTGTTGTCCACAAGTGAGTTGCAGTTGCGGCATAGCCACTCCTGGCCAGTGATCTTATTGCTCTCCATTGCTCTTCTTTACTTCGTTGTGGTCGATGTCGCAACCTGCGCAGTTGCCCGAACATATATTGTCTGAGTCGCAGTCGTTGAGGCCCATATCCTCGCGGGTCTCCTGCACGGCACACTTGATACCCATGCTCTGCATATTCTTGTTTGTCGATATCTCCGACTGAATATGGTGGCCCTTGAAGAGGTATGTTAGTGACATGGATAGTGCAAAGAAGCCGACTACGGCAATCGCAATAAGCACTGTGACAAGAAAAGTTGACATATCTTTTTTTCTGGTAAAATGGTAAAAACTTTGTTTTTATTGTGGTAAATCCGCTGCAAATTTATATATTTGCAGTGTATTATGCAAATGCTTTACTCATTTATGAGATAAAAGCTCTATTTAATTGGTTTATACTCACTTTGTTAGTGTATGAAGATAGTTATCGCTGGTGCGGGAGATATGGGCGCGCACCTCGCAAAGATGCTCAGTGGTAGTGGTCACGATATAACCATTGCCGATGTCGATGCTAAGGCCTTGGCCGAAGTAGGCTCGCTTTCCGATGTAATGACCGTAGAGGGTGATGTCACCCAGTTCTCGGTGCTACGCAGGGCTGGCGTGCGCAAGTGTGACCTCTTTATAGCTGTGCGTTCGGTGGAGAACGACAATATACTATCATCGGTGATGGCCAAGCAGCTTGGTGCTAAAAAGGTTATTGCGCGTGTGGATAGTAACGAGTATCTCGAGCCAAGCAATAAGGAGGTGTTCATCGACATGGGTCTTGACTACCTCTTCTATCCCGAGCAGATTGCTGCACGTGAGGTTATCAACCTCTTGGGTCATACCTCTTCGTCGGAGTATGTCGACTTTGCTGCAGGCAAGCTCTCGTTGATAGCCTTCCGTCTTGAGCTCACCTCGCCCCTCCTTGGTCGTACGGTCATAGATCCCGATAACTTCGATGAGGATATCGACTACCGCGCTGTGGCCATCGTGCGTGGTACGCAGACTATAATACCTACGGTTGCCGATCGCTTTGAGGAGGATGATATGGTATACGCCATTGTTCGTCAGGGTGCAGCGCAGCGTGTATCGGAGCTTTCGGGTAGCCACGAGATGTCAATCCGAAATATGATGATTCTTGGAGGCTCGCGCATTGGCGTACGTATTGCCTCAGAGCTACAGAACGAGGTAAACGTAAAGATTGTTGAGTATAATCCTGATAAGGCTTATCGTCTTGCCGAGCTTCTCGATAAGACCCTTATCATCAACGAGGATGGTCGTGATACCGAGGCTATGATGGAGGAGGACCTCGCAGGCATGGATGCCTTTGTATCGGTTACGGGAAGTAGTGAGACTAACATCCTTGCGGCCATGCTTGCTAAGCGTATGGGTGTCAAGCGTGTGATTGCCGAGGTGGAGAACATCAACTACATATCCTTGGCGAAGAGTATTGGTGTTGATACCATCATCAACAAGAAACTCGTCACCGCCTCAAACATCTTCCGCTTCACCATGACTACCGATGTTCAGGCTATTAAGTGTCTTACAGGTAGCCAGGCCGAGGTGCTTGAGTTTATCGTAAAGCCAAACTCGCCAGCTACCAAGTATCCTATACGTGAGCTTGGTATGCCTGCGGATGCTATAATCGGCGGTGTAGTGCGTGGCGATAGAGTATTCATCGCTGTTGACGACACTCAGATAAACGCCTACGATCGTGTTGTCGTGTTTGCTATGCCGGAGTCGGTTATGCGAGTGGCGGAGTTCTTTAACTAATTTTTTTGTGATAATTTTTTTGTGATAAGGGGTCATCTACTGCCGCTAACGAATTATCTTCGTCAATGGGCAGTACGCCAAGTACAGCCCATCGCCTCGAAATTCGCCGAGCGTTGTATCTAACCCCTTCTAACAAAAAAATGCGCTGAGATAAGGGAGAGCATATATTGCCGCTAACGAATTATCTTCAGCAATGGGCAGTACGCCAAGTACAGCCCATCGCCTCGAAATTCGCCGAGCGTTGTTCGTCTCCTTGGTGCGTCTACGCTAAAGAAAAAGAAAAATAGAGATAATATAAAATACTACCCATTATGTATATAGCTATCGCCGGTAATATCGGCAGCGGAAAGACTACGCTCACCGAGATGCTCACTGAGCGCTACGGGGCTAAAGCCTACTACGAGGATATGTCAAACCCATATCTCAACGACTTCTACGAGGATATGGGACGTTGGTCATTTCATCTTCAGCTATGGTTTCTCGGTAGCCGTATTCAGCAGACCCTCGTAATGCTCTCCGAAAACCCTGATAATGTTATTCAGGATAGAACAATATACGAGGATGCTCACATCTTTGCCAACAATCTTCATGGCATGGGGTTGATGGCAACACGCGACTTTGAAACCTACATGAAGATGTTCAACATCGAGCAGGAGTTGCTCCCTAAGCCAGATGTGCTCATCTACCTCAAGGCGAGTGTCCCTACGCTCATCTCGCAGATTAAGATGCGTGGTAGGGAGTATGAGCAGAACATCGACGAGGACTATCTAAACCGTCTTAATGACAAGTACAACCACTGGATTGAGAATATCTACGAGGGTCGTGTGCTTGTTGTTGACAAGGATACCGACGACTTTGTGGCCGACCCATCAATAATCGATCGCATCTGTGCCTCATTGGAGGAGATGTGTAACGGCAAACGACAGCTTTAGAATATGCGAACAGAGCTACCCAAGGAGTTTATCGACGCCATGTATCGTGATATGGGTGAGGTCGAGGCTCAGAGACTATTCGAGGCCCTCGACACCGAGCCTATGACATCCATAAGGCTCAACCCCTTCAAGCCTGCACCTGCCTTTGATGGTGAGGTTGTGGGGTGGTGCCCTTGGGGTAGGTATCTCGATGAGCGTCCTCAGTTTACGCTCGACCCGCTGTTGCATGGCGGAAGCTACTATGTGCAGGAGGCATCGTCGCAGTTTGTGGCTCACCTACTTAAGGGTGAGAATATCGAGGGCGGTAGAGTCTTGGATATGTGTGCTGCGCCGGGTGGTAAGAGCACCATATACTCTGCGCTTGTTGGTCGCACAGGTCTTGTTGTTGCAAACGACATAAACCGTGGTCGCACGCTTGCTCTTAGTGATAACGTTCAGCGTTGGGGCCTTGGCAATGTTGTTGTCACCTGCAACGAGCCAAGTCATATAGGGGCCTTTGGCCACTGGTTCGATGTTGTGGCTGTCGATGCCCCATGTTCGGGCGAGGGTATGTTTCGTAAGATGGACGAGGCACGCAGTGAGTGGAGTGCATCGTCACCAGCTCTATGCGCTGAGCGTCAGCGTGATATCCTTGCTGAGGCGTGGCGAGCACTGCGCCCTGGAGGTATGCTCATATATAGCACCTGCACCTTTAATAGTGTGGAGGATGAGGGCGTCGTGAAGTGGCTTATGGAGGAGTACGGCGACGACATTGTTGCTTGCGATAGGGTAGATACTCCCGAGGAGTGGGGTGTTGTGCGTAGCGATATAGGAGCCTTCCAGTGTTTCCACTTCTACCCACATAAGGCTTGTGGTGAGGGCTTCTTTGCCGCTGTAGCTCGCAAAGGCGAGGGTGTTGTGCGCAGGGTTACGCCCAAGGCTCGCCGCAAGGTGCTCACGGAGGTGTCGCGTGCCGATATTAAAGAGGTTGCTCGCTGGGTTGATGATGCTTCGTGTCATGCCTTTAGATGCGTTGGCGATATGATATATGCCTATAATAGGGATGTCGTTGAGGATGTTACAGCGCTCTCGGAGTCCTTATCTGTGGTCTATTCGGGTGTGGCCATGGGGCAGATATTCAAAGGCAAGCTAAAGCCTGAGCACCCACTGGCTCTCTATGTTGGTGTTAATAGCGATGCTGTCCCCTCGGCGGAGTTGGACGAGGAGGAGGCATTGCGCTATCTGCGTCGCCAGGATATACCTCCCGCACCCTTTGAGGAGGGCATAAATATAGTGAGATACAAGGGTGTGGCGATAGGTTTTGTGAAGCGTATAGGTGCACGCTGTAATAATATGTACCCCAAGGAGCAGAGGATAATTAAGAATTAAATATAAGATACTATGGCAAAATTACTCTATTCGATGGGTGAGGTTACCGAGATGTTCGATGTCAACGCCTCGTTAATTCGCTATTGGGAGTCGAAGTTCGACTGTATCAAGCCTCATAAGAATAAGAAGGGTAATCGTATGTTTACCCCTTCGGATATCGAGAATCTCAAGCTCATATACCATCTTGTCAAGGAGAAGGGTATGACTCTTGAGGGTGCTAATAAGACGATGAAGAGACGTGGTAGTAAGGTCCAGCGCGAAGTCTCTATCTTGGAGCGTTTGCAGAATATTAGAGCTATGCTCCTCGAGGTGCGCGAGACTCTTGGTGATAATAGTCCTGTGGGCTACGAGGCGCCTATAGATGCTGTGAGTGAGCTTATCACCGATGTGGAGGCTGAGGCTAAGCGCGATGTTGTGGCTGTTGCTGTATCTACGAGTGCTGATGAAAGCCCATCAGAGGGTGATACCGAGGCTTCTCATAGCGCTCCAGAGGTTGTGGCGGAGCCTCGTCGTCGTGGCCGTCCACGTAAGGTTGTGGAGCCATCTGCTACTGAGGAGCAGCCAGCATTACGCCGTCGCAAGACCAAGAAGGGTGATGAGACCAAGGAGTTGTTTCCCTTCTATGAGCAGTCGCTATTTTAATATGTAGTCTATGACAGTTAGAGAAATAGCCACTCTTATCGAGCAGTTTGCACCACTCTCGCTTCAGGAGTCCTACGACAACTCAGGTCTTATCGTAGGTCGTATGGATGATGAGGTGCATGGCGTGCTCCTTGCTGTAGATGTCACCGAGGAGGTCTTGGATGAGGCGGAGCGCGAGGGGTGCGATATGATTATCACGCACCACCCCATAATCTTCAATGCCATGAAGCGCTTTAATTCGGCTAACTATGTGGAGCGCTGTGTGGAGCGTGCCATACGTCGAGGTATCGCCCTCTATGCTTGTCACACCAACCTTGATAGCACACCTAATGGCATGAGCTGGAGGGTAGGCTCGATGATTGGTCTTGGCGATATGAGTGTTCTTGAGCCTCGTAGGGATGACCCCGCAGCCGGCTTTGGTGTTGTGGGTCTCTTGCCTCGTGCTGAGTCGGCACTCGCCTTTATGCAGCGCATGAAGAGTATCTTCGATGTCGGCGCTGTGCGCCATAGCGACATACCCTCGGAGGATGCCATGGTTCGCCGTGTTGCTATATGCACAGGCTCGGGAGGCTCGCTTATAGATGTGGCTCTGCGTGCTGAGGCCGACATATATGTCACTGCCGATTTGCGCTATAACGACTTTATGCGAGGCGAAGGTCGCATGATTTTAGCTGATATTGGCCATTTTGAGAGCGAATTTTGCGCAATTAACATCATAAATGATGTATTATCGAAAAAAATGTGTAACTTTGCCGTTCGCAAGAGCGTATGCTCTCGCAACCCTATACACTATTTATAGTCTGAATTATCTAAAATTCTATAACATATATGGCACAGAAGAAGACAAACGAGGTTGATTATTCTATGCAGGAGAAGATCATGGCACTCTATCAGTTACAGAAGATTGACTCTGAGATTGATGAAATCAACAAGGTAAAGGGTGAACTCCCCTTGGAGGTGCAGGACTTGGAGGATGAGCTCGCTGGCTTGAACACTCGTGTTGAGAATATCAACGCCGAGATTGAGGAGCTCAACACACTCACTCGTCAGCGTAAGCGTGAGGTTGACCAGGCAAAGATTATGATTGGCAACTACAAGGAGCAGCAGAATAATGTGCGCAACAACCGCGAGTACGATGCTATCACCAAGGAGATCGAGTATCAGGAGCTTGAGATAGAGCTCGCTGAGAAGCGTCTTAAGGAGTACTCTGCACAGATCAAGATTAAGAAGAGCGCTATCGAGCAGACCAACACTCTTGTTGAGGAGCGTAGCATCGACTATAAGGCAAAGAAGGAGGAGCTCGACTCTATCGAGGCAGAGACAGCACAGCAGGTTGCTGAGCTTCAGGCACGTGCCGAGAAGGCAAAGGAGCCTATCGACGAGCGCTTGCTTGTTGCCTACAACCGTATTCGTAGCAATGTGCACAACGGCTTGGCTGTGGTTACCGTTACCCGTGATGCTTGTGGTGGTTGCTTCAACCGCATCCCTCCACAGCGCCAGGTGGATATTCGCCAGGGTAAGAAGCTTATTGTGTGCGAGTATTGTGGTCGTATTCTTGTAAGCGAGTAATTTCTTGTGATAAGGGCGCATCTGCGACCTTTCAATCATTGGCTCGAATGGGAAATACGCTAAGTATGTCCCATCCGAGCCAATTTCATGTCAAGGCCACATCTGCACCCTTCTGACAAGAAATTGGCTCATGCGTACATAGGGCAGACATCTGCGACGCTTCAATCAAAGCCCTGAATGGAATGTACGTCAAGTACTATCCATCCAGGGCTTTCTCATGTCAGCGCCACATTAGCGTCACTCTGACAAGAAATTTAATTTCTCGAGATAGGGCAGACATCTACTGCCGCTAACAAAAATAAGTGCGAATGGGCAGTACGTCAAAGTACAGCCCATCCGCATTTTTTTTGCCGAGCGTTGTATCTGCAGCCCTCTATCAAGAAATTGTCTCACGCATACATAGGGCAGACATCTGCGACCTTTCAATCATTGGCTCGAATAGGAAATACGCTAAGTATGTCCCATCCGGGCCAATTTCATGTCAAGACCACATCTGTAGCCCTCTTCTCTATTTATCTCTATTTTATTAGTCTTAATATTTGCTTTTATGTGAATTTATACTTATATTTGTAATATGTAAAAACCTAATTACTAACTTAAATTATTAAGACTATGAAAAAACTTTTACTTTTCTTAGCTGCTTGCTTTATGTTTGTAGCTTGTTCAGATGAGAAGGCAGCAGAGAATGCAGCTATTGATTGCTTGGAGAAGATGTATGTCTACTGTATTGATGGTGATTTGGATAATTTGATTAAGGTTTACGACGAGACAAAGGCTGAGGTGGCCGATATGGATGAAGACGAAGGCAAGGCCTTTGTTAGAGCTTGGGAGGATTGGTGCCTAAATAACCCCGAAAAGACAGCTGCGCTTGATGATTTCATAATTTACCATGGATTGGAGGGTTATATGAGACTAAACTAATAAAATAGAGATCCGAGGATGTTGAGATACAATCCTCGGATCTTCTTTTATACTATTACCTGTTAGGGCTTACGGCAGTTGGATCTTTGTTTACTTTTCCATATTTTTTAGGTACCATCTTACTGTTCGCAGAAGACCATCTTCGAATGATGTCTCTGCACTCCAGCCGAGTTCGCTCTGCAAACGCGATGAGTCGATGGCATAGCGTAGGTCGTGGCCCGCACGGTCCTCGATATGTGTTATCAGCTCGAGGCTCTCGCCCTCACTACGGCCAAGCTCCCTATCTGTAATGGTTATAAGGTGCTTGATAAGTTCGATGTTCGACCACTCGTTATCGCCACCTATATTATATGTAGCTCCATTCTCGGCATTATGGAACACGATGTCAAGAGCTCTTGCATGGTCGCCAACATATAACCAGTCGCGGATGTTACATCCTGTGCCATATACGGGCAACGGCTTGCGCTCCACGATATTATTTATAAATAGAGGTATCAGCTTCTCGGGATACTGTCTCTCGCCATAGTTATTCGAACAGTTGGTAATCACCGTAGGTAGTCCGTAGGTGTCGTGGTAGGCACGCACAAAGTGGTCCGACGAGGCCTTAGATGCTGAGTATGGCGAGTGGGGCTCGTAGCGCGACTCCTCGGTGAACTTACCTCCATCAAGTGGTAACGCACCATATACCTCGTCTGTGGATATATGGTGGAAGCGCTTACCATCATAGTTGCCAGCCCACGCCTTGCGTGCCGCCTCCAGAAGGGTTATGGTGCCAAGAATGTTGTTCTGTGCAAAGAGAATGGGTGCGCTTATCGAACGGTCCACATGGCTCTCGGCCGCAAGGTGCATAACGCCGTCGATATGATACTCCTCGAATATGCGCTCCACAAGCTCCTTGTCGCAGATGTCGCCCTCCACAAAGGTGTGGTTTGGGCGCTTGAGTGCCTCGGCAATGTTATCGAGGCTACCTGCGTAGGTGAGCTTATCGAGTGTCACAATATGGTAGTTGGGGTATCTCGATGTGAGTAGCTCCACTACATGGCTGCCTATGAAGCCAGCACCTCCTGTGATAAGTATGTTGCGTTGTGTTGTCATGACTCCTTAATTATCGTTATTACCTCCTGCAGGCGCTCCTGCCATGGGGCTATCTCCACACCTCGGATAGTTGCTATACGTGTGGTGTTGAGCACCGAGTATGCGGGGCGCTCGGCTCGCATGTTACGCTCAGCAGTGCTACACGCCCTAATGGTGCAACTCTCAATCTCCGCCTGTGCTACAATCTCTCGGGCAAAGTCGCACCAGGTGGTCTCACCCTTGTCGCTATAGTGGTATATGCCCTCCATAAGCTCCGTAGAGCTGTTATCCACGATGGCTACGAGCATGCGGGCAAGTCCAAGTGCTGAGGTGGGTGTTCCTCGCTGGTCGTCAACCACGCTAAGCTCCTCGCGCTCCTCGGCAAGGCGTAGTATGGTGCGCACAAAGTTCCTACCCCAGGGGGCATATAGCCACGATGTGCGTATCACAATGCCGCCACACGCCACTACGGCTCTCTCGCCCATCGCCTTGCTACGTCCGTAGGCGTTTATGGGGGCTATTGCATCGCTCTCGGCATAAGGCGTTGTGCGACGACTATCACCTCCAAATACGTAGTCCGTGGATATGTGTATCAGCGTGATGTGCCTGTCACGGCATAGCTGTGCGAGTGTCGCTACCGCACTGCCATTTATCTGCGTAGCTCTCGCCTCGTCGTCCTCCGCACCATCCACATTGGTGTATGCTGCGCAGTTGATGACTACCTCTGCCTGATGGCGCTCAATAGCCTCTATTATGCTCTCGCTATGGCATATATCCACCTCGTCGTGCGTGGCACATATGTAGCTGTTGGCGCTCCCCTTAGCTGCATAGGTTATTGCCTGGGCAAGTTGTCCTGAGCCACCGGTGATAAGTATCCTACGCATAGTAATCTATCTTATAGTCGAAGAGTGTGTCGCACTCCTCGAGTAGCTTTGCGGCACGGTCACGTGCCGATACCACAGCCTTGTTGCGATCCGTCTGCCACTCTATGGCAAGCGTAGGGTCGTCCCAACGTATGGTACCCTCGCACTCGGGGGCGTAGTGGTTGTCGCACTTATACTGCACCACAGCCTCGCCCTCGATGACCTTGAAGCCATGGGCAAAGCCTCGTGGTATGAATAGTTGATGGTGGTTCTCGGCGCTGAGCTCCACGGTAACATATTTGCCAAAGGTTGGTGAGCCTTGGCGTATGTCCACCACAACATCGAGGATGGAGCCTCGCACCACACGCACAAGCTTCGACTGAGCGTGGGGTGGTAGCTGGTAGTGAAGTCCACGTATGACACCCTCGTGTGATAGCGACTCGTTGTCCTGCACAAAGGTGATGTCACGGCCAAGGAGCTTCGCGAAACTCTTGGTGTTGAACGACTCGTAGAAGTAGCCACGCTCGTCGCTATATATGTCGGGGATGATGATGACCACACCCTCCAATGCTGTATCTATGAGCTTCATAACTTAAGTAGATATTGTCCATACTGATTGCCACGCATAGGCTCAGCAAGATGGTGTAACGCCTCGCGTGTTATCCACCCCTTGCGGTAGGCTATCTCCTCCAAGCAGGCAATCTTCTGCCCCTGGCGCTTCTCTATCACCTCCACAAATATTGAGGCCTCAGCCAACGAGTCGTGTGTGCCGGTGTCGAGCCATGCATAGCCCCTATCGAGAATCTCGACGTTGAGCTCTCGCTGTTGTAGATAGTGCTGATTTACGGTGGTTATCTCCAGCTCGCCACGTGCCGAGGGGGTGATTGTCGAGGCTACGTCCACCACGCTGTTGGGGTAGAAGTAGAGACCCGTAACGGCATAGTTGGAGCGTGGCTCTGCGGGCTTCTCGGTGATGTCTATGGCCATGCCATCGGCATCAAAGGTCACCACACCATAGCGCTCGGGACGCTCCACCTTGTAGCCAAAGACTGTGGCACGACCATAGTTTGCAGTGTTCTCCACAGCACGATGAAGCATATCGTCGAAGCCTGCGCCATGGAATATGTTGTCGCCAAGGATGAGACATACGTCATCCTCCGCGATGAACTCACGACCAATGATGAAGGCCTCGGCGATGCCGTTGGGTTGCGCCTGCTCGGCGTAGCTAAATCTCACACCCAGCTCCTCGCCCGTGCCTAAGAGGCGTTGAAACATGGGAAGGTCAATGGGTGTGGATATGATGAGTATGTCTCGAATACCGGCACTCATAAGCACCGATATTGGGTAGTAGACCATGGGCTTATCGAAGATGGGGAGTAGCTGCTTGCTCACCCCCTTGGTTATAGGATATAGGCGTGTGCCACTACCTCCGGCTAAAACAATACCTTTCATCTGCTTGTTGGTTTGTTGTTAAACATACAAATATATAAATAAAGAGCGACTATTGCAAACTGTAGACGAAAAAAATGTTAATACCGCCTATGCACCGATGGTATACTGGGGAAGAGACGCTTCGCTCTCGGGCCTTGAGTCGTACCCAGAGCAAGCTCAGCTTGCGGTGTTACCTAGAGTGCGCTTGCGCACGGTATTCCCCAGAGCAAGTTCTGCTTGCGGTCATACCCATTTGCTTCATTCACGCATTCACGCATTCACAGGGGCGTGAATGATGTTAATAGCGTTAACGATGTTAATGATGTTAATGATGTTAATAGCGTTAATGATGTTAACGGCGTACGTCATTGCGAGGGCGTAAGCCCGTGGCAATCTATCAGTAGTCGGCGAGCACCCACGGCGGACAGATGCCTACGTCGCTCTCGCTCCTCGGCATGACGTTAGAGCACAGCGGTGCTCTAGGGCCTTGAGTCGTACCCAGAGCAAGCTCAGCTTGCGGTGTTACCTAGAGTGCGCTTGCGCACGGTATTCCCCAGAGCAAGTTCTGCTTGCGGTCATACCCATTTGCTTCATTCACGCATTCACGCATTCACGCATTCACAGGGGTGTGAATGATGTGAATAGCGTTAACGATGTTAATGACTCAAAATTTGTAAAAAAATATTTCGATGATTAATGTTCAGAATAACAGTGTGTTATGTATTGATAGGGCTATTTGTGCTAAAAAATATTAAATTATTTTTGCGAAAAAATTTGGAGGTATAAAAAAAATGCTTACCTTTGCACTCGCTTAACCAAGGTTAGACAATAAATAATGATGGTGCCATAGCTCAGTTGGTAGAGCAAAGGACTGAAAATCCTTGTGTCCCTGGTTCGAATCCCGGTGGCACCACGAAGAGAGAACTCCACAAGAGTTCTCTTTTTTGTTTCGTGTGTATGATGTAGAGCCCGACGACCTACGTCGTCGGTGTGCCCTCTGTGGATGATGGCCGTGTGCAAGCGCCCACCATCCCCACAATGGCACAGCCTACGGCCATGCTCTACATCAGCACAAACGATATTTCATGTGTTGCCTCGGCATTACTCACTTAATGGTGGTTGAGCCGATAGGGTGGAGGTTTAGTGCTCGACTACGTCTGCGCTATAAGGTATCGGCTCTAGGGCTAAAGCCCTTCGAATCCCGGTGGCACCACGAAGAGAGAACTCCACAAGAGTTCTCTTTTTTTGTTTTCTCTTTTTCGGATGTAGAGCCCGACGACCTACGTCGTCGGTGTGCCCTCTGTGGATGACGAGGTTTCTTAAACGATAGCTGAGACTGAAAAGTTGGTGTCAGCTCAAAACTTCGGTGGCGAGTTCAAAATCTTTTGTGTGTAAGCATCTCTTGCCCCGTGTCATTAACATATTCACACGTTAACACGGGGTGTGGGGTGTTAACGATGTTAATAGTGTTAATGGCGTTGCACAGGTTGATGGTTGTAGATGGGTGCTAAAAGAGATAGAGCCGACCAAGGGGTAATCTTAGTCGGCTCCATGCTCTATGTTCGTGGGGTTACTTCTTGACAAATCTGTCGACCACAGCGGCGCAGGCGGCATCGCCCGTGATGTTGAGTGTGGTGCGTATCATGTCGAAGATACGGTCGAGGGCGTAGAAGAGTGGTAGGCCCTCAAGGGGTATGCCTGCAGCCACAAGCACCGCCGCAGCGAGGAGCGTAGGTCCTGGAACACCTGCCTGGCCTATGGCGCCAAGGGCGCAGACGATGGTGATGGATACGTACTCTGCCATGCCGAGGTCTACGTCGTAGAACTGGGCAAAGAAGATGGCAAGAAGTGCGTAGTATATGGCGTTACCCGCCATGTTGATAGTGGCGCCCAGGGGTAGCACAAAGCCCGATGTCTGCTTCGATATACCCATCTCGTCGCACGCCTCCATGTTCACGGGTAGGGTGGCGAGGGATGAGGCTGTTGAGAACGATACTATCTGGGGCTTGAGCATGGTGCGGAAGTAGGTCTTAAGGGGCACGCGCGAGAACATGGCGATGGTGAGGGGGTAGAGGCCGAAGAGTATTATGGCCACGGCGATAAGGTCGAGCCACAAGACATTGGCAATCTGTGCCAAGGTGCCGATGCCGAAGGTGCCTGTGGCGTCAGCGATAAGGCCGAAGACACCAAAGGGTGCTACGTACATAACCTTGCCGATGCACCATATAAGTGCCTCGAGAATGGTGTTCAGACCACCCACAACCTTACGGCGACGCTCGGTGGCAAGTGCCGAGATGCCGAAGCCGAGGAAGAGACCGAAGATGATAATCTGCAGGATGTTACCCTCGGTGAGCGCGCGGATAGGGTTGTCGGGGATCATGCTGATGATGGTGTCCCAGAAGCCCATAGATGTGGGTAGTGTATTGTTCACAAGAGGCGTTGTCATGATAGCCTCGCCATCCTCGGTTATTGCGCCAACCACGATGTTGTAGTTTGTGCCAGCATCGAGCTTCGTAGCCTCGACCACGGCGGGCTCGGCAAGGGATACGCAATTACCCAGGGTCATAAGCTCGTTGATTGTTGGCTGCTTGTCGCCATCGGCGTAGACGAGCCACTTGGCCTCGGTGAAGCCCTTAGCCTCAATGCTATAAGAGAGTGTCGATAGGGTAGACTCCTCGTTGTTCACATCGATATATACCTCCTTGTCGTCGGATGCCACATACTCGAAGGTCTGCTTGTTGAAGGTGTCGCTATTGGCGCTCTCGCCAGGCTTGAACACCACGCCAAGGAGTATGGCTATAACGATTGATATCACCGTGGTCAGAAGCATATAGGCTATGCTTATACCGCCCACAAGGCCTGCCGACTTGGTCTCGCCAAGCGATGCTGCGCCGCTGATGATAGATACGAGCACCAGGGGTACTACGAGCATCTTGATAAGTTGGATAAAGAGGTCGCCGAGGGGCTTGAATGCCGAGGCATCGGGACCCATGACAGAGCCCACAACGATACCTATTATCATGGCGATAAGTATCCAGATGCCTAAGTTCTTGAGAAGTTTTTTCATTGCTACAAATATATATTTGCAACAAAGATACTAACTTCCCGCCAATTAACAACCTATGACAGAAATTTTTCGTATCTTTGAGTCATTTAAAGCCGATTACTATGAGACCAAGGATTGTTGTATTTACTGGTGCGGGTGTCAGCGCCGACAGTGGCATTGCCACCTTTCGTGATGCCGATGGCCTATGGGCTTCATATCGCATTGAGGATGTATGTACCCCTGAGGCGTTGCGTCGTGATAGGGCCACGGTTGTGGAGTTCTACAATATGCGTCGTCGTGAGGCGCTGGGCAAGGAGCCTAACGAGGGTCATCGTGCCATTGCGAGCATGGAGGAGTGGGCCGATGTCGAGGTGGTGACACAGAATGTGGATAACCTCCATGAGCGTGCTGGCTCTACACGTGTGACGCACCTCCATGGCGAGCTTATGAAGCTACGCTCGGAGCGTAACCCTGAGCTCATCTACGACATCAACGAGGGGTGGGAGCAGAGTCTCGATGCTTGTGCCGAGGATGGCGCACCCCTGCGCCCCCATATTGTCTTCTTTGGTGAGGCGGTGCCCATGTTCGAGCCTGCATGCAAGATTGTCTCTACGGCCGACATCCTCATCATCGTGGGTACGTCGTTGGCCGTATATCCTGCGGCATCGTTGGTACACTATGTACGTCGTGATGTGCCCATATATCTTGTCGACCCAGGTAACCCCGAGACGCAGCTTATACGCAACCCTCTGACACACATCAAGGAGCGTGGTGCTGTGGGTGTTCCACAACTTGTAGAGAGGTTACGCCATGAGTTTGTTGTCAAGGGTTAGGAAGCGTGCCGAGGCGCTGCATAGGTTCTGTTGCGAGGAGGGGTATAACACCGATATAGCCCTCTTCGTGGATCTCTCGCGCCACTCGGGGCGTTGCCGTTTTGTGGTGTGGGACTTTGTGCACAAACGGGCCATTATCACCGCCCCTGTGAGTCATGGTAGTGGGGCTGAGGAGTCGCACAAGAGGTCGGCCTATGCTCGTCTATCGAACGAGGATGGCTCGCATCTGTCGTCCGTGGGTCGTGCCCTTGTTGCCGAGCGCTACGAGGGTCGCTATGGCGTTGCCTATCGTCTTGATGGCTTGGATGCCACCAACTCGAACCTACGCCCACGCTGTGTGGTCCTGCATGGCTGGGAGCATACCACCTCCTATCCCATATTTCCCCTTGCCACAACGGGTAGCTGGGGGTGTCCTGTCCTCTCGCGTAGGGTTATGCGTCGTGTGGATGAGATACTAAAAAACGAGAGCCGCGTGGTGCTGCTCTCGTTCCTATAGCCTTGGTGTAGGGTGCTACTTGGTGTGGCACTCGTGGTGGTGGCATGCTATGCCCGAGTCCATCACGAAGCCTAAGAGGTAGCCCTTGACTACAGCCTCTATGTCGCCCTTGCAGCCACGAATAACCTTGATGTTGTGACTCTCGAGCTTGTTCTTAGCACCCTCGCCCATGTTACCTGCGAGCATCAGCTCGATGCCCATCTCCTCCATTACTGAGGCGATGTTCGACTTACAGCCACAGCCCTCGGGGGAGTCGAGGCGTGATGTTGCGACAATCTCCTTATTCTCAATCTCGAATATGGTGTAGTAGGCGCAGTGTCCGAAGTGGTCGTCGATATGACCATCGCGTGTTGGTACGGCAATCTTCATGATATGTGTATTATATAAGGATAAAGGCAGGCACTATAGCCTGCCTTTGTTATGTCTTAGCGGCCTTAGAGCCAGCCGATGATTACAAGTTAGGGTTGATTGTTGACCACTCCTCAACTGCAGGAATGATGCCCAATGTTACCAACTCGTCACGCATCTTGCAGAGGTGTGCGTATGAAGCGTCGAGCGCTGCAATCTCCTCCTCAGTACCCACAGGCATCTTGTATGAGCAACCGTTCTGGTCGAGGACGGTGTCCATAGCCATCATAATGTGGTTGTACTTCTCGTTAGATACGTATGTGCCTGCAGGGAAGCGGAAAGGCTCGCCACCCATCACCGAGCGAATCATCTCTACAGAGAGGTATGATGGGCTCTGGAATGATGAACGACCACGAAGCTTGATGATAGCAGCACCACCCTGGCATACAGCCTTCTTCATCTCTGCCCACTCCTCAGCTGGGAACTCCTCGGTGCCGATGATGTCGGTAAGCTTGCGGCCAGCAACCTTTACTGCGCTGCCGAATACTGCCATCTGCTCGCCGTGGCCACCATAGGTTGCGCAACCCTCGATCTCTGACTGCATAACGCCGAACTTCTTAGCCAAAGCGCTCTTAAGACGTGTAGTGTCGAGACCTGCGAGTGTAGTCACCTGACCTGGCTTCAAACCAGAGTAGAGCAATGTTACAAGACCAGTAAGGTCGGCAGGGTTGAAGATGATAACGACGTGCTTAACATCTGGGCAGTATGTCTTGATGTTCTTACCCAACTGCTCAGCGATCTCGCAGTTGCCCTTCAAAAGGTCCTCACGAGTCATACCCTCCTTACGTGGAGCGCCACCAGAAGAGATGATATACTTAGCATCCTTGAATGCCTCAGCAACATCTGTTGTAGCAGTGATGTTCACATTGTCGAAGCCGCTCTGACGCATCTCCTCAGCAACGCCCTCTGGTGAGAATACGTCGTAGAGGCAGATGTTAGATGTGAGGTTCATCATAAGAGCTGACTGAACCATGTTAGAGCCGATCATGCCGGCAGCACCAACGATAACGAGCTTGTCGTCTGTAAGAAAAGCCATAGTTTTAATCTGTTTTAATTGTTTATATAATATATTTATAGTTGCGCGTTGCAAATATCCTTGCAAAATTAGAAAACATTTCAACCATATGCAAGTAAAAACAGAAAAATATTCGGAATTATCTGTTGCGAGGGGAGGATTGGTTTCTCATTCACTCTATTCACTCTATTAACATCATTAACATCGTTAACATCGTTAACATCGTTAACGCTATTAACATCATTCACGCCCCTGTTAATGCGTTAATGCGTGAATGGCGTGAATGAAGCAAGTGGGTATAACCGCAAGCTGAGCTTACTCTGGGGAATACCGTGCGCAAGCGCACTCTGGGTAACACCGCAAGCCAAGGCTTGCTCTGGGTACACCCCAAGCTCCTTGAGCACCGCTGCGCTCTAACGTCATGCCGAGGAGCGAGAGCGACGTGGGCATCTGTCCGCCGTGGGTGTTCGCCGACTACCGATAGATTTCCACGGGCTAAAGCCCTCGCAACGAACGGCGTTCGTTCGAGAAGGGACATAAGAGACATAAGGGACAGAAGAGAGGGCGAGTATCAGCAATATTGCCCCAGGGCGTCATTCTGAACGTTAGTGAAGAATCTCCTACGCGACTATACGCTGTCAATGTATTATCGCTTGTCGGCTTTGAGGAGATCCTTCGCTGCCGCTCAGGATGACAATGGGTATCAGCAATGTTGCTACACAAAGGTAGATGGCTACGGAATTGCATGGATGGTCAGCGGTATCAGCAAGGTCGTCGGTTGCAATTCCTCGCCATGACGACCTGTTGATATCGCCTTCTCTTTTGTCTCTTTCGTCTCTTAGGGCTCCCGAACGAACCGAACGGGGCGAACGAACCGAACGAACCGAACGGAGAAAAAACGGATAGGTTCTGATAGGTTCTAATGGGTTCTAATGGGGAAAGCGCTCCCCACCAGACCCCACCAGAACTCACTAGAACCCAGTCCGACTGAACGCCCTCGGCTCTCCCCAGAGCGAAGTGGTCCTCCCCAGAGCGACCGGCGCTCTATAAACCTCGCCATGACGCAGAATTGTCAACACTCGTCTTCCCTTTAGTCTCTTCGGTCCCTTTGGTCTCTTTAGTCCCTTTGGTCCCTTCCATCAAATATGGAAAAAGATTTTTGTTAAAATACTTGACAACGGCTGTTAAATGTTGTATATTTGTAGCGGAATTCCTTCGTAAGAGTCGAGGACTATTAGTCGACCGAGTCCTCGTAGTTCTAACAACAAATATATACCTATATATACTATATATTAATATATTATTGATATATAGGCCCCTGGTATATATTTATAATCCAATATTATAAATATTATGTATACAAGTAATTTAGATTTAGTCATCAATAGTAAGTTGATGGGTAAATCGTTGAACTCCGCTACTACTACATCCAACGACGATGCTATCGCCCGTGAGGTGCGCAAGTTCGAATACGACCTCGCCGAGGAGCGTGTCAAGCCCTATGTCGTGGATATGTCCAAGAGTCTCCCCGACATCGTGCCACTGATAAGTATCAATGGTAGCTGTGTATGCTCGCGTGGCAACATATCGGCCATCTGTGGTGAGGCCAAGAGTAAGAAGACCTTTCTTACCTCTGCCCTTGTGGCCTCAGCTATGGCCGTGCCCAGTGCTCGTATTGATAACTTCAAGAGCGTTGATAAAAACCCCTCTATCAACGTCTTGTGGGTAGATACCGAGCAGGGTGAGCACCATGTGCGTCGTGTCATAGAGCGTATCACCGCAATGACAGGAGCGCAGTTAGGAGGTGCTATTGCTGAGCCACGCCTTACAACCTTGGCTCTCAGGGAGCTGGCACCCCACGAGCGTAAGGCTATGATGTACGATGCCATGCGCCTTATGCCCTACGATATAGTCGTTATTGACGGTATTGCTGACCTTCAGCGCAACACCAACGACCTTGAGGAGAGCGATGCTCTTGTCGCCGAGCTTATGGCGCTATCCACCATCAGCAACACTCATATAATCTGTGTGTTGCATACCAATCCTGGCTCCGACAAGGCACGTGGTCACCTTGGCTCATCGCTGCAGCGTAAGGCCGAGAGTGTACTCTTTGTGCACCGTGCTGGCGACTGCTCTATTGTCGAGCCTCAGTTCTGCCGTAACGAGCCCTTCGAGCGCTTCGCCTTCAATATCTCAGAGGAGGGTATACCTCAGCTGTGTGATATGCCATCGGCCATTGAGAATCGTAATGAGATTGTGGCCATAGTCGATGATGTCTATGGCGGTACTATCGAACGTAGTACGCTTGTTACCAGACTTATGGAGACATTCAACTGCGCTAAGGCTGCAGCTCATATGCGCATCAAGCGCCTTGTTGATAAGGGTCTCCTACGCTTGGATGGCGATAGGGTGGTGAGCACCTCGGTAGCCCCCAACACTGGGGTGTCGCAACAGCCATTAACGCCATTAACGCATTCACGCATTAACGGGGGCGTGAACGATGTTAATAGCGTTAATGATGTTAACGATGTTAATAGGGTGAACGGTGTTAATGGTGTCAACGGCTACAAATTAAGTCCCTCGATGCAGAGGGCGATAGATATCTTCACCGCCTCGGGCATAAAGGTGGAGGTGGAGAGCGTCGAGCGCCTTACGCCCCAGCCCCACGACGATGATTGCCCCTTCTAACCCGCCGTCAAACTCTAATCCTCGCAGCACTCGGGGACGAACTCCTGGAAATACCCCTTGTATTCCGACCATCCCTCGAACTTATCATAGAGCTTGTCGCCACTCGCTGTCGAATACTCCTCCATGCTGCCTTCGGGGATATATATGATAAGGTCTCGCTTCTCGTAGTTTGAGGTAGGGCCAAAGCCACTCCATCTGTAGATATAGTGTATTGCTAGTACACTGTACAACCCTGGCGCATATTCATAATACTCTCTTCCGTTTATATCTCTTGAGCTCATCGTTAGGTTGCCAGTTTTAGTCAGCGGTGGTGTTGTTGCGTAGCATGTCACCCTCTTGAGGTTAAGGCAGGCGAGGGCACCGCATTCTATCACCTTGACGTTCTCATGTATTGTTATACTCTCTATATACTTGTTGCCAACCATCACGCCGCTATCCACAACGCGCACCTCTGAGGGTATGGTGTATGACGCTATGTTGCGCCCATTCGCAAAGGCGACAAGATGTTCATCCACGATGAGGGCGAGCTGGTCGTCGGTGGCATACTTACCTCTTATATGTGTGAGGGCGTCGCATCCTAAGAGGGGGTTGTAGCCTATGCTTGTGACGCTCTCGGGGATCTCTATCTCTTGTAGCGACTTGCAGTCGTAGAATGCGTTGGAGCCAATCGCGGTGACACCCTCGGGTATTGTTATATGCTTCAGGCTGGTGCTTTTGGCGAAGAGCTCATCGGCGATGATAGCAATTTTGCTTGGCAACTTCACCTCTACGAGGCTCCTGCAGCCGATGAATGCCGCCTGACCAATCTCTGTCACGCTCTCGGGAATCTCCACCTTGACGAGTGCTCCGCAGTAGGTGAAGGCACCATCCTTAATCTTGGTCACGCTATCGGGTATTGTGATGCTTGTCATGGCGTCGCACTCGGCAAAGGCTCCCACGGCAATAACCTTTATGGGGCGGTCGAGGGTGATGACACCTACGCCTGTCGAGGGGTTGAAGGTGTGGCTTATCACGTTGAAGTCGCAGTCGGGGTCGGCATACCTTCTATCCTCGGGGTTGTGACCCTTGAGCTTGGGGCTTATCTTCTTGGTGGCGGTGTAGATAATCTTGCTCTCCGGTAGTGGGGTGCTCGCCTCAGCCTCGTTGCACGATGCAAGGCCCATTATGAGACCGAAGATTAGCGATAGTAGGGCTATGGCCATGCCCCTGTTGTTAGCTGCTCTGCTCTGCTGCGCCGTCTCGCTGTTAAGCTCAATTCTAATCTCTGTGTTAGTCTGTTTCATGGTGTATAGTTTCGTTGTTTAGTCCTGTTTTCTATGGCAAATATCTACTCAAAATTAGATGACATTTCCACTTTTGATCTCTTACATTGCAACCTCTACAAAGCATTGCTTGTAGTAGTACCACTCGCAAGAGTCATCCGCCTTGTAGTTGCTCCGCTTGCTAGAGCCATCCTCCTCGCCGGCACAGTAGCGCTCCACTGATCCCGCTGGGATATATATCTTGAGGCTATCCTTGTCGTTGGGGTTGTACTTGTAGGGTAGGCTGCCGAAGGCGTCCCAATCATAGATATAGTTGATGGCTAAGCGTAGGCCGAGTCTATCGCTATCTTGGTAGTATTCCCCACCATCGGGCTCCAAGTAGTCGTGGTGGAAGTTGCCGCACTCGGTGAGTGGAGGTGTTGCGATGTTGCAGTACACACTCTTTAGGTTGGGGCAGTTGAAGCTATGGTGGCCAATAAACTTGATGTTCTCCGTAAGTGTTATCGATGTTATTTTCATGTTGCCATCCATAAGACCTCGCTCGATGCTGTGAACCTCTAAAGGTATGGTATAGGAACTTAGGTTGCGGCCATTGGCGAATGCAACAAGGTGGTTGTCGACGATGAGTGCACAGCGGTCGTCGGTGGCGAACTTTCCGGTGAATGACTCGATAGATAGGCAGCGGTAGAATGCGCAGTAGCCAATCTTTGTAACGCTCTCAGGGATATGCATATATTTTAGTGACTCGCAACCCCAAAATGCCTTGCCTTCAATCTCTGTGACACCCTCGGGAATTGTCACTCGCTCGAGAGCTCGGCTATAGTAGAATAGCTCGTATGGGATGGTCTTCATATTGTTTGGTAGTCGCACCTCCTTGAGGTTTTCGCAGCGCATAAAGGCGCCCTTGCCAATAGATGTTACGGTGTCGGGAATGTGAAGATATGTAAGCCCATGACATAGAGCAAAGGCACCCGCCTTAATTGTTGTTACGCTGCTGGGTATTGTTATGCTTGTCATAGTCTCGCAAGTGGCAAAAGCACCTGTAGCAATAACCTTGATTGGGCGGTCGATGGTGATAACACCCTTGCCACTCTTGACGTCGAACTCGTGACTTATAACCTTGAAGTCGCAGTCGGGGTCTGCGTAGTTCTTGTCGTATGGATCGTGACCTTTGAGTTTTGGGGTAATGCTCTGTGTGGCAGTGTACTCTATGGTGTACGTCTTGCCCTCGGTGGTGGGGCTCTCTGCCTGCGATGCGTAGCATGATACGATGCCTAATGTTAGGCCGAAGATTAGCGATAGTAGGGCTATGGCCATGCCCCTGTTGTTAGCTGCTCTGCTCTGCTGCGCCGTCTCGCTGTTTAGCTCAATTCTAATCTCTGTGTTAGTCTGTTTCATGGTGTTATAGTTTTAATTGTTTGTCTTGTTTTCTGTTACAAAGATAGACCCTCTTCGCCCCCTTTCCAAGGTTTTTTGCCCCCATTGTACCAACCCATAGGGTTTGTGTACGAAATGGCTCTGTGGCGTGAAATCCTCAATTTCGGCTCTTTGTGCGCATCGGTATATGCGTGGGTTATAGAGTTATAACTATTAATGATGGTTAAATGGTCGGCGCTTGGTTGCTATTATGAATATTTTTTGCTATATTTGCGCATTATTTTATAAACAGATGGAAAAGGATAGACAAAATATACTTCAAGAGCTCGAGACGAGCGACTACAAATATGGCTTCGTCTCGGATATCGAGACCGAGACCATTGGTCGTGGTCTGTCGGAGGATGTCGTAAGACTCATCTCCGCAAAGAAGGGCGAGCCTGAGTGGATGCTTGAGCGCCGCCTCAAGGCTTATCGCCACTGGCTAACATTGAAACACCCCGACTGGGCGCACCTCGACATCCCGGAGATAGACTTCCAGGATGTGATCTACTACGCCGCACCAAAACCCAAGAAGCAACTCAACTCCATGGATGAGGTAGACCCCGAGTTGAAGCGCACCTTCGACAAGTTGGGTATACCCCTCGAGGAGCAGATGGCTCTGGCAGGCGTTGCCGTCGATGCTGTGCTCGACTCTGTGTCGGTGAAGACCACCTTCCGCGATACCCTCGCCGAGAAGGGCATCATCTTCTGCTCTATATCGGAGGCCATTAAGGAGCACCCCGAGCTCGTTAAGAAGTACCTCGGCTCGGTGGTCCCCTATACCGATAACTTCTACGCGGCACTCAACGCTGCGGTATTCTCGGATGGCTCCTTCTGCTACATCCCCAAGGGTGTGCGCTGTCCTATGGAGCTATCTACCTACTTCCGTATAAATGCCGAGGGTACAGGTCAGTTTGAGCGTACGCTTATCGTTGCTGACGAGGGGTCGTATGTAAGCTACCTCGAGGGTTGCACCGCTCCTCGCCGTGACGAGAATCAGCTCCATGCCGCCGTTGTGGAGATTGTCGTGGAGAGGGATGCCGACGTGAAGTACTCTACGGTGCAGAACTGGTATCCTGGCGACAAGGAGGGTAAGGGTGGTATCTACAACTTCGTGACCAAGCGTGGCTTGTGCAAGGAGGGTGCCCACCTCTCGTGGACCCAGGTGGAGACAGGCTCGGCAATCACATGGAAGTACCCCAGCTGTGTGCTCCTTGGCGATAACTCGTCGGGCGAGTTCTACTCTGTGGCCATGACCAACAACTATCAGCAGGCCGATACAGGTACCAAGATGATACACATAGGTCGCAACACCCGCTCACGCATCGTGTCGAAGGGTATCTCGGCAGGTAGGTCGCAGAATGCCTACCGTGGCTTGGTGCAGGTGGCTAAGGGTGCAGATAATGCCCGTAACTACTCGCAGTGCGACTCTCTGCTCATAGGCGATAAGTGTGGTGCTCACACCTTCCCTGTGGTGAAGTGCGCCAACACCTCGGCAGTCTTGGAGCATGAGGCTACCACCTCGAAGATTTCGGAAGAGCAGCTCTTCTACTGCCAGCAACGAGGTCTCTCGGCTGAGGATGCCGTAGGTCTCATCGTCAATGGCTATGCCCGTGAGGTGCTGTCGAAGCTACCTATGGAGTTTGCCGTAGAGGCTCAGAAGCTACTCTCTATAAGTCTCGAGGGATCAGTGGGGTAGACGGTAATTAGTAATTAGTAATTAGTAATTAGTAATGAGTAATGAGTAATGGGGGTGGGTGTTGAATGCCTCAACTTCCCTAAACTTACTAACATCCCTAATTAACAAGTATAATAAAATAAAGAACTACATATATGCTAAAGATTGAAAATCTACACGCCAAGGTTGGCGATAAGGAGATATTGAAGGGCATCAACCTCGAGGTCAAGGCTGGCGAGGTACACGCCATCATGGGCCCCAACGGCTCGGGTAAGTCGACCCTCGCATCGGTGCTTGCGGGCAACGAGAAGTTCGACGTTACGGAGGGTAGCGTGGTCTACGAGGGTGAGGATTTGTTGGCCCTCTCTGTCGAGGAGCGCTCACGCAAGGGCCTCTTCCTTGGCTTCCAGTACCCTGTGGAGATTCCGGGTGTCACCATGGCCAACTTCATGAAGATTGCCGTCAACGAGCAGCGCAAGGCACGTGGAGAGGAACCACTCACGGCTGCCGAGTACCTTAAGCTCATGCGCGAGAAGAGTGCCATCGTGGAGCTCGACGCTAAGCTCACCTCACGTGCTGTGAACGAGGGCTTCTCGGGTGGCGAGAAGAAGAAGAACGAGATATTCCAGATGGCCATGCTCGACCCCAAGCTCGCCATCCTCGACGAGACCGACTCGGGTCTTGATATCGACGCACTGCGCATCGTGGCTACGGGCGTCACACGCCTCAAGCGTGAGGATAACGCTACGGTGGTCATCACCCACTATCAGCGCCTCTTGGACTATATCGTGCCCGACTATGTACATGTGCTCTACAAGGGTCGCATCATCTACACTGGCGATAAGAGCCTCGCTCTGAAGCTTGAGAAGGAGGGTTACGACTGGCTTATCAACGACTATAAGGAGGAGTAGCAATGGGTATTGATAGAGTTATTGAGAGTCTCGGCGCTCAGCCTCTGAAGGAGCTCACCCTCACCGAGGGTTGTTGGCTTGTTCAGGGCAGGGAGTATGCCGATGTGGTGGTGCCGAGTGGTGTCACCACTAGCCTTCTTGTCGTCGATAAGGGTCTATGCCGCCTGATTGCGGATGTAGATGTTGAGTCGAATGCCACCATAAACATCATCCATGTTGTCACCGAGAGCTGCGATGAGGAGATGGAGATTGTCGTGGCAAATGGCGCTACGGTCAACATGACACAGCTTGTGCTTGCCCCCGCTAAGGTTACAACCGTTGCTCATCTCCAGGGTGAGAATGCCCGCTTCGAGATGCGTGGTAGCTTTGTCGCTTGCGACGATGATAGATGTAATGTTAGTGTGAATATCTTTCACGATGTTGGCGACTGCGTGTCGCGCACCACATATAAGGGTGTTGCCTCAGGCAAGGCGCAGGGCTCATTCTCAAGCCTTGTATATATCGCCCAGGATGCACAGCATAGCGATGCCGAGCAGCTCAGCCGTAACGTCACCATTGGTGATGCGGTGATTAACACCTCGCCACAGATGGAGATATATGCCGACGACGTAAAGTGTAGCCATGGCGCTACCGTAGGTCAGATGGATGCCGAGGCTATCATGTATATGCGTCAGCGTGGCCTCTCCATGGCCGATGCCAAGCGTCTGCAGATCGAGGGCTTTGTTGCCGACACGGTCATGCACTCGGCAATAGAGGGCTCTGGTGAGTCGCTCATGGAGCTTCTCTTTGAAAAACTAAATAGATTGTAGTATGGGCTACAACGTAGCAGATATTCGTAACGACTTCCCTATCCTTGGCGAGAGGGTCAATAATCGCCCCTTGGTCTACTTCGATAGTGGAGCTACGGCACAGAAGCCCCTTGCGGTAATCAACCGCATGGACGACCTTATGCGCCACTACAATGCCAATATACACCGTGGTGTACACCACCTCTCTGGCGTGATGACCGATATGTATGAGCAGGCACGTGAGCGTATTCGTCGCTTCATTGGCGCAGAGCACCGCGAGGAGATAGTCTTCACCGCAGGTGCTACGGCATCCCTTAACCTCGTGGCTCAGGCGTGGAGTGCTAAGTATCTCCGTGAGGGTGATAACATCCTCGTTAGCGAGATGGAGCACCACTCCAACATAGTACCCTGGCAGCTCGCCGCCGAGCGTCATGGTGCCGAGATTAGGGTCTTGCCCTTCGACGATAAGGGTGAGCCTCGTGTTGACATGCTCGCAGAACTTATTGATGAGCGCACCCGCCTTGTTGCCGTCACTGAGGCCTCGAATACCTTGGGTACTGTACCTCAGCTGGATGTCATTATAGAGGCTGCCCATGCAGTGGGTGCTGTCGTTATGGTCGATGGCTGTCAGGGCATTGTGCATGGTGGTGGTAGGGTAGCGGAGCGTGGCTACGACTTCTACGCCTTCTCGGGTCATAAGCTCTATGGTCCTACGGGTATCGGCGTTCTCTATGGCCGTCGTGAGCTGCTCGAGAGCATGCCCCCATATATGGGTGGTGGCGATATGGTCGATAAGGTGACCTTCGCCAAGACAACATATGCCCCTCTGCCCCTGAAGTACGAGGCTGGCACCTCCAACTTCATAGGTGCTGTGGCTCTTGCCGAGGCTATCGACTATGTCGAGCGTGTGGGCATGGCCAATATCGAGGCACACGAGCAGATGTTGCTATGTGCTATGACCGAGCGTCTTGAGGCTATCGAGGGTCTTACAATATATGGCAAGGCACGCCATAAGTGCCCCTTGGTGTCGTTCACCGTGGAGGGTACCCACCCCTACGACGTGGGTATGATTCTCGATAAGCTGGGTGTTGCCATCCGCACAGGCCACCACTGCGCCGAGCCTGTGATGACACACTTTGGCGTTACGGGTATGTGTCGTGCATCCATAGGCATGTACAACACCCTCGACGAGGTCGAGATGCTGGCATCGGGAGTGGAGCGTGCAGTAAGGATGTTGAAATAATTTAGGAGTATGTTTATAGTATTAGAGGGTCTTGATGGTGCCGGTAAGTCGACACAGATAGCCAAGCTTCGTGATATGTTCTTAAGCCGTGGTGTGGAGTCGGAGTATGTACACTTCCCACGCTTCGATGCCCCTGTCTACGGCGATCTCATCGCTCGCTTCCTGCGTGGCGACCTCGGCTCGTTAGAGCAGGTTAACCCCTACCTCGTGGCACTGCTATATGCTGGTGATAGGGCTGCTTTTGCGGCAACCATACGTCGCTGGATGGCAGAGGGTAAGGTGGTCATCGCCGATAGATATGTCTACTCGAACATAGGCTACCAGTGTGCTAAGATTGAGGATGATGCCAAGCGTGGAGAGCTGCGAGAGTGGATACTTAATACCGAGTATCAGGAGTTCGCAATCCCTCGCCCCGATATCTCGCTATTCCTCGATGTCCCCTTTGCCTTCACGGAGCGTAAGCTCACTATGCAGCGCACGGGTGACGACCGTAGCTATCTTCAGGGTGGTCAGGATATCCACGAGGCATCGTTGGACCTTCAGCGTCGTGTGCGCAACGTATACCTCGAGTCGGCAGATGTTGATGACAACCTCGTCGTTGTGGACTGCTCTACCGAGGAGGGCGCTATGGCCTCGCCTGAGGCTATCTTCGAGCGCATAATGTCGCATATATCACCCCTTGTTGCGACGTTGTAGCGTGGGTATCGCTGTGCGACATATAGCCAGCTTAATTGTTGGCCTTACCTTCATCTTCTCGGGCTTTGTCAAGTCCGTAGACCCCGTGGGTACCTCCATATTTGTGGAGAAGTACCTCGCCACCTATGGCTTGGAGTCGCTACTTCCTGCTTCCGTAGCCATTGGCGTGGTGCTCGGCACTGTTGAGCTTATGCTCGGCCTTATGCTTGTGTGTGGGGCCTACCGCAAGATGGCATCGTTCGGTGCAATGCTCTTCCTTTTTGTATTCACCATTGTAACACTGCTCAGCGCTACGGTCCTCCCCATTGGCGATTGTGGTTGCTTTGGCGATGCTGTCAAGCTAACGCCCTGGCAGACCTTCGGCAAGAATGTAATACTCCTCCCCTTGGCCTTGGTGGCTTGGCTATCCTCTCGTAGGGTCGCCCCTCAGCAATATAGCATGGAGGCAACTATTGTTGTGACACTGCTCTCGCTTATGCTCAACCTTGCGTCGCTGCGCTTCCAGCCACTCGTCGATTTCCTCCCTTATAAGGTGGGTGTCAACCTGCGTGACGAGGTGCAGAAAAGCTACGATGCTGAGGCTAATAGTGTCGTTGTCTATCTGCAATTTAGGGATAAGACCACGGGTGAGATTATTGCCTTGCCCGCCGACGACCCAAGGTGCTGGACCGAGTACGATGACTATGTTGACACCTATAGTGTCGCGCAGAGTGTCGAGCAGTCGCCCTTTGCCGATTTCAGGCTCTTCGCTGATGGGGGCGATGTAACCCTCTCGCTTCTCAACGCCGAGGGGCAGATGCTGTGGGTCACCATCTTCGATGCCGATGCCCTTGTTGGCAACCGTCTAAGGGCTGTGCAGCGCATCATCGACTCCCATCCCGACAATGTTGTAGTTGTTACTTCGGATAGTGTTGAGCGTGTCTCTACGTTGGTAGGTGTGTCGTGCTATGCTATGGATGCCATGACCCTGCGCTCGCTCGTTCGCTCCAAGGTCGGTGTGGTGGTAGTGGAGGATGGCGTCATCGTTGATAAGTGGGATGTTCTGGACTTTTAGGATAGGTCATAGATTCAAATTTCAACAGAAATAGATGTGGTGATATGTGCTAATATTTGCATATATCACCTTTTTGTTTGACCCACAATTAAGAGCCCACGCAATCGCTGTGTGAGCTCCCTGGATGTTATATGTTATAGCGACATCAGCTGTTCCCTGTTGCCACTATCGAGGTCTCGTGCGTGAGAGGTGCTATGCGTCGTAGCATCTGTATCATGCCGCAGTATTTGTCGTGTGCGAGGTTCACCGCACGGCTTATTATCACCTGATCCTTGAGTGTGTTGCACTCTATGCGATAGATGATGTTGAAGTGTGAGTATCTACTCTCGGCAACCACCGTAGGTGTGGTGAGCGTTCCCTCGATAGATATCTCCATGGAGCCCACGCTTATGATGTGCTCCTTGAGTAGTCCTACGATGGTGTGTCCTGCACAGTCGGCAGTAGCATATAGGAGTAGTTCTTTGGGGTTTAACTCCCCGAGGCTCCTCTCGTCCGTAGGTGTGAAACGGAGGTTGGAGTCCATGCGAAGTGTAATTTTTTGTATCATATTGCTAAAAAGTTGTTTTATACACTCCCTTATGTCAATAATCGTTCCTTATAGTTGTAAAAAATAATAAAAATGACTATCTTTGCGCATTATATATAGATATGACTATGCAGAAGAAAATAACACTTATCTTTACACTATCGCTTCTCGCCCTCATGCCTCTTGCTGCCACTGCTTCGCAGCCTAAGGTGCGTGCCGAGAAGAATCATATTGAGGAGCTTATGCAGCGTCGTCGTTGGGGCGAGGCACGCTATATGCTTCAGCAGTTGGCCACCTCTTTGGATGAGGTCCGCGATGGCTACGATATCGAGTGGGTGGACTACAAGCTTATATGCTGCGCCGTGGAGCTTGGTGCTTCGGATGTCGATGATATGATGACACGTTTTGTGGAGACCTACCCACAGAGCCGCTACAACAATAGCATCTTGTATACCCTTGGCTCATACTACTGCGACGAGGGGGACCTCAAGCGTGCTAAGCAGGTCTACGCTACGGTGGAGTATAAGCACCTCGATGCTCATCAGAAGGAGCGTTTCGATATCCGTATGGGATACATCCATTTCGCCGATGGTGAGTACAACGATGCCTATCCATATTTCGTGCGCATCAAGGAGAGTAGCCAGTACTATCCCCACGCCTTATACTTCCTGTCGTATATCGCCTATAGCAAGCAGGAGTACGAGGAGGCTGCCGAAGGCTTTACCAAGCTTAAGGATAACGACGACTATGGTCGATTGGTCCCTTACTATCTCTTGCAGATTGAGTATCGCAACCAGAACTATAACTATGTTGCCGATAATGGCGAGAATTTGCTAAATAGCGCAACTGACGAGGTGCGCGACGATTTGGTGCGTGTCATGGCCGAGTCCTTCTTCGAGGCTGGTGACTATGCCCAGGCCTTGCGCTATATATCGCAGTACCCCGCGGAGCTCATGGGCCGCCAGGAGAACTACATCAAGGGTTACTCGCTCTACCGTCTTGCTATGCATGAGCAGGCTATCGCCCCTCTTGCTGCGGCGTGTGGTAAGCGTGATCTACTCACCCAGAACGCATCCTACCACCTTGGCGACTGCTACCTCAAGGTCGGCGATAAGAGCCATGCGGCCGACGCCTTTGCCATGGCCTCTGCCGAGGGCTTCGACGAGAGTATCGCACGTTACTCGTTGCTCAACTACGGACGTTTGAAGTTCGAGTTGGGTGGCGGTACATTCAACGAGTCTATCAATGTTCTGAATAGCTATCTTGAGCGTTATCCCGACTCACCATATACGGCCGATGTCAAGAAACTGCTTATCGCTGCCTACGACAATGCTAAGAACTACGACGCTGCCTACTCGGCTATCAAGACCTATAACAACCCCGATGGAGAGATCAAGAGGGCACTACAGCGTTTGTCCGTATATCGAGCTATCGAGGCCATTAAGCTGGGCGAGTGGGCGAGTGCTGGTGCACTACTCGACGAGGCCGAGCAGCTGAATGTCGACCCTAAGTTCTCGGCGTTGACCATCTACTGGCAGGGTGAGGTAGCCTATGCTAATGGTGATATGGAGCTTGCTAAGCAGAAGTATGGCGACTATATTCGTCGTGCCCCCAAGACCGAGAAGGAGTATGTCATGGCACAGTATGGCTTGGGATATGCCAACTTCGCACTTGAGGATATGGAGTCTGCCGAGAAGCACTTCGAGAACTTCGTGCGTGACTATGCCTACCGTGATAACTATATGTACGATGCTCACAACCGCCTGGGTGATGCTCGCTTTGCTATGCGTAAGTTCGGCCCTGCGCGTAAGGCCTATAATATCTCGGTTGCTGGCGAGACTGCTGAGCGTAACTATGCCCGCTATCAGATTGCTCTGATTGATGGTGTAGAGGTTAAGAATGACGATAAGATAGAGCACCTGAAGTCTATCGTAAGCGATGGCGAGGGTGACTATGTGGATGATGCATGGTATGAGCTTGGTCGTACATATATCGGCCTACAGCGTTATGACGAGGGTGCCAAGACGTTGAGTGACTTTATTGCCACCGACTCGCTCTCGCCCTTCTATGTCGATGCTCTTTCGAACCTCGGTCTTGCATACTACAACCTTGACCGCAAGGGTGATGCACGTCGTTGCTACGAGCGAATTGTTGAGTTCGACCCACAGTCGTCGAAGTCTTTGGAGGCTATACGCTCTATCCGTGAGATATATGTTTCGGAGGGTAACATCGACGAGTATTTCGCCTATGCAGAGCGCAATGGTGTGCAGAGCGATATGAGTGCTGCTGCTCGTGACTCGTTGACCTTTGCTGCTGCAAAGAACTGCTACCTCGAGGGCAATAAGGTTGTGGCAACATCCAAGTTGAAGAACTACCTCAATAGCTTCACCAATGGATACAACCGCAGCGAGGCCCTTTACTACTTGAGTGACTGCCACGTCGATGCTAATGATTATGAGGCTGCTGCGGCGTGCATGGAGGAGCTTATGGCTAGTGGTAATACAATGTACACCGAGCGTGTTGTTGGAATCTATGCACCTATGACATTCAATATGCAGCGCTACGATAAGTCGGCTATGGCCTACCGTCGTCTCTACGACCTATCGCGTGATGTGGATACGCGTATGCATGCCTCGGAGGGTTATGTGGAGGCCACACTGCTCTCTGGCGATAAGGATGCTATTAAGCTCATGGTTGACGATGTAGCCCTTATGGATGATGCCACTGCGTCGGCATGGGCTAAGCGCCGCTCGACATTGGTCAAGGCAAACATTCTTCGTGAGGAGGGTGATATGGAGGGTGCATTGGTCTATTATGGACACCTCGCTTCTAATCGTTCAACTGCCGAGGGTACTGCAGCATACTACTACCTTGTCCTCGATAAGTTCAACAAGGGTGACTATGCCACTGCCGAGCAGATGGTCTACGACTTAGGCATGTGCGGCTCGATGTATTGGCAGGCAAAGTGTTTCCTTGTTCTTGGTGATATATTTGTAGCGCTTGATAATAGCTTCCAGGCTCGTGCCACCTACCAGAGTATTGTCGATGGATACTCACCCAAGGATGATGGCATCGTCGAGGAGGCACAGCAGCGTATTAACTCTCTTAAATAACCGAATATGAAAGGACTAAATATATTTACTGTCGTATCGTCATTGCTCTTGGCTGTGGTCGTTACCCCTGATGCTTCGGCTCAGAGCACCCACCATGTCGATATTAAGAAGGCATATAAACCCGAGGTTGCTAAGGCGACAAAGCTCGTAGCACCAACCGATATCAACGCCTCGTCGACCATCGATGTGGAGATAGAGTATGATATCCGCCCCGATACCTGGCGTACGGTGCTTAATGCTCACGACTATAAACCTGTAAAGGCTACGTATTGGGACTATAACCGCTCGACGCCCCTCTATGTGAAGGTCGATGCGGGTTACCCACTATCGTCCGATGCTGAGGTACGTTATATCATGCAGAGCTCTAAGGTAGGATATTTTGGTGTGGGCCTTACACATAGTGGCGACTATGCTGCACGATATAGTGCCGAGGGTATCAAGCGAAGTGTCGCTCAGAGCTTCTCGATGAATAATGGCGTAGATTTGCTGGGCGCTGTAATCTTCGAGAAGCGTATCTTGGAGGCGTCGGCATCCTACAACTACGATATCTTTAACCGCTATGCCGTAGCTGGTGACCCTCAGCGCCTTAACTTCCACGATGCTAATATAGGTGTGCGCTTTGGCGATAGCTTCTCTAATCTCAAGCGCCTTAACTTCTCTGTCGAGGCTCATGGTGGCTATTGGTATCACCGCTTGCCCTCGGCTATTGATGATTTCTCAAACTATGGTGAGGCTAATGTTGGTGCATCGGCAACGCTTGCTCGTCTCTTCGTCAAGAAGAATAGGGTAGAGGTTAAGGCTGTCTACGATATGTGGATGGGTGGCGATGTATATCGCGATACACGCCTCGGCCTTAATGTGGGCTATGCTCGCAAGTTCGGTTTCGTAGATGTGGAGGCTGGTGTGGGCTATATCTTCGATAAGGTGTCGGGCCGTAGTAAGGCTTCGCACTTCATCACACCATTTGCCAAGGTGCTCTTCGATCTCAAGCTCGATGCCTTCACCCCCTATATCGAATTGGATACAAAGGTGGGGCAGAATGGTGTGTCGTCACTCTATAAGCGTAACCCCTACATAGATTTTGGCTATATGTATGAGGGTTTTGCCAACATGGCTAATGACCGTAGCTATGATGTTACAATTGGCTTTACGGGTAATGTGAATACCCGCTTTGCCTATCGTGCATATTTTGGTGCTAACTTCATCCGCGACTATCTATTCTTCTACGTGAACCACAACGGCAATTTCTGTGCAGATACCGCAGACAACACACGCTTGGTATATGGCGCAGAGTTGGAGTATATGCCTATTGGCGGTCTCCGTCTTGGTGGCTCTATCTCGGGTGTCATCGATAGTATGAACTCGTTGTATTGGTCTAATGCTCCAGCCTATGAGGCCAATCTCTTTGCTGAGTACACCTTGCGTCGTTGGAAGTTTGGCATATCGTCAGACTTTGTCGGTAAGCGTGTGTGGTCGCGTGTGGATGAACATGGTAGTATCCTATCACCCATCGAGCATAAGAGCTTTATCGACTTGGGTGTCGACGCAAGCTTCAAGGTGAATAATAGCATTGAGGTCTTTGTGCAGGGCATCAACCTACTCAATGCAAAGATTTATGACTATGCTAACTACTACCGTAGTGGCATAGGATTTAAGGCTGGTGTTAAGATCGATTTTTAATCTTTAGATAACTTATGGCACGAAGATATAGAGACTACTCATCAGGCTCGCGACGTCTCTCTCTAACATCGCTGGTTAATCGTCCTGCGGAGAACAGCGATAACAATGCACTGCTATGGGGTATTGCATGGCTTATCATCACAGCTATTCTCGGTTGGTTCTTTCGTGTTATGCCAACATCGTCGTTTGGTGCAATTACAACAGGCTATGTCTCGCTACTTAACCACGTAATAGTAAACCTTGTTGTGTGGATTACGGCGTGTGCATTGCCATTCCTTGTTGCCGTTGTCGTTAACCGCAAGACTAAGGTTACTGAGCTATTTGGCCGTATGCTTTTCGCTCATTGGCCCGTTATTATACTCATGCTCCCTGCAGTGTTTGGTGATAAGATTGCCTACTCTACATACATGAGTAGTGTTGCGCATTTCGATTTCGATGTCACCTTTAATTGTCAGCCATCATACTCTTTGTGGATGACAATCCTCATGTGTGTCGCTCTTGTGTGGTATCTCTATTGGAGCTATCTCGCCTTTAGAAGGGCTACAAACCGAAGCGGTATCACGATTTTCCTCTACCTTGTGGTGGCCATGATGCTCTCGTGGTGGTTGTCGGATGTGGTAGTTGAAAACATGATACCCTCATTGATAAAGTAGGGTAGAATCTATGGTGGTAGGTGTTAGATATAATATGTCGGATATGGACAAAAAAAAGAGGGTAAGCTACTTATATCGCACCGCTACAACCGCATACCCTTGCTCAATTCCTTGCCTGGGGGGGTCTGCAGGAGCTGGTCGTATAAGACTTACCCGGGTGCAAAAGTAGTAAAAAAAAGTATTTCTGCAAAATAAATTTGAAAAATGCGTAAAAAAATAGTTGTCATATCTCTGTTAGTCGCTGTAGTAGTGATAGTTACGCTATGTGTGATTGGACGAAATATGTTCTATGGCTCGGCGGTAGATAGGGAGTATGAGGTCGTTCTTGAGGCGGATGATAGCTATAGTGAGATGATTGCTAAGGTTAAGGTTGGTATGGATAACCACCTCGCCTTCGATTACTATGCCGACCATATAGACCTCAAACGAACTATTAAGCCTGGTCGCTACACCATTAAAAAGGGTATGACCGTCATGGAGATTGCCCGCATGCTTAAGATTGGTGTTCGCAACACCTCGCGTCTGGTGATAAATAATGTGCGAACTCCTGAGGCTCTTGCCGAGAAGATAGCCTCGCAGACTAATATCAAGGCGGAGGATATGGTTGCTATACTTAGAGATGAGGCGTTTGTGAAGAGTTGTGGTTTTGACTCACCTGAGGCGATGTTCTCGATATTCCTGCCTAATACCTACGAGGTGAAGGAGACTATTACACCTCGTGAGCTTGTTGAGTATTTCATTAATGAGAACGATAAGTTTTGGTCTAAAGCTGCCAATAGTGAGTCTCTTGCAACGCTTGCTGCATCAACACCAATAAAGAACTCATACGAGGTTATGGTGTTGGCATCCATCGTCTATGAGGAGACTAAGTGCGAGGAGGAGATGGCTTGTGTTGCGGGCGTCTATATCAATAGACTCAATAAGGGTATGCTCTTGCAGGCAGACCCTACGGTGAAGTATGCTCTGGGTGATCCAACCATTAAGCGAATACTCTATGAGCACCTTGAGGTCGATTCGCCCTATAATACATATAAATATAAGGGGTTGCCACCAACGCCGATAACTATGCCCGACATGGCGGCTATCGCGGCGGTGCTTAACTACGAGAAGCACGACTACCTATACTTCTGTGCTACGCCAGAGTTGGATGGTCGTCACAACTTCGCCAAGACACACACTGAGCATCAGCGCAATGCTCGTGCCTATCATAATGCAATTAAAGGTTTGAAATAAGATATATGAAGGAGAATACTTTTTGGAGTGACGCCTGTAAGTATGGCGCAATATTGGGACTCTTGGCGAGCATCTCTCGACTCTTCGAGGATTACCTGATTTTCTATAGCTCTGCGCCTCTGGAGCGTATGGCTATCACCTATCTTGTTGAGTTGCTGATATACTCGGTGATATTTATATACCTTGTGGTGCGTTATACCAAGCGTCGTGCACAGCGCTTTGGCGATCAGGGTTTCACCTTTGGTCAGGGCTTTGGCTACTCGTTCACACTCGTCATCCTCGCTATGGTAGTGGTGGGCGTAGCTCGCACTATCTTTATACAGATTATGGGCTTCAACGACTTCGTAGAGGGTTATATCGGTCGAATAGATGAGTTTGAGGCCTACCTTGCAGAAAATGGTGCTCTTGCTGAGAGCATGGCGAACAATGGCGTGATGGGTAATTTCGACGATATGCGTGTGGCGCTACGAGCTATGACACAGCCATCTATGTTCTCAAACATCTTCTCGGCTGTTGACTCATCAGCCTTTATAGCCCTGATATTAGCAACGATTATGGGTTTCACAATTCGTCGTAAACCAAGAATCTAACAGGATGACATTATGAAAGAGAGTTTGGACATATCTGTTGTAGTGCCTCTGTATAACGAGGCTGAGTCGCTACCCGAGTTGGTTAAGTGGATAGACGACGTGGCTAAGAAAAATAGCCTCACCTACGAGATTATCATGGTCGATGATGGCTCGGATGATGGCTCATGGCAGGTTGTTGAGAAACTTAAGAAGGAGTATCCAGCTATCCGTGGCATTAGCTTCATGCGCAACTATGGTAAGTCGGCAGCCCTCTACTGTGGCTTCGAGATGGCGTGTGGTGAGGTGGTCTTCACTATGGATGCCGACTTGCAGGACTCGCCCGATGAGATTCCTGAGATGCGCCGCATGATATTGGAGGAGGGCTACGACCTCGTTTCGGGCTGGAAGCGTAAGCGCTACGACCCTATAGGCAAGCGCTGGCCAAGTAAGTTCTTTAACTTCACAGCACGCCTTATGTCGGGCATCAAGCTCCATGACTTTAACTGTGGCCTTAAGGCCTACCGCCGCAAGGTCGTTAAGTCTATTGAGGTCTACGGCGAGATGCACCGCTACATACCTATTCTTGCTAAGCATGCAGGTTTCAAGCGAATAGGTGAGAAGGTCGTTGAGCACCACGAGCGTAAGTATGGCAAGTCCAAGTTTGGCTTGGAGCGTATGATCAAGGGCTACCTCGACCTTATATCCGTGTCGTTCATGTCACGCTTTGGCCGCTCGCCTATGTACCTCTTTGGTGGCCTTGGCACACTTATGTTCTTGGTGGGCTTCTTTGCCATGACGTGGATTATTGTCGAGAAGTTCGCTTGTAGCGTTCCTCTTACAAATCAGCCACTCTTCTATCTCTCGCTTGCTGCTATTGTGCTGGGCGTTGTACTCTTCCTCGCAGGCTTCCTTGGCGAGATGATTAACCGCCGAGCACCAGAACGAAATAGATACCTCATAGATACAACAATAGATAAGTAACTAAAACAAAAATATTATGATTCAGAGAATTCAAACCGTCTATCTTGCTGTTGCCACACTTTTAATGGCGCTGTCGCTTATCCTTCCCATAGCCGTGTTCCAGGTGTCGGGTGTGGAGTATGAGTTGGGAGCATTTTCTTTGCATAACGATGCTGAGAGTATTACCTACCCTGTGATATGGATGGGTATCATCCTTGCCGCTGCTACTGTGTTGCCACTACTCATCATCTTCCTCTTCAAGAATCGCACCTTGCAGATACGCCTATGCGCTGTGGAGGTAGTCTTGTTGCTTGGCTCGTTTGCCTTCATGGGTATCTTCTATTTCTGCTCTGATACCATTTTCGATGGACTTATTATCCAGAATGAGTATTTTGGTATGGGTGCTATCATGCCTATCTTGTCTGCAATTCTTATTGTGTTGGCCGCTCGTGCCATCTTCAAGGATGAGGTCTTGGTACGCTCGCTCGACCGTATCCGTTAGGTCTACCATATATATAATATGTCAAGGGCTACCCAAGATGGGTAGCCCTTATTCTATCTATTTAGTATGCCTGCACTCTACTCATCCTTGCCAAATATCAGGCGGCGTTGGTGAACAGGAAGGGTAGATGTTCGGGGCGCTGGGGTGTCCAGCGGTGCACCAAAGGGCATCTGCGCAACAAGCCTCCACTCGGGGTTTATAAGCCAGCGCTCGGCAACAGCATCGTCTATAATGGGGTTATAGTGTTGCAACGATGCGCCATAGCCTATATCTTCGAGGGCTGTCCACAGCGCAAACTGCATCATGCCAGAGCTCTGCTCCGACCATATACTAACCTTGTTGGCGTACAGAGGAAAACTCTCGCGCAGGAGGTTCAGTGCTGCCTCATCCTCGTAGAAGAGTAGTGTGCCATGGCCCGAAGCAAAGGCCTTGGTTATCTTCAGCTTTGTGCTCTCGAACTGCTTGATATCAACTAATCTCTTTAGACTCTCGAGGACTATGTCCCAGAAATCACGATGTTGCTCGTCAAGGAGTAATACTATGCGTGCCGACTGCACATTAAATGGCGAAGGCATGGTCGTAAGAAGCGTGTCTATAGTCTCAACAATAGCACTATCATCGACCAGTGCGCGGTCTTGTAGGTGGTAGTAGCTACGACGATGTGTCACAGCATCAATAAAATTACGGCTCATAAATCAAATGTTTACGAGCCGTAGTGCAATTACAATACCATATATTTGTGCTGCTGAGCTGTTACTCGTTGAGCTCCAACCAGCGCATCTCCTTCTCGTCCGTAAGGGCGACAATCTCCTCTATACGCTTTGATACGGCGGTAAGCTCGTCGTAGGGTAGTGTGCCCGACGATAGACGCTCTTCGAGCTCTGCTCGCTCAGTGCTGAGTATGGCGAGGTCACGCTCCAACTCCTCAAGCTCACGCTGCTCCTTGAACGATAGCTTACGCTTCGAGGTGTCGTGTGTGCGCTGCTGTTTGGGCGCTGTGGGCGTTGCCATGCGTGCCGCCTCGCGCTCCTGCTCCTCCTTCTCGAGCATATACTCCCTATACTGACCTACGAAGTCCTTGATCTTGCCATCGCCCTCGAAGACGAAGAGGTGGTCGACACACTTATCCAAGAAGTAGCGGTCGTGTGAGACGATGAGTAGCGAACCCTTAAACTCTCTGAGATACTCCTCTAAGACGTTGAGTGTCATGATGTCGAGGTCGTTGGTAGGCTCGTCGAGGATAAGCATGTTTGGGTTGCGCATTAGCACAGTAAGTAGGTATAGACGACGCTGCTCGCCTCCGCTAAGGATATCTATACGCTTATTAAAGGTCTCGTGAGGAAAGAGAAAGCGTGTTAGATATGTTGTGGCCGATACAGTGGAGCCATCCGACGCCTTGACAATATCTGCGATATCCTGCACGCACTCAAGGACAGTGGCACCTGGCTTGAAGGTGATGCCTCGCTGTGTGTAGTAACCTATGCGCAACGTCTCACCACGCTCCACAACGCCACTATCGGGTTGCAGTGCGCCTGTCATAAGGTTAAGGAAGGTACTTTTACCGACGCCGTTGCGACCAACGACTCCTATACGCTCACCACGTGTAAACTTATAGGAGAACTTATCGAGCATCTTGCGCCCGCCAAAGGCAAGATCTACATCCATGCAGTCTATAATCTTACGACCCAGACGTGAGGTGGCTACATCTATCTCCACATTGCTTGTGGCGAGACTTACCGCGGCCTTATCCTTAAGGTCGTAGAAGGCATTTATACGATAGCGTGCCTTGCCTGTGCGTGCCTGAGGGGTGCTACGTATCCACTCGAGCTCACGGCGTAATAGGTTTCGCGACTTGTCAATCTCGGCCTGCATATTACTGTAACGCTCCTCGCGTTTCTCCAGATACTGCGAGTAGTTACCTCTATAGGTGAATATCTCACCACGATCAATCTCCATGATGGTGGTGCATACTCTATCGAGGAAGTAGCGGTCGTGGGTAACCATAAGGAGAGTGCAGCGTGAGCGCTGTAGGTAACCTTCAAGGTACTCAATAATATCTATGTCGAGGTGGTTGGTGGGCTCATCCATAACGATGAACTCGGCGTTCTGTAACATCATGCACGCCAGTGCCACGCGCTTCGATTCACCTCCCGATAGCTCGCCCATAGGTTGATCTGTTCGCTCAATCTTGAGGGTTGATAACACCTGGCGTATGTTCTGCTCCACGTTCCAGCCGTCACAAGCATCCATAGCAGCTATGGCACGCTCTATACGTTGACTATCGCCACTTGCTATGGCTCGCTCATACTCTACGATGGCGGGTGATAGCTCGCTGATGCGTGAGTACACCTCCTCGAATATCGTGCGCTTTGGGTCGAATGCTGTGTTCTGGTCGAGGAAGGCAACGCGTATATCCTTCATGAACTTAACCTCGCCACCACGATCTGAACTTTCGACACCCGCCAAGATCTTCAATAGGGTAGACTTGCCCGTGCCGTTGGGGGCTATAAGAGCTATCTTATCACCCTCGTTGATGTTGAAGCTTATGTTGCTAAAGAGTGTGCGGTCGCCGTACGACTTTGAGATGTTATCTACCTGGAGAAAACTTGCCATGTATGTGATTGTTACAATATATTACTTGAATTTAAATCGAGGTCAAAAGCTAATCTCTCGCCACTATCATATGTTATTATTCCGCAATAGCTGAAGCCGAGTCTTTGAAGCAGAGCGAGCATGCGGGTGTTACCTCTGTGTGTGTCGATGCGAAAGCCCGTTATGTCCTCGTTGCGAGCAATGGTTGCGGCATGACGCATGAGGGCTGTTGCTGTACCTTGGCGGTGGAGTGTGCTATCTACGCATATACGATGCACCACAACATAGTCGTTGGCGGTGTGCCACTCGTTATGGGCAATCTGTGTATATGCTGGCTCACCCGTTAGGACTATTGCCGAGTAGCCTATTATTCGGTTGTCGTTAGCGGTAATCACCCAGCCAACGCCCTCTTTGATATCTGCCTCGATGACCTCTCGTGAGGGGTATCCATCTTGCCACTGGTCGATGCCAAGATCTCGTAAAGATAATTGAGCACTGCGAACAATGCTCAATATCCTATCAATATCCTCGATGTGTGCTCTGCGAATCATCGTTTACGCGATATTTGTTTCACCTTATATAGGATGATAAATATGTTGAAACTTATGATTACGAGGGTAAGCACAAGACCTGCAATTATGGTTGGTGACATCGAGGTGCTGAGACCTACACCCAAGAAATCCTTGAATATAGGCTCAAGGAAGTGGCTGCGGCCGTATGCCACTATGCCTATGCCCACCAAGAGTATTGAGACGTTGAGTACCACGGTCATTAGAATATATGGCATAGATACCATTATTGGTGTATGACCAATAAGTACAAGGTTCTCTAGCTTATTCATGTTCTTCTGCAACAATAGGAATATGCTCAAGGTGAGGATGATTACCGAGAGAAGACAGAATAGAGCACCTATGGCTACCACAATCGTAACACTTCGCTGAAGGATTACCAAGGCCTTGCCACTCTCCGATGGTTTGCCCTCGGTGATATAGCCATGCTCGCTAAGGAAGGCGTTAAGTTTTGGATCCGAAGGGTTGTCAACCTCCATAATAATGCGCGAAGGTCCAATATTGTTGCTTGCGCCTATCTCGTTAGGATTGTTGCCGTAGTGGTCGTTAGCCCATGAGATAAATTGCTGTGGCACAAGTATGGTGTTAATACGATCGGTGAAGCCGACGATATAACCTATATACTTATCCTGCTTGTAGTTTGCAACGCCCACCTCATTCAATACATAACCCTTAATTGTGATGTCCATTTCGAGTTTTGTCAGAATGCTATCGGTAATCTGTGGAAGACCCTGTGCAGCACTGAAACCAAAGTTGTAGAGGTTAAGATAGTTGCGAGGTATAATAATCGGTATAATAGGCATATTGGGGCCTGTGTTTCCTACAAGCTCAGTGTCAACATGCCACTCGTCGAGGTTTACGTCAATGAACTCATCGGGGACAGCCTCAAAGAACATGTCGGTGCTCATTTGTTCTGAGCCTATGGCTAATCTTGCACGCACCTCGAAATTAGATGCGGTGAAATTTCCGACACTGAGGATGTTCTCCTGTTGAAGTAGCTCATCAATCTCCTCCTGAGAGAAGCACTTTTGGCTGTTGATGCCAATGCCTTCAACCACCTTCGATATCGCAATATAGTCGTTACCTATCAACGACTCTTTGTCACCATTTATAAGTGACTTAGCATCGCTGTATATCTGTATGCCGGCGAGTATAACTACCAAACCAATAAGGTTTGCTATGAAGAATACTGCTAGCTCAAACAGGCTAATATGTTTGCGTAGTAATTTCCAAATAAGCATCATAGGTTGTAGACTTTATCGTAATCAATATTCATGTGCTTGCCTATCGACGTGGCGATAATGGCTGCACCCTGACGCTTGGCCTCGGCCGTTACGATATCGCGCATGATATCGCTGTTGCGGTCGTCGAGGTGTGATATAGGTTCGTCGAGAAGAATGAAGCTGAAGGGCTGGCATAGAGCACGAATAAGTGCTACACGCTGCTGCTGACCGTATGACATGCGGTCCATGCGTGAGTGCACCTTGTCGGGTATGCCCAACTCCTCGAACCAGCGAAGAATAGTCTCCTCGGTTTGTGTTTTGTGAATGCGATTCTTAATATGCACATTCTCCAAGGCGGTGAGTTCGCCGAATATGCGCAAATCCTGGAAGAGGATGCTTATCTCGCTTTGGCGTATCTGGCACCACTTGTTTGTGTTGAACTTGCGAACGTCAGCGTTGTCGAATAGGATATCTCCTCGGTAGTCGCCACGCGAGCCATAGAGATAGCTACACATTGATGACTTACCTGTACCCGACTCGGCACGAATGAGGTAGCGCTTGCCACGCTCAAACTCCACCTCGGTATTCCAAATATCCGAACGGAGATCTTCGCGTGATGCGAAGATCTCCGGTACGGCATTTATAAGTTTAATGCTATCCACTTTTAGTTGTTATAAGTTTGTGCCATCTCAAGAGCAAAGCTTACGATCTGCTCCAATGAGTTCTTGCTCTTGTCAGTTAGGCTAATTACGAACTCAGCGTTGTGAACATCCTTAGCGTTTACCCATACACTGTCTATCATGTCGATAGCTTTGCTGGTTACATAGTAGCCACTATCGTACTGCATCTCCTTGCGAAGCTCCTTGCCCATCTTAGAGTTCATGAAGTTCTGTACATTGAATGCAACATAGAAGATACTATTGTTGAACTCCGATGCCCACTTCTGTGACATGCTCTGCTGTGGGATGTTCTCGCAAGAGGTGTTGATGCCGGCGTAGAGAGTGTTGCCCAACTGGCCGATGTTAAGATTCTGGCCGTTAAGATTTGCTGTGTAGAGCGAACCGTTATTTATAGCCTTGAATGGAATAACATCGTATGGGATAAGCTTAACGTTCTCGAAGATATAGTTCGAGTCGGTGTTAACCATAGCCATTGCATTGAGGCTAGTAAGCTTCTGATCCTCGTAGTACTCATCGTAGTAATAGTCGTATTCAACGGTAGTGCTGATGAGCATGTCGTTGAGCGATAGGGTGATGTCGCCATCAATTGACTTGATTGCATCAGTTGCGATAGTGATAATTGTTGCAAAGTCGTTTGTTGGTATGCCCATTTGGTATGCGAGATTTGTTCTAACCTCACGAGTCATGATGTTGTTGATAATCTCGGCAAGCTTATCACCATTGATACCCATGTTAGCAAAGAGGAATGCATTGCTTGGTATGTACTTAAGGTGAGCTGCATTAGAGGCCTTGAAGATGTTGTACTTAGCGATGAGGTCATCAAGACCGGCTGTCTGAGCGTCAAGGACGATGCGGCCATTCTCGAAGGTAACGCCAATAATCATCTTGAATCCCTTGAAGTCGTTATAATATTCAGAGATTATCTGCTTGATCTCGGGAGAAATAAAATCATTGTTGTATGATTCCTCACCATAGTAGTCAGGCTCAGCAACTACTACCTCATCCCCATAGTAGTAGTCGTCCTCATAGTAGTAATCATCCTCGTAATTCGAACGATTGTTCGATGCCTCGTTGATAGCTGGCAAACTAGCATATAGTCTCTCGTAGTCGATGTAGATAGCTGCATCGCGAGATGCGAATGCTGAAAGGTTGATGTTTGTGTTGTTTACAGCCTTCTCGAACAGGTCGTATGTATAGTTCTCGTTGCTGTTTGTTGCCACCCAAACCAAGTTCTTATTGTTGTAACCACATACAATCTGTACTCCGTTGTCTGAAGTGGTGAAGTAGTGTGCGCCGTTGTCGTTTGACATATAGATGCCGGTGTTTTGGCATAGCTCGTTAAGAGTCTGCTCGTTAGACACTGCAGCTGTAGCTATAATCTCCAATACAGGCTCACCGTTGACATAACCAGCATTGAAGGTCGCAAACAATGGTGTGTTGAAGTTGACGCCGCTGTTGTTTAGGTTGATGATGCTGTTGTAGACATAGTTCTGCAAGAACTCATTCTCGATGTCGCCAATAGCATTTGCAGCAAGTAGCTTGCGCTGGTTCTCTGTAAGACCACTCTTTTTTACTATCTGGTCAACATTGATAAAGAGTGCTGCACATGCGTTGTTGTCGACGTTGATGTTGTTGTCGATGAGTGATACTGACGTTGGAAAATCAATCTTTGTGAGGTCTAACTTACCAGCGTTCTGCTGTTGCTGCTGATCTGCAGGCTTCTTTTCCTCTGAGGCGCAAGCAAACATGAATGTAGCTCCCACCATAGCTAGAATAAGATGTTTTGTAAATTTTTTCATGGTGTGTTAAATTTTATTGTTTGTATTTCTCTAAATATTCTTTGATCAATCTGCCACTATGGACCTATAGCTATCATATTAATATATGACAAAGTTATAAATTATTTTCTAAATACAACTTATTAGCCTCACTTTTTATTGTGGTAGCGGGTGTAAGTGATTGTTAGTTCATGAAATTTTCTTAAATTTGCGGGCGTTTAAACGAAGAACTTATCAAACTACATATGGAGAATTTTAAGCCTACGAAGTACACGCTCACCTGCGTGGCTACTGGTCGAGAGTTTGAGGACACCGGCTGGATATTGGATGATAGGGAGTATAGATCCCCATCGTTAGTGCGTGCTAAATACGAGAAGCGCGAGTTGGAGGTTAAGCCCGATAGCTATGGCTTCTACAAGTTCTGTGACTGGCTCCCCGTCAAGCGTATGCTCCAGGGCTCATCAGTCCCTGTGACATATAAGAGTGAGGCACTTGCTAAGCATCTTGGCTTGAGCAATCTGTGGATAACCTTGAGTGGCTACTCTCCATCTAAGGGTGTTAAGATGACCACATGTTCGTTCAAGGAGACCGAGGCCTACAGCGTGTGTGCTCGTATGGATGAGCACGAGGAGCGTGTCTTGGTTGTTGCATCGGCGGGTAATACTGCTCGTGCTTTTGCCAAGGTGTGTTCGGATAACAATATCAAACTATTGTTGGCTGTTCCTCACGACAACCTCGATGCTTTGTGGTTTACTGAGCCCCTTAACGACTGTGTGAAGCTCATAGCTTGTGAGAAGGGTGGTGACTACTTCGATGCTATTAACCTTTCGAATCTTGCCCTCAAATCGTCGAAGTTCTACGCTGAGGGTGGTGCTAAGAATATTGCTCGCCGTGATGGTATGGCTACCACAGTTCTCTCTGCCGCTACAACCATTGGCCGTATTCCCGACTATTACTTCCAGGCGGTAGGTAGTGGTACTGGTGCAATTGCTGCATGGGAGGCTAATATGCGTCTTATTGAGGATGGCCGCTATGGTAGCAACCTCATGAAGCTTATCGTATCGCAGAATGCCCCTTTTGTGCCTATGTTCGACGCATGGAGAGCTGACTCGCGCGATATGTTGCCCTACGATGAGAAGCGTGCTCGTCGCGATGCCGAGCTTATTGATGCCAAGGTGCTCTCAAATCGTAAACCACCATACGGTATTGCAGGTGGTCTCTACGACGCACTCAAGGCTACAAATGGAAATGTGATGGTTGCTACAAACGCTCAATCTAAGCGAGCATGTAAACTCTTCAAGGAGCTTGAAGGTGTGGATATCTATCCTGCACCAGGTGTCGCTCTCGCTTCACTTATCAAGATGGTGGAGGCTGGCGAGATTGACAAGGATGCATGCATTATGCTCAATATCACAGGTGCTGGTGAGGAGGATGCTAAGCGTGGCCGCGAGTTGTGGTATCTCAAGCCAAGTAAGGTGTTTGGTCTTAATCCATCTATCGACGAGGTTGTAACATACGTCGAATCATTATTTTAAATCTTTGCAATTAAACTGTTTTTGCAATGCTATATCCAATAAAATTCCGACCACGCATCAAGGAACGTATATGGGGAGGTCAGGCTATAATTAGAAAGAAAGGTGCGGTTGCGTCACGCCTATCTAAAGATAAACTCTATGGCGAGAGCTGGGATCTATCATCCGTAAAGGGTGATGTTTCGGTGGTTGCCAATGGCTTCCTTAAGGGAAATAATCTTAACGAGATTATTGAGGTCTATATGGGTGAGCTTGTTGGTGAGGAGATCTTTGAGCGCTATGGCGAGGAGTTCCCTCTGCTTATAAAGTACCTCGATTGCAACGATAAGCTATCTGTTCAGGTACACCCCAATGATGAACTTGCTGAGGAGCGTCACAATAGCTTTGGTAAGACCGAGGCGTGGTATGTTGTGGATTGCAAGCCTGGTGCTGCTATCTATCTTGGTTTCAAGGACCTCAATATCACCCGTGAGGAGTATATCTCGGCGGTGTCGGAGTCGCGCCTTGAGCCACTCCTCAATCGCATTGAGGTTAAGCCTGGTGATCTGTTTTTCATCCCTGCAGGAACGGTTCATGCCCTGGGTGCTGGCCTCGAGGTTGTGGAGGTGCAGCAGACCTCAGATGTAACATATCGCATATACGATTGGGATAGGGTAGATGCTTCGGGTAAGGGTCGTGAACTTCATACCGCACTTGCAGTCGATGCTATCGATTTTGAGGCCGATGCCGATCTATTGCATAAAAAGTATGATCTGCCTGCGGGTGGCTCGGCTAAGGTCGTTGAGTCGCCATACTTCACCATGGCTCTTCACGATATCGCTGGTGAGAAGAATCTCGACCGCTCGATGCTCGACTCGTTTGTTATCTACATCGCTATTAAGGGTGATATGACCATTGTTGCCGATGGTGTGGAGGAGACTCTTCGTGAGGGCGAGGTGGTGCTTGTGCCCGCTGAAATGGGTGATGTAGATATCAAGGGTAACGGCCGTGTAATGGAGGTCTATATCGAGACTAAATAGCCCGTATTGAGTATGATGCCACATCTAGTGATAATATCGGAGAATAGGCTCAGTGCTATGGCATTGCGCTCTTTGCTATCCGATATTGTGCCTGGTGTTGAAGTATGTTGCTTCGCTAATGTCGAGGAGTATCAACAGGCTCAGTTGCCAATGGTGGTGCACTGCTTTGTTTCGGCTAATGTGGCGTTTCGAAATATGGAGCTCTTCAAATCCAATATTCGTCGTACCATTGTTATTACCGAGGGCGATACGTCGCACTTTGTAGCCTTGGGCTTTAGGTGTATCAATGCAACTGCTACTGAGGCAAATATCGTGCGTCAGATACTACATATCCATCATGCTGGTCATCCCCAAGGTCATCGGGTAGAGGGCGGTGCTGCAACAGATGATGTGCACCCTCCCTCAACCAAGGGCGCTCTATCGCTTCGTGAGCGTGAGGTTTTGGCTCTAATCGTCAAGGGATATATAAATAAGGAGATCGCCGATATGTTGAATATCTCGCTTACTACCGTAATATTTCACCGTAACAACATATCCGAAAAGCTGCAAACTCGCTCTATTGGCCGCTTGACAATCTATGCTGTGCTGAACAATATTGTGTCGCTATCGGAGCTATAAGACAACTCTATTTAGATTAATGTCGCGTATATCTTTCATTGGTGTGCGCGATGTTTTTTTACGGTATATGGCATTAGATAACTATGCAACTATGGCGGTGAAAAAGATATAATAGATTGAAAATATTCGACTTTTTTTGCAGTTTTAGAATTTTTCTTTTTATATTTGCGCGTTCAATTTCAGATGTGTTAAAGTCTTGATAATTAAATTTTTTTAGAAATATTATAGATGCTATTATTGGTGTGTACATATTGTACTAATAAAAGAATAAATAAATAGCTGCATAAAATTGACAATACATAATTTACACAATTAATTTTTTAACCAAAACAAACTATGAGAAAAGTAAAGTTTTTATCATCGTTGGCAGTTCTTGCTATGCTCGCTTTTGGTGTGGTGAGCTGTGAGAACCCAGCAAATGGCCCAGAGGAGCCAACTCCAGAGACTCCAACTAAGCCTGAGGCGGGTAAGCCTTTCGTAATGGAGGATTTCACCGTAACACTTGATGCTATTCACTCTGGTGATGTATTCCTTACAATCGAGCCTGAGAACAAAGAGATGACCTACTGGTATCAGCTCCAGGTTACTGAGGATATGCCAGAGACTGACGAGGAGATTCTCGCTTCAGACATTGATTATCTCAAGTATATGGCAGATTACTACGGAACACCACTCGCACAGCTCTTGGCTGACAACCTTTTGACTGGTGACATCGAGTGGCGATATCAGTATCTTGAGCCTAACACCGAGTATGTACTTTACATGTACGGTATGGACATCAATGGTGAGGCTTTGACTGCTGTAAACAAGCTTACATTCAAGACTACCAAGGTTGAGCAGCTCGATTGTACTTTCGACATTTTGGTTGGTGACAATGTAACTGCAAACTCATTCTCAATCACTATCATTCCATCGGACGACACTGTAGCATACTACTACGATGTGTTCCCAGCATGGATGTACGAGGAGTACTGCTTGAGCGATGCTGCAAACATCCCAGCATTTATGGCTGAGTACCTCCCAGCGTTGGCTACGGAGAATAGCGTGACTGTCTCTTATGCAGTTGGTGCTATCTCAAACTACGGCACTATTGCTCATGACTTCACTTTGGAGGATGGTATCGAGGCTAACAGCTCATACTTCGTATTTGCTGTCGGTATCGGTGCTGATGGTACAACAACTACCGAGGCTTCTGTAATCGAGGTTAAGACAGCGGCTCCTGCTACTAACACATTCGAGGTTACTCAGGGTTATGTAGAGGACGACCGTGCAACATTCTACGTACGTCCTGACCACAATGAGTCATACGTTGCTTTGTTCGAGCTTAAGGAGTACTTCCTTGATGAGAACGGTGAGCTCGTTTCAGACGAGGAGATTATCAACGGCATCCTCGCAGCTCAGGGTTCAAAGATCGGTGAGCACATGTACTCAGGTACCTCAACCATCAACGACTGCCCTATGATTCCTAACAAGGACTACTTCTGCTTGGTATTCGGCTACTTCGGTGGCGAGGTTACAACTCCTCTTACTAAGGTTGAGTTCCGCACTGAGGAGGCTGACATGGTAGATGCTGACATCATCGTTACTGTTGCAGAGGTTACTACAACAGAGGCTTCTGTATCGTTCCAGCCATACATCGAGCCTATGCCTCACATGTTCAATGTAATCCCTTACTCTGTATACCGCGATTATGGTCGCAACGAGGATGCAATCAAGCGCTACAACGATGAGCTTATCGACTCATTGTGGGATCCTGCAAAGATGAGCCGCGAGGAGTGGTTGTCACGTGCATTGGAGACTGGCTACAACTCATGGAGAATCACTGATCTTGAGCCTAATACTCAGTACATCGTTTACGCTGTAGGTATGGTGCCAGATGGTACATACACAACTGAGGTGTTCTTCAAGGAGTTCCGCACTAAGGAGGTTAAAGAGGGTCCTCAGGTAGAGGAGATTCTCTTCAACAAGGAGGGTACTACCATTAGCGCTTGGTTCTATATCGACGATGAGACTGCTGTGTCTAAGTTCGCTATGAGCCACATCATCAACGATGCTACAGTTTACAATATGTCAGATGCTGATCTTCTTGCTTACCTCCAGGAGGCTAACGATACTACATATGTAAACGAGGTTACTAACCAGACATACTTCTCTATCTTCGATTACAACTACGCTTCAGGTGATATGATCTACTATGCTGGTGCTGTTTACGATCCAGATGGTAACTACACCATTATTCGTACAACCTATCCACAGCAGTAAACTATGAAGAGAGTGTTTCTACCTATCCTCTTAGTTATGGCAATGTTCGTATGCGCTTGTTCAGAGTCTCCCGTAGACCCTGGACAGGGCAACGAACAGGAGCCTACTGAGGATCCAAATGGTGGCGGCGAAGAGCCTGTAGAGCCTAAATACAAGGCTGGCGAGTACTACAAATCTGGCTTGGCTGAGGGTATCATCGCTCATGTTGACGAGACTGGTGAGCATGGTCTCCTTATCTCTTTGGATGAGGGCTATGAGCAGTGGTCTACTGACTATATCATGTTGATTGTGTATGGTGGCGAGTTCTCACGTGAGAATGGCGCGCGCAATACCGAGTACATCAAGTCGCAGGAGAACTGGGAGGAGCTCTATCCCGCAGTTGTATGGTGCGACAGCAAGAATGCACTTGGCCTTTCATCATGGTATCTTCCAGCACCTACCGAGCTTGCCTATGCAGCTCAGAATGTAGAGGCTATTAACGCAACCCTCGAGGAGATGGGTTATGAGCCTATCGCTACAGGTATGAACCAGGCATATTGGTCATCTGAGGAGTTCGGTGTTCAGGGCGCTTATGCTATCAGCTTCGCAACTGGCGACTTCGCAGATTATGGCCACGATAAGAAGGCTTACAACCGAGTTCGCGCAATGCGCAAATTCTAAAAGTATACAACGATGAAGAATCTTAAATTCATGCTCGCTTCAATGGCAGCAGCTGCGATGTTTGCTGCTTGTAACGAGCCAAACAATGAGCCTGTAGATCCTACTCCAACCGTGCCTGCGGAGTTGTCTATCGATGACAACTATGTTCAGGTTAAGGCTGAGGGTGGTGACTACTATTTTACCTACACCCTCGAGAATCCCGATGGTAGCGAGCTTAAGGCTGAGGCTCAGGATGAGTGGATTCACTCGTTTGATCTATCTGACGAGGGCGAGGTTAGCTTCGTGGTAGACCCCAACACCACAGGCTCACAGCGTATCTCTAAGATTACACTTACTTACGGCAAACTTAAGGACGATATCGTAATCACTCAGAGTGGTGAGGTTATAGATGTAGAGGTTGAGATCAACTTTGAGTTCGAGATCAACGGCCCATATGTTAAGATGCACACAACTCCTACACCAGAGAATATTCGCTACTTTGCGTGGTACTTCTCGGTGGAGAACATGAAGAGCGCATTGGATAAGTCGCCAGGTGTGACTGTTGAGATGTACCTTGAGCGTCTTATCGAGGTGGACCTCTCTAATGCTATCTACTATGGCTCTTTCGCGGGTTACACTCCAGAGGAGGCAGTGGCAGAGATTACTCTCTTCGGCCCTGCAACACAGGAGTTCGAGCTTAATGGTAACACCGAGTTCTACGCCTATGGTTGTGCTGTGACCGACACTGGCGAGATTATCTCTGACCTTGTCTACACAACATTCACAACAGGTCCCGTAGAGCCATCTGACAATGTGCTTACAATCCACGATGTAGAGGTTAACACCGACCGTGCATGGTTCAGCATCTCTACAACAAACATGGATCAGTATGCTGCATTTGTGCTTCCCGCTTCAATGGTAGAGGGTGCTACAGATGAGGTGTTGCTCGACTACTACAATAACCTTGACTCAAACATCCTCGTAAGCTACCTTCACTTTGGTGACTACGACGGCTATGTGCTTCTCGACGAGAGCGATGCAGACTACTATATTCTCGCCTTCGGCTATGAGTATGGTATGTTTACTACTGAGGTTAAGCGCGAGAAGATCCACACTCTGCCATACGATCCTAATGTAAAGGCTCAGTTCGAGCTTACAATCGACAAGATTACTCACTACCGTGTTAAGGCGTCGCTCAATGTTGAGCCTATCTCTGCTCTATATTATATAGATGTATGCGAGGCTGACGCTACTGCCGAGGAGGTTAAGGCTGAGGTGATGGAGGCTGCACAGTGGTATGTAGACAATGGCTACTACTCTAACCTTGCAGATTGCTTCCAGGTTGTTGCAAGCAAGGGCTCACGCCCATTCGAGGCTACTGGCTTGTACCCAGAGACCGACTACCGCATCTATATGTTCGGTATCGACGAGCAGACAGGCGAGATCAACAC
>JAZRMM010000022.1:0-7013 GCA_045647535.1 Alistipes sp.
GAGGCTAAGAAGCGTATCGCTCTTGGTTTGAAGCAGCTTACAGCTCACCCATGGGAGGCTCTTAGCGCAGAGCTCAAGGTTGGTGACAAGGTTACCGGTAAGGTAGTTGTTGTTACTGACTACGGTGCATTCGTTGAGGTAGCTCCTGGTGTTGAGGGTCTTATCCACGTTTCAGAGATGTCTTGGAGCCAGCCATTGCGCTCAGCTCAGGAGTTCATGAAGGTGGGCGACGAGATCGAGGCAGTTCTTCTTACTTTGGACCGCGAGGAGCGCAAGATGTCTTTGGGTATCAAGCAGCTTACTCCAGATCCATGGGCTGAGATCGAGAAGAAGTACCCTGCAGGCTCAAAGTGCACTGCACGTGTTCGCAACTTCTCTAACTTCGGCGTATTCGTAGAGATCGAGGATGGTATCGAGGGTCTCGTACACATCTCTGACCTCTCATGGACTAAGAAGGTTAAGCACCCATCAGAGTTCACTCAGATTGGCGCTGAGCTTGAGGTAGTTGTTCTTGAGATCAACAAGGAGAACCGTCGTCTTTCACTCGGCCACAAGCAGCTCGAGGAGAACCCATGGAACGGTTTCGAGAGCCAGTTCGGTGTTGACTCTGTACACCAGGGTACTGGAACCGGGGCTAACGACAAGGGTGTTGTTGTATCTTTGGGCGAGAACATCGAGGGCTTCTGCCCTGCACGCCACGCAGTTAAGGAGGATGGCGCAACTTTGAAGGTAGGCGAGACTGCTGAGTTCAAGGTGTTGGAGTTCTCTAAGGCTACTAAGCGTATCACCCTCTCACACAGCCGTCTCTTCGAGGAGGCTAAGCGTGCTGAGGTTGCTGCTGAGAAGGCTGCTCGTCGTGCTGATGCTGACGCTGCTAAGGCAAGCGTTAAGAAGATCAACGCACAGGTTGAGAAGACTACTCTTGGCGATATCGCAGGTCTTGCAGAGCTCAAGGCTCAGATGGAGAATAAGTAGTCGATACACGACTGATATTCCTAAGGGGTGGCAGAGATGCCGCCCCTTGTTTTTTGTGCTAACCATGCTGTAGTGCCGTTGCTGTTGGAGCCTCCATGTAGAATATAATTCTATTTTGCCAATACAAAAATTTGGATATTGAAGCGAAATAGCTTACCTTTGTTATAGCTGTGAAGGAACCTCGCAGCTATTAGCACCGTTTTTTTACAACCAAACCCAAATATTATGGCACTTATTTACTGTCCCGAGTGTGGCAATAAGGTTTCGTCCTATGCTTCTCAATGTCCCAAATGTGGCTTTCCTGTAAGTTCTGCTTGGTCAGGTGTCCCTATGAAGCAACCCGATAACGAGCCGGCTGAGCCTCAAGGTTATGCTCCTGAGCAGACAATCAAATCGGAGCAACATCAACCAACGCCTCATATTAGCGAGAGCGAGAATGTTAGTAGAGGGGCGTCGGCGCAATCGCGCGTCGAGTATCCAAAACTAAAGGTGGATGGTCTGCTTTGGGGTGGAAGGATAGCGCAATGTCTGATGCTAGTTGGTGTGGCATTGTACATGATTGCGAGTTACTTTTATAGTCAATTGCTTAGTTATGGGGTATATTCCATGAGTAAGGAGCCCACCTATGATGATGTGATGTTATCGCCAACCTTAATGCTTATCTATATCGCGCTCTCTGTGGTGCTTGTTGTAGCGGTTATACGTCGTAATCACAATATGGCCATATTGCTATCTATAGGAACGCTTATAGCAACTATTTTGATGCGTATAGGTATAAATGATATTTTTGAGATAGATCCTCTTGCTGATATGGAGTCTGCATTTGGGACTTATCATCTTATGTCAATATTTGGAATTATCATGGTTGGCGTAGGTGCTGTTGTTGATAAGATATGTTGTCGTAGCGCTGTTAGCAATCTCTCGAAACCCTCTACTAACGAGTACTCTTCTATGTTTCTCGCTTTGCTATTTGCGCTATTGATGGCAGTGCCAATGATCTATCCTGAGTGGGAATGTACTAATAAAAATATACTAAGAGAAATTGGTGTCAAAGATTTAAACCTTGAAGATTATCTTATGCATTCTGCTACTTTCTCTGCATCTATAGTTGGATTTATTTGTGTGGCTCTCAAACGATATAGAGCATCGCTCATGGCGGCACTCTTTGCTGTTGTGGCTACTATCGTTGCTATGTGTACTAAGCATGGAATGGATGATTATATTTATTGTGGTTGGGTCCTTAAATCGAGCGATTTTTCGCTAACTTTTGGACCAATCACTACTCTTGTTATTGCTGTGATATTGGTCGTATTTCTGATAGTACTTGTAGTCAAAGATAGAAGTAATGAGAAGGATAGTTGGAGATTTAGTATTCCAATATTCTTTGCGTTAGCAGCTATCGTGTTAGGCGAATGTGGCGGAGCGCTGGTCGTAAAGAATGGACACCATACTATAACCAGTAGCTTAATGACGTTTGATAGTGATGTGACGCTATATCTCAAAATCGCAATATACGCAACGCTTATATTCGTGGTATGTCGTCAGCATGCCGCTGCATTCATATCCTCTCTGTTGTCAATTATCTTGATGATAACTGTTGTGATTTTGGCTGACAAGGTTAAAGGAGATGTAATAGTCTATGGAGCTATTGCATCATCAGCCCTAACGCTATTTTTCACTGGCTATAACGCAGGTGGTAGTCGCCATGAGGTGCGTCTTGATGTGATAGCAGTTGTTGTTGCGTGCCTTGGTATCTATTTCGCATTGGGGGATCTTTATCGTGTTGATTTGGATGGTGTGGATTATGGTAATTGGATGCTTATCAATGGTGTTTCATGTATGCTTGTACCGTCGTTGTTGCTCCTTGTCTACTCATTACGTCGCAGTACGCTCGCCTCTATATCTATTCTTGCGATCATACTTATAGCCCTCTATAATCTTAGCTCTGACCTGCTTGACACAAGGCAATTTAATGCTATGGTAAAGGCTATGGAGCCTAATGACAAGGGTCTCTTCGAGGGACTGATGTTGCTTAAGAATTGTTGTATAGGACTACTTATCTGCGCAGTGTTGTATGAACCAGCTAAGAGGCTGATAGCCTATCTAAAGGCGCAACATCAACTTTAAAATATACAACCCCTTAACAGATAGAGTGTGTCCGCTTTACATGTTGGACACACTCTTTGTTTTATTGTGATGATGCGAAAATTTGTTTTTTGAAGATAATTTTATTAACTTTGTAGTGCTGTACGCGTATGTGCGCGTAGTGTTAATTTGCAACAAATTGTATATCACACACTTATAAACTAAAACTCTAAAACAATTATGGCTAATACCAAAGAAAAGTTGTTCGCGGAGTTCCCACCAGTCTCAACTGAGCAGTGGGAGGCCGTCATCACAACTGACCTTAAGGGCGCTGATTATGAGCGCAAGTTGGTATGGAAGACTGGTGAGGGTTTCAATGTTCGCCCTTACTACCGTGCTGAGAACCTCGCCGAGGTAGAGTATCTTGGTGCTGAGGCTGGTGAGTTCCCATACGTTCGTGGTGTCTCTAAGGACAACACATGGCGTGTACACCAGACTATCGCAGTAAAGTGCGCTAAGGAGGCTAACGAGGAGGCTTTGAAGCTTCTTAACTCAGGTGTTGATTCACTTGGCTTCTGCTTCTGCGAGTCATGTGCTTGCGAGGTAGATGTTGATGCTTTGTTGAAGGACATCGTGCCTACAGCTGTTGAGCTCACCTTCTGCGGTGGCGAGGCTGAGGCTTTGGCTGCTTTGGCAAACAAGGTGTTGGCAAAGTATGCTGCTGAGCCTAAGGACGAGCTTCGCATCAACTTCTGCATCGACCCAATCATCAAGAGCCTCTCAACCAAGGGCGAGTGCCCATGTCAGGCTGGCGAGAAGAGCTGCATCGACACCATCGCAGAGCTTATCAAGGCTACTGCCGAGTACAAGCGTGTTAAGGTGGTTAACGTATCGGGCGCTACATTCTCTAACGCTGGTTCTACCATCGTTGAGGAGCTCGGTTTCACCCTCGCAGTTGCTCACGAGTACCTCGTGAAGCTTATGGAGAAGGGTCTTACTATCGACGAGGCTGCTCGCAAGATTCGCTTCACCTTCGCTGTTACATCTAACTACTTCCTTGAGATGGCTAAGTTCCGTGCAGCACGTATGCTCTGGGCTAACATCGTTAAGGCTTACAACCCTGCTAAGGGCTGCTCATGCAAGATGTACGCTCACGCTGTGACATCTACATGGAACCAGACCGTTTACGACCCATACGTAAACATGTTGCGTGGTACTACCGAGGCTATGTCAGCAGCTATCGCTGGTGTACACTCTTTGGAGGTGCTTCCATTCGACTACTGCTTCGAGGCTCCAACCGAGTTCTCAAAGCGTATCGCTCGCAACGCTCAGCTCTTGTTGAAGCATGAGTCACACTTCGACCAGGTTATCGACCCAGCTGGTGGTTCATACTATATCGAGTCGCTCACTAAGAGCATCGCTAACGAGGCTTGGGCATTGTTCCGCGAGGTTGAGGATAAGGGCGGTTATATCGCTGCTTTCCAGGAGGGCTTCGTAGTAGGTCGTGTTAAGGCATCTGCTGAGGCTAAGGATAAGTCAATCGCTACACGTCGTCTTATCTTGCTTGGTGCTAACCAGTATCCTAACTTCACTGAGGTTGCTGACGAGGCTATCTGCGAGTGCAAGGTTACTCGCAAGGCTCAGGAGGGCAACGTACTCGTTCCTTACCGTGGCGCTATGGCATTCGAGGCTATGCGTATGCAGGTAGACCGTTCGGGTAAGACTCCTAAGGCCTTCATGCTCACTTGCGGTACCTTGGGTATGGCTCGTGCACGCGCTCAGTTCTCTTGCAACTTCTTCGCTTGCGCAGGTATCCGTGTTGAGGATAACACATTCTTCAAGTCAGTTGAGGAGGGCGTTGAGGTAGCTTTGGCATCAAAGGCTGAGATCGTTGTTGTATGTGCATCGGATGATGACTACGCTACAGTAGCTCCACGCGTTAAGGAGCTCTTGGGCGACAAGGCTATCCTTGTTGTTGCAGGTGCGCCAGCATGCGCTGCTGAGCTCGAGGCACAGGGCATCACAAACTTCATCAACGTGAAGAGCAACGTTTTGGAGACCTTGAAGGATTACTTAAAGAAGTTGGGCATCTAATCAGTTTATAGCTATGAGAGCAAAATTTTCAGATCTAGAATATAAGGCTGCAGCCGTTGAGTGCTGCGCCCAGAAGAACGCTCCCAAGGAGGATTGGTTGACTGCCGAGCGTATCCCTGTAAAGGAGAACTACACAGCTGCCGACCTCGAGGGTATGGAGCACTTGAACTATGCAGCAGGTATTGCACCTTTCTTGCGTGGTCCTTACTCAACAATGTATGTTATGCGTCCTTGGACTATCCGTCAGTATGCAGGTTTCTCTACTGCTGAGGAGTCTAACGCATTCTATCGCCGTAACCTCGCAGCAGGTCAGAAGGGTCTCTCTGTAGCCTTCGACCTTGCAACACACCGTGGCTACGATGCCGACCACCCACGCGTAGTTGGTGACGTAGGTAAGGCTGGTGTGTCTATCTGCTCTGTAGAGGATATGAAGGTGTAGTTCAATGGTATTCCATTGGATCAGATGTCAGTATCTATGACCATGAACGGTGCCGTACTTCCAGTATTGGCATTCTACATCGTTGCTGGTTTGGAGCAGGGTTGCACCCTCGACCAGCTCTCTGGTACTATCCAGAACGATATCCTCAAGGAGTTCATGGTGCGTAACACCTATATCTACCCACCAGAGTTCTCAATGAAGATTATCGCTGATATCTTCGAGTACACATCTAAGAACATGCCTAAGTTCAACTCTATCTCTATCTCTGGCTACCACATGCAGGAGGCTGGTGCTACAGCAGATATCGAGTTGGCTTACACCTTGGCTGACGGTCTCGAGTACTTGCGCGCTGGTATCAACGCAGGTATGTCTATCGATGCCTTCGCACCACGTTTGTCATTCTTCTGGGCAATCGGTATGAACCACTTCATGGAGATTGCTAAGATGCGTGCCGCTCGTTTGTTGTGGGCTAAGATCGTTAAGCAGTTCGAGCCTAAGAACTCTAAGTCTTTGGCATTGCGTACCCACTCACAGACATCAGGTTGGTCACTCACCGAGCAGGATCCATTCAACAACGTAGCACGTACAGCTATCGAGGCTATGGGTGCAGCTTTGGGTCACACCCAGTCATTGCACACCAATGCGTTGGATGAGGCTATCGCCCTTCCTACCGACTTCTCGGCTCGTATTGCTCGTAATACTCAGATCTACATCCAGGAGGAGACTAACGTTTGCCGCTCTGCAGATCCATGGGCAGGTTCATACTATGTTGAGGCTCTCACACACGAGATCGCTCACAAGGCATGGGCTCACATCCAGGAGATCGAGCAGCTCGGTGGTATGGCTAAGGCTATCGAGACAGGTCTTCCAAAGCTTCGTATCGAGGAGGCTGCTGCACGTAAGCAGGCTCGTATCGACTCGGGCGTTGAGAAGATCATCGGCGTGAACGAGTACCGTCTTGAGAAGGAGGCTCCGATCGACATCTTGGCAGTAGACAACACCGCAGTACGCGAGTCGCAGATCAAGCGCTTGCAGGAGCTGCGTGCTAACCGCGACGAGGCAGCTGTTCAGAAGGCTCTGGCAGCAATCACCGAGTGCGTTAAGACCAAGCAGGGCAACCTGTTGGAGCTGGCTGTTGAGGCAGCTAAGGTACGCGCAACTCTGGGTGAGATCTCGGACGCTTGCGAGGTTGTAGTAGGTCGTTATTCGGCTGTAATTCGTTCAATTTCAGGTGTATATTCGTCAGAGGTGAAAGCAGACGCAACTTTTGCTAAGGCTAAGGAGATGGCTGAGGCATTCGCAAAGAAGGAGGGTCGTCAGCCCCGTATTATGATCGCTAAGCTCGGTCAGGACGGTCACGACCGTGGTGCTAAGGTAGTAGCAACGGGTTATGCCGATATCGGTTTCGACGTCGATATGG